>NZ_VATA01000040.1 GCF_005870025.1 Poseidonocella sp. HB161398
CATTGGGTGGCTCCTCTCATAGCAGTCACGACAACTGCACTATGGCGCATTGCGACGCCGGTTGGAGCAGGAGCCATCCACCCCATCGGGTTCCTCGCCGGCACGCCCTTGCCGTCCGCGGCCGAGGCGGGGCGGCAGCTGTTCTACGGCAAGGCCGGCTGCGACGCCTGCCATTCGGGACGGTTCCAGACCGACCAGGCCTTCCATGCCATCGCCATGCCGCAGATCGGCCCGGGCAAGGCGGCGCGGTTCGAGAGCGGCTTCCGCGACGAGGGGCGCCAGCGCGTGACCGGCGCGGCAGAGGACGCCTACCGCTTCCGCACGCCGTCGCTGCGCAATGTCACCGAGACCGCGCCCTATGGCCATGACGGCGCCTATGCCTCGCTCGAGGCGGTGGTGCGGCACCATCTGGATCCGGTGGCGGCGCTCGGGGCCTATGACCTGTCGCAGGCGCGGCTGCCGCATCTGCCGGGGGCGCGCGACCACATGGTGCTGGCCGATCCGCCGGAAATGGCGCGGATCGCGGCGGCCAGCGAGCTCGCCCCGGTCGCGCTGAGCGACGCGGAGGTGGCGCAGATCCTCGCCTTTCTCGCCGCGCTGACCGATCCGGCGGGGCTCGCGGGCCGGCTCGGCGTGCCCGGGATGGTGCCGAGCGGGCTTCCCGTGCCACGCTGAACGACCGGAAATTGCCCGCAACGGCGGGTCAGCCTTGCGGATCCGCGGCATTTTGGGCATGGGGCGCCATGACTTGAAAAGGAACGGCGAGATGGTGAACCGGATTGCCCTGAGCCTGCACCGGGTAACCGGGCTGCTCTGCCAGGGCCTGCTTGTATTGATCGTGCTGGGACAGCTTGCAGTGGTGATCCTGCGCTATGTCTTCGGCATCGGCTTCATCGAGCTGCAGGATGCCGTCGCCTATTCCTTTGCCGCGCTCGTGGTGCTGGGCCTGCCGGTCGCCTTCGCCGAGGACGGCCATGTCCGCGTCGACGTGTTCCGCGCCGGGCAGTCGCCGAAATGGCAGCGCCGCTTCGACATCGCGGGAATCCTCGCGCTGCTGCTGCCGTTCTTCGGGCTGACGCTCTGGTGGGTCTGGCCGGACGTGGCCTTCAGCTGGTCGATCATGGAAGGCTCGAAGGAGACCGGCGGTCTGCCCGGCTTCTTCATCGTCAAGTCGATGCTGCCGCTGGCCTGCGTGCTGATGATCCTGCAAGGCCTGGCGGCCCTGGCGGTGCGCCATGATTGAGCATGCCTGGCTGATCGTCTTCGGCCTCTCGCTGCTGGGGGGCATCCTCTCGGGCATCCCGGTGATGCTGGTGCTGGCCGGCGTGCCGGTGCTGCTGGCCTTCATCGCGGCGCCCTTCGGCGGCTTCGACCTGAGCTACCTGCAGGCCTATCCGCAGCGCGCCTTCGGGGTGATGTCGAACTCGCTGCTGCTTGCCGTGCCGCTCTTCGTGCTGATGGGGATCCTGCTGGAGAAATCCCGCGTCGCCGAGCGCATGCTGATGCAGGTCGGCCGCCTTCTCGGCGGCTCGCCGCGGGCGCTGGTGGCGGCAGTGCTGATGATCTCGACGCTGATCGCGGCCTCGACGGGGATCATCGGCGCAACCATCGTGATGCTGGGGCTGATCTCGCTGCCGGCGATGCGCCGCGTCGGCGTGCCGGACGGCACCGCCAGCGGCCTGATCTGCGCGGCGGGGACGCTGGGCCAGATCATCCCGCCCTCGATCGTGCTGATCCTCCTGGGCGACCAGGTGGCGAATGCCTATCTCGACGCGCAGCAGCGGGCGGGGAACTTCGCGCCCGACGCGGTCACGGTGGGCGATCTCTTCGCCGGCGCGCTGCTCCCGGGGCTGGTGCTGGTCGCGCTCTACGGGGTCTATGCCGTCGGCATCCTGTGGAAGCACGAGGCGCCGGCCTCCTCCGAGCCGATGCCCGACTCCTCGCTTGCCGATGTGCTGCGCGAGATCGTGCCGCCGATCCTGCTGATCCTCTCGGTGCTGGGTTCGGTCCTCGCGGGCGTCGCCACGCCGACCGAGGCGGCGGCAATCGGCGTCGCGGGCACCATCCTGATCACCGCCGCGCGGGTGCGCGCCGCGGGCGACGACGAGGTGATGCCCGGCGTCGTGCCCGAGGCGGCGCTGACCCAGCGGCTGACCCCGGCCTGGCTGCGCATCGCCATGTCGCTGACCGCGGCGGTCGGCTTCGGCCTGGTGGCGCTGCGCCTCGCAGGCGTCGGCCGGGTCGATCTGAGCGCCGCCACCGTGGCGATGGGGCCGGGCGCGATGCTGGCGCTGGGGCTGACGGTGCTCCTCGTCCTCGGGCTTGTCATCGCGGTGATCGCGCTCTGGCGGGCCGGCGTGATGGCGGCGGCGCTGTATGAAACCGTGAAGGTCTCGGCGATGATCTTCGGCATCATCCTCGCCGCCTCCATGCTGTCCCTGGTCTTCCGCGGCTTCGAGGGCGATGTCTGGGTGCACGAGATGCTGACCGGGCTGCCGGGCGACCACCGCACCATGCTCTTGATCACGCTGGCGATCATCTTCGTCATGGGCTTCGTGCTGGAATTCGTCGAGATCGTCTTCATCGTCGTGCCGCTGGTCGGGCCGATCATCCTGCAGGACGTGGATCCGGTCTGGTTCGCCGTGCTGATCGCGCTGAACCTGCAGACCTCCTTCCTGACGCCGCCCTTCGGCTTCGCGCTGTTCTACTACCGCTCGGTGGCGCCCGCGGACATTTCGACAGGGGCGATCTACCGCTCGGTGATCCCCTTCGTGCTGATCCAGCTGGTGACGCTGGCGATTGTTTTCCTGTGGCCCGATCTTGCGACCTGGCTGCCGGATATGCTGTTTGGCTGATACGGAAGAGGGGCCACGGGCCCCCGAAGGGAGAGACTGAATGAAACGCCGTGATTTCCTGAAGACCGGGGCCGTGGCCGCCCCGGCCGCCGCGCTTGCCGCTCCGGCCATTGCGCAGGGCGTGATCGAGTGGAAATGCCCGACCTCCTTTCCGGCGCAGGCGCCGGGGGTGGGCACCAATGCGGTCAATTTCGTCGAGCGCGTCAACGCCATGGCGGACGGCAAGCTGAAGCTGAAGCTGTTCTCGGCCGGCGAGCTGGTCCCGGCCTTCGCGGTCGAGGACGCGGTGCAGCAGGGCACGGCCGAGATCGGCCATTCCACCCCCTACTACAATGCCGGCAAGAACTCGGCGCTGCATTTCTTCACCACCATTCCCTTCGGCATGACCGCGGGCGAGATGTCGGGCTGGATGAACTATGGCGGCGGCCAGGAGCTCTTCGAGGAAATCTACGCCCAGCGGAACCTGATGCCGCTCTTCTCGGGCAACTCGACCGTGCAGGCGGCGGGCTGGTTCAAGAAGGAGATCAGCACGGTCGCCGATCTCTCTGGCCTGAACATGCGGATCGCAGGCCTCGGCGGCGAGGCGATGCGCAAGCTCGGCGTGAACGCGGTGCTGATGCCGCCCACCGAGATCTTCCCGGCCTTCCAGTCGGGCGCGATCGACGCCGCCGAATGGGTCGGCCCGATGCTCGACCAGGCCTTCGGCCTGAACAAGGTGGCGAATATCTGCTACGCGCCGGCCTTCCACGAGCCGGGCGCCGGTCTGGAAGTCGTCGTGAACAAGGACGCCTGGGATACCCTGACCCCGGACCTGCAGGCAATCCTGCGCTCGGCCGCCGATGGCGCGCTGTCGCAGAATATCGGCCAGTTCGAGTACTACAACGCCATCGCCTTCAAGCAGCTGCAGGAGGCCGGTGTCGAGTTCAAGACCTTCCCGCCGGAGGTGCTCGACGCGCTGCGCGGCGCGGTGAAGGAGGTCATGGACGAGCAGGCCGCTGCGAACCCGGATTTCGCCAAGTGCATGGAAAGCTACAACGCCTTCCTCGAGGTCGCGATCCCCTATTCCAAGGCCTTCAACGCACCGTCGATGATGCAGCGGGGCTGAGCGCCGCGCTGCCGGTTCAATTACGGTTAACCTCGAGTTTACCTAAAATGTGTACGACTCGGGGTGCCGGAACTGGCACGGAAGTAATCGGGCGCAAAACGCGCCCACGGATGCCGGGACAAGCGGAAAACCCGCCTGGCCGTCCCGCTTTCCGATGCAGGGGTGCAAAAAGTGCCCCGGAACCAGCATTTCGACTACCCCGGACCGGATCGCTACCGGGTCCGGGGCTTTCCTTTTCCGGCCGGGGCCCGGCTTCCGGCGGGTGGGTGCTGCTGAACAGGGCGGAATGCCAGGGGTTGCGCTGAACGGATGCCTGGGCGAGCCTTCCCGCCTTCCCGCCTTCCCGCCTTCCCGCCTTCCCGCCTTCCCGCCTTCCCGCCTTCCCGCCTTCCCGCCTTCCCGCCTTCCCGCCAGACGTGCAGAGCGCCCGCGTCCGGGGCGCGCGCCATATGCAGGCGGGCCGCTGTGCCAGCGCCCGGGGCCGGCTCAGCCCTGGCGGGTGTCGAGGAAGCCGAGGATCTCGGAGATCACCGCCGGAGCCGGCTCGCCCATCATCAGCACATGGCCCGCGCCGGGGATGATCCGCGGGATGCCGCCATAGTAGAAGGCGGTGCCGTAGGCATCGGGCACGGGCACCATGCGGTCGAGCTCGCCGCCGATCACCAGCACGTCGGATTGCGGTCCGGGCAGCGGCGCGAAGGGCGGGAAGCCGAGCGCCTGGGTCATCGCGCGCAGGCTCTCGTCGGTCATCTTCGGCACCAGCTCGCCGAAATCGCGGTCCGAGATGCCCCGCGGGAAGAGGTTGTGGCGCATTACCCCGATATTGCCCGGATTGAGCCCGGCCATCGAGAAATCCATCAGCGCCATGTAGAGCTCGGGATTGAGCCAGGCCATCTCCATCGAGGCGCGCCAGAGCCCGTAGGGCGGCACCGAGGCCAGCAGCACCGTCGCCTCGGGCCGCCTGCCGCGGCGCATCAGGTTCTGGGTCGCCGCGCCGCCCAGCGAATGGGCCACCACGGCGGCGGGCCGGCCGATCTGGTCCAGGCTGGTGGCGATCGCGTCGCTGAAATCGTCGAGCGTCGGCCCGTCGAGCGCGGGCATGCCGGGGAAGGACTGCGCCAGTAGGCCGAGCGCCGCGCGGGTGTCGCCCTTCTCGAAGGCGAGGCTCAGCACGGTGTCGAGCACGTCGGGATTGGTGGCGATGGAGCCGCCGGTCTTGCGGCCGGGCAGGGTGATCGTCCAGGACCGGTAGCCGGCCTTGGCAAAGCGCTCCAGCCAGGGGCGGTCCCAGATCCAGCCGCCCGAGGCCATGCCATGGACGAATAGCAGGTCGAAGGGCCGCTCGGGCCCGGCCACGGGATCGGTCCGGGTCATGGCCCAGCCCTGCAGGGCCTCTTCTTGCATGGCCTCGCCGGGGGCCATTCGCGTCACGGTTTCGCTCATCGCACGACTCACGCTTTGGGGACGGGATCTTCCTAACACGGAATGCTGCGCTGCGGCATCAGCCTTGCTGCCGCAGCGGATCACATTGCGGCCATCAGCGCGGCATGGCGGGCGGTGTAGTCCTCGCGGGCCTCGAGCGGCGGGCGCAGCCGCACCTCGAACCGGTCCGTCAGCTCCGGACGGGGCCGGCCGAAGAATTTCGACGCCTCCTCCTCGGAAAAGCCGGCGATCTGCGTCGCCTCCATCCAGGCGGAGACATTGTCGGCCCGCTTGATCGCCGCCTTGACCGGCTTGGGCAGGGTCGCGGGCAGGCCGAAGCGCAGGTGGATCGCCGCGGTGAGCCTCTGGTCGAGCTCGCCGTAATCCGGGCCGATCGCCGCCTTCACCGGCGAGATCATGTCGCCGATCACGTATTCGGGCGCGTCATGCAGCAGCGCGGCCAGACGCCAGCGGGCCGGCGCCTCGGGCGAGATCCGGGCGTAGATCGCCTCGACCAGCAGCGAGTGCTCGGCCACCGAATAGGGATAGTCGCCCAGCGTCTGGCCGTTCCAGCGCGCGACGAAGGCCAGGCCGTGGGCGATGTCCTCGACCTCGATGTCGAAGGGCGTCGGATCCAGCAGGTCGAGCCTGCGCCCCGACAGCATGCGCTGCCATGCCCTTGCCTGTTTCGCCATGCTTTCCGCCCGAACTTGCCGCTCCGCAGGGAACTTCGGCCCCGCCCGAGGGTTTCATCCCACGAAGGAGCCAAACATGAAACCCGCAATCCTGACCCTCGCGACACTGCTTGCTGTCCCGGCCTCCATGGCCACTGCCGACGTGATCTGCATGAAAAGCGACGAAATGGAGGCGGCGCTGATCGACTGGTACCAGCTCAGCCCCGTCAGCTGGACCTCGACCGAGGAGTCGGTCATCTGGGCCTCGTCCGATACCGGCGTCTGGGCGCTTGTCGACTATGACGGCAAGACCGGCATGTCCTGCGTGCTCGACCAGGGCGAAGACTGGACGGATGGCGGCGCCGGGATGCTCAGCGCGTCGAATTGACGGACGCCCTGCGGCCTGCGCCGCCCGGGCGGCTCAGGCGCATTGCCGTGCAGGGGGCCAGATGCTAGGTGGCTTGGGACTCAAGACCGTTTAGGAGCGCCTCCCATGTCGCAGGATTACGTCGTCAAGGACATTAGCCTCGCCGGTTTCGGCCGCAAGGAACTCGACATTGCCGAAACAGAGATGCCCGGCCTGATGGCGCTGCGCGAGGAATACGGCGAAGCCAAGCCGCTTGCCGGCGCGCGCATCGTCGGCTCCCTGCACATGACCATCCAGACCGGCGTGCTGATCGAGACGCTGGTGGCGCTCGGCGCGGATGTCCGCTGGGCCTCGTGCAACATCTTCTCGACCCAGGACCACGCCGCGGCGGCGATCGCCGAAGCCGGCGTGCCGGTCTTCGCGGTCAAGGGCCAGACGCTGGAAGAGCACTGGGACTATCTCGACAAGTCCTTCATGTTCCCCGAGGGCCCGAACATGATCCTCGACGATGGCGGCGACGCCACGCTCTACATCCTGCTCGGCGCCCGCGCCGAAGCCGGCGAGGACATCATCCCGGTGCCGGGCTCCGAAGAGGAAGCCGTCATCAAGGCGCAGATCGCCAAGCGGATGGAGGCCTCCCCGGGCTGGTTCACCAAGATGCGCGAGCAGATCCAGGGCGTCTCGGAAGAGACCACCACCGGCGTGCACCGTCTCTACGAGCTGCAGAAGAAGGGCCAGCTGCCCTTCCCGGCGATCAACGTCAATGACAGCGTGACCAAGTCGAAATTCGACAACAAGTACGGCTGCAAGGAATCGCTGGTCGACGGCATCCGCCGCGCCACCGACACGATGATGGCCGGCAAGGTCGCCGTGGTCTGCGGCTATGGCGACGTGGGCAAGGGCTCTGCCGCTTCGCTGCGCGGCGCGGGCGCGCGCGTCAAGATCACCGAAGCCGACCCGATCTGCGCGCTGCAGGCGGCGATGGACGGGTTCGAGGTCGTGCTGCTCGAGGATGTGGTCGACAGCGCCGACATCTTCATCACCACGACCGGCAACAAGGACATCATCCGCATCGAGCATATGCGCGCGATGAAGGACATGGCGATCGTCGGCAATATCGGCCACTTCGACAACGAGATCCAGGTCGCGGCGCTGAAGAACCACAAGTGGACCAACATCAAGGAACAGGTGGACATGATCGAGATGCCCTCGGGCAGCCGCATCATCCTGCTGTCCGAAGGCCGCCTGCTGAACCTCGGCAACGCCACCGGCCACCCGTCCTTCGTGATGTCGGCCTCCTTCACCAACCAGGTGCTGGCGCAGATCGAGCTCTTCACCCGCGGCGACGCCTATGGCAACGAGGTCTATGTCCTGCCGAAGCATCTCGACGAGAAGGTCGCGGCGCTGCATCTGGCGAAGGTCGGCGCCAAGCTGACCAAGCTGACGGCAGAGCAGGCGGCCTATATCGGCGTCGCGCCGGAAGGCCCGTTCAAGCCCGAGCACTACCGCTACTGACATGCGGATCGTCGTCTACGGACTTGGTGCCGTGGGCGGCACCGTCGCGGCGGGGCTGGCGCGGGCAGGCGTGCCCGTGACCGGCATCGCCCGCGGCGCCCAGCTTGCGGCGCTGCAATCGGGGCCGCTCCTGCTGGAAAGCCCGGCGGAGCGGATCGAGGCGCGCATCCCCTGCGTCGCCGATCCCCGCGAGCTGGAGCTCGGCGCGGATGACATCATCCTGCTGGCCGTGAAGACCCAGGACAGCGGCGCCGCGCTGGAGCGTCTGGCGCTGGCCGGGCTCGGCGGCCAGCCGGTCTACTGCACGCAGAACAGCCTGGCCAACGAGCCGCTGGCCGCGCGCTACTTCCCCAACATCCACGGCGTCAACGTGATGATGCCCTGCGCCATGGTCGCCCCGGGCCATGTCCGCACCTTCGTCGAGCCGCGCTTCGGCATGTTCGATATCGGCTGCTGGCCGGGCGGCAGCGATGCCGATGACGCGCGCCTGGCCGAGGCGCTGGAGGCCGGCAATGTCGCCTGCAGCCCGTCGGAGGACGTGATGACCTGGAAGCGGGGCAAGCTGCTCCTGAACCTCTCCAATGTCATCGATGCGGCGGTCGGGCCCGACGCCCAGGACGGCGCCATCCGCAAGGCGGCGCGGGAAGAGGCCGAGACGGTCTACCGCGCGCTCGGCCTGAGCTGGCGCACCATCGACGAGGACGACCCCCGCCGCGAACAGATCCGCCGCGGCACGATCGCGGGCGCGCCCCGGGCCGGCACCTCGACCACGCAGAGCCTGGCGCGCGGCGCCGCGCAGCTGGAGACCGCCTTTCTCAACGGCGAGATCGCGATGCTGGCACGGCAGGGCGGGCTCGAGGCGCCGGTGAATGCCGCGCTGTCGCGGCTCGGGGCGCGGCTTGCCGGGAACAAGGCGGCGCCCGGCGCGATGACAGTCGGTGAACTGGAAGACTGGATCCGGTCCTGAGCCCGGCCGCGCCCTCTGGCGGCGCGGCGGCTCGGGCCATCTGCAAGGGATATATTCATGAGTTCGGGATTGCTGGCGCTCTTGGATGACGTGGCGCTGATCGCGAAGACGGCGGCTGCCTCGGTCGATGACGTGGCGGGGATGACCGCCAAGGCCGGGTCGAAGGCGGCCGGGGTGGTGATCGACGACGCCGCGGTGGCGCCGCGCTTCGTCATGGGCTTCTCGCCGGCGCGCGAGATCCCCATCGTCTGGAAGATCGCCAAGGGCTCGGTCTTCAACAAGCTGGTGATCCTGCTGCCCGGCGCGCTGCTCTTGAGCCAGTTCGCGCCCTGGGCGATCACGCCGATCCTGATGGCCGGCGGGCTCTTCCTGTGCTTCGAGGGCGCCGAGAAGGTGCTGGAGATGATCCGCCCGCACAAGGAGGATGCCAGCGCGCCGGGCGTGGCGCCGGGGGCCGATCTGGAGAAGGTGCGGGTCAATTCGGCGATCAAGACCGACCTGATCCTCTCGGCGGAAATCATGGCGATCTCGCTCAGCTCGCTGCCCGACTCGCCGCTCTGGGAGCAGGCGATCGTGCTGGCCGCGGTCGGCATCGCGATCACCGCCGGGGTCTACGGCGCCGTGGCGCTGATCGTGAAGGCCGACGATATCGGGCTGCACCTGGCGGAGAACAGCGGCTCGCAGGCGGTGCAGCGCTTCGGCCGCTGGCTGGTCCGGGCGATGCCCTGGGTGCTTTTCGCGCTGGCCAAGATCGGCATGGTGGCGATGCTCTGGGTCGGCGGCGGCATCCTGCTGCACGGCTCGGAAGAGCTGGGGCTGCACGCGCCCGCGGAGATGGTGCACCACCTGCAGGAGGCCGCAGGCCATGCCGTGCCCTTCATCGGCTGGCTGGCGGCTGCGGCGGCCTCGTCGGTGCTGGGGCTCGCCATCGGCTTCTGCCTCGTGCCGCTCGGCCATCTGGTGGCGCGGCTGCGCGGCGGGCACTGAGCGCCCGGCGCGGGGTTCTTGACAGCCCCCTAAGACAAGTGCCTGATTTTTAGGGATTACGCGCTTTGGGAAATGGGCGTTTTCCTGTAGGGTCATCTGACACAGGCGCACCTTGCGCCGACAGGTATCACGGACAGGGGTGTGTCCGGGGTGGAAGAGAGGGTTCCGGCTGACCGGAACCCTCTTCGCGTTTCCGGGCCTTGCCCCGGGCCTATTCCGCGGGCCGGTGCTCGGCCGCATGGACGGCATCGGCCAGGCGCTTCTCGGTCTCCGGGTCGATGTCGAGCCCGTGCTCGCTCTCCGCGCCGGCATCCGGATTGGCGAAGGTCGCGAGGTCGAGCTTGCCCTCCGTCTTGGCGACCAGCACCGTCACCATCGCGTCGCCGGTCACGTTCACCGCGGTGCGCAGCATGTCCATCAGCCGGTCGACGCCGAGGATGATCGCGATCCCGTCAAGCGGCAGCCCGACCTGGCTGAGCACCATGGTCAGCATCACCATGCCGACGCCGGGCACGCCGGCCGTGCCGATCGAGGCCAGCACGGCCATGCCGATCACCGTCAGGTAGCCCGAGACGCCTAGATCGACGCCGTAGACATTGGCGATGAAGACCGTCGCCACGCCCTGCATGATCGCGGTGCCGTCCATGTTGATGGTGGCGCCGAAGGGGATGGTGAAGGAGGCGACCGAGGGATCGGCGCCCATCTTCTCGGTCACGCCCTGGTAGTTGACCGGGATCGTCGCCGAGGAGGAGGCGGTGGAGAAGGCGAAGACCTGGGTCGGCCACATCTTCTTCAGGAAGGTCACGGGGCTGAGCCCGGTGAAGACCTTGAAGATGATCATCAGCACCACGAAGCAGTGCAGCAGCAGCGCCAGCACCAGCGACGAGACATAGCCCAGCACCGGCAGGAAGACGACCAGACCCTCCTGGGCGAAGACCTTGGCGATCAGGCAGAACACGCCGTAGGGGGCGAAATGCATGACGATCTCGACGATTTTCATCATCAGCTCGTTCATGAATTCGCAGGCTTCGAGGAACGGTTTCGAGATGTCGCCCAGCATCAGCGCGGCGACCGCCAGCACGATGACGTAGAAGATGATCTGCAGCATCTGGCCGTTGGCCGCTGCCGCGATCGGGTTCGAGGGCACGATGTCGGCGATCACGTTCCACGCGGAGGGGGCCTCCTTGCCCGCGACCGAGCCGGCCTCGACGCCCGCCATCTCGAAGCCGCTGCCGGGCCCGATGATCAGCGAGATGCCGATGGCCATCATGATGGCCAGCGCCGTGGTGGCGATGTAGAGGACCAGCGACTTGCCGCCCACGCGGCCGAGCGCCGAGATGTCGCCGATCCCGGCGACGCCGCAGATCAGCGAGAAGATGACCAGCGGCACGACCAGCATCTTCAGCGCGTTCATGAAGATCGTGCCGACCATGGTGAACAGCCCGTTGACGAGCAGGCTGTTGAGGAAGCCGAGATCGACGGCATTCAGGATCAGCCCGACGACGATCCCGCTTGCCATGGCGATCAGTATCTTCGCAGTGAGCGACATGCGGCCGCCCCCTGATGTTGCATCCGGACTAGCCATGCGGAGACTCCTGCATTCCCTGTTATATGGGCTCGAGGATAAGCCGGGATTGCCGGTGGCAAAGCGCCGGGGACGCATTCAGCCGCCGCAATCGGTCCGGGCAAGGAAGAATTGCCCATGATTTAGGCGAAAATCGGGACATTTTCCGCCGGAGATCCGGCCCGGCCAGCTCCGGCCAGCTTGGGCGGCCCCGGTGCGGCGCAGATCGCGGGCTGCTCCGTTCTGTCGGCGGGACCGCGCCCGCGCGGTTCAAGCCCCTTGACCATGGCCGCCGCGTTCGCGACATCTTGGGGCCATCTGCAGCGGGCAGGCCGGCGCGGGACTCCGTGCCGGGCCGGCCCGGTCCATGGCGGGCAGGGACTGTCCCCCCGAAACTGGTGAGTGTCCGATGCGCTACTGGCTGTTCAAATCCGAAGCCTCCACCTGGTCCTGGGAGGACCAGCTCGGCAAGGGCGATGCCGGCGAGGAATGGAACGGGGTGCGCAACTACCAGGCGCGCAACTTCATGCGGGAGATGGCGCTCGGCGACCGCGGCCTCTTCTATCTCTCGCAGAAGGAGAAGGCGGCGGTCGGCATCGTGGAGGTCTGCGCCGAGGCGCATCCCGACAGCACCACCGACGACGCCCGCTGGGAATGCGTGGACATCCGCGCGCTGGAGACGCTTCCGAGCCCGGTCACGCTGGAGCAGATCAAGGCCGATCCGCGCCTGTCGGAAATGGTGCTGGTGAAGAACTCCCGCCTCTCGGTGCAGCCGGTGACCGAAGAGGAATGGCGCATCATCTGCGAGATGGGCGGCCTCGCCACCTGACCCTGCTGCGCCGGGCCATCGCCTGCCGCGCCGTCCGCCCGGTCCTGGTCCGGCCTGCGTCCGTGCGCCGGTTGCCGGGCGGCGTGCGCTTGTGTCAAACCTGCGTGAAAGACAGGGAGAGCGGATTTCAATTGCAACTCCCTCGCAAGTAGAACCCAGCCAATTGGCGCAAGGCAGTGCGAGTCATGCAGAGTCTCACGGACCGGACACGGGCCGGAATCAATTCCTTTCTTTCAGGAGAATCCCGCGGATTGCGCGGCCGCCTGCTTTTCGCGGGCCCGGCGGTGGTGGCCTCGGTCGCCTATATGGACCCCGGAAACTACGCCACCAACATCCAGGCGGGGGCGGGCTACGGCTACCAGCTGCTCTGGGTGGTGCTGATGGCCAACCTGATCGCGATGCTGTTCCAGGGGCTCTCGGCGCGGCTCGGCATCGTCACCGGCCGCAACCTGGCGGAGCTGTCGCGCGACCGCTTTCCCCGGCCGCTGGTCTGGGGGATGTGGGCGGTCAGCGAAGTGGCGGCGATGGCCACCGACCTGGCGGAATTCCTCGGCGGCGCGATCGGCCTGTCGCTGCTCTTCGGGCTGCCGCTGCTGGCGGGGATGGCGGTGACGGCGATCGTGACCTACGGGCTCCTGATGTTCGAGGGGCGGGGCTTCCGCCCGATGGAGCTGATCATCGGCGCCATGGTAGGGGTGATCGGCCTGTGCTACCTGGCCGAGATGCTGATCGCGCCGGTCGACTGGGCGGCGGCCGGGGCGGGGATGGCGACGCCGGCCCTGCCGGACGCCATGGCGCTGACCATCGCGGTGGGCATCATCGGCGCGACCGTGATGCCGCATGCGATCTACCTGCATTCCGGCCTGACGCAGGCCCGCGCCCGTCCGAGGAACGCGGCCGAGCGGCGGCGGCTGGTCTCCTATTCCAATACCGAGGTCGTTCTGGCCCTGGCCGTGGCGGGGATGATCAACGTGGCGATGGTCATCATGGCGGCCAGCGCCTTCCATCGCGGCCATTCCGAAGTGGCCGAGATCGAGACTGCCTACCACACGCTGACGCCGCTCCTGGGCGGGGCGGCGGCGGCGGCCTTCCTGGTCTCGCTGATCGCCTCGGGCGTCTCCAGCTCGGTGGTGGGGACGATGGCCGGGCAGATGATCATGCAGGGCTTCCTGCGGGTGCGGGTGCCGATCTGGCTGCGCCGCGCCGTGACCATGGTGCCGGCCTTCGCGGTGGTGCTGGCGGGGGTGAACGCGACCCAGGCGCTGGTGATGAGCCAGGTGGTGCTGTCGATCGCGCTGCCGGTGCCGATGCTGGCGCTTCTCTATTTCGTGTCGCGCCGCGACGTGATGGGCGAGCTGGCCGTGTCGGCGCCGGTGATGGCGCTGGCCGGGGCCGGCGCGGTGCTGGTCCTCGGCCTGAATGCCGTGCTCCTGGCCGGGGCCTTCGGGCTCAGCCTGCCGTTCCTGGCGGGCTGAGCGGGCCGGGTCAGCCGATCACGCGGTTCCAGTGCATGACCTGCACGCTGTCGAAAAGACCGGCCTTTGCATAGGGATCGCCGGCTGCCCACTCGGCCGCCTGCTCCTCGGTCTCCACCGACAGGATCACCAGCGAGCCGATCATCTGCCCCTGGGGGTCGAGGAACGGGCCGGCCTGCTCGACCGCGCCGGTTTCGGCGATATAGGCCAGATGCGCGTCGCGGTTGGCCTTGCGGATCTCAAGCGCGCCGGGCTTGTCCAGGCAGATCAGGGTATAGGGCATGGAACGGACTCCTCTATGCGTTCGCCCGTACCTAGTGCCTTTCGGGCGCGGATGGGAATATCCGGCAGCGCTTTCGCGCGGAAAGCCGCGGTCCGGGCCAATCGAATGCGCTGCCGGCGCCGTCCGGCGCGCAGCGCCCGGGCCAGCGCATGTTCCCCGAACTCGACAGGCCCGCGGCCGGCATGTGCGTGCCGGAGCCGTGCTGCGATGCCCGCGAGCCTTTCCGCCGCCGATGTCCGGACGGCCCCGCGCGGGACTGCGGCGGCGAAGACCGGAGCCTGTCGCGGAGGGCGCCGGCCGCCTGCCTGCACTGCCCGGTCCCGGCGGCGCGACTCTTTTCGGGCGCTGCTGTCGCGCGGCGCGGCGGGCCGTCTGTCCTATGGTCCCCGCCCGGTGCGGCAGCCGCTTTGCGCGCGGGATGTCCCGCCCCGAAACGGCGGAGCGTCACTCCTCGTAGATCATCTTCTTCGTCATCCCGCCATCGACGGCGAGGGTCTGGCCGGTGACGAAGCCCGCCGTGGCGAGGTAGAGCACGGCCCCGGCGATGTCGTCCGGCCGGCCGGCGCGGCCCGCCGGGTGCTGGGCATGGTCGCTTTCGCTCAGGTCCGGGTCATCGGTGATCCAGCCCGGGGCGATGGCATTCACGCGGATCCGCGGGCCGAGCTGCACCGCCAGGGCCTGGGCCAGCGAGACCATCCCGCCCTTGGCCGCGGCATAGGCGAAGTCGTGCCCCTCGGACATCAGCGCCCGGGTCGAGGCCATCATCACGATCGCGCCGCCCGCCTGCATGCGCGGCAGCGCCGCGCGGCTGACCAGGAAGGCGCCGGTCAGATGGCTGCCGATCATGCCGTTCCAGTCCTCCAGCGTCGTCTTGCCCAGATCGGGCGTCTGTGCGCCGACCTTGCCGCCATTGTTCACGACAAGGCCGATCTCGTCCCAGCCGAGCGCGTCGAAGGCGGCGGCGACGGAGGCCTCGTCGGAGATGTCGCAGCGGACCTGCCGGCCGGCCCGGCCGTCGGCCAGATCGAGGCTCGCGACCTCCCAGCCATCGGCCAGCAGCCGCTCGCAGATGGCGGTGCCGATCAGCCCGGCCCCGCCGGTGACGATGGCGCGTTTCATCCTCTATTCCTCCCGCAGCGGACGGGCCATCAGCGCGGCCAGCGCCTCGGCCACCGAAAGATCGCCGTCGACCAGCCGCGCGACCGCGCGGGTGACCGGCAAATCGAGCCCGGCGCGCTCTGCCAGCCGCGCCATGGCGCGCGCGGTGGCGGCGCCCTCGACGGTCATCGACGGATCCGGCGCCGCGCCGCGGCCGAGCGCCAGCCCGGCGCGGTAGTTGCGCGACTGCTCGGAGGTGCAGGTCAGCACCAGGTCGCCGAAGCCCGAAAGCCCGGTCAGCGTCTCGGGCCGGGCCCCCAGATGCGCCGCGGCGCGGGCCATCTCGGCAAAGCCGCGGGTCATGATCGCGGCGCGGGCGCTGTCGCCCAGCCCGGCGCCGATCACCGCGCCGGCCGCGATGGCGACGACATTCTTCAAGGCGCCGCCAAGCTCGGCCCCGGCCAAGTCGTCGGTCAGGTAGAGCCGCAGCGTCGGCGTCGACAGGAGCGCCTGCAGCCCCGCCGCGTCCTCGCCGGCGCAGGCCAGGGTCAGCGCGGTCGGCAGGCCGCTTGCGATATCGGCGGCAAAGCTCGGGCCGGTCAGCACCGCCGGGACGGCCCCGGGGGCGAGCTCGGAAATCAGGTGCGAGGGGCCGGTCAGCCTCGCCAGGTCGATCCCCTTGCAGCAGGCGACGAGCGTCCGGCCGGGCCAGAGGCCGGGATGCGCCTCGAGCAGCCCGGCCAGCGCCTGCATCGGCACGGCCAGCAGGATCGCCTCGGCCCCGGCCAGGTCGCCCGGCGCGGCGGTGACGCGCAGCGCGTCGGGGAAGGCGATGCCGGGCAGGCGCGGGCTCTCGCGGCGGGCGGCCATGGCGGCGGGATCGCGGGCCCAGAGCACGACCTCCTGCCCGGCGCGCGCCAGGGTGATGGCCAGCGAGCTGCCGAAGGCGCCGCCGCCCATCACGCCGATCACGCTTTCGGTCCCTTCTTGCCGGAGCCGAGCAGAGCCGGGCTGCGCTGGTCCAGCGGCCAGCGCGGCCGCGCCGCCAGATCCATGCCGTCGGCCTGGCCCGCGCGGAACCGCTCCAGCCCTGCCCAGGCGATCATCGCGCCGTTATCCGTGCAGAGCTTCAACGGCGGCGCGAGGAAGGGGATGCCGCCCGCGACCGCGGTCAGCCGCTCGCGCAGCGCCTGGTTCGCTGCCACGCCGCCGGCCACGGCGAAGCCCGTCAGCTGCAATCCGCGCTCGGCGCAGGCGGCCAGGGCGCGGCGGGACTTCTCGGCCAGCACGTCGGCCACCGCCGCCTGGAAGCCGGCGCAGAGATCGGCGCGGTCGCCGACCGTCAGCCCGCCCTTGCCCGCCATCGCCTGGTCGCGGGCGCGGATCAGCGCGGTCTTCAGCCCCGAGAAGCTCAGGTCGCAGCCGGGCCGGTCGAGGAGCGGCCGCGGGAAGCGGAACCGGGCCGGGTCGCCCTTGGCGGCTTCGCGCTCCACCGAGGGGCCCCCGGGCTGTTCCAGCCCGAGCAGCTTCGCGGTCTTGTCGAAAGCCTCGCCGGGGGCGTCGTCGATCGTGCCGCCGAGCCGGGTGAAGCGGTCGGGGCCCTCGGCCACCAGGAACTGGCAGTGCCCGCCCGAGACCAGCAGCATCAGGTAGGGGAAGCCGAGCCCGTCGGTCAGCCGCGGCGTCAGCGCATGGCCCGCCAGGTGGTTGACGCCGACCAGCGGCAGGCCCGCGCCCATGGCGATGCCCTTGGCGCACATCACGCCCGCCAGCACGCCGCCGATCAGCCCGGGCCCGGCCGTCACCGCCACCAGATCCACCGCCGAGAGCGGCAGCCCGGCCGTGCCGAGCGCTTCCTCGACGGCCAGATCCATCTTCTCGGCATGGGCGCGGGCGGCAAGCTCGGGGACGACGCCACCGAAGGGCGCGTGCAGCGCCGCCTGGCCCAGCACCACATTGGCGAGGATCTCCGCCGGCCGGCCCGGCACATGGCGCAGCACCGCCGCCGCGGTGTCGTCGCAGCTGCTTTCCATCCCGAGCACCGTCAGCGCCCGGTCGTGACCCGTTGTTCTCTCCATATCCGGCAGCTAGCATCGGGGACCGACCGCCACAAGCTTGCCGAGCGTCCCGTGCCCCATGCCCCGCTGCTCCTGACCCGCCCCGCGCCCGAGTCGCGCCGCTTCGCCGCCGAGGCGCAGGCGCGCCTGGGGGAGGGGCCGGTGGTGATCTCGCCGGTGATGCAGATCGTGCCGCGGGCGGAGCTGCCTTCGCTCGAGGGGGTGGCGGGCGTGGTGCTGACCTCGGCGCAGGCGGTGCAGCCCGGGATCTGCTGGCCGCCGGGCCTGCCGGCCTGGTGCGTCGGCGGGCGCACCGCGGCGGCGGCGGCGGCGGCCGGGCTGGCGGCGCGGTCCGCCGAGGGGGCGCTGCCCGAGCTGATGGCGCTCCTCCTGCGCGAGCGTCCCGGCGGGCGGCTCCTGCATCTGCGCGGTGCCCATGTCTCGGCGCCCCTGGCGGCGCCGCTCTCGGCGGCCGGGCTCGATATCGGCGAGGCGGTGGTCTACGATCAGGCCCCGGCGCCGCCCTGCGCAGACGCCCTGCGCCTCTTGGCGCAGCCCGGTCCGGTGCTGCTGCCGGTTTTCTCGGCACGCTCGGCACGGCTCCTGGCGCCGCTTCTTTCCGGAGCGGCGGCCGATCTTTTTGTTGCGGCAATCAGCCCTGCTGCCGCCGGTGCCCTGCCTGTGCAGAGTGCCGCCAGACTCGACGTGGCCGCGCGTCCGGATTCCGGGGCCGTGCTGGACCTGCTTGCCAAGCAAGACGCCAGTTTGCGTGCTTGAGAAATCGAACGCCGCCGGTCTAAGTTGCAATTCGGGACAGACCCCGGCGGACAGCTCCAGGGAGAGGACGCAGTTTTGAGTACGGATGACAAGCGCGGGCGGCAGGACGAGACCGCCGACGGCAAGGCAACCGAAAAGGACGTCGCGGACACCCCGCGCGATGTCGAGGATGCCGAGATCGTCTCAGAGACCCCTCCCGGGGATGGAACGGAAGAGAGCGGCGCCTCCAGCGTCCAGGCCGAGCCGGACATGACCAAGGAAGAGGCGGATGCCGCGGTCGAGGAGCCTGTCCTCGACGCGCAGGAGACCCCGGCGGATGCGCCGGAAGAGCCGGCTGCCGAGGCTGCCGCCGACGCGCCCGCGGAAGAGCCCGCGGAAGAGAGAGCGCCCGTCTGGGAGGAACCGGCTCCGGAAGAGCCGGCCGCGGAAGGGCCTGCCGCGCCCGCCGCGGCGCCTGCTCCGGCCGCGGCCGAGAGCGGCCGCCATGGCGGCGGCGTCTTCTCGACGATCTTCGGCGGCGTCCTGGCGGCGCTGGTCGGCTTCGGCGCGGCGCAGTTCGTCAAGGTCGACTGGCTGTCGATGACCGGCGTCGGCAAGGACCCGGTCGCGGTCGAGCTCGAGGCGCTGAAGACCCGGCTGGACGAGCTGGAAACCGAGAATAGCAGCTCCGTCGAAACCGCCGTGGGCAATGTCACCGGCGGCATCGAGGGCCTGGTCGGCGATGTTTCGGGCCAGATGGAATCGCTCTCGGGCGAGCTTTCCTCGCTTCAGGACGTGGTCCATGGCGATCTCGAGGATGTCACCACGCTCCTGTCCTCGGCGCAGTCGCAGATGGAGACGGTGGCGACCTCGCTGACCAATGTCGACACGCGGATGGGCAGCTTCGGCGAACGGCTGGGCGGGCTCGACGAGCGCCTGGCCGAGGTCGACCAACGGCTGGTCGCGGTCGAGAAGCGCCCGCTGGTGGAAAGCTCCGACACGGCCAAGGCGGCCTTCGACAGCTACGAGCGCCAGCTCGAGGAGCTGCGCACGATGCTGGCCAGCCAGCGCGAGGATGCCGGCAAGCTCGAGGACCGGCTGACCGACATCTCCGCCGCCTCCGCGGCCGAGCTGACCGCGATGCAGGAAGAGGCGCAGAAGGATCTGGCCTCGGCCCAGGATGCGGCCGCCGCGCAGGTCGCCGCCGCCGAGGAGCGCGCCCGCGCCGCCGAGGCCGCGGCCGAGGAGCGCGCCAACCAGGCGGTCGCCGAAGCGGCGCTGGCCCAGGTGGTCGCGGCACTCAACGCCGGCATCCCCTACGAGACCGCGCTGCCTGCGCTGCAGGAAGTGACCGAGGTCCCGGCGGTGATCCTCGACAATGGCGCGACGGGCATCCCGACGGTGCTCGAGCTGCAGGAAAGCTTCACCCCGGCCGCCCGCGAGGCGCTGGAGGAATCGCTGACCTCGACCATGACCGACGATCCGGCCGACCGCTTCATGGCCTTCCTGCGCACCCAGACCGGCGTGCGCTCGCTGGAGGCGCGCGAGGGCGACGATCCGGACGCGGTGCTGTCGCGGATGACGGTCGCCGTCGAGGAGGGCGATCTGGCCGCCGCGCTGGCCGAGTTCGACGCGCTGCCCGCAGACGGGCAGGCCGAGCTCAGCGGATGGGCGGACCAGGCGCGCGCCCGCGTGGATGCCGATGCCGCCCTGCCCGGTCTGGCCGCGGCCGTGAACACGAACTGAGGACGAGATCATGCTCTGGACCCTTATCAAGATTCTTGTCTTCGTCGCGGTCGTCGTCGCGCTGGAATACGCGATCACCATCATCGCGGGCTCGGGCGAGAACCTGACCGTGATCTTCGGCGGCTACGAGGTCACGCTCGGCCCGCTCCAGGCCGTGGTCGCGGCGCTGCTGCTCTTCGTGGCGGTGTGGATCGTGATGCGGCTGGTCGGGCTGCTGGTCGCGCTCCTGCGCTTCATCGCCGGCGACAAGACCGCGTTCACGCGCTGGTTCTACCGCTACCGCGAGAAGCGCGGCAACCAGCTGCTCAGCGAGGGCATGCTGGCGCTCGCCTCGGGCGACAGCAAGCTGGCGCTGCGCAAGGCGCAGAAGGCCGACGGCAAGCTGGCCAACGAGGAGGCCGCGGTTCTGCTGGCAGCGCAGGCGGCCGAGCAGATGGGCGACAACGCGATGGCGATGGAAAGCTACAAGAAGCTCCTGTCGAACGACAAGACGCGCTTCGTGGCGATCCGCGGGCTGATGCGGCAGAAGCTGGGCGAGGGCGACGAGGCCACCGCGCGCAAGCTGGCCGAGAACGCGCTGAAGCTGCAGCCTGCGCATTCCGAGACCGCCGACCAGCTGTTCCTCATGCAGACGCATGAGAAGGACTGGTCCGGCGCACGGGCGACGCTGGGGCTGAAGCGCAAGTACCACACTGCGCCGAAGGACCTGGCCAAGCGCCGCGACGGGCTGCTGGCACTCTGCCAGTCCTACGACCTGCGCCGGGCCGGCAAGCTCGAGGATGCGCGCAAGGCGGCGCTGGACGCGGCGAGGGAGCTGCCGAATTTCGCCCCCGCCGTGGTCGAGGGCGCCAAGGCGCAGGTGGAGATGGGCTCGGGCGCCAAGGCGGCGCAGCTGATCCGCACCGCCTGGGCGGCAGAGCCGCACCCGTCGCTTGCCGCGGCCTATGCCGCGATCGATCCGCAGGAGACGCCGGAGAAGCGGCTGAAGCGCTTCGGCGACCTGGTGAAGAAGGATCCGCAGCATCCCGAGGCCCGCATGCTGATGGCCGAACTGAACATCGCCGCCGAGCATTTCCCCGAGGCGCGCCGCACCCTGGGCGATCTGGTCGAGACCGATCCGACCGCGCGGGTGATGACGCTGATGGCGGCGATCGAGCGCGGCGAGGGCGGCTCCGACACGGCGGTGAAGGCCTGGCTCGCCAAGGCGGTCACGGCGCCGCGCGGCAATGCCTGGGTCTGCGAGGTCGAGGGCGCGGTCTATGCCGAATGGCAGCCGGTCTGCGATGTCTGCGGCAGCTTCGACACGCTGAGCTGGAAGCCGGCGCCGGCCTCCGAGGTGATGCCGGAGGTCTCCGCGGGCATGCTGCCGCTGATCGTCGGCGCGCTCGAGGACAAGGGCCCGGCGGCATCGCCGGAAGAGGCCGAGACCGTAGAGGGCTCTGCCGAAGAATCGACCGTCAAAGCGTAATTTCGGTCTTTCGCTGGTAGCAGGGATTTGCTACCAGCCGCTCCACGGTGCTTCGCGGCACCGGCGCCGCAGTAGCTCAGCTGGTAGAGCACGTCATTCGTAATGATGGGGTCGGGGGTTCGAGTCCCTTCTGCGGCACCACTTCTCTCCCCGGAAAACCGCATCCCGACGGGCCGCCTGCAGGCTCGGGCGAAGATGGCATCCTCCGGTCCGATATCCCAGTAGATCTCCGCCGGCGACTGCGGGACGTCCAGCGCGATGCCCCGGGCCTCCTCGAGGCAGGCGCGCCCGATCCAGATCTGGCGGACGCGATCCGGCGGAATCCAGTCTTCCCGGAAATCCAGCTCCCGCATGCCGGTGACGCCGAGGGCCGAGAGGTCGATCACGTCGGCATCGTCCTCGAATCTGTCGATGATGATGGAGCGGAGCCCGCGCCCCCGGGACGAACAGACCGGATACCGGCCCGGCCTCGATGGTCGCGTTCCGCCCGACACGGACCGTGCCGTCCCCGTCCTGCACCCCGACGCCATCGGCATGGGGCACGTCATTCCCGTCGCGCACGTGGATGGACTCCCGGTCCGGCCCGCGGCCGACGACATCGTCGCCGTCATGGTCCTAGATAGTGTCATTCCCCGCGAGGCCGTCGATCGCATTGGCGCGGCCCGGCCCGGCGAGGAGGGCACCGCCCTCGGTCGGCCGTGGCCTCATCGGGTACGGCTGCGATGGGCGGGGCGAGGACCTCCTCGCGGGGCAGGTGCGCGAAGCTGGGGGCAGCGGCGCATGCCGTGGCAGGTCCTCCCGGGCATGCGTCCCGCCTCCGGGAAGGGCAGGGCTGCGGGCCGGAGGGGGCTCAGGGCTCCATGCAAGCGCGGCCATGCGACTCTATTAGTGCGAATGTGCTTGGCGGGATGGCACAGCCCGCGAGGGAGGTCCCGGGCAGAGGTCCGGCGCATCTTAACCAGAATCCGCGCTGACGGGCCTTGCCTCCGCTTTTCGCTTCTTCTATGTCTCCGGAACGGCGCGGGTATGGTGAAATGGTATCACACGAGCCTTCCAAGCTCTTGGTGTCGGTTCGATTCCGACTACCCGCTCCAGGATTTCCCCCGCGACGCTTTCCCCGATGACCGCCTGCCGGGCGGCGCCCGCCCCAGAGGGCGCGGAAAACGCCCCACGGGCCAGAGAAGCCTTGTCATCTTGCCGTCATCCGCGTATAGGGGCCGCTCATTCACCGACTCCACCGGAATCAGAGTGACCTCGACCGCAGGGGGCTCTCCGGTGATTGTGCAAAGGAAAAGGGCGATGAACGCCAAGGAACTTCGCGAGAAGACCCCGGACCAGCTGCGTGACCAGCTGGCCGATCTGAAGAAAGAGGCCTTCAACCTCCGCTTTCAGGCAGCCACGAACCAGATGGAAAACACCGCACGGATCCGCCAGGTCCGCCGCGATGTCGCCCGTGTCAAAACTGTCCTGAACCAGAAGGCAGCCGCAGCTGCCCAGCCGGAGGCCTGAGTCCATGCCCAAACGCATCCTGCAAGGTGTCGTCACCAGCGCCGCGAACGAGCAGACCGTCACCGTTTCGGTCGAGCGCCGCTTCAAGCACCCGGTTCTGCAGAAGACCATCCGTAAGTCCAAGAAGTACCGGGCTCACGACGAGCAGAACGCCTACAAGGCTGGTGACAAGGTCCGCATCATCGAATGCGCGCCGAAGTCGAAGACGAAGCGCTGGGAAGTGCACGGCACCTGGTAAGGCGCCACGCTTTCAGTTGACTGGATACGACGGGCGGAATATTCCGCCCGAACTATTCGAAACCCTGGGACCCGTTCCCAAAGGTCGGGAGACTAACCATGATCCAGATGCAGACCAATCTGGATGTCGCTGACAACTCCGGCGCCCGCCGGGTTCAGTGCATCAAGGTCCTCGGCGGCTCGAAGCGGAAATACGCTTCCGTGGGCGACATCATCGTCGTCTCGGTTAAGGAAGCCATTCCGCGGGGCCGCGTGAAGAAGGGCGACGTTCGCAAAGCCGTCGTCGTCCGGACCGCAAAGGAAGTTCGCCGCGAAGATGGCACCGCCATCCGCTTTGACCGCAACGCTGCCGTCATCCTGAACAACAACGGCGAGCCGGTCGGCACCCGTATTTTCGGGCCGGTCGTCCGCGAGCTGCGCGCCAAGAACTTCATGAAGATCATTTCGCTGGCGCCGGAGGTGCTCTGAGATGGCTGCTAAGCTGAAAAAAGGCGACAAGGTCGTCGTCCTTGCCGGCAAGGACAAGGGCAAGCAGGGCGAGATCCAGTCCGTGAACCCGTCGGCAGGCAAGGCCGTGGTCGAAGGCGTGAACGTCGCCATCCGCCACACCAAGCAGACCCAGCAGTCCCAGGGCGGCCGCATCCCCAAGGCGATGCCGATCGACCTGTCGAACCTCGCGCTGCTCGACTCGAACGGCAAGGCGACCCGCGTCGGCTTCCGCGAGGAAGACGGCAAGAAGGTCCGTTTCGCCAAGACCACCGGGGAGACCGTCTGATGCTCGACGTGACCGATTACACCCCGCGCCTCAAGGCCCTGTACCGCAACGAAATCCGCAGCAAGCTGCAGGAAGAGTTCGGCTACAAGAACGTCATGATGATCCCGCGTCTGGACAAGATCGTCCTGAACATGGGCGTCGGCGAAGCCGTCAACGACACCAAGAAGGTGAAGTCGGCAGCCGAAGATCTGACGGCGATTGCCGGCCAGAAGGCAGTCATCACCAAGGCGAAGAAGTCGATCGCAGGCTTCCGCGTCCGTGAAGGCATGCCGCTGGGCACCAAGGTGACGCTGCGCGGCGACCGGATGTACGAATTCCTCGATCGCCTGATCACGATCGCCATGCCCCGCATCCGCGACTTCCGCGGCGTGCCTGGCAAGTCCTTCGACGGCCGCGGCAACTACGCCACCGGCCTGAAGGAACACATCGTTTTCCCGGAAATCGAATTCGACAAGGTCGACGCGGTCCGCGGGATGGACATCATCATCTGCACCACCGCGTCCACGGATGCAGAAGCCAAGGCGCTGTTGAAAGCTTTCAACATGCCGTTCAACAGCTAAGGCGAGGATCTAGGACATGGCAAAAAAATCCATGATCGAACGCGAGAAGAAGCGGGAGCGCCTGGTCGAGCAGTATGCCGCCAAGCGCGAAGCTCTCAAAGCGATCGCGAATGACGAGAACCTTCCGATGGAAGAGCGCTTCAAGGCCCGCCTGAAACTGGCGAAGCTGCCGCGCAACTCCTCGGCAACCCGGCTGCACAACCGCTGCCAGCTCACCGGGCGTCCGCACGCCTACTACCGCAAGCTCAAGGTCAGCCGGATCATGCTCCGCGACCTCGGTTCCGCAGGCCAGATCCCTGGTCTCGTGAAGTCCAGCTGGTAAGGGAGGTATACACATGAACGATCCTCTCGGCGATATGCTCACCCGCATCCGCAACGCCCAGCTGCGTCGCAAGTCGACCGTCGTCACCCCGGCGTCGAAGCTGCGCGCATGGGTTCTCGACGTGCTGGCCGACGAAGGCTACATCCGCGGCTACGAAGCCACGACGGGCGAAGATGGCCACCCGGCCCTCAAGATCAGCCTGAAGTACTTCGAAGGCACTCCGGTCATCCGCGAGCTGAAGCGCGTCTCCACCCCCGGCCGCCGCGTCTACGCCGGCGCCACCGAGCTCCCGCAGGTCCGTCAAGGCCTGGGCGTCTCCATCGTCTCCACCCCGAAAGGCGTGATGACCGATGCGAATGCCCGCCAGGCCAATGTCGGCGGCGAAGTGCTCTGCACAGTGTTCTAAGGAGGGCAGAAATGTCTCGTATCGGCAAGAAACCGGTCGCCCTTCCTTCGGGCGTGACCGCAGACATCAAGGGCCAGACGGTCGAAGTGAAGGGTCCGAAAGGCACCCGCTCCTTCACCGCGACGGACCTCGTGTCTCTCGAACTGGAAGACGGCGCCGTCAAGGTGACCCCGGTCAACAAGACCAAGGTTGCCCGGCAGCAGTGGGGCATGACCCGCACCATGGTGGCGAACCTCGTCACCGGCGTGTCGGACGGCTTCAAGAAAGAGCTGGAAATCCAGGGCGTCGGCTACCGTGCGCAGATCCAGGGCAACACCCTGAAGCTGGCACTCGGCTATTCGCATGACGTGAACTTCGATGTTCCGGCAGGCATCACCGTGACCTGCCCGAAACAGACGGAGATCATCGTCGAAGGCATCGACCAGCAGCTGGTCGGCCAGGTTGCAGCAAACATTCGCGAGTGGCGCGGTCCCGAGCCCTACAAGGGCAAGGGCATCCGCTACAAGGGCGAGTTCATCTTCCGCAAGGAAGGCAAGAAGAAGTAAGGACGGGCAACATGGCCAACAGCAAACGAGAGCTGTTCCTGAAGCGCCGGTTGCGCGTTCGGAACAAACTGCGGAAAATGGCAAACGGGCGCGCGCGCCTGTCGGTCTTCCGTTCGAACAAGAACATCAGCGTCCAGCTGATCGACGACGTCCAGGGCATCACCCTGGCCTCCGCCTCGACCCTCGAGAAGGATCTTGGTCTGGCAGGCAAGAACAACGTCGAAGCCGCAGCCAAGGTCGGCGCCCTGATTGCAGAGCGTGCCAAGGCGAAGGGCGTGGAAGAGTGCTACTTCGATCGTGGCGCCTTCCTGTTCCACGGCAAGGTGAAGGCTCTGGCCGACGCCGCGCGTGAAGGCGGTCTGAAGTTCTGATCGCGCGCCCTTCGGGGCGTGCTTTCGGTCAAGACCCGTGCAGGCAGCGCCCCGGCGCTGCCTCGATGATCCGGGAGCCGGGACCTGTTCCGCTCACCTGGATTGGACTCATCGGCGCCTGGCGCCAGATACAAGGAACTGTCTCATGGCAGAACGTGACAACCGCCGCGGCCGCGACCGCGACGAGACTCCGGAATTCGCGGATCGCCTGGTTGCGATCAATCGCGTTTCCAAGACCGTGAAGGGCGGCAAGCGCTTCGGCTTTGCAGCTCTCGTGGTCGTTGGCGACCAGAAGGGCCGTGTCGGCTTCGGCAAGGGCAAGGCGAAAGAGGTCCCCGAGGCCATTCGCAAGGCCACCGAGCAGGCAAAGCGCCAGATGATCCGCGTGCCGCTGCGCGAAGGCCGCACGCTGCACCACGACATCGAAGGCCGTCACGGCGCAGGCCGTGTCATCATGCGCACCGCGCCGCACGGGACCGGGATCATCGCCGGTGGTCCGATGCGCGCCGTGTTCGAGATGCTGGGCATCCACGACGTGGTCGCAAAGTCGACCGGTTCGCAGAACCCGTACAACATGATCCGCGCAACCCTGAACGGCCTTGGCCGCGTGGCTAGCCCGCGCCAGGTGGCTCAGCGCCGCGGCAAGAAGGTCGCCGACATCCTCCCCAAGAAGGATGAAGCGCCGGCCGAAGCTGACGCATAAGGAGCGGACCCATGGCGAAAACCATCGTTGTCAAGCAGATCGGTTCCCCGATCCGCCGCCCGGAAGTCCAGCGCAAGACGCTGATCGGCCTGGGCCTCAACAAGATGCACAAGACCCGCGAGCTGGAGGACACCCCCTCCGTGCGCGGCATGATCAACAAGATCCCGCATCTCGTCGAGATCGTCGAAGAGCGCGGCTGAGCCGCACTCGGATGAAGTTTCGGAACGCCCCGGCCCTGGTTGCCGGGGCGTTCTGCATTTGCGGGCTGGCCGGGGAACCCGGGCCGCCCGGACCGCGTTCGGCCGTGGCAGGCCAGGACCGGCCCGGACCCGCCAGGGAGCAGGACGCTCCGGCATATAGAGGCAAGCAGCATATGTACGACATGAAGGCGGCAATGAAGGCCGCGCTGACCTGGCAGGAAGTGAGCCTGTCCTATGGCCGCATGATGATTTCGGCCTCCGAGGTGATCCAGCGGCGCACGCTGCAGATGGCGCTTGGCCAGCTCGGCCCGGCCGAGGCGGTGCAGATGGTGATGGAGAAGCCCGCGGCCTTCACGAAGTCCTTCGAGATGGCGGCGCGCGCCACCGCGGGCAGCAAGGGCACGGCCGCGGCCGCGCTGGCGGCGATCCGGCCGATCGAGGCGCGCACCCGCTCGAACAGCCGCCGCCTTCGCAAGGGCTGAGCCCGGGCTCAGCCCTCTTCGTCCGGCGGCCCGAAATCGAGCGTCGCCAGGCGCAGCGAGAAATCCTCGGGGTCGAGCGACAGGCTCATGCCCAGCCGCTTGGCCAGCCCCAGCATCCAGCTGTTGTCGCCCGAGATGCTGCCCCAGACGCCGGTGGCGCCGCGCAGGCGGGCAATGGCGATGACCGCTTCCAGGGACTGGCGCGCCAGCCCCATCCCCTCGGCCTCCGGGCGCAGCGAGACGGCGAACTCGGCCGGCTTTCCCGGTGCCAGATCGGCGATGCGCGCCCCGCCGAGGATGTCGCCCTCGAGCGCGCCTCGGCCCTCCACCACCAGGCAGATCTCGTGCGCGGGATCGGGGCTGCAATAGGCTTCGGCCATTTCCTCTGTCAGATGCGGCACCGGATGCAGCAGCCGGAACCAGCGGTTCCGGGGCGGCATCGCCTCGAAGCCGCGGATCAGCGACGCCGCATCGCCCGGCCGGATCGGCCGCAGCCGGTAGGCCGTCCCGTCGGTGGCGCGGATCTCCCTTGGCGGCGGCAGCGCCTGCATCTCGGACTCCTGGGTTCCCGGCAGCAGGATAGCGCCGGGCCGTCCGGGATGCACGCCGCAGCGCGGCTCAGGCGGCGGCGCGTCCCGCGGCGGCCTTGCGGCGCATCCGGCCGAGCCGGCGCAGCCCCAGCGACAGCCCGGTATAGACCAGCACCATCGCGGCCAGGCAGGCCGCGGCGCCGATCGTCTGCCCCGCCAGGCCGTAGACTTCGCCGGTATGGACGAAGCGGAACCAGCCGCGCGCCCGGCTGGCCGGGCTCTGCGCCTCGATCCCGCTATGGCCGAGCGCGGCGCCGGTCGCGCGGTCGAGGATCAGCGTCTCGCGCTTGGCGGCCTGGCGGCCGTTGCCGCGGTCCATCGCGACGGTGACATAGCGAGCGCCGTCTTCCGGCAGGGCGATGGCGGCCGTCTTCCAGCCGGGCGCCAGCGTCCCGGCGGCCGCGAGGAGCGCGGAGGCGGGCAGGGCGCGGTCCTCCGTCAGAGCCTCTCCGGCCAGATCGCCGGGCAGGGCCCCGCCGCCCGGCCCGCCGCGGCCCGCGGGCGCGGTTTCGCCATAGGCGGCATAGACCAGCCGCGACGCCCAGGGATAGGAGATGACCACGCCCGAGAGGGCGATGACGAAGAGCGGCACCAGCGCCCAGGCGCCGAAGACATGGTGCCAGGAGAAGTGCCGCGCCTGCGCCGTCGGCAGCCCGCGCCGCAAGAGCAGCCGGATGCGGAACTGCGACCAGCGCATCACCCGCGGCAGCCACAGGTAGAGGCCCGAGGCCGCGAGGAAGACAAAGACCAGGTTGGCCGCGCCGTTGATCGCGCCGCCTGTGTCCGAGGGGCCGGAGAGGCTGAGCCAGCGGTGGAGATAGGTCACCTTCCGGAAGAAGGCCGCGGTCCCCGCGCCCGCCTCTTCGAGCACTTCGCCGGTATAGGGGTCGAGCCGGACGGAGCTGCGCCCGGCGCGCAGTTCGGGCGGCACCGCGGGATCGGCATCGAGGACCAGCGTCCGGCCCGCGCCGCTGCCGTCGAGGGCGAGCTTTGCGATCAGCGCGTCGGCATCGAGCGGCTCTGCCCCGGCGGGCGCCTCGACCGCGCTGCGGACCGCCGCTTCGGTAATCTGGGCCTCGTAGCTGAGGATCAGCCCGGTGGCCGACATCAGGAAAATGAACAGGCCGGCAACGGCGCCGGCGGCGAAATGCGCCCAGAACAGGATGGTGCGTAGCATGAAGGCCCTCCGGATGATCGGGTCTGGAACGCGGTCCGGAAGCACTTCCGTCGCGAAAAGTTTCGGCAGATGGCACATCTCCTGCGAAGGTCGCAATGCAGGAGGCTTGCCCGAAGGCCCGGGCAGGCGCAAAGTTGCCGCATGCGTCCGCTCATTATGGCCCTTGCCCTGATCCTGCCGGCTGTCGTCTCCGCCCAGGAGTGCAGCCGGGATGCCATGGTCGTATTCGACGGGTCGGGCTCGATGTCGGAGATGGGCTTCAACCAGCTCTCCGAGCCGCGCATCTTCGAGGCCCGCCGCGCGCTGCGCCTGGCCATGCCGCGGCTGGACGGGTTCCGGCGGATCGGGCTGATGATCTACGGCCCCGGGGCAGGGGCGACCTGCGAGAATATCGAACTGCGTTTCCCGCCGATGGCGGATGCCTCCGGCCCGGTGATCGCGGCGGTGGATTCGCTGCAGCCCGATGGCGAGACGCCGCTGACCGAGGCTGTGCGGCGCGCCGCGGCGCTCTTGTCGGAGGATGGCGGCGGCGGCGACGTGGTGCTGGTGACCGACGGCAAGGAGACCTGCGGCGGCGCCCCCTGCGAGCTGGCCGCCTATCTGGCCGCCGAGCATCCCGGGCTGAGGGTCCATGTCATCGGCTACAAGGTGCGCGGCGTCCGCTTCCTGTGGGACAAGGAGGGGACCAACGACTATACCGACGCGCAGAGCCCGGCGCGCTGCCTGGCCGAGCAGACCGGGGGGCAGTATGTCTCGGCCGAATCCGTCGAGGAGCTGGTCACCGCGCTGCAGGTGACGCTGGGCTGTCCCCTTTACGGGCGGCTCGAGGAATAGCGCGGATTTTCGGCATTGCGCGGCTGACCCCCGGCCGCTTGCCGGCTATGGCTGGCGAGGAGGGGGAGATGCCATGAAGCCGATGTTCCTTGCCATGCTGTCCGCCCTGGTTCTGGGCCCGCTGCCGCCGGAACCGCCCGGCCATGGCGGCGGCTGCCGGAAATCCTCGCCGCCGGGCCAATGCTGCCATATGGAAAGCGCGACCGGCCGCGTCCATTGCCACTGAGCGCGGCCCTGCAGGGCCCCTGATCCTTAGGCCCTTGATCCTCGGCGCGTACGGCCGTATACGCGCGCGGTGGTCCGCATGGATCCGAATCCAAGAAACAAGAAAAGCCGTGTCTGGCCCATTCGCTTCAGGGGTCATGTCCGGCAAGGAGAAGCGACATGAAACTTCACGAACTTCACGACAATCCCGGTGCAGCCCGCAAAGCAAAGCGCGTTGGCCGCGGCCCCGGCTCCGGCAAGGGCAAGATGGGCGGCCGTGGTATCAAGGGCCAGAAATCGCGTTCGGGCGTGGCGATCAACGCCTATGAAGGCGGCCAGATGCCGCTTTACATGCGTCTTCCGAAGCGCGGCTTCAACAAGCCGAACCGGAAGTCCTACGCCGTCGTCAACCTGGGCGTGCTGCAGAAATTCATCGAAGCCGGCAAGATCGACGCCAGCCAGCCGGTGACCGAGGACATCCTGGTCGCATCGGGCCTGGTGCGCCGCAAGCTCGACGGCATCCGCGTGCTGGGCAAACTGGCCGGCACCGTCGACGAAGCCGGCGCGCTGACCGAGACCGCCTTCGCCCAGAAGATCGACCTGCAGGTCACCGCGGTCTCCAGCGCCGCCAAGGATCTGATCGAGAAAGCCGGCGGTTCCGTCACCGTGTCGGCACCGGCGGCGCCTGCGGCAGACGCTTAATTGCTTGTGAGCGGGGCCTGCCCCGCTTACTACTCCCACAGGTTTTCCTAGCGCCGCCGACCGGAAACCGGTTAGGCGGCGCTGTCGTTACAAGAGAGGCGCAATGGCTTCAGCAGCGGAACAGATGGCGCAGAACCTCAGCTGGGGGGCCTTCGGGAAGGCAACCGAGCTGCGCCAGCGCATCCTATTCACGATCGGGCTCCTGATCGTCTACCGGCTGGGGACCTACATCCCCGTGCCCGGGATCGACGGCGCGGAACTGCGCGCCTTCATGGAGCAGGCGACCACGGGCATCGGCGGTGTCCTGAACATGTTCACCGGCGGCGCGATCAGCCGGATGGGCATCTTCGCGCTCGGCATCATGCCCTATATCTCGGCCTCGATCATCGTCCAGCTCCTGGGCGCGATGTGGGAGCCGCTGATGAACCTAAAGAAAGAGGGCGAAGCCGGCCGCAAGAAGCTGAACCAGTACACCCGCTACGGCACCGTGGCGCTGGCGCTGGTGCAGTCCTACGGCCTGGCGGTCTCGATCGAATCCGGTGGCCTCGCCCATGATCCGGGCTGGTTCTTCCGCATCGGCTGCATGATCACGCTGGTCGGCGGCACCATGTTCCTGATGTGGCTGGGCGAGCAGATCACCGCGCGCGGCATCGGCAACGGCATCTCGCTGATCATCTTCGTCGGCATCATCGCCGAGATCCCCGCCGCCATGGCGCAGTTCTTCACCCAGGGCCGCGCGGGCGTCGTCAGCACCGGCACGATCTTCGCGGTGATCGCGATGATCATCGTCGCCATCGGCTTCGTGGTCTTCATGGAGCGGGCGCTGCGCAAGGTGCATATCCAGTACCCGCGCCGCCAGGTCGGCATGAAGATGTATGACGGCGGCTCCAGCCACCTGCCGATCAAGGTGAACCCGGCCGGCGTCATCCCGGCGATCTTCGCCTCGTCGCTCCTGCTGCTGCCGACGACCCTCGCCACCTTCTCGGGCTCGGATACCGGCCCGGTGATGTCCACGATCCTGGCCTATTTCGGTCCCGGCCAGCCGCTGTATTTACTGTTTTTTACAGCGATGATCGTGTTCTTCACTTACTTTTACACGCAGAATGTGGCATTCAAGACCGAAGACGTGGCGGACAACCTGAAGAATCAAGGGGGCTTCATCCCCGGGATTCGGCCAGGAAAACGTACCGCCGAATATCTTGACTACGTGGTCGTGCGACTTCTTGTCCTCGGATCCGCGTATTTGGCGCTTGTTTGCCTGCTTCCCGAAGTCATGCGGTCGCAGTTGAACATTCCCTTCTACTTTGGAGGGACTTCCGTCCTTATCGTTGTCTCCGTTACGATGGATACGATCCAGCAGGTCCAGTCGCACCTTCTGGCGCATCAGTACGAAGGCCTGATCGAGAAGTCACAGCTCCGGGGAAAGAGGCGGAGCAAGAAAGGGACGAGACGCAAATGAACATCATCCTTCTTGGACCGCCGGGTGCGGGCAAGGGAACGCAAGCCCAGCGGCTGATCGACAGCCAGGGCATGGTCCAGCTTTCCACCGGCGACATGCTGCGCGCCGCGGTGAAGGCCGGGACCGAGATCGGACTGAAGGCCAAGGCCGTCATGGAAGCCGGTGATCTGGTTTCCGACGAGATCGTCATCGGCGTGGTCTCCGAGCGTCTCGATCAGGATGACGTCCAGGCGTCCAGCGGTGTGATCTTCGACGGCTTCCCGCGCACCTCGGCCCAGGCCGAAGCGCTCGACAAGCTGCTGGAGAGCAAGGATATGAGCCTCGATGTCGTCATCGAGATGCAGGTCCCCGACGAGCTGCTGATCGGCCGCATCGAGAAGCGCGCCGCCGAGAGCGGCGGCAGCCGTGCCGACGACAATGCCGAGACCCTGAAGAAGCGCCTCGCGACCTATCACAAGGACACCGCGCCGCTGGTCGAGTACTACCGCGGCACCGGCAAGCTGAAATCGGTCAATGGCGACCAGCCGATGGACGATGTCACCGCGGCAATCATCGGGGCCATTACGGTTTCCGCCTGATCCCGGATCGGCACGCGAACGAGGAAGGGGCCCCAGCGGCCCCTTTTTTCATGCGCTCAATCGAGCGCGGCCGAGAGTTCGGGCGTCCAGCGGGCGAGGAGCTTCGCATCGACCAGCTCGCGCTCGTCGGTCTCGTGTGGGTGCAGCCCCGCGGCGGCTTCGGCATCGTCGAGCGCGCGGCGCTCCTCCGCGGCACAGGCGCCGAGCCCGGCCCCGAGCGTCGCGGCGCCGCTGGCGCGCAGGCAGGCGAGCAGGGCGGCATGGCTTTCTTCCGCCGCTTGGTCGCGGGCATCGCCGGCCGCCGCGACGGCCGGGACGAGGATCAGGGCGATGAGCAGGGCGGGGCGTGTCATGTCGGGCTCCTTCATGTCCGGCCGCCCTTCTGCCAGAGCCGGTTGACGGTTTTGCGACAGCCCGGGCGCTCCGGTTTCCGTGAAAGGCGCGGCGAAAACTCCGATTTGCGTCGCATGGATTTTTGTGAGAAACTCCCTAGGTACTCCGGAGCCCGAGACGGCCATCCGGAGCCTGTTCTCCGTGTCGGCCTGTGGCCGAAGATCCGCCCTTGACCTTGGCACGGATTCTCAATACTTCACGCCATCTCAACTGAGAATCGGCTTTCGCTTTGTGCTTGGCGCGCAGGGGATTCGCCGAAGATCGCCGCGCTGCCTGCCTCATGGCGGGTCTGCGTTGTGAAAAAAGGTTCTGGAACTACGGAACCGCAACGAAAAGGAAAAACCACGTGGCACGTATCGCCGGCGTCAACATCCCCACGGCCAAGCGCGTTCCGATCGCGCTGACCTACATCCACGGCATCGGCGACCACGTCGCCAAGCAGATCTGCGAAGCCGTGAACATCGACGCGACCCGTCGCGTCAACGAGCTCTCCGACGAGGAAGTGCTCGCCATCCGCGAACATATCGACGCGAACTTCACTGTCGAAGGCGACCTGCGCCGCGAAGTGCAGATGAACGTCAAGCGCCTGATGGATCTCGGCTGCTACCGCGGCCTGCGCCACCGCCGCAACCTCCCCGTGCGCGGCCAGCGTACCCACACCAACGCCCGCACCCGCAAGGGCCCGGCGAAGCCGATCGCCGGCAAGAAGAAGTAAGGGGAGACCGGAAACATGGCACGTGATACCCGCCGCAATGCCGGCAAGAAAAAAGAACGCAAGAACATCGCCGCCGGCGTGGCGCATGTGAACTCGTCGTTCAACAACACCAAGATCCTCATCTCCGACGTCCAGGGCAACGCGATCTCCTGGTCCTCCGCCGGTACGATGGGCTTCAAGGGGTCGCGGAAATCGACCCCTTACGCTGCGCAGATGGCTGCCGAGGATGCCGGACGCAAGGCGCAGGAACATGGCGTCAAGACGCTGGAAGTCGAAGTGCAGGGCCCCGGTTCGGGCCGCGAGAGCGCGCTGCGCGCCCTGGCTGCTGTCGGCTTCAACATCACGTCGATCCGCGACGTGACGCCGATCGCGCATAACGGCTGCCGCCCGCCCAAGCGCCGCCGCGTCTGATCCGATCTGACAAGCTTTGAACCGGCGGCATCCGGCCGCCGGTTCGATCCGTTCACAACCTCGGGTGTCGCGGGCCTTTGGACATGGGGCAGGCGGCGAGCATGGAGGCCACAGGCATGATCCAGAAGAACTGGCAAGAGCTCATCAAACCGATGCAGCTCGACGTTAAGCCGGGCAATGATCCCACCCGCCAGGCGACCCTGGTTGCGGAACCCCTGGAGCGCGGCTTCGGCCTGACGCTCGGCAACGCGCTGCGCCGGGTCCTGATGTCCTCGCTGCAAGGTGCGGCGATCACCACCGTCCAGATCGACAACGTGCTGCACGAGTTCTCCTCGGTGGCGGGCGTCCGCGAGGACGTGACCGACATCGTGCTGAACCTCAAGGGCGTCGCGATCAAGATGGATGTCGAGGGTCCGAAGCGGATCACCATCCAGGCCCGCGGGCCGGGTGCCGTGACCGCCGGCGAGATCTCGGAATCCGCAGGCATCGAGGTCCTGAACCGCGACCACATCATCTGCCATCTCGATGACGGCGCGGATCTCTACATGGAGATGACCGTCGATATCGGCAAGGGCTATGTCGCGGCCGACAAGAACCGTCCCGAGGACGCCCCGATCGGCCTGATCCCGATCGACGCGATCTTCTCGCCGGTCAAGAAGGTCTCCTACGACGTCCAGCCGACCCGCGAGGGCCAGGTGCTGGACTACGACAAGCTGACCATGAAGATCGAAACCGACGGCTCGGTCACGCCCGAGGACGCCGTGGCCTTCGCCGCGCGCATCCTGCAGGATCAGCTGCAGATCTTCGTCAACTTCGACGAGCCGGAAGCGGCCCGCAGCGAATCCGAGGATGACGGCCTCGAGTTCAACCCGCTGCTGCTGAAGAAGGTCGACGAGCTGGAGCTGTCGGTCCGTTCGGCGAATTGCCTGAAGAACGACAACATCGTCTATATCGGCGACCTGATCCAGAAGACCGAAGCCGAGATGCTCCGCACCCCGAACTTCGGCCGCAAGTCGCTGAACGAGATCAAGGAAGTGCTCTCGGGCATGGGCCTGCATCTCGGCATGGATGTCGAGGACTGGCCGCCGGACAACATCGAGGATCTGGCGAAGAAGTTCGAAGACCAGTTCTGAGGTCTCCGGCCCGCGCCCCGGACTTGATCCGGGGCCTCGCCGAGGCTACCAGGAGGCCCCGGGTCAAGCCCGGGGCGCCGCATCGCAAGACCAGGGCAATTCCGCCCCACCAAGGAGGTCCCCGCACGCATGGGGGCCGGACAAAGCACCTGAAAGGATAGACACATGCGTCACGCCCGCGGATACCGCCGCCTGAACCGCACCCACGAGCACCGCAAGGCGCTCTTTGCCAACATGGCCGGCTCGCTGATCGAGCACGAGCAGATCAAGACCACCCTGCCGAAGGCGAAGGAACTGCGCCCGGTGATCGAGAAGCTGATCACCCTTGCCAAGCGCGGCGACCTGCATGCCCGCCGCCAGGCCGCGTCGAAGCTGAAGCAGGACGCGCTGGTCGCCAAGCTCTTCGACGTGCTCGGCCCGCGCTACAAGGACCGCCAGGGCGGCTACGTCCGCGTCCTGAAAGCCGGCTTCCGCTACGGCGACATGGCGCCGATGGCGATCATCGAATTCGTCGACCGCGACGTCGATGCCAAGGGCGCCGCTGACCGCGCCCGCGTCGAGGCCGAGGAAGCCGAAGAGGCGTAAGCCTCGCGGCAGCGATTTTCCGGAAGGGCGGGGCGCAAGCTCCGCCCTTTTCGCATTTCGGCCCTCCCCTCTCCCCGCGGGGAGAGGGGCCGGGGGAGAGGGGGCTTGCGAAAGCGGCCCGGAGCCGCAACATCCCTGACATGGCCGATCTCTTCGACTCCCTCCCCGATGCCCGCCCGGCTGGTCCCGCCCAGCCGGAGGGTCCGCGTCCGCTGGCCGACCGGCTGCGGCCGCGGGCGCTTGCCGACGTGCTGGGCCAGGAGGCCGCGCTCGGTCCCGAGGCGCCGCTCGGCACCATGCTCGCGGCGGGGCAGATCCCCTCGCTGATCCTCTGGGGCCCGCCGGGCGTCGGAAAGACCACGATCGCGCGGCTGCTGGCGCGCGAGGCCGGGCTCCACATGGTCGAGATCAGCGCGATCTTCGCCGGCGTCGCCGACCTGAAGAAGGTCTTCGAGGAGGCCCGCCAGCGCCGCCGCGCCGGGCAGGGGACGCTGCTCTTCGTCGACGAGATCCACCGCTTCAACAAGGCCCAGCAGGACGGGTTCCTGCCGCATCTCGAAAGCGGACTGATCACGCTGGTCGGCGCCACTACCGAGAACCCCTCCTTCGAGCTCAACGCGGCGCTGCTCAGCCGCGCCCATGTCGTCGTGCTGAGCCGGCTCGGGGCGGAGGCGCTCGAGGCGATGCTCTCCCGGGCCGAGACCGAGCTCGGCCGGTCCCTGCCGCTGACGCCCGAGGCGCGGGCGCATCTTCTGGCCATGGCCGATGGCGACGGGCGCAGCCTGCTGAACATGGCGGAGGTCGTGGCCAGCTGGCAGGCGGAGGCGCCGCTCGATGCCAAGGCGCTCGGCCAGCGGCTGAACCAGCGGGCGGCACATTACGACAAGTCGGGGGACGGGCACTACAACCTGATCTCGGCGCTGCACAAATCGGTGCGGGGCTCCGATCCGGATGCCTCGCTTTACTGGTTCGCGCGGATGCTCGAGGGCGGCGAGGATCCGCGCTTCCTCGCGCGGCGGCTGACGCGGATGTCGGTCGAGGATATCGGCCTCGCCGATCCGCAGGCCCAGGCGGTCTGCATCGACGCCTGGCAGACCTATGAACGGCTGGGCAGCCCCGAGGGCGAGCTGGCCCTGGCCCAGGCGGTGATCTACCTGGCGCTGGCGCCGAAATCGAACGCGGCCTATGTCGCCTACAAGGCCGCGCGGGCGCTGGCGAAGAAGACCGGCTCGGTGCCGCCGCCCAGCCATATCCTCAACGCGCCCACCGGGCTGATGAAGGACCAGGGCTATGGCGCGGGCTATGCCTATGACCACGATGCAGAGGACGGATTCTCGGGGCAGGACTACTTTCCCGAGGGCATGGCCCGGCCGGAGCTCTACGCTCCGGTGGATCGCGGCTTCGAGCGCGAGCTGGGCAAGCGGGCCGGGTACTTCGCCCGGCTCAGGGCAAAGCGGCAGGGCGGTTGACTCCGCGGCCGGGCCGGGAAAAGAGGAGCGCATGATCGACAAACTCGCCATGGTCGCCCTGGGCGGCGCAATCGGCGCCTCGGGGCGCTATCTTTCGGGCATCGCCGCGATGCGGCTGATGGGGCCCGGATTCCCCTGGGGCACCTTCTTCGTCAATGTCGCGGGCTCCTTCCTGATGGGGGTCTTCGTCACGGTGATGGCGCTGAAGGGCGGCACCAAGTTCGCGCCGCTGCTGACCGTCGGCATGCTCGGCGGCTTCACGACCTTCTCCAGCTTCTCGCTCGACGCGGTGACGCTGTGGGAACGCGGCGAGCTGGCGACGGCGGCCTTCTATGTCGGCGCCTCGGTGGTGCTGTCGCTGGCCGCGCTTTTCCTCGGACTGGCCCTGAGCAGGATGGTGTTCCAATGAGCGGCGTGCAGACTTTGACCGTGGGCGCAGATGATGCCGACCAGCGCCTGGACCGCTGGCTGCGACGGCTGTTCCCGCATCTCGGCCAGGGCCGGATCGAGAAGATGTGCCGCAAGGGCGAGCTGCGCGTCGATGGCGGGCGGGTGAAGCCCGCGACCCGGCTCGAGGCCGGGCAGAGCGTGCGCATCCCGCCGATCCCCGATCCCGGGCCCGAGCAGGACCGCCCGCCGGCGCCCCGGATCGCCGAAGCCGATATCGAGATGATGCAGCGCGCCGTGCTCTACCGCGACGACCACATCATCGCGCTGAACAAGCCGCCGGGGCTGGCGACGCAGGGCGGATCGGGCCAGACGCGCCATGTCGACGGGCTGTCCGAATGCCTGCGCTTCGGCCTCGAGGAGAAGCCGCGGCTGGTCCACCGGCTCGACCGCGACACCTCGGGCGTGCTGATCATGGCGCGCACCCGCAAGGTGGCCGACGCGCTGACCAAGGCCTTCCGCTCGCGCGAGACCCGCAAGATCTACTGGGCGGTGGTGGCCGGCGTGCCGACCCCCGCGATGGGCACGATCAAGTACGGGCTGGTGAAGGCGCCGGGCCATGGCCGTGGCGGCGAGGGCGAGAAGATGCGCTGCCTGCATCCCCGCGATGTCGACAGGACCGAGGGCGCCAAGCATGCCACGACCGACTACGCGGTGCTTTCGCCGCTGGGCAAGCGCTGCGCCTGGGTGGCGATGGTGCCGATCACCGGCCGCACGCACCAGCTGCGCGCGCATATGGCCGAGCTGGGCCATCCGATCATCGGCGACGGCAAGTACGGCGGCTCCGGCCAGGAGAACCTGGGCGACGGCTGGGGCGCGCAGCTGGGCGGAGAGATCAGCCGCAAGCTGCACCTGCATGCCCGCAGCCTGGAGATCACCCATCCGGTGACCGGCGCGCAGCTGTCGATCACCGCGCCCCTGCCCGACCACATGGCCCGGACCTGGAAGACGCTGGGCTGGGACCCGGCGGATGTTCCGGCCGACCCGTTCGAGGATCCCGAATTTTGACACGTCTCCGCCTCGCGCTCTTCGATGTCGACGGCACGCTGGTCGACAGCCAGGGGCATATCAAGCTGTCGATGGAAGCGGCCTTCTCCGCCGAGGGGCTCGCCACGCCGCCCGCCGCCGAGATCCTGTCGATCGTGCGCCTGTCGCTGCCCAATGCGATCGCCCAGCTGGTGCCGGACATGGCGCCGGAGCGGATCGACCGGATGGTCGAGACCTACAAGGACGCCTATGCCTCGCTGCGCGGCGCCGATGCGGCGGCCTCCTCGCCGCTCTATGACGGCGCGCTGGCCTGTCTGGACGCGCTGGCGGCAGAGGACCACGTGCTGATCGGCATCGCCACCGGCAAGTCGCGCCGCGGGCTGACCCACCTGCTGGAGACCCACGGGCTGGCGCACCGCTTCATCACCACCCAGGTCGCCGACGACCACCCGTCGAAGCCGCATCCGGCCATGGTCGAGGCCGCGCTCTCGGCGACCGGGGTAGAAGCGCGCGACGCGGTGATGATCGGCGACACCGCCTTCGACATGGAGATGGGCCGCGCCGCGGGCGTGCGGCGGTTGGGCGTCAGCTGGGGCTACCATCCGGCGGAACGGCTGCAGGCGGCGGGGGCCGAACGGCTGGCGACGGAATATGCGCAGGTCCCGGGCCTGCTGGGCGAGCTCTGGGAGGGCTGAGATGGCGGGCTGGGTGCCGAAGCGGTTCTGGAAAGAGGCCGCAGTCGCGGAGGCCGGGGACGGCTGGACGGTGCAGCTGGACGGGCGGGCGGTGAAGACCCCGGCCAAGGCCGCGCTGGTGCTTCCGTCGCGCGCCCTGGCCGAGGCCGTGGCCGCCGAATGGCGCGCGCAGGGCGACACGATCGACCCGGCGAGCATGCCGCTGACCAAGCTGTCGAATTCCGCGATCGACAATGTCGCCGTGAACCATGCCGCGGTGGCGGAGATGCTGGCCGCCTATGGCGGGACCGACCTTCTGTGCTACCGCGCCGAGGCGCCCGAGGCGCTGGTCGCGCGCCAGCGCGCCGCCTGGGATCCGCTGCTGATCTGGTCGGCGGGCCGCTTCGGCGCGCCGCTGAACACTGCGGGCGGGGTGATGCATGTCGCCCAGCCCGAGGCCAGCCTCGCCGCGCTCGCCGCCGAGGTCCACGGCCTGACCGCCTTCGAGCTGGCCGCCTTCCACGACCTCGTCGCCATCTCGGGCTCGCTGGTCCTGGGGCTTGCCGTGATCCATGGCGAGGCTGCGGCCGAGGCCGCCTGGACCCTGTCGCGCGTCGACGAGGACTGGCAGGCCGAGCAATGGGGCGTGGACGAGGAAGCCGCCGGGACCGCGGCGAAGAAGCAGGCCGAATTCCTCACCGCGCACCGCGCCTTCGTCCTGATCCGCAGCGCCTGACGCCCGGCGCGGGGGTCTCTTCCTTCCCCTGCGTAAGTGAGCTCTGGCCCGTTTTCTGGGCATTTGCGCGTTTGTGTGAATGCCCTTTTTTCGCTCCCCGACGCTGCGTTTGCTGAAAAAACCGCCATTCCGGTCCGGGGAAGGGGGGGCTCACCCTTGACCGGAGGCCCTTAAACTGCGCGAATTCCGGCGGTGAGGGGCTCACCAAAGATAAACGGGACTAAAATGCCGGCAGAGTGCACCGGCAGAAAACCGCGCATGCGGTTCACAGGAAGAGGTAAACATGACCAAAAAGGTATTTTGGGGCGTGCTGGCTGCTGCTAGCGCCGTGGCCGGTTTCGCTTCGGCGGATACGCTGGATGACGTGAAAGCGCGCGGCAAGCTGATCTGCGGCACCTCCACGGGTCTGGCCGGTTTCTCCGCTCCCGATGCGAATGGCCGCTACGAAGGCTTCGACGTCGCCTATTGCCGGGCTCTGGCCGGCGCGATCTTCGGCGATCCCGAAGCCGTGGACTTCAAGCCGCTGACCACCACCAACCGCTTCAGCGCGCTGTCGGCCGGCGAAGTCGACGTGCTGGCGCGCAACACCACCTGGACGCTGACCCGCGACGTCGACCTGAAGAACACCTTCATCGGCGTGAACTACTATGACGGCCAGGGCTTCATGGTGCCGAAGGAGCTGGGCGTGACCTCGGCCCGCGAACTCGACGGCGCCACCGTCTGCATCCAGACCGGCACCACCACGGAGCTGAACCTCGCGGACTTCTTCCGCGCCAACAACATCAGCTACGAGCCGGTGCCGATCGAGACCAACGCCGAGGCCCAGCAGCAGTACCTGGCCGGCGCCTGCGACGTCTACACCACCGACGCCTCCGGCCTGGCCGCGACCCGCGCCTCCTTCGAAGCGCCGGGCGATCACGTGATCCTGCCGGAAATCATCTCCAAGGAGCCGCTCGGCCCGCTCGTCCGCCAGGGCGACGACCACTGGGCGGACATCGCCTCCTGGACGCTGAACGCGCTGATCGCGGCAGAAGAGCTGGGCGTCACCTCGGCCAATATCGACGAGCTGTCCGAGTCGACCGAGAACCCGGAAATCGCCCGCCTGCTGGGCACCGAGGGCAACCTGGGCGAGATGCTGGGCCTGTCGCAGGACTGGGCCGCGAACGCGATCAAGGCCGAAGGCAACTACGGCGAGATCTTCGAGAAGTACATCGGCGAAGGCACCCCGATCGGGCTGGCGCGCGGCCTGAACGCGCAGTGGACCGAAGGCGGCCTCCTGTACGCACCGCCGTTCCGCTGAGGACAACCGGGGCGCGGGTCATCCCGCGCCCCTCGTCCGTCCGGCGCCCTGCTGTTCCGGCGCCCTCCGCCTGCCTGACGCGTATTCTAGACAGGAGCTTTCATGGCCATTGCGAGCGACCCGCCGAAGGGCGGATTCCAGCTTTCCCAGCTCATCTACGACACCCGCTACCGCTCGATGACCATCCAGGTCGCCACGCTGATCGGGGTCCTGGCCCTGGTCTTCTGGCTCGGCGCGAATGTCACCGAGAACCTTGCCGAACTGGGCAAGCCGATCGATTTCGGCTTCCTCGGAGAGCCTGCGGGCTATGACATCAACCAGCGGCTGATCGAATACGACAACCAGGACATCCATGCCCGCGCCGCCTTTGTCGGGCTCCTGAACACGCTGCTGGTCGCCTTCCTGGGCTGCATCCTGGCCACGGTGGTCGGCGTGCTCGTCGGCGTGCTGCGCCTGTCGCACAACTGGATCGTCGCCAAGATCATGACGGTCTATGTCGAATGCTTCCGCAACGTGCCGGTGCTGCTGTGGATCGTCCTGGCCATGGCGATCATGATCGAGGCGCTGCCGCAGCCGCGCGACTTCCGCGGCGACGATCCGGCGGCCTCGATGCTGTTCGACGCCTTCGCCTTCACCAATCGCGGTGTCTACATCCCCGAGCCGCTCTTCTCGCGCAGCCTTGGCGATTTCAGCTTCTTCGGCATCTTCGACATCAGCATCGACCTGATCGCCATCCTCGCGGTCCTGGCCGCGGGCATCTTCACCGCCAAGAAGATCGGCGCGCAGGCCGACCAGATCCAGAACCAGACCGGCATCCGGCCGAAAACCTGGCCGAAGACCGCCGGGGTCATCCTCGTGCCGCTGCTGGCGATCCTCGCGATCCTCGGCTTCCACCTGGGCTATCCGGCGCTGAAGGGCTTCAATTTCGACGGCGGCACCCACCTGCGCAACTCGCTGATCGCGCTGTGGCTGGCGCTGAGCTTCTATACCGCGGCCTTCATCGCCGAGATCGTGCGCGGCGGCATCATGGCCATCTCCAAGGGCCAGAGCGAGGCCGCGGCCGCGCTGGGTCTGCGGCCGAACCGGATCATGCGCCTGGTGGTGCTGCCGCAGGCGCTGCGGATCATCATCCCGCCGCTGATCTCGCAGTACCTGAACCTGACCAAGAACAGCTCGCTGGCCATCGCGGTCGGCTACATGGACCTCACCGGCACGCTGATGGGGATCACGCTGAACCAGTCGGGGCGCGAGCTGGAATGCGTGATGCTGACGATGCTGATCTACCTGGCGATCTCGCTGTGCATCTCCGGCGCCTTCAACATCTACAACCAGCGCGTCAAGCTGAAGGAGCGGTAACATGGAAGTCAAACCCTATGTCCGCACCGCCATGCTGGACGGCAAGCCCGCGCCGGTGACCTCCTCGGGTCCGGCGGGCTGGCTGAAGAAGAACCTCTTCGACGGGCCCTGGAACACGGCGGCGACGCTGGTGGCGCTCGTCGTGGTGTTCCTGCTGCTGTCGCATCTGCTGCCCTGGGTGTTCCAGTCGGTCTGGAATGCCGAGAACCTGGCCGAATGCCGCGAGATCATCGACGCCACCTGGGGACCGGAGCATTCCGGCGCCTGCTGGGCGGTGATCCACGACCGCTACCTGCAGCTGATCTACGGCTTCTACCCCTGGGACTTCCTGTGGCGGCCGAACCTGACCTTCGCGATGATGCTGGTGGCGATCGCGCCGGTGCTCTTCACCCAGCTGCCGCGCAAGATGCTGATCTTCTCGTGCCTCTTCCCCTTCATCGGCGCCTGGCTGCTCTGGGGCGGCTCGATCTGGCAGCCGGTGATGGTGCTGGCGGGCTTCGGCATCGGCGCCGCCGCCTTCCGCTATCTCGCCAAGGTCAACCGCATCCTGTCGATCGCCGCGGCGATCGTGCTGCCGGTGATCTGGTGGGTCTTCGTGATGGAGACGGTGGTCCACGGCCTGCATGCGGTGATCCCGCTGGGGCTGGAGCCGGTGCAGTCGAACCAGTTCGGCGGCTTCATGGTCTCGATCATCATCGGCCTGACGGCGATCACCTGCTCGCTGCCGCTGGGCATCATGCTGGCGCTGGGACGGCAGACCGAGCTGTTCATCGTGCGGACCTTCTCGGTGGGCTTCATCGAGTTCATCCGCGGCGTGCCGCTGATCACGCTGCTGTTCGTCGCCTCGACGCTCTTGAACTACTTCATGCCGCCGGGGACGAATTTCGACCTGATCGTGCGGGTGATCATCATGGCGACGCTGTTCTCCTCGGCCTATATCGCCGAGGTGGTCCGCGGCGGGCTCGCGGCGCTGCCCAAGGGCCAGTACGAGGCGGCAGACAGCCTCGGGCTCGACTACTGGCAGGCGCAGCAGCTCATCATCATGCCGCAGGCGCTGAAGATCGCCATCCCGGGGATCGTCTCGACCTTCATCGGCCTCTTCAAGGACACGACGCTGGTCTCGATCATCGGCATCCTCGACCCGATCGGCCTGTCGAACGCGATCCGCGCCGACAGTGCCTGGAACGGCATCTACTGGGAGCTGTTCGCCTTCATCGGGTTCGTCTTCTTCATCTTCTGCTTCTCGATGTCCCGGTACTCCATGTACCTGGAACGCAAGCTCAATACCGGCCACCGCTAAGGAGAGCCACATGACCGACACAGCCGTGAACACCGCCCCTGCCGGCATGACCGTCTCTGACGAGGTGGCCATCGAAATCCGCAACATGAACAAGTGGTACGGCCAGTTCCACGTTCTGCGCGACATCGACCTGACCGTCTACCGCGGCGAGCGGATCGTGATCTGCGGGCCCTCGGGCTCGGGCAAGTCCACCATGATCCGCTGCATCAACGCGCTCGAGGAGCACCAGGAGGGCAAGATCACCGTCGACGGCACGGTGCTCAGCTCGGATCTGAAGAACATCGACAAGATCCGCTCCGAGGTCGGCATGTGCTTCCAGCACTTCAACCTCTTCCCGCACCTGACTATCCTGGAGAACTGCACGCTCGCCCCGATCTGGGTTCGCAAGATCCCGAAGAAGGAAGCGATCGACACCGCGATGCACTACCTGGAGAAGGTGAAGATCCCCGACCAGGCCAACAAGTATCCCGGCCAGCTCTCCGGCGGGCAGCAGCAGCGCGTCGCCATCGCGCGCAGCCTGTGCATGCGGCCGAAGATCATGCTCTTCGACGAGCCGACCTCGGCGCTCGATCCCGAGATGATCAAGGAGGTGCTCGACACCATGATCCAGCTCGCCGAAGAGGGCATGACCATGCTCTGCGTCACCCACGAGATGGGATTTGCCCAGGCAGTGGCGAACCGGGTGATCTTCATGGATGCGGGCCAGATCGTCGAGCAGAACGAGCCGAAGGCCTTCTTCAACAACCCGCAGAGCGAGCGCACCAAGCTGTTCCTCAGCCAGATCCTCGGGCACTGAGCCCTTTGCAGGGCGCGGGCCCAGCCTGCGCCCTGCCGTCCCGTCCGGGGACGCCTGCCATGCGGAAATCACGGTCTCCCGGCAGCGAAAGATCGACCGGACACGGCCGAAACGCTCTAGGATGGTTGCGATCTTCCCCAATCCGAGGAGCGCAGCCATGAATGTCTTCCCCTTCTCCGCCATCTTCCGCGCGCCGCTTTCGGGCGATGTCGCGCAATCCATCGCGCCGGAATTCGACGGCATCGCCGGCGTGCCCGAGATCGAGCAGCGCGTCGTCCGCGAGGTGGCGAGCTATGGCACCCAGCTCGGCATGCTGCTCGACGCCGTCGAGGCGCTGGCCGAGCATGTCCCGGCGCTGGCGGCGGATCCGCGGGTGGCCCGCGCGCTGGAGCTGAAGGGGCAGATCGCCGAGGTGAAGGCAGAGGAGGCGGGCAGCCTGCAGGCAAGGGCCGAGCGGCTGCTGGCCAGCCTGCACCGGGTCAGCCCGGCGGGCCATGCCGCGCTGATGGAGGCGGAAAGGACCCGCTAGAGTGTCGCCTTCGCGACAAAGCGGCGGGCGCGAAAGGGCGGTTTCCCCGGGTTCGGGCCTTGGCCCGGCCCGTGCTCGGACAAGGCGTGCGCGCACCCTTGAAAAGGAACCACCCATGGCAAACGTGACCTTCTCGTCTCCGATCATGCATCAGGACAAGACCGTCTATGCTGTCGCAGGCAATACCGCCACCATCCTGAATGTCGCCAAGGAGAACCGGATCCCGATCCCGTTCGAATGCGAGAACGGCGATTGCGGCTCCTGCGTGATCGAAGTCGAGTACTACGATGACAGCAACAAGATGAGCCTTGCCTTCACCGAAAAGGAAAAGGCGCGGCTGAAGGAGCTCGGGCTCCTGACCGACGCGGATATCGAGAATGCCGAAGTGAATGACATGCCGCCGAAATACCGGCTGGCCTGCCAGTACATCGCCCGGCACGAAGACATCCGCATCACCTTCACCGGCGAGCCGGGCGGAGCCTGACCCACGGCGCGGGGCAGGTTCGCCTGCCCTCCGCCTCAGGGATGGCCGGGCAGGTCGCGGGGCACGAAGAACCCGGCCAGCCGCGCCCGGCCATTCTCCAGCGCGGCCCAGTCGTCGACCTCGGCGATCAGCGTCGCGCCGGTCGGGTAGATGCCGAATTTCGGATGGGCCGGCGCCTCCGGGAGCAGCCGGTGCGCCAGCGCGCCGATGCCGGGATTATGGCCGATCATCGCCACCACGCGGCCGGTCGCGCCCTGCAGCACCGACAGCATCGTCTCGGGCGAGGCGTGATAGAGCGCGGGCAGGATCTGCGGCGCCGCCGCGCCCGGAAGCTCCGAGGCGATCCCGGCCCAGGTCTCCTGCGTGCGCCGCGCGGAGGAGCAGAGCACCTCGTCGGGCACCAGGCTGCGCCGTGCCAGCTCCATCCCGACCAGCGGCGCCGCCGCGTGGCCGCGGGCATTCAGCGGCCGGTCGTGGTCGCTCAGATCCTCGTGCGACCAGTCGGATTTGGCATGGCGGGCGAGGATCAGCAGGGGCATGGGCGGGGCTTTCGGTGCGGAAATCTAGGCGCGGTGTTAGGCGGTGCCCGCTTGCATGGCAAGCACCGCGCAGGCAGCTCAGCCGCGGCGGATCATCGAGCCGACGCCGTGATCGGTGAAGAGCTCCAGCAGGCAGGCATTCGGCACGCGCCCGTCGAGGATCACCGCCGCGCGCACGCCGCGGGCGAGCGCGTCGAGCGCGGTCTCGGTCTTCGGGATCATCCCGCCGGCGATCACGCCCGAATCGGTCATCTCGCGGATCTGCGTCGCGGTCAGCTCGGTCATCACGTCGCCGGCCGCGTTCTTGACGCCCGCCACGTCCGTCAGCAGCAGCAGCCGCCGCGCCTGCAGCGCGCCCGCGATCGCCCCGGCCGCCGTGTCGCCGTTCACGTTCATCGTCCTGCCGTCGCGGCTGACGCCCAGGGGCGCGATCACCGGGATCAGCTCGCCCGCGGTCAGCGTTTCCAGCAGGCGGGTGTCGACCGTGTCGGGCGTGCCGACCAGGCCGAGCGCCGGATCGGTCTCGGTGCAGACCATCAGGTTGGCATCCTTGCCGGAAATGCCCACCGCGCGGCCGCCCTGGTCGTTGATCGCCTGCACGACGCGCTTGTTGATCAGCCCCGAGAGCACCATCTCGACCACTTCGACCGTGGCCTCGTCGGTGACGCGCTTGCCGTTGACGAATTCCGACTGGATGTCGAGCCGCTTGAGCATCGAGTTGATCATCGGGCCGCCGCCATGGACGATCACCGGATGCACGCCGACCTGCCGCATCAGCACGATGTCGCGGGCAAATTCCTCCATCGCCTCGTCCGAGCCCATGGCGTGGCCGCCGAGCTTGATGACGATGGTCGCGCCCTCGTAGCGCTGCAGGTAGGGCAGGGCCTCGGAGAGGGTCTTGGCGGTTGCGATCCAGTCGCGGGTCTGGGACATCTGTTTCTTCATCTCGCGCACCTCGGGGGACGGCTTGTCCTAATCCGTCGCGCCGGATCACTCAAGGGCAGCTTTCCTTGGCGCCCCGGGCGCCCTAGATTGCGTCTGTAACGAGAAAAGGACGTGCCATGTCAGCCCAGAAGACCCTGCTCCTGACCGGGGCCAGCCGCGGGATCGGCCATGCCACCGTCAAGCGCTTCTCCGCGGAAGGCTGGCGGGTGCTGACCTGCTCGCGCCAGCCCTTCGACGCGCGCTGCCCCTGGCCGGGTGGCGAGGAGAACCACATCCAGATCGACCTTGGCGATCCGCAGAGCACGATCGACGCGATCGAGACGATCCGCGGCAAGATCGACGGGCGGCTCGACGCGCTGGTCAACAATGCCGGCATCTCGCCCAAGACCGAAGAGGGCGGCCGGCTGAACACGCTGGAGACCGACCTGCGCACCTGGGGAAAGGTGTTCCACGTCAACTTCTTCGCGCCGATCGTTCTGGCCCGCGGGCTGAAGGACGAGCTCTCCGCCGCCCGCGGCGCGGTGGTCAATGTCACCTCGATCGCCGGGACCAAGGTCCATCCCTTCGCCGGCGCGGCCTATGCGACTTCGAAAGCGGCGCTGAAGGCGCTGACCCGAGAGATGGCGCATGACTTCGGTCCGATGGGGGTGCGGGTGAACGCCATCGCCCCGGGCGAGATCGAGACCTCGATCCTCAGCCCCGGCACCGAGAAGATCGTCGAGACCCTGCCGCTGCGCCGGCTCGGCCAGCCCTCCGAGGTGGCCGACGTGATCTTCTTCCTCTGCTCGCCGGAATCCTCCTACGTGACCGGCACGGAAATCGAGGTGAACGCGGGACAGCATGTCTGAGCATTGCTGCAATGCAGCACTTGGCAGCGCTACCAATTTCGTGTTCCCTGAGCCTGCCGGCCGAGCCTGCCGGCGGCAACATATCGGAATATCACGCTGACCTGGCTCGTTTTCACCGATCTCGACGGGACGCTCCTCGACCATGCCACCTATGACTGGTCCCCGGCGCGTCCCGCCCTGGCGCGGCTCGGCGCGCTCGGCATCCCGCTGATCCTGGCAAGCTCGAAGACCGCCGCGGAGATCGCGCCGCTGCATGAGGCGCTCGGCCTCGGGGATGCGCCGGCCATCGTCGAGAACGGCGCCGGGCTCTACGAGCCGGGCGCGGCGGCGGGCGAGGGCGAGGGCTACCGGCGGCTGCGCTGGCTGCTCGACGAACTGCCGCCCAGGCTGCGGGCGCCGTTCTGCGGCTTCGGCGACATGACAGATGCCCAGGTCGCGGCGATCACCGGGCTTTCCCCCGAGGCCGCGGCGCTGGCACGGCAGCGGCATTTCTCCGAGCCGGGGCTCTGGCAGGGAACCGCGGAGGACCGGGCGGCGTTCCTCGATGCGCTTTCCGAACTTGGCATCGCCGCGCGCTCCGGCGGGCGCTTCCTGACGCTGTCCTTCGGCGCGACCAAGGCCGGGCGGATGGCCGAGATCGCCGCGCGCTACGGCGCGGAGACGGTGATTGCGCTCGGCGACGCGCCGAATGACCGCGAGATGCTGGAGGCGGCGACCTGCGGGGTCGTCATCCGCAACGATCACGGCCCCGGCCTGCCGGAGCTCGACGGCGAGGCCGCGGGCCGCATCCGGCGCAGCGCGCTGCCCGGGCCCGAAGGCTGGAATGCCGCAATCCTAGACCTGACCGCGGGCCTCGTGCCGCAGGAGAGCTGACATGGCTGACTTTCACCAGAACGGCAACATCGCGCAGTTCCACAATCTCAGGTCCCGCCCGCTCGAGGAGATGATCTACGAGATCGAGGCCTATGCGCAGACCCGCCGGATCAGCCTGATCCTGCCCTCGCTCTATTCCGAGCTGGAGGGCCCGGCCCTGGCCAATATCCTCGCCGAGCTGTCGAAGGTCCGCTACCTGCACCGGATCATCGTCGGGCTCGACCGCGCCGACGAGCGCCAGTACCGCATGGCGCGCGACTTCTTCTCGCGGCTGCCGCAGAACCACGTCGTCATCTGGAACAACTCGCCCCGGATGCTGGCGATCGAGGCGCGGCTGGCCGCGCTCGGCCTGGCGCCGCCGGAACCGGGCAAGGGCAAGAATGTCTGGACGTCGATGGGCTACCTGATCGCCTGCGCCGACTCGGCGGTGATGGCGACGCATGACTGCGATATCGTCACCTACGACCAGGAGATGCTGGCGCGGCTGGTCTATCCGGTGGCCAATCCGAACTTCCCCTACCAGCTGTCCAAGGGCTTCTATCCGCGGATCGGCGACGGCAAGCTGAACGGGCGGGTGACGCGGCTGCTGGTCTCGCCCCTGCTGATCGCGCTGAAGAAGGTGATCGGCGACCGCGACTACATCGACTACCTGCGCAGCTTCCGCTACCCGCTCTCGGGGGAATTCGCGCTCAGGACCGGGACCCTGCCCGACCTGCGCATCCCCTCGGACTGGGGGCTGGAGATCGGCGTGCTGTCCGAGGCCTGGCGCAATCTCGGCCCCGGCGCCGTCTGCCAGGTGGAGATCGCCGACGGCTACGACCACAAGCACCAGGATGTCAGCACCGAAGAGGCCAATGACGGGCTGAACCGGATGTCGACCGATATCTGCAAGGCGATCTTCCGCAAGCTGGCGGTCGACGGCACGGTTTTCACCACCGACACGTTCCGCACGCTGAAGGCCACCTACTACCGCCGCGCGCTCGACATGGTCGAGGTCTACGCCCATGACGCCAAGATGAACGGGCTGACGCTGGACCGCCACCGCGAGGAGCTGACGGTCGAGCTCTTCGCCGAGAACATCACCCGGGCCGGGCAGATCTTCCTGGAAAGCCCGCATGGCAGCCCGTCGATGCCGAACTGGAGCCGCGTCTATGCCGCCGATTCCGCGCTGATGTCGGATCTGAAGGCGGCCGTGGCGGCGGACGAGACGGAATTCCCGCCGATCGACTTCGCGATGTAGACGGCGGCGCGCCGGCTCAGTCCTCCAGCAGCCCCGCGATGGTGCTGCGCAGGGTGGGAATGCCCTCGCCCTTCTCCGAGGAGGTCAGGATCAGCTCGGGATAGGCGGCCGGGTGCTTCGACAGCGCCTTGGCCACCTGCTCCAGCAGCTTCGGATATTCGCTGGTCTTGATCTTGTCGGCCTTGGTCAGCACCACCTGGAAGGTCACGGCCGAGCGGTCGAGCAGCTTCAGGATCTCCTCGTCGACCTTCTTCACCCCGTGGCGGCTGTCGATCAGCACGAAGGCGCGGCGCAGCGTCGGGCGGCCGGAGAGGTAGCTTTTCATCAGCTCCTGCCATTTCGCCACCGTCGCGACGGGGGCATTGGCGAAGCCGTAGCCGGGCAGGTCGACCAGGTAGAGCGCGTCGCGCTCGAAATAGTTGATCTCCTGGGTGCGGCCGGGCGTGTTCGAGGCCCGCGCCAGGCCCTTGCGCCCGGTCAGCGCGTTGATCAGCGAGGACTTGCCCACATTCGAGCGCCCGGCGAAGCAGATCTCCAGCCGGTCGGCGGGGGGCAGGCCGGACATCGCGACCACGCCCTTCACGAAGGTCGTCTCTCCGGCAAAGAGCTTGCGCCCGGTCTCGCGGGCGATGTCGTCGGGCTCTTCGGCCAGAGGGAAGGGGAGCTGCGTCATCGGGCGGCCTCCTGGGCGTCGGTCTCGGCGCCCTGATCGGCCGCCTGGTTGGGGGGAACTTCTCCACCACCCGCGCGCGGCGCGCAAGGGGCGGGGGCGGGCGGACAAAGGAAAACCGGCCGATGCGGGGCATGCGGCCGGTGTTTCGTGGCGCGGAACGGGGGCCGGCTCAGAGCAGCACGGCGGCATCCCCGACCGAGATCTCGCCGGCCGAGACCACGCGGGCATAGACGCCGAAATCGCGATGGCCCCAATTCGCCTTCAGCGCGGGCAGGATGTCGAGATCGCGCTGGCCGCTTTCGGGGTTGGAATGGGTCGCCAGGCAGCGGGTGTTGCGCTCGGCGATTTCCAGGACGGCCGAGCCGATGGCGAGGCGCCGCCCGACCCAGTCCCATTCCTCCCAGGCCTCCGCCCCCTCGATCCACAGGTTGCCGCGGAAGCGGCGCATGTCGAGCGCGGGCACCCCGAGCGCATGGGCCAGCGCGCGCAGCGAGGCGAGGTTCAGCACCGAGACCGACGGGTAGTCCATGTCGGACATGCCCTCTTTCGGCGCCTTCACCAGCTTCACCGGGCGCGGCATGCCCTCGGGCCAGAGATCGGCGACCCAGTCGATCAGCTTCTGCGGCTCGGTCTCCGGATCGAAGCTGAGCGGGGTCTTCTTCGGATGGCGCAGGTCGATCCCCTGCGCCGTCACCGTGGCCGAGACCGCCATCAGCGACGGGCCATTGGCGCCGCGCAGGAAGGAGCTGCATTTCTGCCAGCCCCCGGTCTCCTCGGCGCCGTCGCGCAGCACCGCCCATGCGCGGTCCCCGGAAACGGGAAGACCCGGCTCAAGATGAGCCGAGTCCAGTGCTTCCGTGCCGATCCCCTTGATCGGGTGCCGCCAGATATGGGCGAGGCTGAGGGTCATTCGGCGTCCTTCTTCTTCTTCCGCCATTTGAACCCGGCCTTGATGTTGCCGAAGATGTCCGGCTTGTACCCGTGGCGCCGCATGATCGTGTACTGCTGGATGAAGGTCAGCGTGTTGTTGGTGATCCAGTAGAGCACCAGGCCGCTGGCGAAGTTGCCCAGCATGAACATGAAGACCCAGGGCATCCAGGCGAAGATCATCTGCTGCGTCGGGTCGGCGGGCGCCGGATTCAGCTTCTGCTGCAGCCACATCGAGATGCCCAGCAGGATCGGCAGGATGCCGAGCGACAGGATCGCGAAGAAGCTTGCCGGATCGGGCGTGCCCCAGGGCATCAGGCCGAACAGGTTCAGGATCGACGAGGGATCGGGCGCCGAGAGGTCGCGGATCCAGCCCAGCCAGGGCGCGTGCCGCAGTTCCAGCGTGACGAAGATCACCTTGTAGAGCGAGAAGAAGATCGGGATCTGCATCAGGATGGGCAGGCAGCCCGCCGCAGGATTGACCTTCTCCTTCTTGTAGAGGGCCATCATCTCCTGCTGCATCTTCATGCGGTCGTCGCCGGCCTTCTCCTTGATCTTCTCCATCTCCGGCTGGAGTTCCTTCATCTTCGCCATGGAAGCGTAGGACTTGTAGGCCAGCGGGAAGAGCAGGACCTTGAGGATGAAGGTCAGCACGATGATCGACCAGCCCATGTTGCCGATGATGGCGTGCAGGTGGTGGAGGATCCAGAAGATCGGCTTGGTCAGGAAGAAGAACCAGCCCCAGTCGATCGAGTCGAGGAAGCGGTCGACGCCGCCGCGCTGGTAGTCGCGGATGGTCTCCCATTCCTTCGCCCCGGCGAAGAGCTGGGTGGTGACTTCCTGGGTCTGGCCGGGCTCGACCGTGACGGTCGGCAGCCGGGCTTCGGTCTGGTAGATGTCCGCGCTGGGGATGTATTTCGCGACCGAGGTGAAGGCATCGCCCTGGGTCGGGATCAGCGTGGTCATCCAGTACTTGTCGGTGAAGCCGATCCAGCCGCGGTCGGTGACGTCGATGACCGAGGCGGGCGCGCCCTCGCGGCCGACGGTCTCCAGGTCGGGCATCTTGGCGTACTTGATCTCTTCCAGCGCGCCGTCGCTCATCCGCACCACGCCTTCGTGGAGGATGAAGAACTTCTTGGTCTGCGGTTCGCCATGGCGCGCGACCAGGCCGTAGGGGGCCAGGCGCTGCGCGCTGTCCGAGGCGTTCTCGACGCTCTGGGTGACGGTGAACATGAACTTGTCATCGACCGAGAAGGTCCGGCGGAAGATCATGCCGGCGCCGTTGTCCCAGGCCAGGGTGACGGGGCTGCCCGGGGCGAGGGTCTCGCCGCTTTCCACCGTCCAGGGCGTGGTCGCGCCGGGAACCTGGTCGAAGCCCAGCTCGCCGCCCGGGGCCCAGCCGTAGAGCGCGTAATACGCCTGCGGCTTGCCGACCGGCGAGAGCAGGTTGACCAGCGGGCTGGTCGGGTCGAGCGTCTCGCGGTAGTTGCGCAGCGACAGGTCGTCGATCCGGCCGCCGGCCAGCGAGATGGACCCGGTCAGGCTGGGCGTGTCGATCTCGATGCGGGCGGAGTCGGCAACGGCCTCGGCGGCGGCGTCGACGCGCTGGCTGGCGACCGGGCTCTCGACGCCCGGCGGCACGGCGGCGGTGCTGCCGTCGCTCTGCTCGGCGACCGGGGTCTCGGTCTGCGGCGTCTCCTGTGGCGGGAACAGGAAAAACCAGCCCATCAGGACGACAAAGGACAGGACCGTTGCCAGTATCAGGTTCTTGTTTTGATCATCCATCGAAAACGCAGCCTTCGGGGTTACCAGGTTGGGCCGGTTCAACAGGCGGGAGGTGGAAAGGTCAAGCGGATATAGGCAAAACGCCCGGAAACCGGGCGCTCCGGCCGGTGCTGCGGCGCATCTGCGAGCGCCTTCGTCCTCCCGCTGGGCAACCGGCGCGGAGGGCGAAAATCCGTCCGGCTGCGGAGCTTACCGCCCCGCTGCGCCGCCGCTGCGCCGCGGCATCGCCCGGCGCCGCCCCTGCGGCCCCGGATCCCCGCTCTCCGATGCGCCCATGGCCCTCCGGCCGCCCGCAATTTTTCTTCGCGCGGGGGCCTTCGCCGTGTCGGTGCCCGGACCTGAACGGCACTCCGCTGGCGGTGCCGCCGGCTGCCCGGGACACGGGCTGCAAAGGGCCGCGATCCCGCCCTGCGTCCAGGTGCCCGTGACCCCGGGGCTCTCCGGAAATGCACGGCTTGCCCTGGCCCCGCTGCCACGGCTTGGCCAGCAGCAGCGGCGAGGCGGTTCGCGCATGCAGCGCGGCAGGCGCGCCCGGACCCCGGGCCTTCAATTCACCCGTTTCCCGTCATGGTCCGGCCCGCGCGCCGCCATCTCCGCGGCGCCCTTTCTCAGGCGTCGCACGGGGACATGTGCGGCCCCTCTCCTGGACCTGATCGTCCCGGAGGGATGCGTTCTGCCGCATGACGAGAGGGCGGGCGGTGGGCCTATGCGGAACAAGCTCCAAGTGGCCCGGCGGCGCTGCCGGTCGCGCACATTCGCGGCGGCAGGCAAGTCCCTGCACCCGCTGCTCCGGTGGCGCGCCTTCCCCTGCCCGTCTTCCCGGCGGGCCCGGCGTTCGGCCCGGGCTCTGCAGCCGGATGGCGATGCCTTCCGATTCCGGGCCGGTTGATGTCGTCGGCCTTGCTGCACTTTTGCCGGGGGCGGCCCCGAGTGCTCCGGTCCGCCCCGGCGACCGCGATCCTGGCCCGTGCGCAGGCCGTGCCACTGCGGTTGTTTTCCGTTGCGTGGCACGTCTCTGCGAAGCCATGTCCACAGAGGGGCCGCTGCGCGGCGTTTCCCTGTGGCCGCGACGGCCCGCCCAGTGATTGCCATGTCTCCGAATGCAGGCCTCACACGGGCCCAGCCAGGGCAACGATCAGGCGGTACCCGGCATTGGCAAGACCCTGAACACCATGGCCAATTGCCCGCGGGTGCCGGGCAGGCTCGGCGATCTCCGGCGCGTCCGGGCCGGGAGCAGCCCCCGGGTCTTCCCAGGGCTGCCCTTGCGCTCCTCAATCGCCCCGGTCTTCCCTGTCTCTTGGAACTGGAACTGGAACTGGAACTGGAACTGGAACTGGAACTGGAACTGGAACTGGAACTGGAACTGGAGCTGGAACCGGAACTGGAACTGGAACCGGAAGCACGAGCCGCGCGCAGGCTGTCCTTCGGAGGGCAATGGCGCGGTACTTATGCCAGGGACGCTGGTCGGAGCGGGATATGGCGGAGTCGCGGACGGCCCGGCCTGCGCTGCTGAGAAGAGGAAGCCCGGAGAGGGAAGAAGCTCCAGAGTGCTGCCCCGCTGGTGCCGCAACCACGGCAAGCGCGGCAGCGATGTGCCTGTCGAGATCATCAGCCGCGTCCGTCGAAGCGGTCTCATGTGTCCTGCCCACACCGTGCCCGGCGCAGCGCGCAGAGGGAAAGATGGGTAGCGGGGGCGGCTGGCCGAGGGCGGTCAGCCTGTCTTGCGGCCGATTTCGGGCGGGGCGACCAGTTTCGCGCTGTGCTCGGCGAGCCAGGCGATGGTCTCTTCGAAGGGCATGGGGCGGCCGATGCCGTAGCCCTGGACATGGCCGCAGCCGAGCTGGGCCAGCATCGTGTGCTCTCCTAGGGTCTCGACGCCCTCGGCCAGCGAGTCGAGCTCCAGCCGTTCCGCCATGGTCAGGATCGCCGCCACCATCCGCTGCTGTTCGCGGTCCTCGTCGACGCGCATCACGAAGGAGCGGTCGATCTTCAGCCGGCTGACGGTGAAGCGGCGGATATTGGTGATCGAGGAATGGCCGGTGCCGAAATCGTCCAGGTCAATGCGGCAGCCGAGCCGCGAGAGGCCCGAGATGTTGCGGCTGACCGTGTCGTCGGCGCTTTCGGAGATCACGTTTTCAAGGACTTCCACCGTCAGCCGGTCGGGCGCCAGGCTGAAGCGGTCGAGCTCCCAGGCGATGCGGTCGAGCAGCGTCGGATTGCGCAGCTCGTCGAGCGAGAAATTGACGCCGACGGTCGGCACCTCCACCTGCGCGCGGTCCCAGGCCTTCAGCGCCGAGAGGCTGTTGTAAAGGACGGTTTCGCCCAGCTGTTCCAGCAGGCCGGCGGCCTCCATCGCGGGCAGGAATTCCGCGGGCGGGATCATGCCGCGTTCCGGATGCGACCAGCGGGCCAGGGCCTCGAACCCGGTGACCCGGCCGGTATCTGTGCTGATCTGCGGCTGGAACCAGGGCCGGATCTGGCCGTTTGCCAGCGCCTCGCGCACCTCGTCGATCAGCTTCGACTGGCTGACGCGGCGGCGGTGCATCTCTGCCGAATAGGCGCGGACGGAGCCCGGGCCGCGCCCCTGGGCCTCGCGCAGCGCGGCCTCGGCGGTCTCGACCAGGCTATGGCCGGTCGCGTCGGGCACCCGGTCGGGCTGGCTGAAGCCCGCGGAGATGGAGACATGCAGCTGCGTGCCGTCGAGCAGCACCGGCTCCGCCACCGCTTTCTGCAGCCGCGCGCAGATCTGCAGCAGCGATTCGAGATCGGCGCGGGCGGTGGGCGTCAGCAGGACGCCGAAGATGCCGTCGCCGAGACTCGCCACGGTGTCGGTGCGGCGCAACCCGCCCTGCAGCCGCTGGGCCACCTGCGTCAGGATGAGGTCGGCCGCGCGCAGGCCCAGGCGGCTGCGCATCAGGCTGAAATCATCGATGGCGAAGAGGATGCAGGCCGTGGTCCGGCCGCTTTCGAGACTGTCGCGCAGGATCGCCTCTGCCGCGGCCTCGATCTGGGTGCGCTTCAGGTCGAAGGGGCTCTGCCAGCTGCGCGGCAGGGCCGCCCCGGCCGGGCGCGCCAGGAGCCGCAGCGCCGCGGCGAGAGGAACGCCGATGGCCACGCAGTAGAGCCCGGGTTCTCCCAGAAGCCAGAATCCCGCCAGCGTGAGCGCCGGGACCGCAACCAGGAGGCCGGGCAGGGTCATTGCCTCGGACCGCCAGTCCCGCCGCAAGCCGGGCAGTTGCCAGTTCATGTTCTCCATCCATCCCTTCGGTGCCGCATGGGCAGCCTAGGTGCTGGATGTCATTCAAGCGTTAACCGGGGCACGCCAGATTGCGCGGAATCTTCCGAGAATTCGCCGGTTCTGCGCTCCAACCCCATGAAATCGAAGATCTTCGGGTCGAGGAGATGCGAGGGGCGGGTGTTCATCAAGGCGCGGAACATCTTCTGCCGGCGGCCCGGGGCGTTCTTTTCCCAGCCGTCGAGAATCGCCTTCACCTGCTGGCGCTGCAGCCCGTCCTGGCTGCCGCAGAGGTCGCAGGGGATGATCGGATAGTTCATCGCCCGGGCAAAGCGCTCGCAATCGGCCTCGGCGACATGGGCGAGCGGGCGGTAGACGAAGAGGTCGCCTTCCTCGTTCACCAGCTTCGGCGGCATGGTCGCCAGGCGCGAGCCGTGGAAGAGGTTCATGAAGAACGTCTCGAGGATGTCGTCGCGGTGATGGCCGAGCACGACGGCCGAGCAGCCCTCCTCGCGCGCGATGCGGTAGAGGTTGCCGCGGCGCAGGCGCGAGCAGAGCGCGCAATAGGTCCGCCCGGCCGGCACCTTGTCCATGACGATGGAATAGGTGTCCTGGTATTCGATCCGGTGCGGAACCCCCATCTTTTCAAGGAATTCCGGCAGGACGGTGGCGGGAAAGCCCGGCTGGCCCTGGTCGAGGTTGCAGGCCAGGATCTCCACCGGCAGCAGCCCGCGCCATTGCAGCTCGTGCAGCACGGCAAGCAGGGTGTAGCTGTCCTTGCCGCCCGAGAGGCAGACCAGCCAGCGGGCGCCGCGCTCCACCATGCCGTACTGCTCGATCGCCTCGCGGGTGTCGCGCACGATCCGCTTGCGGAGCTTCTTGAACTCCGTGGTCGAGGGCGCGCCCTTGAAGAGCGGATGGATGTCGTCGGCGTCGTCGAACATGGCAGGGCCTTCGGTCTTGGGGCCTTGGACAGGCGGCGGCACGGCGTGGTGCCGTCCGGAAACAGGATAGGCCCTCCGCGCGGAGCGGGAAAGGCCGCGGGCTCACGGATCGGGAACGTTGTCGATGCCCGAGCCGCCCCAGGGATGGCAGCGCAGAATCCGCCGGACCGTCAGCCAGCCGCCCTTCAGCGCGCCGTGCTTCTCCAGCGCCTCGAGCGCGTAGGCCGAGCAGGTCGGCTGGAAGCGGCAGCCATGGCCGACCCAGGGCGACCAGAGCAGCCGGTAGGCCCGCACCGGCAGCGCCAGCACATGGGCCAGCGGCGTCACCGCTTCTGCTCCCGCGGACGGTGCACCTTCTCGAGCGCGCGCGCGAGGTCGCGCAGCATCGCCTCGTAGGGATGCACCGCGGTCGCGCCGGGGCGGCCGATCAGGACATAGTCCCAGCCGGGCCGGCCGAGACGTGGCAGCACTTCGGCGGCAACGGCCCGCAGGCGCCGCTTCGCGCGGTTGCGCGCGACGGCATTGCCGACCTTCTTGGAACAGGTATAGCCCACACGCACCAAGCCCGCCGCGGAGTCGTCATTCCGCTGGCGGGCCTGTAGGGTGAAGGCATCCGTATGTGCACGCCCGGCACGGGCTGCACGCAGGAAGTCAGCGCGCTTCCGCAGGATCTGCGGACGCGGCAAGGATGGTCCGCTGGGCGCCTCTGTCATCAAAGGACCGCCCGGCAGTCATCAGGCGCAGAGCGACTTGCGGCCGCGAAGGCGGCGAGCGTTCAGGATCTTGCGGCCGGCCTTGGTGGCCATGCGCGCGCGGAAACCGTGACGGCGCTTGCGCACCAGGTTGGACGGCTGGAAAGTGCGTTTCATGAGTTCTACTCCGGCAAGGCCCCGCAGCAGGCGGCGCCGAATTCTTATGAGACGCCGCCCATAAGCGGTTCGCGGCAGCGAGTCAATTGCCGCGAAGGGGATTCTGCCGCATTTGGGCAACAGAACCGCGGATCTGCCGCTTTCCGCACGGTCACCGGGCATCAAGGCGCCGTGACATGGCTGTCATGTGGCTGCGCGGGGCCTCCGTGCTAGGATAGCCATGGGGGCGAAAGGATGCCAGACCCGTGACACGACACGCCGTATCCCGCGCTGCGCCGAGGCGCCTGCCGCTGATTCTGCCGCTGAGCGGCGGGGCGGGGCTGGCGAGCGATGCGCCGGATGCCGGCAGCCTGGCCACACGTCGCCGCACGCCGCTGCGATGGCGTGACCGCCATGTTCCGGCCGCAGCTGCGGGGGCCGTCCTTCTCTATATGCATGCCGCCGCGGGCCCCGGTGCCATGGTGGCGCCGCGGAACGGCAGCTTCTTCCATGCCTCTGCTGCGACGCCGGGCGCCTGCGCCATCTTCCTGGCGGCTGCTCCGGGCCTCCGCGCGCGGCAGGCAGCCCCGGAGCGGCGGGTCAGGGCCGACATTTGCGCCAGCCAGCGGCAGCGGCCGTTCTCCGCCCGGGTGAGTCCGGTTCGTCCCTTCCTCGCGCCGGATCCGGTGCCGGCTGGCCTGCCGCGCCCGCGCTTTGCCGCCTGCACTGCGCTTGGCCGCCGTCCAGGGCTGCCAGGGCATGCCTGGCTCGGCGGGATATTCACCGGCAGCAGGACACCGGATCCGCGGCCGTTCTTCGCGCCGCGTCCCCTTCTGCCGCCTGGTCCGGCGGCGTCGCGCATGCGGGAGGCGGCGTGATGGAGCGGATCGGCTGCGATGTCTGCGTGATCGGAGCCGGCTCGGGCGGGCTCTCCTTCGCGGCGGGGGCGGCGCAGATGGGCGCCGATGTGGTGCTGGTCGAGCGCGGCGAGATGGGCGGCGACTGCCTCAACTATGGCTGCGTGCCCTCGAAGGCGCTGCTGGCGGCGGCGAAGCTGGCCCAGGCGCACAGGACCGGCGGCATGGGCGTGGCGCCCGGCATGGCCGAGATCGACTTCGCCGCGGTGAAGGACCATGTCGCGGCGGTGATCGCTCAGATCGCGCCGCATGACAGCCAGGAGCGGTTCGAGGGGCTGGGCGTGCGGGTGATCCGCGAGAGCGCCGCCTTCGTCTCGCCGCGGGCGCTGCGGGCGGGCGGGACCGGGATCACGGCGCGCCGCTTTGTCATCGCCACCGGATCGCGGCCGCGCCTGCCGGATCTGCCGGGGCTGGCGGAGGCCGCGCCGCTGACCAACGAGACGGTCTTCGCGCTGCGCGACTGCCCGTCCCATCTGATGATTCTCGGCGGCGGGCCGGTCGGGATGGAGATGGCGCAGGCGCATCGGCGGCTGGGCGCCGAGGTGACGCTGATCGCCCGCAGCCGGGTGCTGCCGCGCGAGGACCCCGAGCTGGCCGAACCGGTCCGCGCGGCGCTTCTGGCCGAGGGCGTGCGGATTCTCGAGGATATGGCGGTGCGCCGTGTCCGTCCGGGGCCGGTGCTTGAGCTGGCGGACGGGAGCGAGATCGCGGGATCGCATCTGCTCTGCGCGACCGGGCGGCTGCCCAATATCGAGGATCTGGCGCTGGAGCGTGCGGGAATCGAGACCACGGCCGCGGGGATCGCGGTCGATGCCGGGCTGCGCACGACGAACCGGCGCGCCTATGCCATCGGCGACGTGGCGGGGCAGGGGAAATTCACCCATCTGGCCGGCTACCATGCCGGGGTGGCGATCCGGCCGGTGCTCTTCGGCCTGCCGGCCAGGGCCCGAACCGCGCATGTGCCGCGCGTCACCTATACCTCGCCCGAGCTGGCGCAGATCGGAATGACCGAGGCCGAGGCCCGCGCAGCGCATGGGCCCCGGCTGGAGGTGATCCGGGTGCCCTATGCCGGCAATGACAGGGCGCAGGCCATGGGGCAGGGGACGGGGCTGCTGAAGCTGATGGCCGTCCGCGGCCGCGCCGTCGGGGTCGGCATCGCGGGCGAGTCGGCGGGCGAACTGATCGCCCCCTGGGCGATGGCGGCGGCGCAGGGGCTGAAATTGAAGGCAGTGACGTCGATGGTCCTGCCCTATCCGACCCTTTCAGAACTTAACAAACGCGCCGCGGGCGCCTATTTCTCCCCCAGACTGTTTGACAATCCGGCCGTTAAGCGCGTTGTTCGCCTGATCCAGCGAGTGATCCCCTGATCTGAAAATGTCGTTCCTCAACTCCCTTTCCGGCCGCTTCCTGGTCCTCACGGTCATCTTCGTGATGCTGGCCGAGATCCTGATCTTCGTCCCTTCGGTGGCGCGCTACCGCGAGGACTACCTTCTGGCGCGGCTCGAGCGGGCGCAGATCGCCTCTCTGGCGCTGCTGGCCGATGACGCGCTCGACCAGGATCTGGAGAAGGAGCTCCTGCAGAATGCCGGCGTCTTCAACGTGGTGCTGCGGCGCGACGAGATGCGCCAGCTGATGCTGTCCTCGCCGATCCCGGCGCCGGTCTCGGAGACTTTCGATCTGCGCGACCCTTCGGTGCTCAGCCTGATCCGCGACGCGCTGCGCTCGATTCTCGACGACAGCGACTCGATCATCCGGGTGATCGGCGCGCCGACCCAGGATGCCGGGCTGCTGATCGAGGTCACGATGGAATCGAAGCCGCTGCGCGCGGCGATGCTGGATTACGGCGAGCGGATCCTGGTCCTCTCGGCGATGATCTCGGCGGTGACGGCGGCGCTGCTCTTCTTCGCGGTTCGCCGGATTCTCGTCGTGCCGATCCGCAAGGTGGTCGCCCATATGCAGAGCTATGCCGACGCGCCCGAGGACGTGCGGCGGATCATCGAGCCCAATGCCTCGCTGACCGAGCTGCGCGCCGCCGAGGACGCGCTGCAGTCGATGCAGCAGCACCTGACCGCGGCGCTGAAGCAGAAGGACCGGCTGGCGCAGCTCGGCGGCGCGGTGGCCAAGGTCAGCCACGACCTGCGCAACATCCTGACCTCGGCCCAGCTTTTCGCCGACAGCATGGAGAAGAGCGACGATCCGCGGATCCAGCGGATCGCGCCCAAGCTGGTCGGCTCGATCTCCCGGGCGGTCAATCTCTGCGAGGCGACCCTGGCCTTCGGCCGTGCCGAGGAGCCGCCGCCCAGCCTGACGCGGATCGCGGTCTGCGGGCTGATCGAGGACGTGCTGGAGGGCGAACGGCTGGCAGCGGACGGCCAGGCCTGCCGGCTGGAGGCGGAGGCGCCGCAGGGGATGATCCTGCGCTGCGACCCCGAGCAGATGTACCGCGTCCTCGGCAACCTGGTGCGCAACGCCCGCCAGGCGATCACCGCCACCGGCGGCGAGGGCAGCGTGACCGTGCGCGCCAGCGAGACCGAGGAGGCCTGGATGATCGCGGTCGCAGATACCGGGCCGGGGCTGCCGCCGAAGGCGCGCGAGCATCTCTTCACGCCGTTCCAGGGCGGTGCGCGCAAGGGCGGCTCGGGTCTGGGCCTCGCCATCGCCTCGGAGCTGGTGCGCGGCCATGGCGGCCGGCTGGAGCTGACCCGCACGGATGCCAGCGGCACGGTCTTCACGATCTGGCTGCCGAAATCGGAAATTTTGCAAAATTCGCCTTCAGCGTGATTTTTCCGCTTGCAGCCACCCGTCGCTCACTTTAGGACGCACTCCACAAGGCGCTGGTAGCTCAGTTGGATAGAGTACTTGACTACGAATCAAGGGGTCGGGGGTTCGAATCCTCCCCAGCGCGCCATTTCCTCCGTGTGGGGTGTCAAGCAAAGCTGACTTTACTGTCAGTTTTCTGACCTAGCAGGCGGGATCTCCCGGAAGGGAGATGGCGTTGCCCAGCTGAGCATCAGATGGCGACATCAGGCGGGTCCTGATCGTCGGCTTCTCCGCCGGACGCGCTTCCTCCGGATCTTTCCTTATAAATCTGGTTCAGGCCTTCCCGAACTGCCCCTCGCCGTCGCGCGGGCCCGGGCGGTCGCCGGGGCCTATCCTTGGGCGGATTTTCTCTTCAGCAGGTGCCGGGCGATCTTCAGCAGGGGCAGCTCTGCGGTGAAAGACGAGAACAGCAGCAGGATCACCCCGGCAGAGGCGAGGAAGATCCAGTCGGTTCCGCCGCTCTCGAAGCCTGAGGGAAGCCCGAGCGCCAGGGCCACATGCTTCATCGTGAAATACGTCGTCGCGGCCAGATAGGCGCAGTCGCGAATCTTCAGGGCCACCTGCCCCACCGGTGAATAGTTTCTCAGCCTGAATTCCCGTCCTTCATGCCGGAGGCCCTTCCAGAAGCTTTCCGCCGCCGCTGTGCGGGCATGAGGGACCGGCGAAAGATCCGCGCTGCCAAGCCCCAGCCTGGCAGCCAGCGCTCCACCGGGGAGCGGGTCGACGCGGAAGCGCTGAATGAAGGCGATCCGCGTGCGCAGCGGCAGCGCGCGCTCGCCCCGTTCGTACCGGCGCAGCGCCCGCTCGGACAGGTCGAGCGCCTCGGCAAGCTGCGACTGGCTCATCCCGGTGTCCTCGCGGAGCGCACGCAGGCTGGCCGCGCCAACCTGCCTTGCAATCGAGTCGTGGTCTTCAGGCTCAGCGGGCATGGGGCGCGATCCCGGAACTGCGGAGTCGAGGGGGGACTCAGGAACCTTAGCCGGGAAAGCGTGCGCGCGCCTAGGAAAACAAGGCGAACGGACCATTCGGTCCGCCCGGACCAAATGGTCCGGTCATATTTTTATTCTGTGGCAATGGCTTGCGTTGTTGGCGCTGCCAGATGGAGTTCCTTAGCTGGGAACGAATCCGGCTGCCCTTGCTCTTCCGGAATCTGGAGATCGCCTCGATGCGCACCCCGACGAAAGCAGATTTGGACGCCCACGAGCGTTTGAAGGCGGAACTCAGAATCCGGGGAACGTCACTGGCGCAGATATCGCGAGAACTTGGAGTCAGTGAACTACACGATGAAGCCGCAGAAGCGGATTCTGGGCAGGCCATCGCCCGATGTGCAGCGCATCTCGTTCGATACCGCCCGCAGGCAGTCGGGCTCGGCATGATGCTGCTGAAGCGGCTGATCGGCCATGTCGATCAGTTGTCAGAGGAAGAGGCCGGAGCGCTGACGGAGACAACCCCCGGCCAGCTGGACCGCGCGCTTGCGTTCTGGAGAGGCTTGCTCAATCTCAAGTCGGCGGCTGAGAGGTTGCAGATCCTGCCCGTACAGGTGAAATCCCTGATCCACAACGGATTGCTACGCTCCACCAGATTCGGAACCGCCCTCAGATATGTCCATGAGGAGGATATCGAGCGTCTTCTCGCGCAGGTGGCCGCGCTGCCGGAGCCACCGGCGACCGAAGCAGTCCTGCCGCTCCGCCGCCATTGCCGGAACCATCGCATCGGACTGGTCCGGCTGATTACGCTCTGGCAGAAGGGCGAGTTCGAAGGACTGGTCCGCCACGGCGAGGGGGCAGGGCTGCAGGCAATCCACGTGCTCCAGCAGGCAGATGCTGGAGAGGGCGGCGCGCCAGCGCCTGGGAGGGACCTGACGCTTCCGGAGACCGCCAGCTACCTGTCGATCGGCATCGCTTCGGTGAGGGCGCTGAGGGATACGGGCTATCTCCGGCATGAGAAATGCCTGAACGCGGACACCAACCATCACCATACACTCATCACCTGGCGGAGCATATGCGAGTTCGAAGAGCGTTTCCTGACTCTCGGGCAACTCGCGAAGGCCTCGAAAGTTGCGCCGATGCATCTGGCGCGGCAGCTGGACCGGACCGGAGTGCCGACAGTTCCATGCGGCAGCCTGCACGTCCGCGCATACGAGCGGGTGCATGTGGGGCGGCGCTAGCCGTGGCTAAGCGCAGACCGCCGGGACAGGCCGGCATGAACGAAGTCGCGAAAGCCGGATCACTCGCGGTTTGCCCGTCATTCGTTTTCGATGCCGATCCGGAGATTCCGGCATCCTACCGACGCGTGGACAGCACCTGTGCAACGACCTCGGGCTCGGCTTCGATCAGGCGCAACAGGAGACAGGCGGCGCGTTCCGGCCGCCGTCTGCCCTGTTCCCAATCGCGGATTGTGCTGAGCGGAAGTCCGTAGCGCTGTGCGAAGCGGCCCTGCGACAGGTTCTGCGCCTTGCGGATGGTCCGCACGTCGGGCTGGTCCGGTTCGAAGACCGCAGTGGGCTCTGCAGCACCCTCCGCAATTGCCAAGGCCTCCTTGGCGCTTTCCACCAGCTCTGCTCCCAGCTTCATGACCTCTTCTCCGGCTTGGCCTTCCCATGGAGCCACGCTACGGCATTGCCGTAGGTCAGCCAACAGGTCGTTGCATGGCACCCGGATCAGATGGCCGCTCGTTGCGCAGCAATCACCCAGCGCAGCGACCAGCCGAAATGCCTTGTCCGCAGATCGACGCGCAACGCAGCTTCTCCATGGCGGTTCGGCCTTGTTGCACAAATCGGGGGCTGAGCGCGGTTCCCCTTTCCCCGGACGGACTTATCCTACGGCCACAGTGACGGGTATGCCGAGCGCGGT
>NZ_VATA01000041.1 GCF_005870025.1 Poseidonocella sp. HB161398
TCGCGGCTGCGCTCGGACCAGTGGCGCTTGCCGCTCATTCCTCAACCGCTTTACAGCAATCGGTATCCCGATGACTGTGGCCGCAGGATAAGCGTCTCCGGGGAAAGGGGAAGTGCGATCATCAGCTGATTTGCGCAACAGCGCCGCTTCACGGTCGAATTCCATGATGCGTTCGGCGGCATAGGCCGGCATCTAGCGCAGGAGATCGCCATCGGCGCGCTGGTCAATCAGTTCGAGCAGCGCCGTTCTCTCTTCGGCCATCGTCAACTCCGTGCCGGTTCCAGGCTTCGCAACCCGAACCTGACCCGAAGAAAGGCGATGACTGCCGCCGTTCCCCCGGCCGCGTGCGGGCCGCCTGAACAACTCGATGGGGCATGATCCGGCGGTTTGGCGGTCGGGATCCCTCGAGACGATCCGCTCGCCGGACGACTTGAGGGCCCTCATCCCGGCCTCGATCCGGCCGCGGACATGATAGCCGGACCATCGTTTCCAGAGTGAGCCGGAACCGCGGCGCCAGTGGCACCACGGAAGTCCGGCGCACGCGGCCGAGGCGCCGGGTAGCCGGCAGGATGGTGTTCCGCGCGAGCGCAGCAGGGCAGTCCGGGCCGCTCCTGCGGACAGGAATGACCCCTGTGCCTCCGCGCCTGAATCGCGGCATGGCCCCGGCTGGGGTCGAAAGTGCAATCGCCGCGGCCGATCTCTCCGCCCTCCGGGAGCTGGCCGGGGAGTTCCGGCAGATTCGGGCTATCGCCCTCGCGGCTGGACGTGAACTCCACCGCCCGGATGACGCCTGTCGCGGTATCCGTGGCCAGATGGATTTTGCGGTGCTGGCGGCGGCGCTGCATACAGGGCGTCTTGGCGGCCACGCAGCCCGGGCTTTCGCGGCGCCACCGGCGCTACGCTTCCTCTTCATTCACCGGGGACCTGGAGGCCTGTGCTGTCCGCTGCCCGAGAGGGGACCGCCGGGTTCAGAGGGCCGGGAGCCTCGCGGGACGACACCTGGATGCTGATCATTCGACGGGCTTCCGCGGCCCCGTTTCGCTCTGGCACCGGCTGAGCGTGGAGACGTCGGGCGCCGGCCAGTCAGTCTGCCATCTCGAGGAAGCCGGAGACCAGTCCGGCCGCCTGGCGCGTCGCCCTTGCCACCCGGGCCGCTGGCGCGGCTATGGCAGCCGGGCCGAGGAGCACCTGCGCCATGAGGCATGTGCGTGCCGGGATGATTGCCATGTCCCGCGGGGCAGTGGCCGGCTGCAGACATGCGCAGGGCCCTGGTGCGCGGCCTTGTCCTGCCGCCGGCTGGCATGGAGTTGCCCGGATGGAGGCCCTTCCGGACCGGCGGGCTCCGGACCCCGGTCCCGGCGCTGACTTGCCCCGCCCTTCCCTGCGTCCGCCCGGCGCGACGGCACCCTGCCTGGCCAAGCGGGCCCGCAACGCCTGTACCAGCCGGGGTCCGTGCGGGACCCGCAGGTCACGGCTGCGCAAGGGCATGGCAAGCGCCTGCTGCGCCCGCGTCCTGAGGCAGTCCTGACCCCGCCCTCACTGGCTCGGTCCGTATCGGCGGTCCCGCGGCGGCCTCGGCAATGGCTCGGGCGTCATTCGCATCCGCCCGCGGCGGAAAGGCCTCCCGGATTTCTACGGAAACCGCCGCGCTCTGGCGCTTGACGGAAGGCGTCACGCATGCCGGCCGGATCAGGCGCAGGTCACTGACCGAAGCCGACAGCTCCCGGGCCCGGCGATGCGAGCTCGCGCGGGCCCATCGCGATCTTGCGGGGCGCGATATTGCAGGGCGTGATCCGGGACATGAACCGCAGGAAGGGGCTCCGGGGCCCGAACCTCGTCGCAACGACCCTGCCTTCGGCATCTGCTCCGTGCAGCCGAAGGACAGTCCTGGCCAGACCGGCTGCCGCCATGGCAAGTTTCTCCATGAACGACACGCCGGCTTGACGGTGACCGTCACTCCGCCCCGGCTTGGCGCAGCGCTGCCGGATGGGGGGCTCCAACCCGTCAGAGCTGGAGGGTATTCATCGGGCAGGGTGCCGCCCGTCCGGCCCTCGGCGCCTCCCCCGGAAGACTCGCCGCTGGCGCGGACCGGTTCGGAGTCCTCCGGACCGTCGGCTGATCCTCATTATTCGGAGAAGTGCGGCGGACGCCTTGGGCGCTCCTCCTTCGGGCCATGGCCCGGTCCAGCCAGACAAGCAGCGAAACGCGCCGAATGCGGCCGTCATTGCAGGATTTCCGGGTCCTCGCGCGTTAGGGCAGGCCGTGGCTTCGTCGTGGAGGGGGGGCTAACCCGCCAGTGGCACGCCGTGACTCCCGCTGATCGGAGGGGGCTGCAACAAGGCCGGCTTGCGGAGACGGGGCGGCGCGCTGTGCTGCCATGCATCCCGCAAGCGAGGGTTCAATAAAGGAAAACCCCCGCAAAGGCGGGGGTTTCCTGAGTTTGCAGAGGGGGACGCGGCGGGATCAGTCCTCGCCGCGCTCCGGCAGGTCGACGAGACCGCTATCCTCGGCACCGCCGAAGATGTCGTCGCCCAGCACCTGGTCGAAGCCGCCCGACATGTCGTCGGCTTCCGGCGCGGCCAGCGCCAGGGCGGCTTCCGCCTCTTCCTGGCGTGCCTCGATCACCGTCTGGTCGCGGTCGGAGGCGATCCGGCGGATCCGCTGGGTCGCACCGCCCGTGCCCGCCGGGATCAGCCGACCGACGATGACGTTCTCCTTCAGGCCGACAAGCTTGTCGCGCTTGCCCTGCACCGAGGCCTCGGTGAGGACGCGGGTGGTCTCCTGGAAGGAGGCCGCCGAGATGAAGGAGCGGGTCTGCAGCGACGCCTTGGTGATCCCGAGCAGGATCGGCTCGCCGGAGGCCGCGCGGCCGCCCTTCGACTCCGCCTTGGCATTGGCCTCGTCGAACTCGACCTTGTCGACATGCTCGCCCTTCAGCAGCGTGGTGTCACCCGAGTCGAGGATCTCCCACTTCTGCAGCATCTGGCGGACGATCACCTCGATGTGCTTGTCGTTGATCTTCACGCCCTGCAGCCGGTAGACCGCCTGCACCTCGTCGATCATGTAGTCGGCCAGCGCCTCGATGCCCATGATCCGCAGGATGTCATGCGGGGCAGGGTTGCCGTCGAGGATGTAGTCGCCCTTCTGGACGAAGTCGCCCTCGGCCACCGGGATGTGCTTGCCCTTCGGCACCATGTACTCGACCGGTTCCATCGTCTCGTCGACCGGATCGATCGTGATGCGGCGCTTGTTCTTGTAGTCGCGGCCGAACTTCACGTAGCCGTCCAGCTCCGCGATGATCGCATGGTCCTTCGGACGCCGTGCCTCGAACAGTTCCGCCACCCGCGGCAGACCGCCGGTGATGTCCTTGGTGCCGCCGCCCTCGCGCGGGATCCGCGCGACGATGTCGCCCGGCTGCACCTCGGTGCCGTCCTCCAGCGAGAGGATCGCGTCGACCGACATCGGGTAGGTGATCGGTCGGCCCTGCTCGTTGCGCATCGGCTCGCCGTCTTCGCCGACGATGATGATCTCGGGCTTGAGCTCGTTGCCCTTCGGCGCGGTGCGCCAGTCCATCACGATCTTCTGCGACATGCCGGTGGCATCGTCGACATCCTCGCGCACCGAGATGCCCGCGGTCAGATCGACGAATTTCACCTTGCCCGCGGCTTCGGCGATCATCGGCAGGGTGAAGGGGTCCCATTCGAAGAGACGTTCGCCGCGCTTGATCTCCTGGCCGTCCTTGACCCAGAGCTTGGAGCCGTAGCCGACCTTGTGGGTCACCAGATCCTCGCCGGTCTCGCCGATGATGGCGAGGACGAGGTTCCGGCCCATGACCAGGATGTCGCCATTCGCCGCCGTCATCAGGTTCGGGTTGCGAAGTTCGACCCGGCCGGACTGGCTGGATTCCTGGAAGGACTGCTGGCCGCCGCCCTGCGCCACGCCGCCGATGTGGAAGGTCCGCATCGTCAGCTGGGTGCCGGGTTCGCCGATCGACTGGGCCGCGATGATGCCGACAGCCTCGCCGATATTGACCGGCGTGCCGCGGGCCAGGTCACGGCCGTAGCACTTGGCGCAGACGCCATCCTCGGTGTCGCAGGTCAGCGGCGAGCGGATCTGCATGGTCTGGACGCGCGCGGTCTCGATCAGGTCGGCCTTGCGCTCGTCGATCAGCTCGTTCTCCGCGACCAGCAGCTCCTCGGTGCCCGGGCGGAACACGTCCTCGGCCGCGACACGGCCCAGGATGCGCTCGCTGAGCGAGGAAACCACTTCGCCGTCATTGACCGCCGCCTGCGCGGTGATCGAGCGCGAGCCGCCGCAATCGTCCTGGCGGACGATGCAGTCCTGCGCCACGTCCACCAGACGGCGGGTCAGGTAGCCCGAGTTCGCCGTCTTCAGAGCGGTATCCGACAGGCCCTTCCGGGCGCCGTGGGTCGAGTTGAAGTACTCGAGAACGGTGAGGCCTTCCTTGAAGTTCGAGATGATCGGCGTCTCGATGATCTCGCCATTCGGCTTGTTCATCAGGCCGCGCATCCCGCCCAGCTGCTTCATCTGGGTCACGGAGCCCCGCGCCTTCGAGTCGGACATCATGTAGACCGAGTTCGGCTCGCCCTCGGACCCGTCCTCGTTGATCGGCAGCTTCTTGATGGTCGCCATCATGGCGTCCGTCACCTTGTCGTTGCACTTCGACCAGGCGTCGACCACCTTGTTGTACTTTTCGCCCTGGGTGATCAGGCCGTCCATGTACTGCTGCTCGAACTCCTTGACCTGGTCGCGCACGCCATTGACGATCTCCCACTTGTTGTCGGGGATCACCATGTCGTCCTTGCCGAAGGAGATGCCGGCCTTGAAGGCCTCGCGGAAGCCCAGCGTCATGATCTGGTCGCAGAAGATGACCGACTCCTTCTGGCCGCAATAGCGGTAGACGGTGTCGATGACCTGCTGCACTTCGCCTTTCTTGAGCAGGCGGTTGACCAGCTCGAAGGGCGCCTTGGCGTTCAGCGGCAGGAGCGCGCCGACCTTCAGGCGGCCCGGCGTGGTCTGGTAGCGCTTGATGATCTCCAGGCCGTTCTCGTCGATCTGCTTGACCCGTGCGGTGACGGAGGCGTGCAGGTGGACGGCGCCGGAGGCCAGAGCATGCTCGACCTCTTCCATGTTGGCGAAGACCATGCCCTCGCCGACCATGCCCTTCCGCTCCAGGGTCACGTAGTAGAGACCCAGGATCATGTCCTGCGACGGAACGATGATCGGCGCGCCGTTGGCGGGCGACAGGACGTTGTTCGTCGACATCATCAGGACGCGCGCTTCCAGCTGGGCCTCGAGGCTCAGCGGCACGTGCACGGCCATCTGGTCGCCGTCGAAGTCGGCGTTGAACGCGGAGCAGACCAGCGGGTGCAGCTGGATCGCCTTGCCTTCGATCAGGACCGGCTCGAAGGCCTGGATGCCCAGACGGTGCAGCGTCGGTGCGCGGTTCAGCATCACCGGGTGCTCGCGGATCACCTCGTCAAGGATGTCCCAGACTTCGGGACGCTCTTTCTCGACCAGCTTCTTCGCCTGCTTCACGGTGCTCGACAGGCCCTTGGCCTCGAGGCGCGAGTAGATGAAGGGCTTGAAGAGCTCCAGCGCCATCTTCTTCGGCAGGCCGCATTGCTGCAGCTTCAGCTCGGGACCGGTCACGATCACCGAACGGCCGGAGAAGTCGACCCGCTTGCCCAGAAGGTTCTGGCGGAAGCGGCCCTGCTTGCCTTTCAGCATGTCCGACAGCGACTTCAGCGGACGCTTGTTGGCGCCGGTGATGACGCGGCCGCGGCGGCCGTTGTCGAAGAGGGCGTCGACCGACTCCTGCAGCATCCGCTTTTCGTTGCGGATGATGATGTCCGGCGCGCGCAGCTCGATCAGCCGCTTGAGGCGGTTGTTCCGGTTGATCACGCGGCGGTACAGGTCGTTGAGGTCCGACGTCGCGAAGCGGCCGCCATCCAGCGGAACCAGCGGACGCAGTTCCGGCGGGATGACCGGGATCACGGTCATGATCATCCATTCCGGGCGGTTGCCGGATTCGATGAAGGACTCGACGATCTTCAGGCGCTTGATGATCTTCTTCGGCTTCAGCTCGCCGGTGGCCTCGGCGAGGTCGGCGCGCAGCTGCTCGGCCTCGGCTTCGAGGTCGATCATGGAGAGCATCTCGCGGATCGCCTCGGCGCCGATATTGGCGGTGAAGGCGTCGGTGCCGTAGGCATCCTGCGCGTCCATGTACTCTTCTTCGGACAGCATCTGGCCCTGGGTCAGGTCAGTCAGACCCGGCTCGATGACCACGTACTGCTCGAAATAGAGGATCCGCTCCAGGTCGCGCAGCGTCATGTCGAGCATGAGGCCGATGCGGGAGGGCAGGGACTTCAGGAACCAGATATGCGCGACCGGCGATGCCAGCTCGATATGGCCCATGCGCTCGCGGCGCACTTTCTGCAGGGTAACCTCGACGCCGCACTTTTCGCAGACGACGCCGCGGTACTTCATGCGCTTGTACTTGCCGCAGAGGCATTCGTAGTCCTTGATCGGACCGAAGATGCGCGCGCAGAACAGGCCGTCGCGTTCCGGCTTGAACGTGCGGTAGTTGATCGTCTCGGGCTTCTTGATCTCGCCATAGGACCACGACAGGATCCGTTCGGGGGAGGCGAGGGACACCTTGATCTCGTCGAACTGCTTCGGCGGGGTCAGGGGATTGAACGGGTTGTTCACGAGTTCCTGGTTCATTGGGCTATCCTTGAAATTGCACGGAGAGGGGAGCGGCGGGCCCGCAGGCCCGCCAGGCGGCTGGCGCCGTTACTCCGATCCCTCCGCGTCCAGGAGTTCCATGTTGAGGCCCAGACCCCGGACCTCCTTGACGAGAACGTTGAACGATTCCGGCACGCCGGCCTCGAAGTTGTCCTCGCCCTTGACGATGCTTTCGTAGACCTTGGTCCGGCCCGCCACGTCGTCCGACTTCACCGTCAGCATTTCCTGCAGGGTGTAGGCGGCGCCGTAGGCTTCGAGTGCCCAGACCTCCATCTCCCCGAAACGCTGGCCGCCGAACTGCGCCTTGCCGCCCAGCGGCTGCTGGGTGACGAGCGAGTACGGGCCGGTCGAGCGCGCGTGGATCTTGTCGTCCACGAGGTGGTGCAGCTTGAGCAGGTACTTCACGCCGACAGTGACCTTGCGCGCGAACTCCTCGCCGGTGCGGCCGTCGAACAGACGGCTCTGGCCGGAGGTGTTGAAGCCCGCCTTGGTCAGCGCGTCGTTGATGTCATGCTCTTTAGCGCCGTCGAAGACCGGAGTCGCGATCGGAACGCCGCCGGTGACATTGCCCGCCGCTTCGAGAAGCTGGCCCTCGTCCATGCCGGCAATGCCCTCTTCCCAGATCTCGTCGCCATAGACGAACTTCATGGCGTCGCGGACCGGGGTGAGGTCGCCGGTATGCTTGTAGGCCTGCAGGGCTTCGTCGATCTGGATGCCCAGGCCGCGCGATGCCCAGCCCATGTGGGTTTCCAGGATCTGCCCGACGTTCATCCGCGAAGGCACGCCCAGCGGGTTCAGCACGAAGTCGACCGGGGTCCCGTCCTCGAGGAACGGCATGTCCTCCATCGGCACAACGCGGGAGATGACGCCCTTGTTGCCGTGACGGCCGGCCATCTTGTCCCCGGGCTGGAGCTTGCGCTTCACCGCGACGAAGACCTTGACCATCTTCATCACGCCCGGCGGCAGGTCGTCGCCGCGGCGGACTTTCTCCACCTTGTCCTCGAAGCGGGCGTCAAGCGCGCGCTTCTGCGCTTCGTACTGGGCGTTGAGCGCCTCGATCATCTGCGCTTCGGCTTCGTTCTCGAGCGCGAGCTGCCACCACTGGCCGCGGCTCAGGCCGGAAAGGACCTCTTCGGTGATCTCGGTGCCCGGGCGGATGCCCTTCGGACCCTTCACCGCGGGCTTGCCGAGGATCATGTCCTTGAGGCGCGCGTAGATGTTGCGCTCCAGGATGATCAGCTCGTCGTCGCGGTCGCGGCTGAGGCGTTCCACCTCTTCGCGCTCGATCTGGATCGCGCGCTCGTCCTTGTCGACGCCGTGGCGGTTGAACACCCGGACCTCGACGATGGTGCCGTAATCGCCCGGGGGCAGGCGCAGCGAGGTGTCGCGCACGTCCGAGGCCTTCTCGCCGAAGATGGCGCGCAGGAGCTTTTCTTCCGGCGTCATCGGGCTTTCGCCCTTCGGCGTGATCTTGCCCACGAGGATGTCGCCCGGACCGACTTCTGCGCCGATATAGACGATGCCCGCCTCGTCGAGGTTGCGCAGGGCTTCCTCGCCGACGTTCGGGATGTCGCGGGTGATCTCCTCCGGCCCGAGCTTCGTGTCGCGGGCGGCGACTTCGAATTCCTCGATATGGATCGAGGTGAAGACGTCGTCACGCACGATGCGCTCGGAGATGAGGATGGAGTCCTCGTAGTTGTAGCCGTTCCAGGGCATGAAGGCGACGATGACGTTCTTGCCGAGCGCCAGTTCCCCCATGTCGGTCGACGGGCCGTCGGCGATGACCTCGCCCTTGGTCACCAGATCGCCCACCTTCACCTGCGGACGCTGGTTGATGCAGGTGTTCTGGTTCGAACGCTGGAACTTGCGCATCCGGTAGATGTCGACGCCGGCATCGCCGAGCTCGAGATCTTCGGTGGCGCGGACCACGATCCGGGTCGCGTCGACCTGGTCGATGATCCCGCCGCGCTTGGCCATGATCGCCGCGCCGGAGTCACGGGCGACGACCTGCTCGATGCCGGTGCCGACCAGAGGCGCGGTGGCCTGCAGGAGCGGAACCGCCTGGCGCTGCATGTTCGAGCCCATGAGGGCGCGGTTGGCGTCGTCGTTTTCCAGGAACGGGATCAGCGAGGCCGCGACCGAGACCAGCTGCTTCGGCGACACGTCGATCAGGTCGACGCTTTCGCGCGGGTTCAGCGTGTAGTCGCCCGACTGGCGGGTGTTGACCATCTCGTTGGTGAGGCGGCCGCCCTCGTCCAGCGACGCGTTCGCCTGGGCGATGACGTGGCGCTGTTCCTCGGTGGCGGACATGTAGTGGACCTCGTCGGTCACCGTCGCGTCCTTCACCACCCGGTAGGGGGTCTCGATGAAGCCGTACTTGTTCACGCGGGCGAAGGTCGCCAGCGAGTTGATGAGACCGATGTTCGGGCCTTCCGGCGTTTCGATCGGGCACATCCGGCCATAGTGGGTCGTGTGGACGTCGCGGACCTCGAAGCCCGCGCGCTCGCGCGTCAGGCCGCCCGGCCCGAGCGCCGAGAGGCGCCGCTTGTGCGTGACTTCCGACAGCGGGTTCGTCTGGTCCATGAACTGCGAGAGCTGCGAGGAGCCGAAGAACTCGCGCACGGCGGCAGCCGCGGGCTTGGCGTTGATCAGGTCCTGCGGCATGACCGTGTCGATCTCGACGGAGGACATGCGCTCCTTGATGGCGCGCTCCATCCGCAGCAGGCCGACGCGGTACTGGTTCTCCATCAGCTCGCCGACAGAGCGGACGCGGCGGTTGCCGAGGTGGTCGATGTCATCGACTTCGCCCTTGCCGTCGCGCAGCTCGACCAGCGCCTTGATGCAGGCGATGATGTCTTCCTTGCGCAGCGTGCGCTGCGTGTCGGCGGCATCGAGCGCCAGGCGCATGTTCATCTTCACCCGGCCGACGGCCGAGAGGTCGTAGCGCTCGCTGTCGAAGAACAGGCTGTCGAACAGGGTCGAGGCGGCCTCGACGGTGGGCGGCTCGCCCGGACGCATGACGCGGTAGATGTCCATGAGCGCGGAGTCGCGGTTCATGTTCTTGTCGGTCGCCATGGTGTTGCGGATGTACGGGCCGACATTGATGTTGTCGATGTCGAGCACCGGGATCTCGGTCACGCCCGCATCGAGCAGGGCCTTCAGCGACCCGCCGGAGATCTCGCCGCCCTTGTCGAGTTCCCAGGTCAGCTCGTCGCCGGCCTCGACGTAGATCGCGCCGTTTTCCTCGTTGATGATGTCCTTGGCGACGTAGCGGCCGATGATGTGGTCGAAGGGGACCAGCAGTTCGGTCACGGAGCCTTCGTCCAGAAGCTGCTTGACCTTGCGCGGGGTCATCTTCTGGCCGGCTTCGCAGATGATCTCGCCGGAGGCGGCATCCACGAGGTCGTAGGTCGGACGGGTGCCGCGGACGCGCTCGGGGAAGAACTTCGTCACCCAGCCGCGCGAGCCGTCGAGACGGAAGTTCACCGTGTCGTAATAGGCGTCGCAGATGCCTTCCTGGTCGAGGCCGAGCGCATAGAGCAGCGTCGTCACCGGAAGCTTCCGGCGGCGGTCGATGCGCGCGAACACGATGTCCTTGGCGTCGAACTCGAAGTCCAGCCAGGAGCCGCGGTAGGGGATGATCCGGCAGGCGAAGAGCAGCTTGCCCGAGGAATGGGTCTTGCCCTTGTCATGATCGAAGAACACGCCCGGCGAGCGGTGCATCTGGGACACGATCACGCGCTCGGTGCCGTTGACGATGAAGGTGCCGTTCGGCGTCATGAGCGGCATGTCGCCCATGAACACGTCCTGCTCCTTGATGTCCTTCACCGACTTGGCGCCGGTGTCTTCGTCGATATCGAACACGATCAGGCGGAGCGTGACTTTCAGCGGCGCGCTGAAGGTCATGTCGCGCTGCATGCACTCCTCGACGTCGTATTTGGGCTTTTCCAGCTCGTACTTGACGAATTCCAGGACGGCGGTCTCGTTGAAATCCTTGATCGGGAAGACCGACTGGAACACGCCCATGATGCCTTCGCCGTCCAGCGGCTGAGGGGCATCGCCCGATTTCAGGAACAATTCGTAAGAACTTTTCTGAACCTCGATGAGGTTCGGCATCTCGAGAACTTCACGGATGCGACCGTAATATTTGCGGAGTCGTTTCTGGCCGAGGAAGGACTGAGCCATGCGCGTCGTCACCTTTCGTGTTTCGCCAACGCGCGGCCCGGTGGGGTGGCCGGCAGCGCGCCGATGAAATCAGGGGGATCGGTCCATTCCTGGCTCCCGTCCCAAAGGGAGCCGCTCGACCGGTCCGCACCCTGGAGAGGAGCCGCAGAAAAGGCCCCTCTCCAAGACGCGGATAGCTGGACCCGGAAAAAATCCGGATCCAGCCACCGAATAGTGCAATCAGGTACGCGACATCCGCGTACGTGATTACTTGAGTTCGATCTCGGCGCCGACTGCTTCCAGCTTCGCCTTGATGTCTTCTGCTTCGGCTTTGTCGACGCCTTCTTTGACGGCTTTGCCGCCGGCTTCGACCAGCTCTTTCGCTTCCTTGAGGCCCAGGCCGGTGATGCCGCGGACTTCTTTGATGACCTTGATCTTCTCGGCGCCAGCCGATTTCAGGATCACGTCGAATTCGGTCTGCTCTTCGGCAGCCGCTGCGCCGGCATCGCCGGCCGGACCTGCGACCATGACGGCGCCGCCCGCTGCGGGCTCGATGCCGTACTCGTCTTTCAGGATGGTTTTCAGTTCTTGTGCTTCGAGCAGGGTCAGGTTGACGATTTGCTCGGCGAGTGCTTTCAGATCAGCCATTTCTCTGGTTCCGTATATCTAGATGTGTTCCAACGCGAAGTGTTCCAACCCCACGCGGTTCCCATGTCACGCGGCCTCGCCGCGCTCCTCGATTGTCGAAAGGATGCTTGCGATGTTGCTTGCAGGCGTGCCAATGGCACCGGCGATGTTCGAAGCAGGTGCACCAATGCAGCCGACGATGGAAGCGATGAGCTCCTCGCGCGACGGCATCTGGGACACGGTCTTCACACCGTTCCGGTCCAGCACCGTGTCGCCCATTGCACCGCCAAGGATCTGGAACTTTTCGTTCCCCTTGGCGTAGTCCTCGGCAGCCTTGGCCGCAGCCACAGGATCCTCGGAATAGGACAGCACGGTCATGCCCGTCAGGAGGTCACCCATGGCTTCCGCCGGGTGGCCCTGGAGGGCGATCTTGGCGAGCCGGTTCTTGGCAACGCGCACGAATCCGCCGGCATCGCGCATGCGCGCCCGCAGATCCTGCATCTCGGCAACCGTGAGACCCGCGTAGTGTGCAACCACCACGACGCCAGAGCTTTCGAAGATCTGGCCGAGTTCCTCGACCACTTTCTCTTTCTGGGCTCTATCCACAGTTTTGCTCCAAGTTTGAGGGGTTGCCCCCTCGGCTCATGTCTGCCGGGCTGGGCCCGACGTTCGGGTCCGTAGAGGGTCCCGAGCCTAGATCGCCAAAGAGCAGGTCGCTGCCTGCTCCCAGAGAAAATGTCTCGATCCCCATCTCGGGAAGGAAATTAAGCGCCTTCGGTCAGCCCCTGGCGGCTTCCCTCGACGCACCCTCCGTCTCGGACAGACTGCCCGGAGCAAGCGACTCGTTCCGGACAGGAGCCGGTTCTGTAGACCCGATTCCCGCGGAAGGGAAGAGGGAAAATGAAACGGCCCCGCCGGACGCTTGCCGGGACGGGCATTCCGGCGCGGCCGGGCCGCCCCCATGAACGCGGAAACGCGCCCCTGGGGGCGCGTTCCGATTTCTGCAGTCCGTCGGTCCCGAAGGCCGCGACCGGGCCTCAGGAGGCCGAGGCTGCGCTGTCGACGTCGACCGACACGCCCGGGCCCATGGTGGAGCTGAGCGAGATCTTCGTCAGGTAGGCACCCTTGGCACCCGACGGCTTGGCGCGCGAGACCGCTTCCACGAAGGCGCGGACGTTCTCGGCCAGCTTGCCGTCGTCGAAGGAGCACTTGCCGATACCGGCATGGATGACGCCTGCCTTCTCGACCTTGAACTGGACTTCACCGCCCTTGGCATTCGCCACGGCCTGAGCCACGTCCATGGTCACGGTGCCGACTTTCGGGTTCGGCATCAGGTTGCGCGGGCCGAGGATCTTGCCCAGGCGGCCGACGATCGGCATCATGTCCGGGGTCGCGATGCAGCGATCGAACTCGATCGTGCCGCCCTGGATGGTTTCCATCAGCTCTTCCGCGCCGACGATGTCCGCGCCTGCGGCCTTGGCTTCGTCAGCCTTGGCGCCACGGGCGAAGACGGCGACGCGCACGGTCTTGCCGGTGCCGTTCGGAAGGGTGACCACGCCGCGGACCATCTGGTCTGCGTGGCGCGGGTCGACGCCCAGGTTCATCGCGATCTCGAGGGTCTCGTCGAATTTCGCGGAGGCGGCGCCCTTGATCAGGGTGACAGCTTCCTCGACCGAGAGGTTTTCCTTGCCGACGAAGGCTTCGCGGGCGGCTTTGGTACGCTTACCGAGCTTTGCCATGACTTAGCCTTTCACCTCGATGCCCATGGACTTCGCGGAGCCCAGGATGATCTGCATTGCGCCATCGACGTCGTTCGCGTTGAGGTCCTTCATCTTGGCCTCTGCGATTTCGCGCACCTGGGAGACGGTGACGGTCGCGATGGTCTCGCGGCCCGGCTTCTCGGCGCCCTTCGGACGGTTGCGCTTGCCGACCGGCTTCAGGCCGGCAGCTTTCTTCAGGTAGTAAGACGCGGGGGGCGTCTTGATGTCCATCGTGAAGGACTTGTCCTGATAGTAGCTGATGACGGTCGGGCAGGGGGCGCCCGGCTCCATGTCCTGCGTCTTGGCGTTGAACGCCTTGCAGAATTCCATGATGTTGATGCCGCGCTGACCCAGAGCCGGGCCGACGGGCGGGGACGGGTTCGCTTGGCCGGCTTTCACCTGAAGCTTCAGGGTGCCGATCAGTTTCTTGGCCATCTGGCCTCTCCTTCTGACAAGCGGCGGATCGCTCCGCCTCCAACGGCTCCCGGCGCGCCGAGAGCCAAAGTTGCCGTGGTCAGGTCCCGGACGCGTCCGGGGGGCCTCCCACGCCTTGCACTCAGATCAGCTTGGTGACCTGCGTGAATTCCAGCTCGACCGGGGTCTCCCGGCCGAAAATGGACACCGTCACCTTCAGGCGCTGGTTGTCCTCGTCCACCTCGCCCACGAGGCCTTCGAAATCCTCGAACGGGCCGTCGGCGACCTTGACCTTCTCGCCCACCTCGAAATGGATGAGCGTGCGGGGCTGTTCGACCCCTTCCTCGACCCGGTTCAGGATCTGGTTCACTTCGGCGTCGCGCATCGGCATCGGCTTGCCCTGCGGCCCGAGGAACCCGGTGACCCGGTTGATCGAGCTGATCAGGTGATAGCCCTGATCCGTCATTTCCATCCGCACGAGCACGTAGCCCGGCATGAAGCGGCGCGGGACCGAGACCTTCTTGCCGCGGCGGATCTCGATCACTTCCTCTTCGGGGACGAGAACCTCTTCGATCTGGTCCTCAAGTCCCTTCTCGGCGACCTCGTGGCGGATCTGTTCCGCGATCTTCTTCTCGAAATTCGAGAGGACGCTGACCGAGTACCACCGTTTCGCCATCTTGCCTTTTCCTTCGTCCCGCCCGCGGCGGCTCGTTCCATTGCGGAACAGCAGAGCACGCCGCGAATCGCGGCACGCCACGTTTTGAGTGAGTGTGCGTGCTAGCTCCCGCCGCCCGAAATGGCAAGAGCCGTTTTCCGCCCCGCAGGGCGCGCCGTCAGCTGCCGAAGAAGGTCAGGACCGACTGCAGCCCGAAGCGGATGATCATGTCGACCACCGAGAAGAACAGCGCGAAGATGGCGGTCAGCACCAGCACCATGAGGCTGGTGATCAGCACCTCGCGGCGGGTGGGCCAGGCGATCTTGGAGATCTCGCCGCGCACCTGCTGGATGAACTGAACGGGGTTGGTTGTCGCCATGTCCTGAACCTCTCTGAATCCTGGCGCAGATACTGCGTGCGGCGGGATTGTTCAAGTCCCGTGGACTCCGGGCCGCAGCAGGACCGTCGCGGGCAGGGCGGCGATCGCGGCGGTGTCGCGCGCATAGGCCGCGCCTGCGCGGAGCCGCGCGAGCCGTCCGAACGGGCGGAAGCCCGGGCCGCGGAAATCCGGGCGGCAGCCCGCGGCGGCGTAGCGCGCGCGGATCTCGGACCCGCCCGGGCCGCCATTCGCCTGGCCCGAGAGGTCGACCGGAGGATGGCCGGGGCCGAGCAGCGCCCGGAGGAGCGCGGGGCCGACGGAGGGAAAGTCCTCGTAGCGCCAGACGGTCAGCCCGGCCACGCCCGGCACGGACCCCAGGGCGCGGCAGAGCGGCAGCCAGCGCAGGCGGCGCAGCGGCAGCTGCCGCGCGTAGTCCCGCCAGGGCAGGAACGGGTGCTGGCGGAGGTGGAAGCGGTAGCAGGAGGCGTAGTAGTCTGCCGGGTGGCGCAGCGCCAGGAAGAGCTGCACCTGCGTCAGGCCGAGCTCCGCGAGGAGCCGGGACAGCCGCTCGGCGGCCTCCGGATAGGGGCCGGGGCGGGGGCCGAGGAAATTGTCCTCCATCGTGCCGGGGATGTTCTCTTCGGAGATCAGCAGCAGGCGGCTGCCATGGGCATGCCGGGCGAGCCGGCGGCGGGCGCGTCCGGGCGCGGCGGCGCCCTCGAGCGCCTCGCGGATGCCGGTGCCCCCGGCGCGGATCGCCTGCGGCCCCAGATAGGCGATCCCGGCGGCGCGCAGCGCCGGTTCCGCCCGGCCGAGCGCGGCCTGCAGATGCGTGGTGGCGGTCTTGTGGAGGCCCAGATGGATACGGCAGGCCGACGCGTCGCGGGCTGGCATGGCTCCCTCCGCTGGTCGCGCGGAGGAATAGCGCCGATCCGCTAAGGAAGCGTCACCCGGGTCCGTGTCTCTGGAGAAAGTGGCAGGGGCAGCAGGGTTCGAACCCGCGACCTACGGTTTTGGAGTCCGCGTCAAATCACTGTTTGCAATGGGTTTTTCTGTAGAATAGACCTGAAATCGAGCACCTAAAGCCAATGGGTTACGAGGAAACTGTAAACCGGCTGACGGTGCTCGAACGCAAAAAGTCCGCAAAAAGTGGAATGCACATGCCTGATAACCGACCGTTACTGCCGAAGGGTTGCACCCTGCGGCAAGCGCAGAAGCTCGCCAAATCCCCGATCACACTCAGCACACCTGATTGGGAGAAACCCGCCTCGCAGGAGGCTGAACAGCTTCGCAAGGAACTGGCGGCAGCCCGCCAGACCACCGGCCAGCTCGAAAAGCAGCTCGCCAGCGCCCTGAGAGAGAACGCCGTCATGCGCGAACTCGTCGGCCAGGTCGCGAAAGTCACCCGGACCCTGAACGTCAGCACCCCGTGACACCCTCCCAGCGGAGCCTCGCGCTCCTGAAGGCTGAGGGATTTCAAACCGCCGTCGTAGAACGGTGGAATCCTCACGCCCGCATAAGGCAAGACCTGTTCGGTTTTGCAGACCTAATAGCCGTGCAGCCGGGGGTTGTCCCCCGGCTGGTCCAAGTCACTTCCGGGTCGAACGTCTCCGCCCGCGTCTCCAAGATCCTCGAAGAGCCCCGTGCTCTCGCCTGCCTCCTGGGCGGGTTCGAGGTGATCGTTCATGGATGGCGCAGGGTGAAGGTGAAACGCGGCGGCAAAGCCATGCGATGGGCGCCGCGGATCGTCCCGGTCAACGCCGAGGACTTCAACCTGTGCCTTTACCCGCGACAAGCCCATTCACCGGGCTTGCAGGCCCTCTCGACGCAATCGCCGCCGCCACCGGCCTGAGCGTCAACCAGATCGTTCACGCGCTCAATACGGCCCTGCACCAGCAGGTCGCGTGGACGCCTGCGCCGCACGGCGACCCCTCCCCTTCCCGCGCCGTGCCGCTGGCTGCCGAATGGCGGCCCTCGGAGCGCGCCCTGTCAGAACTCAGGGCGCGCTTCCCCCACCACGATTTCAACGAGGAAGAGGCAATCCATGACTTCGCATCCTGGTCCCATCGTGCCGGGCGGCTCCACCGAGACGCAGACGGCGATTTCGTCGCGAACATCGCCCGGATCCTTGAGCGCAGGCCGCCCGGCCCAGTTGCGTTTGCAGATCGAGGACGCGGAGATCGCCCGGGTTCGGTCCGCGCTTTCCTGTCTGGGGGCATGGCCCTCTGACGAAAGCCCGACATGGGCGAACATCAAGGACATCGAGCGCAACTTCGACGCGCTCTACCTTTGCCGGCTGCACATGCGGAGCTGGTTCGTGCCCAAGGCGGTCACGCGCGAGAGCATCGCCGCCGCCGGGGCCGCGCTGGTCGACCAGCCTGCCGACTCCGCCGCGCTGCGCGTCAGCCTCTACCAGCTCTGGCTCAAGACCAAGCACGAGCGAATGGCCGACGACGACCGCAATGCGATGCTCACCGAGTACGCGCGCAATCTGGCAGCCTACCCGCCGGAGCAGGTCCAGCTCGTGCTCGCCGAGTATGCCGAGAAAGAGCGCTTCTGGCCTGCCTGGGCAGAGCTGCACACGCGCCTGTCGGGCCTGTCCATTGCCCGCGCCGCCCTGACTGCCGGGCTGCGCATCCTCTACCGCAAGATCGAGACCGCCAATGCATGACGCCGGAACCCATTTCTTCGCCTTCTCGCTCGAGGACAAGCGCCAGCGGGCATTCGTGGCCGAGCAGAACAAGCTCCTGCCCTACGACGCCGAGGCCTCCCAGCTGGTCGACGCAGTGCTCTACAACGCCTGCGCCGCGCTGATCCCGCTCGTCTGGCTCGGCGTCCAGATGGAGGACCTGGCCGGGCTGTTCAGCTCGGTCAAGGAGGGCTGCGAGGAACGCTACGGCCCCACGCCCAACGAGGCGACCATCGTCCACCACGACGCGATCTACCAAGCCCCATTCGGAGAACACTGACATGGACCGGAACAAATACCTCGGCTCGTCCGATGCCCGCGACATCCTCTCGGGCGACTGGAACCGCATGTACCGCGAGAAGATGGGCCTGCAGCCCCGCGAAGATCTGTCGGGCTCCTGGCCGGTCCAGCTTGGCCTCGCCACCGAGGACGCGCACCTTGACTGGACCATCGCCAAGCTGGCCGAAGAACACGGCGAGGGCTTCAAGCACTCGAAGCTGAAGGACGACGGCGACCAGCACGAGGCGGTCTTCAAGCCCGAGGGCACCTTCCACAACCCGGTGATCGGCTCGCATCCCGACGCCCTGATCCGCACGCCCGACGGCTTTGTCTATCCCATGGAGGTCAAGCACACGGGCCGGTGGGCGGACGCGGAGGAAGCCGCCGACTTCTACATGCCCCAGCTGCAGCACCACATGCTCTGCTGGCGATCGGAGCTACTGCTGTTCTCGGTGATCGTCGGCGCGGCGCAGCCCGAATACATCTGGATCGGCGCAAGCGAGGACTGGCAGCGCCACTACATCGAGCGCTGCGATGCCTTCTGGCACCACGTCAAGTCGAAGACGCCGCCGAGTCCGCGCTTCTTCGACAGCTCCATGAAGCCCAAGCCGATCGTTCCGGCCGCGATCAAGAACACCGTGCCGTTCAACGGCATGATGCGCCGTGACCTGAGCGACAACAACCAGATCCCCGCGCTGGTCGATGAGTTCGTGACCACGAAGCTGGCGGCCGCCCGGCACGAAGAGGTCAAGAAAGAGCTGAAAGAGCTCGTGAAGGACACCGACAGCGAGGTCTACCACCCGCGGATCACGATGAAGCGCAACAAGCGCGGCGCGATCCTGATCGCCATCCACGACGAAGCGAAGAAGGAGGCTGCCTGATGGACGGCTCGAACCTGCGTGAACTGGAAGGCATGGGCTACATCGAGGACGCCGCGCGGCCGGTGCAGGACCTGATCCTGGCCCGGATCGAGCGGGGCGACCAGCTCGACGCCAAGCGCTGCTATGTCTCGGCCCGGCCCAACCCGCGGCTCGGGCTGGCCACCATCAAGTTCTCCGGCGTGTTCGCCGGGGAGCCTGACAACCGCTGGGTCATCGAGACCGCGGATCACTGGATCATCAACCCCTTGATGGACGCCTTCCGCAGCGGCCTGGGCCATTGCGAGCCCGGCTATGCGGCGCGCGAGGCGTTCATGGCCGAGCTTCTCGATGAAGCGCGGCAGGCAGCGTTCTAAGGAGGCTCCCATGCCCGACGGCAGTTTCGACAACAAGTTCACGGCGAACATCGCGCTGTGGGAAACGCTCCGGCCGGTGGACCGGAGCTACACCAAGCCGATCACCGGCAAGAGCTACAAGGGCGACAGCCCGAACCCCACCTACATCATCATGAAGCTGACCGAAGCGCTCGGGCCGATCGGCGCGCGCTGGGGCTTCAACGTGGTCCGGGAGACCGTCCGGGAGGGCGTTCCGCACTCGATCATTGTCGAGCAGGAGCAGGAGATGGACACCTCCGGCTCCGAGCCGCGGATGAAATCCAAGCGCGTGCGCTACGAGATCATCCGCGAGCAGCACCACCAGCTCGAAATCGAGTTCTGGCTGATCGACCGGGAGAGCGGCGAGCGCCGATCCTTCTCGGCCTTCGGCGGCACGCCCATGGTCTACATGGCCAAGTCGGGCAAGTGGATCGTGGACGAGGACGCGGCGAAGAAGAGCCTGACCGACGCCTACACCAAGGCGGCAAGCTGGCTCGGGGCCTGCGCCGACATTTTCCTCGGCATCTTCGATGACAAGTACACCAGCCAGCCGCACAACGCGCCGGGCATGGACGGCCCGCCCCAGCAGCAGTCCCGGCAGGACTACGGCCCGCAGGGCGGCGGAGGCTGGGACGCGCAGGGCGAGCACCTGACCGGCCAGACCCAGGCAGGGCGCGATCCCGCAGACGATTTCGACCGCGTGGCCAACCAGGTCAACCGCGAGCACGCAGAGCGCCAGCAGCAGGCGCGCCAACCCGATCACCAGAGACAGACCAGCACCCCCTCGGGCTGGTAACGCAAGAGGACAAGACAGATGGCAGACGGCAGCGGCTACGACAACACCAACAGCGGCATGGTCTTCAAGCCGCATCACGACCAGGTGCTTTCCGGCTCGGGCAAGCTCAACATCAACGGGCAGGATACGCGGATCGTCATGATGTACGAGCAGGTCAGCCGGGACGGCCAGAAGCAGCTCGTGCTCTACCAGCGCATCGGGCCGCTCTTCCCGAACGACCGGCAGGAGAATGAGCGGTCGCCGCAGTTCTCCGGCCCCTGCGACGGCCCCCTGTCGCACATGCGGCTCGCCGCGTGGAAGCGCTCGAAGGACGGGCGCGACTACCTGAGCCTCAAGATCAGCGAGCGGCAGCAGCAGGGCGGCGGCCAGCAGGGCGGCGGCAACGGCTGGGGCAATGACGGCGGCGGCTATGGTCAGCAGGGCTATGGCGGCGGCACGGCCCACAACCCGCAGCAGCAGCCCCCGCAGCAGCAGCGCGCGTATGGCGGCGGCTACTCGGACGATGAAATCCCTTTCTGATCGCGCCGCGCGCCTGATGCCGCAGGCGCGCGCCTTCTGCCTGGGCGTGGTTCTCGGAGCCGCGCTCATGGCCTCCCCAGCTCTCGGGATTGTTCTGGCCATCGTTGCAGCGGTGGCGCTCGTCCCGCTTTTCAAGAGGTAATTCCATGGACGGCTCCGCGCTGCTTGCCCCCGAAGTCGGGCACTATTCCCCCGGACAGATCATCGCGCTCGAAAGCGTGATGGACTGGCTGGCAACCCCGGCCGAGCGCCGGCCGCAGATCTTTCGGCTGTTCGGCTATGCCGGGACCGGCAAGACGACGATCGCCAAGACCATCGCCAAGGGCATCCGGGGCGACGTGGTGTTCATGGCCTTCACCGGCAAGGCGGCGTTGCAGATGCGCCGCTCGGGCTGCCACGGCGCGTCGACCATCCATTCGACCATCTACCAGCCGGTAGACGGCAAGGACGGGTCTGTGACCTACGTGCTGAACAAGGACAGCGATTGCGTGCATGCCGGGCTCATCGTCATTGACGAGTGCTCCATGGTCGGCGAGGAACTGGCCAAGGACATCCTGAGCTTCGGCAAGCCGGTCCTGGTGCTGGGCGATCCCGCGCAGCTCCCGCCAGTCTCGAGCGCAGGCTATTTCACCGAGGCCGAGCCGGACGCGATGCTGACCGAGATCCATCGGCAGGCCGAGGGCAATCCGATCATCGCCCTGGCGACCATGATCCGCAATGGCGACATCCCGCAGAGCTGGGACCGCGGCGGCGCCGTGCGCATGGTGTCCCGCGGCACCCTGACCCCGCAGGAGGTCGTGAAGGCGGATCAGGTGATCGTCGGCACGCACACCCTGCGCAACGGCTTCAACAAGCGCATCCGGCGCACGCTCGGCCGCGCCGGGCCCACGCCGGAAATCGGCGATCGACTGCTGTGCCTGAAGAACGACAAGAGCCTCGGGATCTTCAACGGGGGACTCTTCACCGTGCGCGACATGCTGCACCGCAAGCGCGGCTCCACCAAGTTTCGCATGAAGCTGACCGACGACGACAACGGCAAGCGGGGCGCGTTCATCACGTCCGTGCGCCAGGAGTTCTTCCTCGGCGGCGTGGAGAACCTGGAATGGCGCGACCTCAAGCACAGCCAGCAATTCGATTATGGATACGCGATGACATGCCACAAAGCGCAGGGTAGCCAGTGGCAACACGTCATTGTATACGACGAAAGCGAGACTTTCCGTGATGATGCCGAACGTTGGCTCTATACGGCCGTTACCCGTGCTCAGGAGCGATTGACGCTGGTGACCGGCTGATCCTCCCCTCCGCATAAGAATCTAGGAGATGTACGTGATTTACGTCGCCCTCATCCTTTACCTATTGCCCCTTCTCCATATCCTCCTCGATCCGCCGGAGCCGCGGGAGCTGCTGAGTGAGGCTGCGATGGCAAACCGTTTCCTGCGTATTGCGGACAGGAAATGGGCCTACAGGCTCGTTGTGGTGCTGCTGGCCCTGATCTGGCCGGTGACGTTCGCCGCGGAAATCCTGATGACGTTCTTGGAAAGAGTGCTGAAGCTGTGAACGATAGCACGGAGCAGTTTCTCATTGCCGAGGAAAAGGTCGTGCTCGCACTTTGCAATGTGTGGATGGGGTTGGCTTGACAGCGTGCCCCCTCGAAGAACAGCCGGGTCTCACGGAGCTGAAATGCCCGTCTTTGAGACCCCGGCAGGCGGTGGGGACGAATAACACCTGCATCATGGACGCCGGGTCCTTTTCCTGCCCGGATGGACCATGAACAAGAAGGCCCGCCGGAGCGATCCGGCGGGCCTTTTTTCATGCTGATGCAGCGATCAGAGATACGGCGTGTGCTTAACCGCGGCGGCGCCTTCCTGCAGGAGCCCGCCGATGGTGGCTGCTCCGGCAACGACCGGATCCTTGTAGTAGAGCTCGCCGGTGTCAGCCATCTTCCGGCAGTAATACTGCAGGATCGCGGCGTTCGCGACATAGTTCCGGCCCACGATCACATCGGTCGTGGCATAGGACGAGGGATCGTCGTTGTGCATGTCGATGGCGATCCGGAGCGGATCCGCGCTGCTGCCTTCCGGTTCCAGGCGTGCGGGGTTCGGTCCCTGGAAGTAGTTGTCCTCAATGAACATGCCGATGACGTGATCGAGGTAGATGTCTTTCGGGTTGGCCCGGTTCACATAGTCCTCTTCATCCACGGTCTTCTGCACGAAGTTGTTCAGAAGGATCTCGCCCATGGCCGCGCCCTTCACGTAGACGCCATAGTCGCGGAAGTCGATGAAGTTCGCCCGCGCCGAGAAGCCCGGCTCTGCGCCGTCGCGGTGCCAGACGATCCCGATAATGCAAGTCGGGAAGCGGTTGTTGGTGAAGACGCCGATCTCGGGCTGCCCGCCGGTGTCGTTCGGATCATACGTGAAGCTGATCGGGCTGGTCTCGTTCTGCGGGATGTTGCCGCGGCAGATGATCGGGTACTTCGCGCGCGAAATCACGCACTGGTTGACCTCGGGTGCATAGGCGCCGTCGAGGACGATGCCGTTCACGATGGTCCACAGCTCGCTGTCGTCCGACCAGTCGCCCGTGTTGTCAGCGCCGGTTTCGAAGACGTTCTCGTGGTTGCCGGACGCGACGACGACATTCTCGACCAGCGGCCGGTTGTGGCAGCTCAGGTCGAACAGATTGGCGAAGTATTCCCCGTCCTGGCTCAGACCGTAGAAGTCGTCATAGCCGCCGACATAGACGTTGCGGATCACTGCGGTGCGGTGCATCTGGCCGCCGCGGCGGGTGGACCGGGAGCGCAGCAGGTAGGTGCCGTCGTTCATGCCGGAGCCCTGCGCGAGGAAACCCAGATCGGAGATTTCCAGCGTCGAGTTGCGCTTGGACACGTCGATGCGGATGCGGTCCTGGGCCGGGAAGCGCCACACCTTGGAGACGATCTTCGAGACGGTCGGACCCTGGCCGACGATCTTGAAATGGCACGTCACCTCGTTGCCGTTCTCGTCGGTGTCGAGATCGACATCGACATTCGTGCGCAGCTCCCAGTCGCCCGGCGGGATGATGAGGGTTGCGCTGCCGTTGGCCTGGGCATAGCGCACGGCATCGACAATTGCCGGGCCGATGTCCTGCCCCGTGGTGGTGCCATCGGTCAGGTCAGCATCGAAGTTGGACAGCGGCATGGCCGCTTCGGCCTGAAGGGTAGTTCGGGTCACTAGGTAAGCCTTCTTTCTTGACTTGGGTTATTTGCCAATGCGCAGCGAAACCGGCTTGCCGGTCTTGAGGCGCATGAGCGCATTCACCACCGACCAGAGCAGCAGGACTATGCCTGATGCCGTGACTTGACCGGTGGGAATCACGATTTCGCCGTTGCCGCCGGTCATGCTGGACGCGGCGGTGAGGGCGGAAACAACGGTGCCGGGGTCGATCGCGGCGACGGCGCCGCCGATGGCGCCGAGCAGGTTCGCCCGGATCGTGTTCGACTTGGTGGCGGATTTGACGGTCGTGCTGACTTCGGTCATGCGAAGATCTCCTTGATGCACTGGAAGAGCGTCGCGAGCCCGGCGGGCTTGGCGCGGGAGGCCCTGGCCCGCTGTTCCTGCACGGCGGACCACCAGACCGCGGCGTCGAAGCCGGGGCATTGCGTGGCTGCGTCGGCGAAGTCGCGGTGCCCGACGACGACCGGCCCCTTTGCCGGGTCCATCCCGTCGCCGCCGAAACGTTCGAGCTGGGCGTCGATCCACCGGATTAGCGAGGCCGTCTGCGCGGGCGTGCGGGTGTCGAAGCCCTCGTTGATCGTGTGGCCGCGCTTGAGGCCGCCAGCCCAGCAGATGCCGATGCTGTGGCCATTGTGGCCGTAGACCTGCGCGCCTTGCTCCACAAAGCCAGGCCGGGTCATGTCCCGGCCCGGCTCGGTCACGCCGGAAAGGCGCACGAAGGCGTGGTAGCCGATTTTGGCGAAGCCACGCGCGAGGTGCATCCGCTCGATGTCGGCGGCTGTCACCTTCTGGTCTTCCCAGGTCGCGGAGTAGTGCACGACGATGAACTTGACGGCGCTGTCGGTGATGTAGCTCACTGGCTTTTCAGCTCCTTGATCTGCTCGCGGATTTCGAGCTGCACGTCGAGGATGGTCTGCAGCCGCTCATCGAGCCGGATCGACCGGGCTTCGAGCGTGCGGGTCCGGCCTTCCAGATCGTCCAGCCGGGCGTTGTTCAGCTGCCCGCGCATGTCGGCAACGGAGAAGGCCGACACGGCGGCCACGACGGCCGCCAGCAGCGGCAGGTAGTCTTGCAGCTTCTGCATCAGCGGAACTCCACGCTCATGTTGCTGGGGGAGGTCAGGGCCAGGTCGCCGCCCGAGGTCTGCACGACCTGGACGCCAAGCACCTGACCGGCGGACACGGGGAACCATGCGGTCTGCGCGCTCAGCGACGTGGGGCGGCCCACCACGGCATTCACCGTCGTCTGGGCGCCCGCGTTCGGAATGCCCCCGTCGCGGAGCACGGCCATGCCGCGGTTGCCGGTGGTGTTGCTGTCGAACTCGCTGTTTACGATGACGCGGGCATGGCTGATGCCGAGCCCGGCGGGCACGGTCACGCCGCTCGCCCCGGCCGAGCCGTCCAGAAGCTCGTGCCCGGAGCTGGCGTCGAACGAGATTTCGGCCCAGACGGCATTCGCGATCACGTCGAAGTCGTCGCTCTCGGTGAGCGTGATTTCCAGAGGCTCGCCGGCGACCCTGTGCAGGTCCGCGCCGTCCGCATTGACGATGTTTTGCGCGACCGAGGCGCCCTGCGCGATGCGCGGGAACTCGAACTGCACGCGCCCGGCGCCGTCGGCGATGTCGAAGGCAGTCGCCATGTCCGCGCCCGGCAGGATGGCGCTGCCCGTGAGGCGCGTCCGGTCCGTCCCGCTGCCGACCTGGATGCCGATGCGGCGGGCATCGCCTGCGCCGTCATGGGTGCAGGCATCGACCGTCAGGCTCGCCACGTTCAGCGAAGAGATGTCCGCGGGCGCATCGCCCGGCGCGGTCTCCTGCTGCGTGAAGCCGCAGCGGCTCAGGCTGGCAGACCCGGCGCCGTCGAGCTTCACGCCCGCATCGCGATAGAGAAAGGTGCTGCCGGACGCAACGATCTGTGCCAGCATGCCGCCGCGCTGCCAGTCGAGGCCGGTCTGCACGCCGTCGAACAGGCAGCCGTCCAGCGAGAGGGTGCCGCCGGTCGTGCCGTCCGAAAGGCTGCTCAGGCCGGTTGCGATGTCGTGCATGGAGACCTGGCGAAGCTCCGTGCCGGTGCAGCCGTCGATCTGCAGGCCGGTCGCGGTCGGCCAGTCGCCAGAGCCGCCCTGCAGGTGAACGTCGCCCAGGAACGGGTTCATGTGGTGGTCGGCCCGGATCATTCCCGCGAAGGCGGATTGCCCTTCCTCGCCGGTCAGAAGCTCGGCAGGAGCCAGATCGAGGCGGCGCAGGGCCAGCGAGCGATGGCTGTAGCCGGGAGCCGCGGCGCCGGGCAGGTCGAGCGCCCAGCTTCCGGCCTGCTGCTGGCCACGGTAGCCCAGCGTGAAGTCGGCAAGCTCGATGGCGCCGGGCAGGCTGCCGCCGGTCAGGCTGATCGCCGTGGCGGGCACGCTTGCGCTGTCGGCCCAGATGCCGGTCGCGCACCGCCCGCAGCCGCGCAGGTACAGGGCGATGCCGTCGACATCGGCGGCCACAGCCTGCTCTAGCTCGTAGAGCCCCGGCGGGATCACCCCGGCCGCGCGGCCGGTCTCGCTGGCATAGTCGATGAAGCCCAGCAGGGCGGTGCCGATCTGGCCGCCGTCGCGCAGGTCACGGTCGAAGTAGCGAAGGCCCAGCTCGTCGTTGAGCAGGCGGTAGCGGCGTCCGGCGGTGTCGACAAAGGCGGCGGCAGGCGGGGCGGTCTCGTCGCGCTCGTAGCGCCAGGGCTGGCCCAGCAGCGTGCCGCGCTCGATCTCGTAGCCGTTGGCCGCGTCGCCGGTCAGCACGCGCTCGGCATAACCCAGTGTCAGCATGTCGCGATCTTCGACCGGATCGGCGGTCGACTGGATGCGCCCGCTGCCGATGTCGGCCACGCCGGTTCCCGGATCGACCGTGACGGCGCGCTCGGACGCCTCCTGCGAGAGATAGAACAGGCGGTCCAGCTCGCGGGCAAGCTCCACCTGCGTGAAGGCATCGCCGATGGACCGGGCGGGAAGGACGTCGGACGAGACCACGACGGTCGCGTTCGAGACCGCGGCCTCGAGCGTGAGGCTGTTGCCCTCGGTGCCGTAGCGGCTGGCGACGGTGACGGAATAGGCCGTGACCGGCTCGCCGTTCACATGGACGGCAATCTCGTCCTCGTCCACGAAAGGGAACGGGATGCCGAACGGCCCTGCGCTGGCAGTCGAACCGACCACGTAGGTTGCGCTACGCGGATAGATCGTCTCGGACATTGGGCACCGGGTCGTTGATTTACCCGGTGCTGTTCTTTCCCGCGGGGGATTGTCTAGTAGCTTTTTGCCCTTTCCGACCCGTCCACCATCTGGTCGACAAAATCCTTGATAAGCAAGTGGTTGCGGAAGGGCAGGCCCCAGCTCGTCTCCATCAAGTCGCCGGTCGCGGCGCCGTGCATGAGGTTCGAGGCCGCGTTCGGCCCGGCCCCGGCGGCACGCATCGCCATGTCGTAGCCGGTCGGCTGCTCGCCCACGGCGAGGACCTGCGGAAGAATGCCCAGCACGCCCGACTGGCCGATGGCCTCGTAGAGCTTTTCCTCCGGCTCCCGGCGGTCCCAGCTCTCGCCCTGGCGGAAGCTCGCGACCATGTAGCCGAGCCCCACCAGCGAGGCCACGCCCGCCATGTTCCGCGCGGTCGGCTCGTCAACGGCCGTCGTGAGGATCTTGGTATGGGCCGCGAAGGCGAAGGACCAGAAGGAGAAGGGCAGGGTCAGGAGGCCCGACTGCATCTGCCAGTAGTCGCCCACGACCTCCAGCCCGGCGCGGCGCGCCAGCGGATCGACCCGGGGGCCGCGGCGCAGGTAGACCGTGCCGTCCGCGATCACCGGCTTGTCGGCGGCGGTCGCCATCAGCACCGCGTTCTCGGACCCCTGACGGATCAGCGCGCGGAAGCGCATCACGTTCTCGCGGCTCTTCCAGGCGTCGGTATTGGCCAGCCAGTGCCCGCCCGGCTGCCGCGCGGCAGGCTCGGTGGCGATGCTTTTTGCCGCATCCGGCGTGATGCCGTAGCGCGCCAGCTCGCGGAGGTCGGCCTCCGTGCCGTAATCGCCGGCCACGCGGTGGATGCGGTCGAGCGTGTCGGTGACGCGCAGCCCCGCGTCGATTTCCTTGACGCGCGCAGTCAGCGAGGCAAGGCCGTTCCAGGCGAAGTAGCGGTTCGACAGCACGCGGGACCAGCGCTCCGGAGCGGTCAGGCCCGAGGCGTCCATGCCGGGATCGGCGAACTTCGACAGGGCCACGCCCTCCACCACGTCGAGGATGCCGCCCGCCTTGCGCATTTCGTCCCCGCCCGCCTTCACGACCTGCGCCAGCTCGTCGTCCAGCTTGCCGAAAGCGTGCTGGAAGGTCCGGCCGAGCCCGTGGCGCATGACCAGCGTGCCGAGGTCCTGGACCGCCGGAAGGGCCGACTGGCCCATGAATGCGAGGTTGGCATAGTTGCGCAGGAAGGTGGCGGCGCGGTTGTCCCAGCGATCGGGGTTGCGGATCACCCGGTTCTGCACCCGGTCGCGCAGGTGCAGGATGTCGCGCTCCATCGGCGCCCAGTGCGTGTTGAAGCGCGCCTCCGAGCGCAGGGCGGTGCCCATGGGCTTGAACGCCTGCAGCGCGGTCAGCGCCATGCCGGCGTTGCCCTCTGACAGCAGCGACGAGAAGGCCGGGCGCACGCCTGCGGCTTCCTCCATGAGCGCGATCGCGCGCTGGTCGCCGCCGAGCGCGGCCCACATGGGGAAGAGGTTGGCGACGGCTTCCTCGTCGGCATCGGCGCTGGTGTAGCGCGACAGGTCGAAGAGCGGAGAGAGGCGGCGGCCCAGCTCCACCATGGCGTTCCATTCGCCCGTGCCGAACTTGCCCGCAGCCTTCAGCGCGTGGATGAACTCGTGGTTGAAGGTCTCGACGGGCGTTGCGCCGAACGGATCGACGCCGATCTGGCTGACCGGATCGGTGCCGCTGGCCGCGCGGAAGGAGCCGGAGCGGGTCTCGTCGGTGAAGAGCGAGAACGAGAAGTCCGTCCAGTCCAGCCCGGCGGCGCGCAGCGCGGAGCGGGCTTCCTTCTCCATGCGCTTCATCGCGGTATGCAGGGGCAGCCATGCCGGGCGCTGCCCGCGCAGGTACTCGATCAGGTCCATGGATTCCGTGCGCGACAGGGGCTTGTCGCCCTTCTCGCGACGCAGGAAGGCGCGGAACTCGTCGCGCTGCGCCCGCTGCAGGGCGCTGTGGAAGCCATCGGCCGCGCTCACGCCCTCGTTCGGGGCGGCATAGCGCCGCGCCATCTCGATAGCCGGTCCCATGCGGTCAGCATAGGCCTTGGCCACATGCATGTAGTCGGTCTCGATGAAGTCGGCGATGCCGTTGTGCTCCTTGAGCAGATGCGCGTTCGGCATGGTGAGCTGGCGCATGCGCCCGAAGCTCGGCCGGGCTTCCTCGGTCAGCGCGCCCAGGTGGGCAAGGTCGTTGTCCACGTCGCCCAGCAGCGTCTCCACGATCTCTTCCGCCCGCGCCCGCACCGCGCCTTCCTCCTGCGAGTAGGTGAAGCGCTGCCAGCCGCCCTCGTCGGGGGCCTCGCGGATGCGCTGGCGCATGGCGTCGATCTGCGCCTGCGTCGGCGCGCGGGCCATAAGCGCGTTCATCTCGCGCTGCAGGTGCGACTTGGACGGAACCCAGGTCCAGCTCTCCGGGTTCTTCTGCAGGTGCGGCACAATGACGTAGCGGATGAACGCTTCGCGGTTCTCGCGGATCGCGGCGGGCCGCCAGACGCGGGTGAAGTAGTCCTCCGGCACGTCCTCGGCCTGGCGGGCATTGTCGAAGTCGCGAACGCGGTTGCGCATGACCGCAAGATCCTGCCGCTGCTTGTCGGACAGCTCTTCGCTATTGGCCGCCTTGCGGTCCAGCCGGTCGATGCGCGCGCGCAGCTTGTCCATGCGGGCCTGGTTCGAGGCGCGGGTGGACAGCACGCCCGCTTCGACGCCATCGCGTTCGTAGCGCTTCCAGCTGTCCCGCAGGTGCCCGGCCATTTCGTTGACCTCGGGGATCTCGTCCTGCTCTCCCGTGACCAGCGCGCGGGAGGCCCGGCGGCGGAACTCTTCCACCGGCAGGGCTTCCTCGCCATCGGCCCGCTTGCGCCGGAAGCTCTTGTTGAGGTGGATGCCGGCAACCTCCGGGTTCCGCTCGAAGCCGAGGTAGCGCTCGTAGAGCTCGGTCTCGCGGCGGTAGATGGTATCGACCTCGCCATGCCAGACGCGGGAGCGCATCCAGACGGACGGGCCGTTCGGGCCGCCTTCGGCGCGCGCCATGCCGCCGTCATTGGCCAGGTCGTCCGCCATGCCCTTCACCGAGCGGGTCAGCGAGGTGAGGTTCAGCCGCTTGAACGGGCCGTCGACCATGCGCGCCAGCATGCGCCCGCGGCGGGTCAGCCCGGCTTGCCCGTCCTCGGGCTGGTCCCGCGAGAAGTTGGCCTCGGAGCGGTGCATTTCGCGCCGGGTCTCGCCGATCCGGTCATAGGCCGCCATGTCCCGCTCCGCGGCAGGGGCGTCCAGTGCCGGGCGCTCCGGGCCGGGCGGGCCGATCCGGGCGGCAGAGGGGTGCTCCTGGGCGTAGTCGGCAAATTGCGTGTTGATCTGCCGGACCGCCGCGCGGCGCCCGTTGCGGTTCAGGTAGCCGCCGATCCCGGCGCCGATGGCCATGGACAGGCCGACATTGAGCTGGCTTTCCAGCCGGTTCGACAGCGGGTCGTTCTCCGCGCGCACAGCCTCGATCGGCGCATCAAGGGCGAAGGAGGCCCCCGCCGCCACGCCCGCGCCGCGCAGGGCCGCCCCGCCGCCGCGCAGGGCAAGCCCGCCGGGGACCAGCATGGCCGGGATGTTGTCGGGGTTGAAGATCCCACCAGCCAGCGGCACCAGCCAGCCGTCGTATTCCTCGGCGCGGCGGGAGCGGATTTCCTCTTCGCGGATGCGGCGCTTCAGGACCTCGTAATGCTCAGCGTTCTGCGCCTTGGAGAGATAGCGCGCAAAGCCCGCCATGCCGTCCGCGCCGATCTGCGCGGCCACGTCGAAATCCGGGTCGAACTCGTGCTGGCGTTCCAGCCATTGCATCTGCGCCGAGCGGACAATTGCGCTGTCGGTTGCCGCATCGGCAAAACTCTGCCATGATGTCGCAGGGGCAACCGGCCCGCCGCCCCTCCCGGTGCGGGTCGCGTAATCAATCTCGGGAAGAGCTTGCTGCCCCGTTACGGCGCCCGGCTGGTCCAGGGCCACGTCGGGCGTCTCCCACGCTGCAGCAGGATCCGGCTCGGGCCGCTCGAAGCGGTAGGCCGCGTCGAAAGCCTCGCCCCAGCTCTGCGAGGGGGGAGGCGGCGATTGCGTGCCCGGCGCGCCGTCCGCCCCCGGCCCGGAGGTCGACAGGGCGGCTACGGGACGGCCGGACAGCACGCTCTCGAAGTCGTCCACGCCGACCAGCGCACGGGAATGGTTGGCGCCGACGCCGCCGTAATAGGCCTGCCCGCGCTCGATGCGGCGGCTGCCCCGGAAGGTCGGGGCCAGGACGGGCAGGGAGGCCCATTCCCGCGCCAGCGAATTGCCGAACTCTTCGGTCGACATGCGCCCGCTCGCCCAGCGGTCCAGCCCGCGCCCGCGCATCAGCTCCACTGCATAGCGGTCCTGCGTCTCGGGGCTGAACACGTCGTCCAGGCTGGCCTTGCCGTTGCGGATCAGCCCGCGCAGCGTCTTCGGCATGAGCTGCAGCGCGCCCGCGGCCTCGGAATTGTAGTGCGGGTTCACCCGGTCCTGCCATGCCAGCAGCTCGCGCACGGTCATGCTCGTGACCGGCTTCGGCGGGCGGTGCTCGGGCCGGATGCCGCCATAGACCACATCGTAGTCGATCCTGCCGCCGTTCTCGGCGCGGTAGATGAAATCCAGAAGGTTGCGATACTGTTCCATCAGTCCCTCGGCCCCCGCATTTTCTCGAAGTGCTCCTCAAGCACGGCATAGGGATGCCGCGGCTTCTCGCCCGCCTCGGCCGCACGCACGATCTCGTCGCTGATCATCTGCCATTCGCGTTCGCCCAGGTTCTCGGCCCGCATCAGCGAGGCAAGCGACTGGTCGAACTGCTGAAGCTCGGCGATGTCGTCGCGCACGTCGAGCGTGCCGACCGGGTACATGGTGCCGGTCTCGTCGCGCATCATGACCGTGTAGACCGGCGGCGTGCCCCGGCCGGTCTGCGCGCGCAGCTGGTAGTCCTCGCCCGGGCGCAGGAAGTCCGCATCGTCAATGCCGAAGCGCTCCCCGCTTGCCTCGCCCTCGAAGGCATCGCCTGCCATGGAGCCGTCGAAGCCCGCGATCATTTCGCGGATGCGCGTGTCGGCGATCGCCTCGAACGGGGTGGAGGCCAGCCGCCCGCCCGCGCGGGAGAAGCCGATGCCCGACATGAGCCAGCCCGCGGCCTCGCCGGAGACATGGGACAGCATGTCGCCGATGCCCTGGTACGGCACGTCGTAGAACTTCTCGGGTGCATAGGCGGAGCGCACGCCGCCCATGTACTCGGAGGTCACGTAGCGGTCCTCCATGCTCTGCCGGGTCATGTCCATGGCGAGCTGGTAGTTGTTGCCCAGCCGCAGGTAGGTGGTGAAGACCGACGCCGCCTGCCGCGCTTCCTCCGGCGTGGGCTCGATGTCGCCGCCGTCGTAGAGCGTGTCGCGCAGGTCGCGCATCAGCACCTCGCCTGCATCGTCCGCGGTGACGCGGCCCCGGCCATCCCAGCGCCGGTTCTGCGCGTTCATCACGCGGGCCAGCTCGGTATCGTCCCATTTCTCGTCCCGGAGCGCCCAGACCTTGGACACGGCCCGCTCGACGCCTTCCTGCGTGTAGCTGCCGTCGCCATGCAGGTCGGAGACCATCCCGTAGACCGCGGCGAGGTCGTCGGGGATCGCATCGCCCAGGTTCACCGTGGCGCCCGCGCTGTTGGGCCCCTCGTAGAGATCGCGCACCAGCTCGAAGCCCGCCACCAGCTCGGCCGGGTCGGGGTTGGTGTCCATCCGGTCGAGCACCTGCCGGAGAGTGTCGGGCAGCATCCCGGCATCCTTGACCAGCGCCAGCGCGTTCGAGCGGTCGTCGCCGTCCATGGTCAGCCAGTCGGCCATGTCGATCCCGCGCCGCCGGCCGTCCTCGGTGGTCAGCTGCAGGGCGTTCGACAGGTCCTCGTCCAGCAGGGCGCGGTTCTTCGGGTTCGAGGTCGCACCGCCCCGGCGCAGCACCGACAGGTCGTAGGCTTTCTGCGCCGCGGCCTCCTGCGCGGCCAGCCGCCGGTTGGCGTTGCCGATGAACTGCGTGACCGTGCCGGAGGCGGAGCGCATGGCTTCGCGGTCCACGGTGCCGTCCTCGAGCGTGAAATACTCGTTCAGCTCTTCATCCGTGCCGGACAGGAGCCGGGCCTGCAGGTCCATCAGCGCATCGGGCGACAGGTTGCCCACATCGAGGTCGCGGCTCATGCGGGCCATGCCGGTCGCCGTGGCGATGCGCCGCTTGAGGTCGGCCTTCTCGCCGTCATCCATGATCGCGGGCGATAGGTCGTCGATCCACTGCGTGTTGGCCGCCATGGCCGCGGCGCCCGCGTCGTCGCCTGCCAGCACCATGTCGCGGATCGCGCGCACCTGGTCGTCGGCCATGACCGGCGCGCGGGAGGCGGCATTGCGAAGCTCGATCTGCCCCTGCCGGTGCCCGATGCTGGCGCCGGTGGAGACCATGGCCCCGGCGATCGTGTCCTCGAAGAAGCCCTCGAAGCCCTCGGGGATGTCGCTGCGCATGTCGGCGATCGCCTGCGCGGCCTCGTCCTGGAAGGCGTCGAGGTCGTAGGGATGCAGGTTTTCCACGGCCGCGATCCGGCCCTTGATCGCCGTTGCCATCTGGTGGCCCATCCGGTCCTGCATGGCCCCGTCATAGGTCCGCCGGGCAATGGCGCTCATGCGCTGGCCGGAGGCATCGGGCATCTGGGGCATGCCGTTCGGCCCGGTCGAGAAGGTGGCGGCGCGCGCCAGCGCCTCGCCTTCCTCCTGCGCGGCCGAGGCCATGGCCTGCCCGTACTGCGCGGCCCGCTGCGCCATGCGCCCGGCCTGCGCGGCCATCATGTCGCCGGCGGCGGAGCGGGTCATGGCGACCGGGCGCACGCTGGCGCCCGTGTTGATTTCGATGGGCCGTCTAAGAACCGGCATAGAAGAAGCTCCTGATCCGCTGTCTGTTCTGCTGGCCGCGCGTGCCCGTGCCGCCGGTGTTGTAGGTCCACAGGTCTCCGGCCAGGCCGCCGCCCGCGCCGGAGGATCCCATGCCTGCCGAGGCGAAGCTCTGGGCGGCCTGCACGCCGGTCTGGATCGCGTCCATGCGGCCCGACCACATCGCCAGCGAGGCGTCCCGGCGTGCCTGGGCCTGCGAGATGGTCGCCTGCGCGTCGTTCGATGCGGTGGTCATGGCGAGGTCGCTGTCGATCTGCCCGGAGGCGCGGCGGTAGTCGGCCTCGTTGCCCGCCTCGACGCCCTCGAAGCTCTCGGCGGCCAGCCCGGAGACCGCCATCGCGGCGCGGTTCTGGCTCTGCTGGCGGCTGTACTCGCGCGAGAGCTGGCCGCGCTGGCGGATCGCCTGCGTGCCTGCGAGGATCGTCGCGGTCTGGGCGTTCATGGCTTCGAGGTCGCCCTGCAGGCGCGCATCGGCAGCCTGCAGCTGCCCGCCGATGAGGGACTGACCCATGCTCAGGAAGGATTGGACGTCGCACATCAGAAATAGACCTTCAGCACCATGGCGCGAACCGCGATTTCCCCGACGGCGCTTCCCTCGATCGCAAGGCGCGGGGCCGTGCCCCACTCGCCGATCATGTACTTGCGCCACTCGCTAATCGGCGTCGGCACTTCCAGCGCCGGGAAGTCAAGCGCGGAAAGCGCCTCCTGCCCGCCGACCGTGCCGGTCCACGTCCCGCTCCACAGGATGTCCGCGGAGACGAGGCGGACCATGTTGCCGAGCTGCGGCCCCTGCCCGGAGGCGGCGATGGGGGTGTGGGCGACAAGCTCGTAGGGCATGGGGCTGCCGATCCACAGCTCGTCCAGCGTGTCGGCGGTGAAGAAGGCCCCGGCGCCGTCAAGCTCCACGTCGCTCAGGCGCAGCAGACCGGAATGCGCGGCAAGGGTCTCGTCCGCGTGCATCTGCGAGACCCACTCGTCGGTGGCCGAGCCGGTCAGGCGCTCGGCCAGATCGAGCGTGGTCCGGCCCTCGGTGTCGAAGCGCACCAGCGCAAAGCGCCCGTCGTCCAGCTCGACGGAGGCATAGAGATCCCGGCTCAGCCCCGCGAAGCTGGCGAAGCTGGCGCCCTCGATGTCCCAGCGCATGAAGCCCATGGCCTGGTCGGCCCGGTTGGAGTGCATCACCACCGCGCCGCCGTCGTCGCTGTTCGACCAGATCAGGTAGGGCGTGACCACATCGGCGGCCCCGTCGTAGCGCGCGGTGTGGCGCGGCGCGTTGATCCAGTCCGAGACCACCGTGGAGATCGGCGCGATGTAATACTGGCTGTCGTCGCCCTGGATCGACATCTCGCGCACGCTGGCGCCGTTGGCATCGACATAGAGGAACGCGGTATCGAACAGGAAGGGCTTGGTATAAGCCGCGCCGCCGTCAGCCGCCTTGGGCGCGCGGACGGTCTCCTGCGTGATGGCCCGCTCGGTCGAGCCCGGCACGTAGTAGGCGCCCCGGTCGGTCAGAATGGCCAGGTCGAAGGAGCTGACGAAGTGCCGTACGCGGGACTGGTCGCCGATCCCGTACATGGTCACGGCGTCGTCGGCCTCGCCGGTGCCGGGGTCGAAGTCGAGCATCGAGCCGGGCGCGGAGGCGAATGCGGCATCGGGCAGCGGGACGGAGCCGCCCAGCCATAGGCGGGTTTCGTGAAAGCCTGCCGCCTGCGGCCAGCCGCGGGCGGGCGAGAAGACCGGCTCGCGCAGACCGGGCAGATCCCAGAAGCGCATCATCTTCACGCTGTTGCCCCCGGCAAGGTCGGTGCTCGACGCCGTGCCCTCGCCCTCGACGCAGAAGAAGTTCTCATCGACCACGCGCTTGACGGTATAGGCGCAGGGCGTGCCGTTCGACCGGTCGGTGGTGTTGGAATATTCGAGGTAGAGCGCGCCGTGCAGGACTTCCGTCGCGGTGTCCTGCTGCAAGTTGAAGAACACGACCTGATCGCCGACCTTCAGCCCGTGGTCCTCGCAGGAGACCTCCACGATATTGCTGCCGTTCACGCACCAGAACGGGGTGTCGTCGAGCGCAATGGCGATGTCGCGAATGACCGAGATCGAGGCCTCGCGCGGCCCGGCCACGCTGTCGACCACGAACTCGCCGTCGGCGATCTTCATGCGCAGGCCCACGTGCTCGTCGGTGAACACGTCCTGGTCGGTGGTCACGGTGCCGGTCCCGGCGGCGAGGTCGAACTCTCCGGCCTCCGTGCCGAGGATGCTCTCGAGCGCGGCGGCGAGCGCGGTGTCGACGCCCGGCGCGGTCAGGGTGGTGAAGCTGCACTTCACCTCCTTGTCGAAGGCGAAGAAGGGCGCGAGGTAGTACCGCTCGTCCCCGCTGGTGTCGAAGTCGAACGGCTCCATCGAGAAGGTGCCTGCCGCGGTGTCGAAGGCGAGGATCTGCGTGCGGAAGCTGGCATCCGCGATCACGGCGTTGTAGCGCTCTGCCCCGATCGTCAGGAACCACATCGTGCTTTCGGTCCACGGCATGTCCTCGAAGACCGCGCGGCTGGCCAGCGTGCCGTCGAGGATTTCCAGCCGGCCGGGCGAGAAGGCGAGCAGGAACCGCATGTCGTCGCTCTCGGACACGACCCACGTTTCAAGCCGCTCTGCGGCATCGCGCCACTGCATCAGCTCCGTGCCCCAGCGGCGGCGGGCGATGTTGTCGGAGGTGATCATGAAGTTGCGCGCGTCGTAGACGGACATCTGGTAGGACTGCGCGTCGGGGCGGGCGGAAATGGCCTCCCCGGTGCGCCCGGCGGCGAAGTTCGAGCGGAAGTCTCTCAGGCTGGGCATCAGTAGCGGCCTCTCCGGCGGGCCTTGAGAAAGGCGGACGTGTCAATGCGGCGCGGGCTGCGGCCCTGCGCGTCGCGGCTCTTGGCCAGCTCGAAGCGCTGTTCGGCGAGCTGGAGCAGTCCGGCGGCAAGGCCCTCGTCCTGCGTGATCGGCATGGCCAGCTCGGCGGCCAGCAGCGGGATGAAGTATCGCCGGAAGTGGCCGGGCCAGCCCTCGGGCGGCTTGACAACGGAGGCTTCGACCGTGACGGCGGGCGTCTTGGCGTAGGGCCATGCGATCAGCACGTCCTCGCCCATCACGTCCCAGCGCACGCGCAGGTCGTCGGCATAGGCGACATGCACGGCCGCGGCCTCGCGCGGGATGCGCCAGGCGGAATGGAAGTCGGGCGGGAGCTGCACGCCGCCGGACTGCTGCAGCGTGACGACCTGCTGCGCGAAGCGCCAGCGATAGGCGGTGATCGCGCCTTCGAGCGTGTCGAGGAACTTCGCGTTGCCGGTGCGCGCGGTCATCGAGTTGTCGGTGAAGTTGGAAATCGGCGGAACGCCCAGCTCCGCGAGCGCCGCGTTCATCACCTTGATGGTGCTGTTGGATACCGAGAGAATTGCCATGCGGCCCCCGTATGAAAAAAGGCCGGACGCCAAAGACGCCCGGCCAGTTGGTCCGCTGTCAGCCTGTCAGCGGGTATCCGGCCCCCAAGCCGGGTCTCAGCCGTCCGCGGGATCCGGCGCCGGCGAGAGGGACTTGACCGAGTAGCAGCCCTTGTTCTCGATCACCGCGCCGCCGAAGCTCATGTCCGAGACGCAGGAATAGTGGCTGTAGTCGTTGTGCCACTGCCAGTTGGTCTCCGGCTCCTGGTTCACGCCGTGGCCCACGACGGAGCGGTGCCATGCGTAGTTGGTGGCCACGTTGGAGCCGGGGGTGGTGACTTCGCCGGTGTCGGGGTCCAGCACGTCGCCGTCGAATGGGGTGTTCGGCAGCGGCATCCACAGGACGCCCATCCACATCTTCGCGGACATGCCGCCCTTGAAGGGCAGGTTCTCATGGCCGACCCAATCGGCATTGGCGAACTGCGGCACCTTGAGGAACTGCGCCCAGGCGTTGGGGTGCAGCGCGCAGAAGCGGTTGCCGTCGTCGGGCACATACGAGTTGTTGAACCCGGTGACGATCGACATGGCGTGGTTGTAGCCGAAGCCGTAGGCCGCATCGCCCGCTTCCTTCTCCTTGCCAGCTTCCATGATGGAAAAGAGCGCGTCGTCGGTCTTGATGCCGAGCGCGGAGGTGTGGGCGGCGGCGTGGGCCTGCCGTTCGGCGATGTTCTGCTTGAGCAGGTCGAGCTTGCGGACATAGGTCGGGACCACGAAGTCTTCCATCGTGGCCGACACGCGGTCGTGGCCGGGCTCCTGGAAGACGTGGCGCTCGCCGCGGGTCGGCATGGACTGCGCAACGACGGTGCCGAAGATCTGCCAGTGGACGGTCGAGCCCTGCACCGTGCCCTTGCGGGTGGTGTTCATCAGGCGCGAGCCCATCTGGCGGAATTTGAGGTGAACGTCAGCCTGGTACTGCTCCACGAAGCTGACGGGAATATCATTGGCCATGGTAGCCTCCGGGTGATCGATTGAACGGGGGTCCGGGTGTTCCGCCGATCACCGGGTGCGGGTGTTCCGCTAGGCGCGGGCCGCTGTGGCGTCATTGGGGCCGACATCGCGACGGCCCGCCATCCAGAAGATTTCAAGGCTGTCGTGGAGCTGTTGTACTTCGGCCACAGGGAAGTCAAACCCCAATTTTTCGAGCCAGATGCGCCGATAGCGCAGCTCGGAGGGGATGACGTTTCCGAAGCCGCCGGGCCACCGGCCGGACGCCAGCTCCGCCGCGAGCCAGCGTCGCAGCGCCCGGTCCATGGGCAGCGTGTGCCTGTCAGCCAGATCGGTGCCGAGGAAGAAGATCGCGCCCGCGCCGGGCATGTCCGGCATGGGCACGACGCCGACGATGCCGAGCACGCCATCGTCATGGTGCAGCGCCGTGAGCGGCCCCTGCCGGTAGGTCTGCATCAAGTCGCCCAGGATGGAAATGTGCCCGCGCCCCGAGACGCGGGCGACATGGCGCATTTCCCAGCGGTCCATGGCCCGCATGTTCAGGGCCAGCTCTTCGATGTCCTCCGGGGTGGCGGCCGCGGTCCTCACCGGCGGGCCTCCTGCTGCGCGCCCCATTTGTCCCACAGGCTGCTGACCTTGGCGGTGTACTTCTCGTCGGTGCCGTAGCGGGGATCGAACTGCATTTCGCGCAGGCTCTCGCGCGATAGCGGCTGGGTCTGCGCCTCGCCTGCATTCGTGACGAAGCCCGAGGACGCGCCGCGCCCGGCAAGGCTCTCGATGAAGGCCACGCCCGCGGCGGAGGTCATGATGCCCTGCACGACGGGGAAATGCGCCTTGTCCACGTTCTTGTGGACCCACTGGTTCACATCGCCGATCCGGCTCTCGGCGTTCTCGCCAAGAGCCTGCATTTCAACCTCGGGGTCGGGCATGGTCTTGGCCCACACGTCGTTGATGAGCGTCTGGAAGGCCTCGCCCTTCACGCCGTTCTCGTGCGCCCACGCGCGCAGCGCGCCGTCCACGTCCTCGCCGGGGGCGTCCCAGCCCTCAGGGTACTCGTAGCCGTCGACCGCCTCCGGCACGCCCTCTGCGCGCTCTGCGGCGATCTCTGCGCGCAGATCGTCGGTCTTCTTGGAGAACTTGCCGTAGAGTTCGCGGTAGGCTTTGGCCTGATCCTCGGCGCTGTTGTATTTGGGCAACAGCCATTCGGGCCGCTCAGGGTCGCTGGAATCGCCGCTGGGCGTGCCTCCGGTCTCGCCGGTGTCTCCGGCCCCGGATGCATCGGCATCGCCCTGGGCGGCTGCCGCATCGCCGCTCTGGGCGTCGACGCCGCCCGTGCCGCCGCCAGCATCGCCGCCCGTGTCGGCCGGAGGCGTGAAGAAGCTCCCGCCGGTGTCGTCGGCCGGGGCGAAGAGCATGGCGCAGATCGCGCCGAAGAGGGTGTGCTTGAGCATGGCTGCTACTCCTTGGGGGTCGTCTTGCGCCGGTAGTCGAGGATCCCGTGAAGGCGGCGCATGCCTTCCAGGTCGCGAAGCTCCGCATCCGAGGCGGACGGGGGCATGACCACGCTCGCGGTGATCGAGCGCAGGTAGTCCATCAGCCGTTCGCCGGCCGGGGTGTTCAGCGCGGCGCGGCAGATGTCGTTGATCTGCTCGTCGCCCTGTGCGGTGCGGGGAATGCCGTCGATGTTGACGGGCTTCTGGGGGCGGTCCCTCATTGGCCGCTGCCTCCGCCCATGGCCTGCATCTGGGCCTGCATCTGCATCATCTGCTCCTGCATCTCCTTCACGGAACGCGCCATGTCCGCGGGCGTCTTGAAGATCCGCTCGTCCAGCCCGTTGCGGGCCTGCAGCCAGGTTTCGAGCTCTTCGGTCTCGTAGGAGAGCGCGGCCGCCTGCGGCCCGTAGAGCTGGGAGCGCAGCGAGAAGTCCTGGATGAGCGCCTGCAGGTCGCGCCCGGCCTGCGCGCGGGCAAGCGGGCTGGTCGGGCGGAAGTTCAGCGCCCGGCCGTTCTGGGTCGGCAGCTGGATGTCGCCGCGCTTTTCGAGCAGGTAGAGCGTGCGCCAGATGTAGGGCTGCACGAACTCGAAGAAGATGCGCGAGAAGCCCGCGGCGGTACGGTGGGCCAGGTCGGCCATGCGCTCGGAGACCTCGTAGGCCGTGGCCGGGGTCTTGTTGGGGTCCGACAGCATGTCGTTGTAGAGCGCGCGCTTGATGTTGGTGCGCTGGTCGCCCAGCACCACGTCCTGCATGTTGAAGCTGCCGGTGGCCGCGTTGACGGGCTCGAGGCCGCGCGTGCCGATCTCGCGGGCGAGGATCGTGCCGGGCAGGAGGCTGATGTTGTCGGCGTTGACCGTGCCGTCGTTGTCGGTCTGGTAGATCCCGGCGATCGACATGGCGGCGTTTTCCAGCACCAGCTCGACCATCAGGTTCGTGGTCCGCACCGCGCCCAGGGAGCGCATCAGCGGCCCGCGGCCCCAGACCTCGCCCGACGCCTTGCCCATCCGGTAGCTGATGAACGGATTGGAGCCGCGCCCGGTCAGCTCGCGCTTGCAGACGACCTCTTTCGTGTCCTTCACCACGACGATGTGCCAGCTGCGCTCGGTGTCGCGGCTGGAAAAGTCGCGGTAGGTGTAGGTCACGAGCGTGACCTTGCGGTCCACGCCCTGCCGGATGTCGGCCGCCAGAACGGGCGCCTCGCTGTCGTCGTAGTGCAGGCCGAGCTTCTCGGGAATGTCCGTGACCGGCACGTCCTTTTCTTCGCGGAACTGGCCGCCGACCTGCCCGGAGGGGCCGTTTTCGAGCATCAGCTCCGTGAGCGGCACCGACTGGTGGTGGAGCCGGTTGCCGGCATAGCCTTCCTCGACGCACAGCGTGCCGGTCGACAGGGCGAGGTCGTTCAGGCTCTCGGCGGCCTCGGTCGCGAAGTTCGAGATCCAGATTTCCTCGAACATGTAGGCGCAGATCTCTTCGAGGTCGCGGTTCACGGCGGCCCGGTCGTTCTTCGGGATCAGGCTCGATGCTTCGAGCTGCACGAAGCGGGAGAAGCTGGGGAAGAACCCGGCCTGCATGCGGCTCACGAACTCTTCGACCGCGTTGGCGCCGGTCTCGTCGTAGATGTCCGCCCAGGCCGGATCCCAGTCGGCCATGTTGAAGCCCTTGCGGCCCGGCATGGTCAGCCTGATCGCATCATCGAACATCGGTTCCAGACGGGCCCGCTCGGTCTGGGCCTTGCCCAGCCGCTTGAGGATGTCGCCCGCGTCCCTCACTGGAAGAAGCTCCGCGATCCCATGCCGCCCGAATAGGCGGAGTAGGAGGACCGGGAGCCGGATCGGGAATTGGTCGCGTAGGTGCGCCGCCGCTCGGCATGCGCGGCCGAGGCTTCCTGCACGCGCTGTTCCTCCGCAACCTCCTGCTGCGCCTCGGCTGCCTGCCGGGCCTCCTTGGCCGCACGCTTCTGCGCGCGCCGGGCGCTCGCGCCGGTCACGGTGTCAACCGTCGACTTGATGGCCTTGGCCACGCTCTTCACAACTCCGCCGCACATGATGGAACTCCTTTTTTGCCGGCTGTTCTTCGGGCCGGGCCGCTGTCAACGGCCGATGCTGAGAATTTTCGATGTGCGCCGCGCCCGCGCGCTCTGCCGGTGGCGGTGGATGTTGCCGCCGGTCGATGCCTGCACGGCGGCATGGCCGTGGCCCTCGGTGCGGATCAGCTTCTTGCCGTAGCCCATGCGCAGGAAGGCGTATTGCTCGGCATCCGAGACGTGCGAGAAGATCGACTTCTTGTCGATCGTGTCGCCGTCCTTGAGGTAGCAGTAGCCGCCCTTCTTGGCGTTCATCAGGTAGGTGCATTTCCGGCTGAGCAGGTAGCCGGGGCGGCCCTCGACCATCGTGTTGAGCTGGGTCTGCACCGCGCCGGTGCGGATCAGCGGGTCGTTCGACCAGCTCGGCTCGATGTCGATGCCGTGCTTCTTGAGGATCTTGAAGGCGGTCATCGCCGCCTCGGTCTGGTTCGGCTGCCGGTCGTCGCCGCGGGGGTCGCCGGTGAAGCGGAACTTGAAGCCCGGGTAGTGCTGGCGGATGTGCCCGGCGAGCATGATCGCGAACTGCTCGGTATGCGTGTCGCGCGTCACCAGCTCGTCGAAGATGCGGACCTGCCCGCGCACGTCCTGGGCGAAGGCTGCGGCCGGGGTCAGGCCGAAGTCCACGCCCACGTCGATCACGTACTCGCTGTCCGGCTCCAGATCGTCCACGAGGTGCGTCAGCTCGTTGAAGCCCGCATAGACCGGTCGGCCAGCGAAAATGCGGCCGACCTTGTTCTGCAGCATGTTCATGATCCAGTCGCGGGTCTGCCCCTGGATCAGTCCCATGTAGTAGGTCTTGTCGGTGAAGCGGCCATTCTCGCGCGCCGGGTTCAGCTCGTAGCCGTCGAGCTTGCCGTTCTTCCAGACATCGTGGACCGCGGGCGGCTGGGCGAAGAACTCCCAGTCGTCGGGCTTGAGCAGCGTGAGCCGGTCCTCTTCCGAGAGCCAGTCCGGCGCATCGACCTGGCCCGACATGATGGCCCACCAGTGTTCCTCGTCGGGCGCGTTGGTGTCCATGATGATGCACGCGCGGGTGCAGCCGCCGTCGACCAGCCGCGGGAAGCGCTTCACGCGGGAGATTGCCGCGGTGACGATCTCGCGCGGCAGCTCGCGGGCCTCGTTGAGCCAGATGAAGGTGAACTCGAAGGAGAGAAGCTTCTTCACGTCCTCGGGCCGGTCAAGCGCGAGGAACCAGATCTCTGCCTCCACATCGCACCCGTCGGGCATGGGAATGTGGATGTTCTGCCGGTAGGGCGCACGCCAGCGGACCGGGCCGTACTCGTGCTCGGGGAGCCATTCGAGCCAGGTCTTCATGGTCGTGGTTTCGAGCTGGGGCGTCGTGTTGCGGATGATGCCGATGCGGCAGCGGCGCTTGCCGGTGCGCTCGCCGTCGAAGACGCCGTGCTCGACCTCATGGACGGTCGCGGGGTCGAAGCTCGGCTCCTGCGACAGCATCAGCCGCAGGCATTCCATCACGCAGGCCACCGACTTGCCCGAGCCGATCGGCCCCTGCAGGCCGCGCACGAAAGCGGGCGACCGGAAGAAGTCGCCCATCACCTTGCCGTCGGCGGTGTAGTTGATGGCCATGGAAGGAGCCCCCTGCTGCAAATCAGGGGGACGCTGTTCTTTCCTGTGGCGCTAGAGCAACAGCTTTCTCGCGAAAAAGCGCCGGGCGCCTTGCAGCGCCCGCCCCAGGGCGGAGGCGGCGCGATCGCCGGTTCCGTCGTGGAACTCGTCATCCGCCAGATCGGCGGGCCCCGCCGGGTCGGGGCGCAGGTCGATCACGTCGTCATGGTATTCGTCATCGAGCGCGTCGAAGGACGTCGCGTCCCGGAGGTCCGGCCTGCGTCTCCACATGGCTAGGCCATGGCCCGCGTGCGCCGGAAGAACTGCTTGATCCGGGTCTTCACCTTCCCGGACCGGTCGACGGGCTCGTAGTAGCCGGGATGGATGAAGCTGCCGATCTCGCGGAACTTGCGGGACGTGACCTCGGCGCCGAGGAAGTCGGCCAGCTCCTTGATCGTCGCGGCCGGTTTCACCACCAGCTTCTCGTAGCTGACGAACAGGGTCGGCAGCTGGTGCGAAAAGACGAAATCGAGGTTCTGGCGCTCTGTGCGCACATGGAGCCGCAGGCTCTCTTCGATGTCGCGCTCTTCCCTTTCGAGCATGCCGGCCGCATGGGCCGTGGTGTCGCGGCTGACCACGATGAAACGGGGATTGCGCAGGTTCGGCACGATCTGCTTCAGGTAGGCGTGCGGCGTGGGATGCTTCCAGCCCCAGACGGGACGGGCCGCGTTGCGCTCCGCGATCGCCTCGGCGATTTCCTCGATCCCGGTCTCTTTGCGGAAAACCAGGTCTTCGAGGTTCGTTTCAAGATTGTCGCCAAGGTGCAGCCCGAGGCGCTGGCACACGCCGGCAACGGCTGTCGTGCCGCCGCGGCGGCCGCCGAAGATGACGAATGTCTTCTCGGCGGCTCCGCGGGAGGCAGCGTTCTCGAACACGGGGAGGGTGGTCGGGACAACTTCCATGGCTTCAGCGCCGGCCGACGCGCCTGATGGCCCATTTCGCCAGCCGCCGCAGGCGACGGGCCTCGAGCAGGGCAGAGGCGGCGGTGTGATAGGTCGACGCCTTCCGCCAGCCCGCGGCTTCCTTCGGCCTCCACGCCGTGCACTTGACGATCGGATTCGGCGAATCCGCTCTCTGCAGGGCCTCGCCGAAAACGTGGTAGTCGTCCTGGTAGTGCTCGCGCAGCGGTGCGAGGCGTTCGAGCATCAGGCTCTTCTCGGGAGAGGCCGGGCCGGAACTCATGGAGCGCAGCTCCGGCAGCTCGCAGCCATAGAGGTCCTGCAGCTTGTGGCGGATCGTCCCGACGCCGCCCATGGTATAGATTTCCAGGCCTGAGTTGTTCCCGATGAAGGGCCACAGGTAGTAGACTTGGGCGTTGGTGTGGTGGCGGAAGTCGAGGAAGAGCTGGCGGAACTGGTCGAACTTCTCGGCAACCTCGTCCGCGCAGGGCTTGGTCGACAGGTCGCGGCAGACGCCCGCGCCGTAGGCCAAGCGCTCGAGCGCGCCGCCCTCGACATTGCGGCTCAGGTAGCTGGCCACGCGCTCGACGGGATCGCGGATGACCGCGAACTTGAAGTAGTCCGCGTACTTGGTGCGCATGTCTTCGAGCGTCACCAGCACCCGCGGGACCTTCATGTTGAAATGGATCGCCTCGCCGTGCTCTTCGCCTCCGGTGCACAGGGAGAGATAGTTCTTGATCGTGGAGGATGCGTTCTTCGGCGACGGGATGTAGAGCACCTTCTTCGCGTCATCGACATGAGCGGCCACGGCCGGATAGCGCAGCTGGATCAGGTTCGGCGACTGCAGGTTGCCGGAGCGGAAGAGGGCCGAGGTGTAGGCCATCTCGGCTTCCACCAGCTGCCCGCGCTGGAAATGGATGTTGCCCAGCTCTTCGAGCAGCATCGGGCGGGGCGCTTCGAGATACCGGGCCTTCAGGAACTCGACGGCGCCCGCATCGTCTTCGGCCTTGAAGAACAGCCGGCGCCCGGCCTCCACGTCGCTGATATGACCATCAGCATATGTGTTCTTGATCCGGTTGCTGATGTTCTTTTTCATATGGTCCTCGGAGCGTGCCGTAATCATCCAGTCAGGGAAGGCATTTTCAAGGCGAATTGCTTTCCGTCAACACGTGGTTGATCGTAGCTCGAAGACCGTCCGTCAAGCGGCGAAAGGATCGCACCCCGGCGCGCGACTTAGCGCAGACCGTTCCTGCGCGCATTCAGCCGGACCCTGCCAAGCTCCTTGCGCTGCGCCGCGGTGAGCTCGCGCATGACTTTCTTGGAGGACCCGCGCCGGACCTCGACCTTGCCCAGGCGCTCAACGCACCAGAAGCCGCGCAGGTCGAACCAGCCCCGCCCGACCTTGAACAGCACGCCGTAAGGCTCGGTCGCGAGGACATGCCGGCTGTTCAGGCCATGCTCACGGGCTGAAATCTGCGGAGAGGCGGGGCGCTTCTTTGGGGGCTCTGCAATCACCCGATCGCCGCGCAGGTAGGCGGAGGACGGCGCGTTGGCGGGGCCCATGGAAATTGGGGGCACCTTGATCTGAGGGCGGTAGAAGAAGCTCATTTCACCTCCATCTGCACGAACTCACCCTCGCTAAACTTCCGCCAGAAGGTTGAGCAAGGGGATAACTTGTCCCGTTTGTCCAGTGACAGATTGCCAACTTGTCAAGATGAAGCACTAGAGGAAGCTAGCACGAAAGTTCAGGGCTTTGTGGCGTCCTCGAGGTGGAGTGCATTATGGTTAAGGTTGCTTGCGTAACGATGATGAAGGACGAGGAGTTTTTCCTGCCAATCTGGTTTCGATACTATTCTGAGATTTTTGGAGGAGAGAATCTCTTCATTTTGGACAACGGGTCGTCTAAGGCGCCAGCTGAGATGCTGCCGACCGGTCTGCGCGGAACCTGTATCAATGTTTTTCAGATTCCTCCGCGAGAAGAAACTTCTGAATCTCGGTGCGAGGATAGCTTCGATAATCAGCGTTTCGGCGCAATCAGCGGGATCGTTAACGGTCTGCTGTCTTTCTATGATTTCGTGTTGTTCAATGACACGGATGAAATCTTTATGGCAGACCCGGCGCGCTATCGAAATCTGGCTCACTACTTGGAGCAACGTGCTGCTATTGGCGAAATTCGCGCTGGAGTGGGGTTGGAGCTATTCCATGATCGTCAGAGCGAAACTGCGTTCGATCCAGAAGCTCCCATTTTCTCGCAGAGACGAAATGTTTTTGCGTCGCCTCTATACACTAAACCACATGTTCTCGGGAGGAAGAGTGTTTTGCGGCCTCATGCGGTAGCGCATCCCTTTACCTTCGATCCAGATCTGTATCTCTTCCATCTTCGATTCGTTGATGTCGACCGGTTGCGGCTCCGCCAGGCTAAGCGCCGAGCGTTGGATGCCGCTGGCGCCGTTGGCTGGGGGCCATGGAAATGGGACGACGAAGGGGTTGTCAAGCAGCTGGCAAGAATGGAAAGACGACCGTTGGCCGAGACTCCATTTTCCGGAGCGACTCAGGGCGAGATGCTATTTGGGCAGAGTAACCCAGTGAAAATCGGGGGTGACAATGGAGCAAAGCGGATACGCCGCCCCACACCTAAGAAATGGCGTTTCATTGACTACGTATCCAGGAAAAATGTTCGGTTACTGCGACAGCAACGGCATGTTCTCCCCGATAGCTTCTCCACAAGTGGGGTGTGAGCGCATCGGTTTCGACCCTTTTACTGAAGAATTTGTGCGAGTGTTTTCAGCAATGGCCCGGATACTCAATTGGGAAATGGCTAGTTGAAATGTCCCCAGTGTTGCTACAAAGTGTAGTGACAGATTCCAACCTAAGAAGAAATGGAAATCGCCTTGACAAAGACGCCAGAAAGCACAACGAAATCTGTGCAGCCATCGATTCGTTCCGTTCAGCCGACTAGTTCTGGAGGGGTTCAGGGGTCTGTGCAGCCGATCAGTTCTGGAGAAAATACCTCTGCTCCACGAGTGGGTGATAATGGCGGAAACAAGTGAGAGAAGCCATCTAAGATTTGACGATCTTGCGTCGAAAATCAACTTCTGAAACCTCGTTGGCTGGAATGAAAGTGATTCGAGCGCCTTCGGTGTCGCAGATGATATTTTTGGCCTCGCGGCGGGTGCCGTCAAGTTCCGTGATGTGAGTGACATACATACCAATTGAGCCGTCACCTCCCAAAAGGCAGCAGCCGTTTGGGAGGTTGTCGAAGCGAGAAAGTGGATAGCTTTCTATAATTCGTCCACTCTTCAACGTAACGTTAAGTTGATTGTATTCTAAGTTGGGGTGCTGGATTAGAGTTTCCCATCCGAAATAGAGTCCATCGTCGTCGCTTTTGGATAGCTTCCTAATTGCTTGTCCGACTTGCGCGCTCAAAAGGCGTCGCCAAAAGACGGCGCTTAGCAGGGAGGACGAAATTGCTCCTCCTGAAATGATAAATCCTCTCAGATAGGAGAAGTCGAATATTCCGACAATCATGAGCTTCGGAACGAGTTCTTCCAAGCTATTGAATGTAAGAAGGGAAATTCCACCAAAGCACAAGATAATGCCTAAGGTGTCTACTGATTTGTGAGCTGAGCGCTTTCCTGAGTAGGCTACAATGTAGCCAAAATATCCTCCGACAATCACAACTTGGATTTGCCAAGGTAATTCTAGTAGTTCTTTCATCTGGAGTGTCGTGGGGCCTATGGTTCCTCTATGTGGAAAAGAATAGAGGTATACCTACCCACCGTCTACAGTGCATCTTTGTCGGACGGAACTGGTGTGCTGTGAAAGCGCCGTTCCAAGAACTCGCAGATTGAGATGCAGCGGGCCAGGCAACGAGGATTGCGGTGCGCGCTCGCGTGAATCTCGAAACTCTGCGGGCGCAATCCCTCCAAGCTCTGGGGAAGGTCAACGGAGATCAGCTGATACCGGCACTGGCCGCCATCACGTCGCATGATGCCCGAAAGACGCGTGCGGTCCAAACTGATGCGAACATCAGCCAAATCGAGGAGACTTTGGTCGAAGTTCCCGGTCAGGATTATGTGCAATTTCAGCATGAAAGCCTCCGTCTTGTTTTGCTTCTGCATTTTATATGGGGCGCTCGGGTCACTATGCGGGGCTAACTCCGTTTTTGCCCCGCCCCCTCCCTCCCTTGCTTGAAGCAAAACCCTTAAGCAGGGGTTAATGGCCTGCGTCCTCGGGCGTAACGTCCAGCGTGACAGGCTGTTCAGGCTGCCCGATGTTGATCGTGATGCTCGGCGCCTGCTGTGCTGCGCTGCCCGGCTGCTGCTCAGGTCCATCAAGCTTGAGGCCTGCCCGGTCCATCAGGTCTGCTGCTGCTGCCTGCCTCACCGTGTCCGACTTGCTGGTCTGTGCCAGCTGGATCATGGCCTGCAAGCCGATCCGCCCTGCGTCGGCGAGGTGCAGTGTGATTGCTGCTTGAACCCCCATCCTTCCCCGGCTGGATCGCAGGAAATGCGAGGCTGCTGCTCTGCCGGAGTATCCGGCTTGTTGTGCGATCTGCTCGATGTTGAGCTGCGTTATTGCGCGCAGCGTACATGCGAGGCTCTGTCTTGCATCGAGCGTGTCGCCTGAAGCGAGCTTGAGCGGTGCGATGTCTTCGAGCGTCGGGAGCTCTGCTTGGTTTACGACGGCGGGTGATTGGTGCTGCTGTTTCATGGCTTGCGCGTGATCTTGCGGGAGGCATTGCGTCAAGCTAGAGGATTTGCTGATTGGCGAATGTCTGGCTTTGGTCAGTCGGGCGAGCCTTGCGAATACGTGGCGTTGCTTCGCCGCCTGCCGCCTTCACCTGCGGATACCCGCGATGTGTGCCTCCGGCCCCCGGCCCCCGGAGAAGTAGGAAGCACCATCCGAATTGGCTCTCTGCAATGTAGCAATTGAGCAACGATGTCTGCTTGTGGCCCACTGGCAACAGTCTCCGCACATGGAGCTTGGCAGATCGGCCCGTGATCATCGTGCCTTGATCCCGGCCCGACCGGGCTCTCGTGCAAGCATGGAGCCCCTGCGGGTCTCCACCCATTCGGGCTTCGATCCCTTCTGCACTGGCCTTGCCCTGCCAACCCGGCCTGTCGCCCAGGGACATCCCCGGCTTGCCCACACCTTGCCCACAGGCTCCGCCAGCCCTGAAGCTCCGCCTATGGACAAGCCATGGACAAGCCTTCTCAGCCCCTTGCGGGCTCATCTCTCCAATCCCGCCCAGGACCGCTTGGCATGCTTCGGAGAAGATGCGCTATCGCGCACGCCATTCAGGCCATGCGGTGCATGGCGATTGATATAAAAAAACATGAAAAAAACAAATGAAACGGCAGTTCATAAGACGAGAAAACAATGCCTAGGAGAAATAGCCATCCATGCATCAAGACTTTGCATATCATCCGCATAGGCTTCGCAAAGCATTGTATTTCTGCTTAACGCCAGAAATGCAATGGAATGCAGGTGGAAATGAACCAACATCTGCTGAGAAAATCAGAGTCAAAATGTCAACTCGGAATGGCAGGGAATGGCAGATAGAAAGGATGGGCAAGGCAGGGGTTGCAGCCCCGGCCAAGCCCTAAACCAAACGCTTAGAAGGAACCTAAGCCCATGGCCTTTGACGCCCGTATCAGCGAACCCGCGATTGAGCAACCGCTTTGCATGGACATGTCCTGCGAAGACTTCCTCCCGATCGAGGAAAGCCTGATCGACTATGACGACCGGATGGCCGTCTCGTATGTCGTGAAGCAGCACCAGCCGCCCCACCTCGCAGAAGAATGGAACGTGTGATGCGTGCCCGCCGCCGCGTGAACATCACCCGCGCAATCGGCGCATGCGCCACCGTTGCCGCCGCCTTCGGTGCCGGTGTTGTGGCCATCTTCGGGCACTGGGGCTTGACTGCCCTTTTCACCGCCCAAGGCGCCGCCATCGGCTGGGGCATCACGGCACGGGCCGAGGATCGCAGCCGCGGCGCCCGTCGCCGCCGTCGCCGCTACTGATCCGAGGGAGCGGCCGCCAAGGCCGCCCCGCTTCCCCTGACAGCCCGAGACACGAGGAAACGAGCCAATGGCATACGACCAATTCAACCCCGAAGACATCGCCCACGGTTTCACCGAGACCGGAGGACACCGCGACGAGCAGGACCGCGCGAACCGCCTGGACGAATACCGCCAGCGCCGCGCCGAGACCTACGACGCGACCACCCGCAAGCGCAGCCGCTACATGGCCATTGCCGCAGACGCCTATCAGGACGCGAAGGACCGCAACGCCGGCAACGATGAAGCCGTGCAGGCAATCGCCGTGCTTGGCGCCTGCCTCTACAACCCGAACACCGATTACATCGCGCCGAACGCGAGCGAGGCGAACGCGCTGGCCTTCCAGCAGCGCGGCGCGCTTCAGAACATCACCAACAACGCCAAGTGGATGCTTGAGAATTGCCAGCAGCGCCGGGACGAGCTGTGGCAGAAGTTCGACCAGATCGAAGCCACGATGGACGGCAGCGAAATCAGCTTGCGCAACCTTGAGCGCGTCGTGTCGCAGATCGAGGAAACCGAGCAGACGCAGATCCCGGCTTGCGAAGAGTATTTCGAAATCACCAAGGCCGCCTATGAAGGCATCACCGGTGAGAAGTGGAAGCCGTACGCGAAGAACGCGAAGGACGCGAAGGACCAGACGCGGGAGGCAGTCCTTGCCCGTGTCGCGGCACTGCGCGGCAAGTGATCGCCCGGCACATCGGCCAGCCTTCCCGGCTGGCCCCCGCAAATTGCCCCGCCTGGCATCAGGCGGGGCTTTTCCGTTCCTGGGCAAGCGCAAGAAAATCGCGCTCGGCCGGGCTGCGCCCGGCCTCGCGGCCTCGGAAAAAGCGCTCCACACCGCCAGTTCAAAAGCGCTCCACACATCAAGAAAGCAATTCCGATGAAGACCCAGATCATTGCAGTGCAAAGCGAGAAAATGAAATTCTCGGCATTCAGAATGAAGATTGCATATCTTCTTCTGGTTTTCGCAATTCTAGTGGTGAAAGCGATCAACTGGATCCTTCGGAAATAGAGCCCCACCCCCGGGTCGAAATTCCATGGACGACGAGATGAAGTTAATAGGCAGGGCAGGCACCCCGTGACAACTGCCATGCCGGTAAGCGCTCCCACCGAAGAGGGGCGGATCGAGGCCAGCCGGATCGAGCGGGCTGGGGCGGCAAGAGCCACCGGGACGGGTGCCTGAACTCCGTCCGCACGGACTGCAGGCCGCGTCAGCCTGCCGCATTATTGCGGAATTGACGATTCACCCCCGGAAAGAACAGCGCGGAATCGAGGGCGGCGACAGACCAGCCCCGAAAGGATGCCTAATGACCACGACCACCAAGACCGGCAAGCGCAAGACGAAAGCTCAGCGCCGGGAGCGCTACGGACGCGAGGTGAGCATGGCCCATGACGAAGCCGTGCTCGCCACCCCGTGCCCGACCTGCTTCGCTGCAGCGGGCGAGCGCTGCACTTGGCCGAATGTCGGCGGGAGCAGCCATGCCCACAAGGCGCGGCACGACCTCTGGAAAGCAGCGCCCGACGCCCCCGCGCAGCGCGTCACGCTCTCCACGCCGCCCTGGGCGGCCTGAACAGCGCTCCACACCACGATCAGCAGGAAAGCCACCATGAACCAGCACGTCGCCATCCGACGTTCCCTGTCCGAGATTGTCGAGGAATACGACGCCAAGAACGCCGCGATCGCGGCCGAGCTGGCGGCCACCGAAGAGCGTATCCGCGCGCTGAACACGGCCGTGAGCATTGAGGGCAACTACAATGAGCTGTCCTTGCCGCGCCTGCCGGGCCAGCGGGATCTTTCCCGCGCGCTGCTGACCTCCGCCTGGCGCTGCGCCCGCACGGGCCTGAATGTCGACCGGGTTGCCGGCAGCATCGACCGCAAGCGCATCGACATGAAGCTCAAGGAGATGCCCGCCTTCACGCTGGCGAACATCCGCGACATCCTCGGCGATTTCATCGCGGCGCCGCGGTATCATGTCCTGAAAGGGTTGGCCGAGGTCTTCTGCAACCTCGACCCGGCGTTCAAGTCGCACGACAAGATGAAAGTCGGCGTCAAGGGCCTGCCCAAGCGCGTGATCCTCTCCGGCTTCGGCGAGTGGGACGGCTATGGCCGCGAGAAGGTGCAGGACATCCTTCGCGCCATGTCGGCCCTCGAGGGAAATCCCGAGCCGAGCTTCGAGGACCTGCGGGCCCTGTCGAAAGGCAAGCATCCGACCGCCGAGGACGCCATCCACGGCGTCTGGTGCAAGAAGTACCAGAACGGCAACGCGCACCTCTACTTCGCGCCGGAGACGCTGCTCACGGTCAACCGCGCCCTGGCCGAGTTCTATGGCGAGGTGCTGCCCGACAGCCCCGAGGCCGCGGCCGAGAAGGCCAAGGCGACCGGAACGGCAGTCTCGAAGGACCTGCAGTTCTACCCGACGCCCCAGCGCGTGGTCGACACGCTGATGCGCGAGTACGGCGACATGACCGGCTACCGCGTGCTCGAACCCTCCTGCGGCACCGGCAACATCATGGACGCGCTGCGCGCCAAGGGCGCCAAGGTGCTCGGCATCGAGGTCCATGCCGGGCGCGCGGCCAAGGCCCGGGCCAAGGGCCATGGCGTGCACATCGCCAATTTCCTGCAGGTGCCCGTGCCCGACAGGGACAGCGACCTTTACGATGCGGTCGTGATGAACCCGCCTTTCGCGGGCAAGCACTATGCCAAGCACGTCCTGCACGCGATCCGGTTCCTCAAGCCCGGCGGCGTGCTGCGGGCGATCCTGCCCGTCACCGCGCGCGAGCATGACCTGCTGCCCGCGCCAAAGAGCAACCGCTGGGGCTGGAACGATGCCTGGAAGGATCTGCCCATCGGCAGTTTCCGCGAGGCCGGAACCAACGTGAACACGGTGATCTACACCTACACCGCCCCGAAATCCTGAGTTCCGATAAGGAGCCCTTACCGGACATGGATGGAACGACTAGCCCCCGGCGGTTTCGCCGGGGAACACCTCCCTTATGCGCCGACACAGGAGAGCATGCACATGCCGTATGACCGCAACGGGATCGGCCACGCGCCGACCGACACCAGCGCCGCGACCGCGGCCATGCTGGGCAAGCAGCGCCCCGGACACCTGCGGGACCGGGTGATGCAGGCGCTCGACTGCGCTGGCGGGCCGATGACGGCCGACGAGATCGCCGAGAAGCTGGGCGTGGACTTCCTGTCCGTCCGGCCCCGGTTGACCGAGCTGAAGGAACGCAAGCGCGTGCGCGACAGCGGAGAGCGCGGACCGAGCCGGAGCGGCCGACCGTCGATCAAGTGGGAAATCCAGAAGGAAACCGCCTGATGGAGCTTCACGAGATCATCACCGCCTGCAATCGCATCGCCACCGTGATCGAGGGCAAGGGCTGGGTGCGCGGCGAGTGCCGCCTGACCGCCGGGAAATGGGACCACGGCACCTTCTCGGTCTACGCCGCGGCGCATGACGACAGGTATGCGATCTACGCCCCGCACAACAAGCACGGTTTCGGCGAGGATCCGGCAGAGCTGCTGGCCGAGATCGAGACCTGGGCCGAAGAGCTGCCGCGCAGGCCGAGCCCCGAGGACACCGCTGCCGAGCGCTTCGCCACTGCGGTGGCCGATGCCCGCTCTGCCGGTCTCGACCCCGCCGCGCTGATCGGGCCGCTGCGCGCCGCAGAGTGACCGTTGCGCTGATCCACATCCTGCCCCTCGCCGCCTGCGCCCTGCTGGCGGCGGCCATCCTCCATTGAGAGAGAGACCCATGAAGCACGCCACCTTCGACATCACGCACTTCCCCGTCGCAAAGCTCCACGTCGCTCCCGAGAACCCGCGCTCCGAGGCCAGCGTCGATCCCGCGCAGCTCACGGCGCTGGCCGACAGCATCGCCGAGAACGGCGTGCTGGTGCCGCTGATCGCCTACGAGCAGGACGGGATGGCCTATGCCGTCTCCGGCGGCCGCCGCACCCGTGCGCTCCACATGATGGCGGAGGAAGGCTCGCTCGAGGACGGCTTCCTCGTGCCCGTGCGCCTGATCCCGAAGGACGGGGCGGGCGCGGCCGGGTCCACCGAGCAGATTACCCAGCAGCGGCTTTCCGACCTGGACGAGCTGATGGTCTACAACCAGCCCGGTCTTTCGGCGCTCTCGGACGCGCAGCTCGCCCGCAGGCTGGGCAAGTCGGTGACAGCGGTGAAGCAGCGCCGCGCGGTGCACAGCCTGCCCGAAGACGTGCTCCAGCTGGTCCTCGACGGCTCGATCAGCGTGGAGCAGGGCTACGGCCTGACCTATTTCCGTGAGGACGAGGGCAAGATGCGCGAGCTGGCCGAGACCTGCACGCGCCGCCGCGACCTTGATCTGCAAGACCTGCGCCGCACTTTCGAGAACAGTCGCCAGGACTGGTCGAAGTCGGCGCTGGCCGCGCTGACGACGCGCGAGGCCTATCTCGAAGCCGGGGGCAAGCTGCAGGAAGACCTATTCGCCGAGACGAGCTTCATCCTGACGCCCTCGGTGCTGGAAACGCTGGCGCATGTGGCCGGCGAGGCGCGCGTGGAAGTCGAGCACCCCGGCGCGGCGTTCATCCGGTTCGCCGACGACATCTACGGCAGCACGGCGCCCGACACGCATCCCGGCGTCGACCGGCTGGACGATGCCGAGCGCGAGGAATGGAGCGACATCAGGTTCTCCCGCTGGCAGCACAACCGCGAGGACGAGCCCGAATGGTTCGCCCGCTACGACGAGCTGGAAGCCAAGGCCGAGCCCTACTGGCCGCCCGAGCTGAAGGCGCTCCTGGGCGTGGTCTGGGCCTTCGGCTGGTCGGCGAAAGACCCCATCCGGGTCCGCGAGAATTGTCTGCCCGAGGACCGGGAACATCTCCACGAAGCGGGCTGGCTTCAACGTTCTGAGCGAAATTTTGCCGATTCGAGTCATGACAGCAACACTCACGAGGTCGTGAAGATTCCTGCAAAGCTGGTGGACCAGATCCGACGGATCAAACTCCACTGTCTGCGCATGCATTTGGCGAAGAAGCCCGACGAGGTTCTTGTCATGTTTGCGCTGCAGCTCGCGAACCCTGTGCTTCCTTGTTGTAAAAAGGTTTTCCTGACGGATGACAGAGACATCGTCAGCCCCGAGGGGATCGAAGACCAGGTGAGGTCATCTAATGAATGGATGAAGCTTTCTGCCATCGGCTCGACGGAGGAAGAACTGAGGGTCGCGACCCCTGCGCTGCAGCGAAAGGTTTTGGCAAAGCAGCTTCTTGACCGAATTTCAGACCAATCGGTAAGTATGCTGCCATATGCAGAAGACGCGGTGTCCAAGCACCTGTCACTGACAGAGGAGTTCTTCCACGGATACAGAAAGCCTCATCTTATCAGGATGATCCAGGACCACACGCCCGCTTCCGAGCGGGATGACGCTGCCCTTGACAGCATGTCCAAGGGCAAGCTCGCAAAGATGGCATCTGATGCATGCCAAGGAGGCAAGGTTTTCCTGCCGCCTGCCTTTTGACGGCTTGCAGCCTTCTCCAGCTATCCCTAGTTGTTTGAAATGATCGTGGAATGTTCACGGTTATTAGGCAACTCAAGGGGGATGGCACGCCGCCACCCCCCCCTTTTTTCCCACAGTTGAAGTTGTCTGAGGAAATCATGAAAGCGACAATCGCCAGGGCCGTGACAGAGGCGGTCATGAATGCGGCCGCTCGCCATGTATCCACCGTCGAGATACAGAGCACATCCGTTGTCATCAGGATGATGGATCAAACTGTGGCTGATGCGAAGGTATCGGCGGCTGACAAGGACATTGACACATGGCTGAAACGGTATGACAGCCTCGGCGAGAGGAATACACCGGGTCACAAAGCGGCTGGCTAGCGGCGCCACCGTGATCTACCACTATGCTTGGCGCGGTGGCCCGCGCTTCTGGTCGTCGGCAGACGGCCCTATGATGCACGGGCCCGACTACTGGAAAGGCTACCGGGATGCCTGTGCCTCGCGCAGCCTCTCAAAGGGACGCTTCCGGGAAGTCCTGCGGGCATTCCTGTCCAGCAGGGAGTTTGCAGGCCTCGCCGAGCGTACCAAGAAGGACTACTCGATCAGCATCTATCACGAGCAGGGCATCGACGCTGCGTTCGGAGATGCGGCGATCGAGATGTTCGACCACCCGCAGGTCAGGCGCGTCGTCTACGGATGGCGCGACCGCTTTGACAGCGCCAAGGTCGCGGATACCCGCGCCGGGCATCTGGTCGCGATCGTCAACTGGGCGGTGGACAAGAGCTACGTCAAGGCCAACCATCTTTCGGGCATGACCAAGCTCTATTCGGCCGACCGGTCAGACATCATCTGGACGCCCGCCGAGCTGGCCCTGTTCCTGCACGGCGATGCGTCCCGCAAGATTGGCGCTGCGCCGGGCTGGCTGCAGCGCCTGATGGCCACGGCGACCGAGACGGGGCTTCGGCCCGGCGATCTGCACATCCTCTCCCTGGGCCACTTCCAGGAGACGGGGAATGGCATGCGCATTGTGATCCGGACCCAGAAACGCAAGCGCATGGTCTCGATCCCGGTCACGCCCCGGATGCAGGCGATCTATGACGAGACGCCGGCGGACACGCCCGAGGGGCGCGTGCTGCTCAACGGCCGGGGCCAGCCCTACAAGTCGCAGAACGACATGGGGCAGGCGGTCAGCCGCCGCCGGGACGAATGCAAGATCCGCGAGACCGAGCCTGTTGCGAAGCGGCCCCGGCTCTACGACGCGCGTGGCACGGCGGCGACCCGGCTCTTTGAGGCCGACGCGACCATGCGCGAGATCGCGACTCACATGGGCTGGTCGATTCAGCATGCCGCGAAGATGATCGAGACCTATGTGGCCATGTCTCCAGACGCATCGGACGGTCTGCGCGAGAAGCTGGCGCGGGCGATTTGATGGAGGAAATGTAAACCAGAACGGTAAACCAGCCTGTAAACCAGCGCTCCAAGGAAGTTTTCCACAGGAAATTTCCCAAGATGTTTTGCTTTGTTTTCAAGGCTTTGTTTTGGCAGGGGCAGCAGGGTTCGAACCCGCGACCTACGGTTTTGGAGACCGTCGCTCTACCAGCTGAGCTATACCCCTATCCGGCGGATGCTGCGGCGGTGCCGCTGTTCCGCTGACGGGCGGTGGACTGTGCCTCCGCCTGTGGTGGCCTTATCTGGTGCAGCCCGAGGGTGAGTGCAAGCGGATTCTTCCGGAACCTGGAAAAAATCCGCCGCACCGGCTGCGGTCAGCCGGACGGCCAGCGCCCGGCGGGAAAGGCGGTCAGCCCCGGTCGAGCTGGCTGACGTCGCGCACCGCGCCCTTGGCGGCGGAGGTGGTCAGCGCGGCATAGGCCTTGAGCGCCGAGGACACCTTGCGGGCGCGCTTCTCTTCCGGCTTCCAGCCCTTCTCGTCGCGCGCCAGGCGGCGGGCGGCCAGGGTCGCGTCATCGACGGCCAGCTGGATTTTCCGGTTCGGGATGTCGATCTCGATCATGTCGCCTTCCTCGACGAGGCCGATCGTGCCGCCCTCGGCCGCTTCCGGCGAGACATGGCCGATCGAAAGCCCCGAGGAGCCGCCCGAGAAGCGCCCGTCGGTGACCAGCGCGCAGGCTTTGCCGAGGCCCTTCGACTTCAGGTAGGAGGTCGGGTAGAGCATTTCCTGCATCCCCGGGCCGCCGCGCGGACCCTCGTAGCGGATCAGCACGATGTCGCCTTCCTTCACCTTGTTCGTCAGGATCGCCGAGACGGCGCTGTCCTGCGATTCGAAGATGCGGGCCGGGCCGGTGAAGGTCAGGATCGACTCGTCGACGCCCGCGGTCTTCACGATGCAGCCGTCCTCGGCGAGGTTGCCGTAGAGCACGGCCAGGCCGCCATCCTTCGAGAAGGCATGCTCTGCCTCGCGGATGACGCCGCCCTTGCGGTCGACATCGAGCGTCTCGTAGCGGCGGTCCTGGCTGAAGGCGACCTGGGTCGGCACCCCGCCCGGCGCGGCGCGGAAGAAGTCGTGGACCGTCTCGGAATTGGTGCGCACCACGTCCCAGCGGTCCAGCGCGTGGGCGAGGCTCTCGGCATGGACCGACCCCACGGAGGTGTCGAGCAGCCCGGCGCGGTCCAGCTCGCCCAGGATCGCCATGATCCCGCCTGCGCGGTGGACATCTTCCATGTGCACGTCGGATTTCGCCGGGGCGACCTTGCAGAGCACCGGCACGTGGCGGCTGAGCTTGTCGATGTCGGACATGTCGAACTCGACCTCGCCCTCGACCGCGGCGGCCAGCAGGTGCAGCACGGTGTTGGTCGAGCCGCCCATGGCGATATCGAGCGTCATCGCGTTCTTGAAGGCCGGCACGGTCGCGATCGAGCGCGGCAGCACGGAGGCGTCGTCCTGCTCGTAGTAGCGGCGGGCGAGATCGACGACCAGGTGGCCGGCCTCGACGAAGAGCCGCTGGCGGTCGGCATGGGTGGCCAGCGTCGAGCCGTTGCCGGGCAGCGACAGGCCCAGAGCCTCGGTCAGGCAGTTCATCGAGTTTGCCGTGAACATCCCCGAGCACGAGCCGCAGGTCGGGCAGGCCGAGCGCTCGATCGTGGCGACATCGGCATCCGAGATGCGGTCATCGGCGGCGGCAACCATCGCGTCGACGAGGTCGAGCGCCTGCTCCTTGCCGTCCTCCCAGACGACCTTGCCGGCCTCCATCGGGCCGCCGGAGACGAAGACCACGGGGATGTTCAGCCGCATCGCGGCCATCAGCATGCCGGGGGTGATCTTGTCGCAATTGGAGATGCAGACCATCGCGTCGGCGCAATGCGCGTTCACCATGTATTCCACGCTGTCGGCGATGATCTCGCGCGAGGGCAGGGAGTAGAGCATCCCGTCATGGCCCATGGCGATGCCGTCATCGACCGCGATCGTGTTGAACTCCTTGGCGACGCCGCCGGCCTTCTCGACCTCGCGGGCGACCATCTGGCCGAGGTCCTTCAGGTGCACATGGCCCGGAACGAACTGGGTGAAGCTGTTGACGATGGCGATGATCGGCTTGCCGAAATCGTCGTCGGTCATGCCCGTGGCGCGCCAGAGGCCGCGGGCCCCTGCCATGTTGCGGCCATGGGTACTGGTTCTAGAGCGATACAGGGGCATCGAACCCTCCCTTGGAAACTGGTCGGCGCACCCTATCAGTCTCGAAATCCCATGGGAAATATATTATTGTGCGCCGATTGGGTCGCTGGAGATATGAAACATGGACGTCCGCCCGCTCAGGCATTTCCTCGCCGTCGCCGAAGAGCTGCATTTCGGCCGCGCGGCGGAGCGGCTGGGGATGACGCAGCCGCCCTTGAGCCAGTCGATCCGCGCGCTGGAGCTGCGGCTGGGCGCGGATCTCTTCGCGCGGACCCGGCGCAGCGTGGCGCTCACCCCGTTCGGCGCGGCCTGGCTGCCCCATGTCCGGCGGGCGCTGGCCGAGGTGGACGCGCTCGGCCCGGCGGCGGAGCGGATCCTCGGCGGCCATTCCGGGCGGCTGGAGCTCTCCTTCGTCTCCACGGCCGACTACAGCATCCTGCCGCGGCTGGTGCACCGCTTCCGCGAGCTCTATCCGGAGGTCGAGCTGGCGCTGACCGAGGCGACGAGCGACCGCCAGATCGCGGCGCTGATCGAGGGGCACGGCCAGGCCGGGATCGTCATCCCCCAGGGCGTCGGCGTACTGCCCGAGCGCTTCGGCTACCGCCGGCTGGTGCTCGAGCCGCTGGTCGCCGCAGTGCCGGAAAGCTGGATCGCCGAAGGACGGCTGGTGCCCGAGGCGGGGCGGATCGCGGCGGAGGCGGTCATTGCCTCGCCGCTCATCCTCTTCCCGCGCCGTGCCGCGCCGGTCTTCCACGACCTGGTGACCGGATATTACGAAGAGCGCGGCGCGCGGGCCCATGTCGTCCAGCACGCGATCCAGATGCAGACGATCATCAGCCTGGTCTCGGCGGGGATGGGCATTGCGCTGGTGCCGCGGTCGCTGCGCAACCTGGCGCGGGCGGGGGTGCGCTATCTCGATCTCGCCGGCGCCCGGCCGCCCAGCCTCGAGACCGGGCTGGTCTGGGACCGCGAGGACTCTGCGCCGGTCCTGCGCAACTTCCTGGAGGTGGTGGAGGCCGAGGCGGCGGCGGCAGAGCAGGGGGCGGGATAGCGGCAAGACCGGTCCCGGTGCCGCAAGGGCCGCAATTCCCGTTGCAGACCCCCTGCCAGATGTGATTGACCGGGGCCGAACCCAGACCTGTGCCGCGAAGGCCCGATCCCGCATGACGAGTGCTTCCGACAATATCCGCGGCGCGGTGCTGATGGCGCTGTGCATGGCCGCCTTCGCCGGCAATGACGCGCTGATGCGCTCAATTGCCGGGGAGATTCCGGTGTCGCAGGCGATCTTCCTGCGCGGCGCGGTGTCGAGCTCGCTGCTGGCGCTGGTCCTCTTCGTCACCCGCCGCAGCCTGCCCCGGCCGCGCGGCCGCGACCTGCGCACGATCCTGGTGCGCTCCGGCGCCGAGGCGGGGACCGGCACCTCGGTGATCGTCTCCCTCTACCACATGCCGCTCTCGGTCTTCACCGCGGTCGGGCAGGCGGCGCCGCTGAGCGTCACCCTGGCCGGCGCGATCTTCCTGAAGGAGCCGATCGGCTGGCGCCGGCTGGTGGCGATCGCCGCGGGCTTCCTCGGCGTCCTGGTCATCATCCGCCCCGGCACCGAGGGCTTCACCGCCTGGAGCCTCTGCGCCCTGCTGGCCGTCGCCTTCCTGACGCTGCGCGACCTGGCCTCGCGGCAGATCCCGGCGGCGATCCCGCCGACCATCCCGGCCTTCGGCGGCTCGCTGGCGACCACTTCGATGGCCTTCATCTGGGGGCTTTTCATCGACTGGCAGCCGGTGCCCCTGCCGGTGCTGGCGACGCTCGCGGCGGGCGGGGTGCTGCTGGTCGCGGCCTATCTGCTGGCGATCCAGGCGATGCGCACCGGAGAGCTCGCCTTCGTCGCGCCGTTCCGCTACATGGCGCTGATCTGGGCGATCCTGATCGGCGTCACGCTGCTGGGCGAACGGCTCGACGTCTATACTGTCATCGGCTCGGCGATCGTCGTCGTCTCGGGCGCCTACTCGCTCTGGCGCGAGATCCGGCTGCGGCGCCTTCGGGCAAGACCGGTGATTCCGCGGCCATGATCCGGGCGGCGCCGGCCCCGTCCGGAGCCCGCGCCTGCGTCAGGTCGTCCCGCTGTTGACAACCCCGGCGACTCTGCATATACGCCGCCCAATCGCGACGGGATCACTGTATCCTGACGCATCTCAAGATCTTAAGCGGTCAAGATCCGGGCCCTGAAAAGCCCCGATCCTCTGAGGACCCACCACGGCGTACCCTCATCTGGGACGGCGTGGTTTTTGCGCTTTGTCCGGGTCCCGGGCTCGGCGTCTCAGGGGCCTACGCACGGCAGGTGCGAGAGAGACGAAGAAAATGTGCAAAGCGGAGAGATACCCGGCATGCCAACGATCCAACAGCTGATCCGCAAACCGCGGCAGCCCAAAGTGAAACGCTCCAAGTCGCAGCACCTGGAGTCGTGCCCCCAGAAGCGGGGCGTCTGCACCCGCGTCTACACCACCACGCCGAAGAAGCCGAACTCGGCAATGCGGAAGGTGGCCAAGGTGCGTCTCACCAACGGCTACGAGGTGATCAGCTACATCCCGGGTGAAAGCCACAACCTTCAGGAGCACTCCGTTGTCCTGATCCGTGGCGGCCGGGTGAAGGACCTTCCGGGCGTCCGTTACCACATCCTGCGCGGCGTCCTGGATACCCAAGGCGTCAAAGACCGTAAGCAGCGCCGCTCGAAGTACGGCGCGAAGCGCCCGAAATAAGGAGAGACGTAGATGTCCCGTCGTCACGCTGCTGAAAAACGCGAAGTCCTGCCTGACGCCAAATATGGCGACAAGGTTCTGACGAAGTTCATGAACAACCTCATGGTGGATGGCAAGAAATCCACTGCCGAGCGCATCGTCTACAACGCCTTCGACCGCGTCGAAGCGAAGACGAAGAAATCGCCGGTCGAGGTCTTCCACGAGGCCATGGACAACATCAAGCCGTCCGTCGAGGTCCGCTCCCGCCGGGTCGGCGGCGCGACCTACCAGGTGCCGGTCGAAGTCCGTCCCGAGCGCCGCGAAGCGCTGGCCATCCGCTGGCTGATCGCTGCTGCGCGCAACCGCAACGAAAACACCATGGAAGAGCGCCTGGCAGGGGAACTTGTTGACGCACTGAATTCCCGTGGCACTGCGGTTAAGAAGCGCGAAGACACGCACAAGATGGCCGACGCCAACAAGGCGTTCAGCCACTACCGCTGGTAACTCTTTGACCTACTCCGCCTGAAGGACATCCCCCATGGCACGCGACTACCCACTCGAGCGGTACCGGAACTTCGGTATCATGGCCCATATCGACGCGGGCAAGACCACCACGTCGGAACGGATCCTGTACTACACCGGCAAGTCCCACAATATCGGGGAAGTGCACGACGGCGCCGCGACCATGGACTGGATGGAGCAGGAGCAGGAGCGGGGCATCACCATTACCTCGGCTGCGACGACCACCTTCTGGCAGCGCCAGGAAGAGCCGACCGCAGAGGGCACTTCTGACACGAAGTACCGCTTCAACATCATCGACACCCCCGGCCACGTCGACTTCACCATCGAAGTCGAACGTTCGCTGGCGGTGCTCGACGGTGCTGTCTGCGTGCTTGACGCCAACGCCGGCGTCGAGCCCCAGACCGAAACCGTGTGGCGCCAGGCCGACCGCTACAAGGTTCCGCGGATCGTGTTCGTCAACAAGATGGACAAGATCGGCGCAGACTTCTTCAACTGCCACAAGATGATCGAAGACCGTACCGGCGCCCGCGCCATCCCGGTCGCGATTCCGATCGGCGCCGAGACCGAGCTGGAAGGCCTGCTCGACCTCGTCCTGATGAAGGAATGGCTGTGGAAGGGCGACGACCTCGGCGCAAGCTGGGTCCTCGAGGACATCCGTCCGGCTCTGCAGGACCAGGCCGACGAATGGCGCTCTGTCATGATCGAAGCCGCCGTCGAAATGGACGACGAGTGGATGGAGAAGTACCTGGAAGGCGAAGAGCCCGACGTGGATACGCTGCGCAAGCTGATCCGCAAAGGCACGCTGGAAATGGCCTTCGTCCCGATGCTGGGCGGTTCCGCGTTCAAGAACAAGGGTGTCCAGCCGCTGCTGAACGCCGTGATCGACTTCCTGCCGAGCCCGCTCGACGTGGTCGACTACATGGGCTTCAAGCCGGGCGACGAAGAGGAAGTCCGGAACATCGCGCGCCGCGCCGATGACGCGATGCCCTTCGCCGGTCTGGCGTTCAAGATCATGAACGACCCGTTCGTCGGCTCGCTGACCTTCGTGCGCATCTACTCGGGCGTCCTGAAGAAGGGCGACCAGCTGCTGAACTCGACCAAGGGCAAGCGCGAGCGCGTCGGCCGCATGATGATGATGCACTCGAACAACCGCGAGGAAATCGAGGAAGCGTTCGCAGGCGACATCATCGCGCTGGCAGGTCTGAAAGACACCACCACCGGCGACACGCTCTGCGATCCGAAGGAACCGGTCGTCCTGGAAACCATGACCTTCCCCGAGCCGGTGATCGAGATCGCCGTCGAGCCGAAGACCAAGGCCGACCAGGAGAAGATGTCCCAGGGCCTCGCGCGCCTCGCCGCCGAAGACCCGTCCTTCCGCGTCGAGACCGACATCGAGTCGGGCCAGACCATCATGAAGGGCATGGGCGAACTTCACCTCGACATTCTCGTCGACCGCCTGAAGCGCGAATTCAAGGTCGAAGCGAATATCGGCGCCCCGCAGGTGGCCTATCGCGAAACAATCTCGCACGAAGCCGAAGTGGACTACACCCACAAGAAGCAGTCGGGCGGTTCGGGCCAGTTCGCACGCGTCAAGATGGTCATCACCCCGACCGAAGCGGGCGAAGGCTACTCCTTCGAGTCCAAGATCGTCGGCGGCTCCGTGCCGAAGGAATACATCCCCGGCGTCGAGAAGGGCATCCAGTCGGTCATGGACTCCGGTCCGCTGGCAGGCTTCCCGGTGATCGACTTCAAGGTGGCCCTGATCGACGGTGCCTTCCATGACGTCGACTCCTCGGTCCTGGCGTTCGAAATCGCTGCCCGTGCAGGCATGCGCGAAGGCCTCAAGAAGGCCGGCGCGAAACTGCTCGAGCCGATGATGAAGGTCGAAGTGATCACCCCGGAAGAGTACACCGGTTCGATCATCGGCGACCTGACCTCCCGCCGTGGCCAGGTGTCCGGACAGGAAAACCGCGGCAACGCGATCGCGATCGACGCGTTCGTGCCGCTGGCCAACATGTTCGGCTACATCAACACGCTGCGCTCCATGTCCTCGGGCCGCGCGCAGTTCACCATGCAGTTCGACCACTACGATCCGGTGCCGTCGAACATTTCCGAGGAAATCCAGGCGAAGTACGCCTGATCTGGCGGCGGGCCCCCAGGCCCGCCCTGCCACCCATCCGTAGGGTGGGCTCCGTGCCCACCGCCAGGAACGACAACAGGAGGCCATCATGGCAAAGGCAAAGTTTGAGCGTACGAAGCCGCACGTGAACATCGGCACGATCGGTCACGTCGACCACGGCAAGACCACGCTGACCGCAGC
>NZ_VATA01000042.1 GCF_005870025.1 Poseidonocella sp. HB161398
TCCCTCGACGAGCTGCTGACAAAGATCGCCTGAGCCCCCGGGGCAAAAGGCAAAGCGCAGGGCCCCGCCGGAAACGGCGGGGCCCTTGTGCATTCCGCCGGAGCGCATTCCGCCGGGGGGGGGCGCATGCCCCGGCTGCCGAAGTTTTCGGCAGCGCCGCGCCGCGGCGAGGGCAGGAACCGTGCCGGGCGGGCGCGGCAGCGGGTCCCGCTTGTCGCGCAGGTCCCGGGGTGCTACGGCCAAAACTCTAGCAGTTGCATCAGAATTGACCTTTCCCACGTGCCCGAGACGACGCCCCGACTGGAAATCCGCAAGCTGGAACGTGCCTTCCACGGCCATCCCGTTGTCAACAAGGTGTCTCTGGGCATCGAAGCGGGGGAATGCGTCTGCCTGCTGGGCCCGTCGGGCTGCGGCAAGTCGACGACGCTTAGGATGATCGCCGGGGTCGAAGTGCCCGATGGCGGCGAGATCCTGCTCGACGGCCGCGCGGTTTTCGGGCCGGGGGTCTTCGTCGAGCCGGAGAAGCGCTCGATCGGGCTGATGTTCCAGGATTTCGCGCTCTTCCCGCATCTGACCGTGGCCGAGAATGTCGCTTTCGGGCTGAAGGGCAGCAAGCCGGAGAAGCGCGGCCGCGTCACCGAGCTGCTCGCCCGGGTCGACATGGCGGGCTATGACAACGCCTTCCCGCACGAGCTGTCGGGCGGCGAGCAGCAGCGCATCGCGCTGGCGCGCGCGCTGGCGCCGCGGCCCAAGGTGATGCTGATGGACGAGCCCTTCTCGGGGCTCGACAACCGGCTGCGCGACGGCATCCGCGACGACACGCTGGCGCTGCTGAAAGAGGAGGGCACGGCGGTTCTGATGGTCACGCACGAGCCCGAGGAGGCGATGCGCATGGCCGACCGGATCGTGCTGATGCGCGACGGGCAGATCGTGCAGTCGGGCGCGCCCTACCACATCTACAACAAGCCGGTGGACAAGGCGGCGGCGGCGTTCTTCTCGGATATCAACGTGCTGAAGGGCACGGTGCGCGGGGCGACCACGGAAACGCCCTTCGGCTCCTTCTTCGCCCCGGGCGTGCCGGACGGCACCGAGGTGGAGATCGTCATCCGCCCGCAGCACCTGAAGATCGATTTCGACCGCGGCGGCAAGGGCCCGGCGCCGACGCCCGAGCATGGCGTCCCGGCCCGCGGCAAGGTGCGCCGCGCGCGCTATCTGGGCCGCGAGAGCCTGGTCGAGTTCGAGATGGAATTCGACGGTTCGCGGCTTCAGGCGGTGATCCCGGGCGTCTTCCTGCCCGAGGAGGGCCAGCGGCTCTGGCTGATGATGCGGCGCGACCGCTGCCACGTCTTCCCGGTCGCGGCGCCGCTTTCGGCCTGAGGCCTCAGCCCGCCACCAGCGACAGCGCCAGGTAGCCCGCCGCCGAAAGCAGCGCGGCCGCGGGCACGGTGACGATCCAGGCGGCGATGATGGTCAGGAAATGCGAGCGCCGCACCAGGCGGCGGCGGGTGCGCTCCTCGACCGGCAGGCGCTTCTGCGGATCGCGGGCGCGCGACAGCCGCTGCTCGTGCTCCCATTCGCGGTAGAAGCCGACGCCGAAGACGCCGCCGATGGTGATATGGGTCGAGCTGACCGGCATGCCTGCCCAGGAGGCGAGGATGACGATGATCCCGGCCGAGAGCGCGATGCAGCTGGCGCGCAGCGGGTTCAGCCGGGTGATCTCGTCGCCGACGAGCTGCACCAGTTTCGGCCCGAAGAGCAGCAGGCCCGCCGAGATGCCCAGGGCGCCGATCATCGTCACCCAGAAGGGGAAGGCGACGATCTCGTCGGCATGGCCGACCTCGACCGCATGCACGATCGCGGCCAGCGGGCCGATCGCGTTGGCGACGTCATTGGCGCCATGGGCGAAGGACAGGATCGCGGCAGAGAAGATCAGCGGCAGGCGGAACAGCGTCTTGAGCGAGCGCTTGCGGTTCTCCAGCCCTTCCGAGGCGCGGTGCACCGCGGCGCGCGAGCCCGCCCAGGCGGCCGCGCCGGCCAGGGCGCCGCCGCCGATCACCACGGCCGGGGACAGGGAGGCGGGGTAGGCCAGCCCCTTGATGCCCAGGTAGATGGTGAAGGTCGCCGCCATGGCCGCGATCATGACCGGCACCCAGATGCGGGCGGCGGCGATCTTGTCCTCGCGCTCGACCACGGCGCGGGTCAGCAGCGCCAGCAGCCCGGCCGAGAGCAGCCCGCCGGCCAGCGGCGACACGACCCAGGTGGCGGCGATGGCGGCCAGGCTCGACCAGTGGATGGCGGCGACGCCCGCGGCGGCCAGTCCGGCGCCGATCATCGCGCCCAGCACCGCATGGGTGGTCGAGATCGGCGCGCCGATCCAGGTCGCGATATTCAGCCACAGCGCCGCGCCGAGCATCGCCGAGAGCATCGCCAGCGTGTAGCTGCGCAGGTCGCCGAAGCCCGGCTGGTCGATGACGCCGCTGGAAATCGTGGTGATGACCTCGCGCCCGCCGATCAGCGCGCCCGCGCTTTCGCAGACCGCGGCGATGGCGATGGCCCCGCCCATGGTCAGCGCTCGCGCGCCGACCGCCGGGCCCATGTTGTTGGCGACGTCGTTGGCGCCGATATTGATCGCCATGTAGGCGGCGAAGACCGCTCCGGCGACGACAGCCAGGCTGCCGGCCGAGGAGATCCCGGCCAGCAGGGCCGCGACGATCGCGGCGGCTGTGACGAAGAGCATGGCGAGCCCGGCGCCGACGAAGGGGCGCACCGCGTAGATGCTGGCCGCCTCGAGCGTCGAGACGCGGCCGAGATCGCGGTCCAGCGTCGTCCACTGGGTGTCCCTGTCCTGTCCGGCCATGTCTCGGCTCCGGGTGCTTCGGGCTCAGCCGCGCGGCGGCGGCGGGCAGGGCGCCTCGAAGGCGCGCAGCATCTCCTGCAGCCCCTCCTCGTCGACAAGCTGCGCCGCCTCGGCGGGGGCGAACCAGCGCCGCTCGCGCTGGCCCAGCTCGGGATAGTCCTCGGCCAGCGACTCGAACTGCATCGCGTAGACCGCGACCGAGACCGGCACGGGCAGGCCGCCATCGAGCCGCTTCAGGTAGGAATAGTAGCCCGCCAGGACCGGAGCGCCAGGGCGGAACCGCACGCCGGCCTCTTCCCAGGCCTCCTCGGCGGCCGTGCCCGCGGCGTCGAGCCCGCGCTTCGGCCAGCCCTTCGGCAGGACCCACCGCCGCGTCTCGCGCGACGTCACCATCAGGATCTCGGTCTCCGCGCCGCTGCCGCGATGGCACAGCGCCGCCACCTGGAAGCGGGGCGGGCGGCGCAGCAGCGGGCCGAGGAAATCATGGATGAGGGCGTGGATCATCTGTTCGGTATCGGACACTCGTCGTCGAAAAGGGGGAATGCGGGGATTCCGGCGTCAATTGGACGTTTGCACTTACGCGCGTCTTGCCGCAGGATCAATGCCGCAGGCGCCCGGAATCCGAAAACGTGTCCGCAGTTGCGGCGGCATGGCAACAATCCGGGCCTTCCGCGGCCGGTTGGGCCCGCGGCCGGTCGGGCTGTGCAGGCGCTGCCGCTTTGCTAGTCATCCGGCGCCGCAAGGCAAGGCGGTTTTGCCATCCGCGGCGGTTTTGCCCTTCTATCCGGCGCGCGGAGCCTCTACATACGCGATACTGTCCGGGACGCGGGTTCGGCCCGGACCTGCAGTATGGAGACCAAGATGCTGAACAATATCGGCCCCATGGGCTTGATCCTGATCGCCGTGGTGGTGCTGGTCCTGTTCGGGCGCGGCAAGGTCGCCGGCCTCATGGGCGAAGTGGGCAAGGGGATCACCTCGTTCAAGCGCGGCATGAAAGAGGGCCAGGACGAGCTGGAGAAGCCGGCCGAGACCAAGGACGTGACCCCGAGCGAGACCGCCAAGGACAAGGTGTAAGCCTTAATGTTCGACATCGGCTGGACCGAGCTCGTGGTCATCGGCGTGGTGGCCCTGATCGTCGTCGGACCGAAGGACCTGCCGGTGATGTTCCGCACCCTGGGGCAGTTCACCGGCAAGGCACGGGCGATGGCGCGGGAATTCACCAGCGCGATGAATGCCGCCGCCGACGAGGCGGGGGTGAAGGACGTGGAGAAGAGCCTCCGCGACATCTCCAACCCGCGCGCGGCCGGGATGCGCAAGATGCAGGACGCCGCCGACGCCTTCGAGAAATGGGATCCGATGGCGGGCCGGGACGGCAAGTCCGGCGGCGACGGCAAGTCCGCCGCGGACGCGCCGAAGGCGCCCGCCGGGCCGTCCTCGCGCGCCGAAGCCGAGGCGGCGATGGCCGGCAAGGCGGCGACCGGGCCCGCGCCCGCGCCTGCAGCGCCTGAGGCGCCCGCCGCCGGGACCGACAGCCAGCCGGACAAGAGCGCATGACCGACGACGACATCGACGACAGCTCCGCCCCGCTCATCGAGCATCTTGCCGAGCTCCGGACGCGGCTGATCCGCTCCGTTCTGGCCTTCGTGATCGCGATGGTGCTGTGCTTCACCGTGGCCGAGCAGCTGCTCGACTTCCTGGTGCAGCCGATCGCCGAGATCCTGCGCGCCCGCGGCGAGGATCCGCGGCTGATCTTCACCGCCCCGCAGGAGAAGTTCTTCGTGCTGGTGCGGATCTCGGTCGTGGCGGGCTTCGGGCTGAGCTTCCCGGTGATCGCCCACCAGATGTGGCGCTTCGTGGCGCCGGGGCTCTACAAGTCCGAGAAATCGGCCTTCATGCCCTTCCTGATCGCCTCGCCGGTGCTGTTCCTCGCGGGGGCCGCGTTTGCGCAGTACGTGGTCACGCCGATGGCGATGAACTTCTTCATCGGCTTCTCGGACGCGATCCCGGCGCTGGCCAACATGATCGCGGGCAACGGCGATTTCGAGGCGCCCGCAGGCAGTGCCGCGCAGGAGGAGCTGAAGACCGTCTTCCTCGGCTCGGTGCGCGAGAGCCTAGACCTGTCGCTGAAATTCATCTTCGCCTTCGGGCTCTGCTTCCAGCTGCCGGTGCTGCTGACGCTGATGGGCAAGGCCGGGATGGTCTCGGCCCGCGGCCTGGCGGACATGCGCAAATACGCGGTGGTCGGCATCCTGACGCTGGCCGCGCTGGTGACGCCGCCGGACGTGATCACCCAGGTGATCCTGTTCACCGTGGTCTATGCGCTCTACGAGGTGTCGATCTTCCTCGTCGCCCGCGTCGACCGCGAACGCGAGAAGCGGCTGAAGGCCGAAGGACTATGGGACGAGGAAGTCGATGGACACGGCGTTTGACCCCGATCCGCTGACCCGCATCGCCGAGGCGCTGGAGCGGCTCAGCCCGCCGCCGGGCTCGGTGCCGAATTTCGACGCGGCCGATGCCTTCGTCTGGCAGACCGCGCCGGACCGGCTGGCGCCGGTGGCGAAGATCAGCCGGATCGATCTCGACCTGCTGGTCGGGATCGAGCGCTCGCGCGATACGCTGCTGGCCAATACGCTGCAATTCGCCAGGGGCTTCCCGGCCAATAACGCGCTTCTCTGGGGCGCGCGCGGCATGGGGAAATCCTCGCTGGTGAAGGCGGTGCACGGCGCGGTCCTGGCGCAGGGGCACGAGGTGAAGCTCGTCGAGATCCAGCGCGAGGACCTGCCGACGATCGGCCGGCTCCTGCATGTGCTGCGCGAGACCGAGACCCGGGTGATCCTGTTCTGCGACGATCTCAGCTTCAGCCATGACGACCAGCACTACAAGTCGCTCAAGGCGGTGCTCGATGGCGGGATCGAGGGGCGGCCGGACAATGTCATCCTCTACGCGACCTCCAACCGCCGCCACCTGATGCCGCGGGACATGATCGAGAACGAGCGCGGCTCGGCGATCAACCCGGCCGAGGCGGTAGAGGAGAAGGTCTCGCTGTCGGACCGGTTCGGCCTCTGGCTCGGCTTCCACGCCTGCTCCCAGGACGACTACCTGGCGATGATCGAGGGCTACTGCCTGGCCTACGGGCTGGAGATCTCCGCCGAGGCGCTGCGCGCCGAGGCGATCGAATGGCAGGCGACCCGCGGTTCGCGCTCGGGCCGGGTGGCCTGGCAGTTCTTCACCGATCTCGCGGGGCGGAACGGCATCCGCCTCTGAGCGCTGCCGCATTTGCGCCATGAAAGGGCCCGGGGATTGCCCCGGGGCCTCCCTCATGGCGCCATCTGCCGGGGCTAGGACGGTGTCATCGCAAGCGAGCGATCAAAGGTCCCGGGGCCGAGCACTCATAGCCCCCGCACCGCGGAGCCCCGGGACCTCAAACCTCTCCAGACATCGCGAACCGCCCGGACGCCTCAGGCCTCTTCCAGCAGCTGCTCCGGCCGGTAGCCTTCCTCCTTCAGCACCCGCGACACGACCGGCCGCGCCAGCATCAGCCGGAAATGCGCCAGCAGCTTCGGCGGCATCGCAACGCGGGTCTTGGCGGCCCAGAATTCCACGTAGAACAGCACCGGATCGGCGGCCGAATAGCTGCCCGCGGCATAGCCCTCGGGCGGCAGCACGGTCTCGAGCCAGTCGAAGCCCGCGGCGACGATCCGGCGGCCCATCGCCTGGGTGCCGGGATCGCTGCCGAAGGCCCCGGCCGAGAAGATCCGCGCGAAGCCCTGGCCGTGGATCGTCGCGGTGACATGCGACATGATCTCGAGCGCGCGGGTCTGCGCGGCGGGGTCCTCGGGCCAGAAGCGGCGCGAGGCCTGGCCGAGCCAGACGGCGATCGCCAGGAGCTCGGTCATCACGGTGCCGTCGCGGCGCACCAGGACGGGGATCGAGCCCTTGGGGTTCAGCGCCAGGAAGTCGGGGGTCAAATGGTCGCCGCGGGGCAGGTTCACGACATGCGCCTCGAAGACCTCGCCCATTTCCTCGAGCAGGATGTTGAGCGCGGTCGTGCACGAGCCCGGCGCCATGTAGAGTTTCATGTTTCCCATCTGTGGTCCTTTCCTGAGCCAAGGGGCGGCGAACTGCCTGCGCTTTCCGCAAGCGGCGAAGGGGGAGCCCCCGCATCAGGTGCGGGGGATGGACCGCAGGGCGGCAGCCGTCCTTCCCTCGCCGCACCATGACCGAGACCGATCCCTCCGCCGCGCTGGCCGCGGTTCTGCGCTATCACGAGGCCAGCAAGCACCGTGCCGCGGGCGTCGCGCCGGGGCCGGGCCCGGTCGACTGGGACGCCCAGCCGGCGCGGGTGCGGGGCTATCCCGGCTGCTTCCGCCTGCCGCTGGTCGAATCGCGCGTGCCGCCGGGGCCGCCCGGGGCGATGACGCTGGGGCGGATGCTGGCGCTGAGCCTCGGGGTCACCGGCTGGAAGGTCGAGGGCGACGATGCAAGGCCGGTGCGCGCGGTGCCCTCCTCGGGCGGGCTCTATCCGGTCGAGGCGCATGTCATCGCGGGCGGGCTGCCGGGGCTGGCCGACGGGATCTGGCACTACGACCCGGAGGCGCACGGGCTGGAGCTGCGCGCCGAGGCGGCGCTGCCGCCGGGGCTGTGGATCGCGCTCAGTTCGGTGGCGGGGCGCGAGGCCTGGAAATACGGGCTGCGGGCCTTCCGCTACACCCAGCTCGATCTCGGCCATGCGCTCGGCGCGCTCTGCCTCGGCGCGGCAGCGATGGGCTGGCAGGCCCGGATGCTGCCGCCCGAGGGGCTCGGGGCGCTCCTGCGGCCTGGCGCGGGGGAGGTGCCGGAGGCGCTCCTGCGGATCGGGCCGGGGCAGGGCGCGCCGGTGGCGGAGGGGGCCGTGTGGCAGGGCGCGCCCGCGGAGCTGGAGCCGGGGCTCTGCGATCCCTGGCCGGAGCTTGCCGAGGTGCAGGCGGCCACCCTGCGCCCCGCGGCCTGGCCCGCATCGCGCCCGCCGCAGGTCCCGTGGCGGCCGAAGCCGCAGATCCTGCAGGCAAGGCGCAGCGCCCGCCGCTTCACCGCCCGCGAGCCGGTCCCGGTAGAGAGCCTGGCTCGCATCCTCGGCGCGCTCGATCCCGCCCGCGCGCCCTTCGGGCTCTGGCCCTTCGCGCCGCGGATCCATGCGGCCGTCGCGGTCCACAAGGTTGCGGGGCTGGCGCCGGGGCTCTTCCTGCTGCCGCGTGGGCCGGGGGCGCCCGCGCTTGCAGGCGAGGCCGTGCCGGAGATCCCGGGGCTGCTGCGGCTCTCGGAGGGCGATCTGAGGCGCGAGGCGCGGGCGGTTTCCTGCGGGCAGGGCATCGCCGCGGAGGGCGCGGCCTGCCTGATGCTCCTCGCCGAGACCGCGCCGCTGCGCGACGATCCCTGGCGCTACCGCCAGCTCCACTGGGAGGCGGGGCTGGCCGGGCAGATGCTGTACTACGCGGCCGCCGCCGAGGGGCTTGGCGCTTCGGGCATCGGCTGCGTGCTCGAGGACGAGGCGGCGGCGCTGGCCGGGCTGCCGGAGGGCCATGCCGTGCTCTACAACTTCGCCATCGGCCGGGCGCGGCCGGACCCTGCGCTGAGAGACCGCCCCCCGGACCCGCCGTCGCACTGGTAAGTGCCCGTTCCGCGGCCTATCTCGGTCACAGGCGGAAGCGAGGACAGCACGGGTGATCGGATCCCTGATCGACACGATGGCGCGCAGCGTCGAGGAGGCGGGCAGCGCGGTGAGCGAGGCCTTCCTGGAACCGGTGGTGCGGCTCGGCGTGACCGGGCTCAGCCGGTCGGGCAAGACCGTGTTCATCACCTCGCTGGTGGCCAACCTGCTGGACCGCAACCGCATGCGGCAGCTGGAGCCCGCAGCGACGGGGCGGATCCTCACGGCCTATCTGCGGCCGCAGCCCGACGACACGGTCGCGCGCTTCCCCTATGAGCGGCACCTGGCGGCGATCACCGGCACCGATCCGCACTGGCCCGACGGCACCCGCGCGATTTCCGAGCTGCGGCTGTCCTTCCGGGTGCGGCCCAAGGGGCTGGTCGGCGGGCTGAAAACGCTCGGCGGGCTGACCGGGCCGCGCACCGTGCATCTCGACATCGTCGACTATCCCGGCGAATGGCTGCTGGATCTGGGCCTTCTCGACAAGTCCTATGCCGAGTGGTCGCAGACCGCGCTGTCGCGGCTGGCCACCCGGCCGGGCGGGCAGGCCTATCTCGACGCGATGGCGGCGGCCGATCCGGCGGCGGGGTTCGAGGACCAGCTGGCCGAGACCCTGGCCGGTCTCTTCGCGGCGAGCCTGCGCGCCTCGCGCGAGGCCGGATTCTCGGACTGCTCGCCCGGGCGCTTCCTGCTGCCCGGCGAGATGGAGGGCTCGCCCGCGCTGACCTTCGCGCCGCTGCCGCCCCGGGGCGACGCGCCGCGGCGCAGCCTCTGGCGGGAATTCGAGCGCCGCTTCGAGGCCTACAAGTCCAAGGTGGTCAAGCCCTTCTTCCGCGACCATTTCAGCCGCATCGACCGGCAGGTGGTGCTGCTCGACGTGCTGGGCGCGATCCATGACGGCCCGGCCGCGCTGGAGGACCTGCGCGGGGTGATGGCCGATGTGCTGGGCGCCTTCCGCCCGGGCGCCAATTCCTGGCTCTCCTCGCTGCTCCTCGGCCGCCGGGTGGAGAAGATCCTCTTCGCCGCGACCAAGGCCGACCACCTGCACCATTCCCAGCATGCCCAGCTGGCGGCGATCACCGAGGCGCTGGTGCGCGAGGCGCGCGACCGGGCGCAATTCGCCGGCGCCGAGACCGGGGCGATGTCGCTTGCCGCGCTGCGCGCCACGGTCGAAGAGACGCGCCAGCATGGCGGGCGCAAGCTCGACATGGTGCGCGGACGGCGGCTCGATACCGGGGCGGAGGCGGCCTTCTATCCCGGCGAGCTGCCCGCCGATCCGATGCGGCTGCTGGCCCCGGCCCGCGAAGGGGCGGAGCGCTGGCTCGATGCCGACTACCAGGTCATGCGCTTCGCGCCGGCGCCGCTGACCCTCGTGCCCGGGGACGGGCCGCCGCATATCCGGCTGGACCGGGCGGCGCAGTTCCTGTTCGGGGACAGGCTATGACACGGATGGCGGCGGGAGGCCCGAGATGACCCGAGACGATACCCTGCGCGGCGGCCCGGTGCTGTTCGACATCGGCACCGGGGACGAGCCCGCGGCCGAGACGCCCTCGACCGCGGCGCCGGTCGGAGAGGACCCGGCGGCCGAGGCGGCAGCGATGGCGACGCTGGCGCATCTGGCGGCGCGCGACCGCTCGGTTCTGGGGCGCTGGTTCCTCGGGCTCGGCGCGGCGCTGGTCTCGGCCTTCTTCGGCATGGCGGCCTGGGCGGCGGTGGCCGCGCTGATGCAGGCCAGCCCGGTGCTGGCGGGGGCGATGACGCTCCTGCTGGCGGCCTTCCTGCTGGTCGCGGTTATCCTCGTGCTGCGCGAGCTCTGGGCGCTGTCGCGGCTGTCGCGGCTCGACCGGATCCACCAGGCGGCGGCCGAGGTGCTGGCCCGCGGCGATCTGGAAGCCTCGCGCAAGCTCGCGCTCAATCTGGGCAGCTTCTATGCCGGGCGGCGCGACCTGGAATGGAGCGCGGGCGGGCTCGAGAAGGCGGTGACGGAGCATTTCGACGCCGATGCGGTGCTGGGCGTGACCGAGCGGGCGCTGGTCGCGCCGCTCGACCAGCGCGCGGTGCGCGAGGTCGAGGCGGCGGCGCGGCAGGTGGCGACGGTGACGGCGCTGGTGCCCCTGGCGCTTGCCGATCTGGTGACGGCGCTGGTCGCCAATCTGCGGATGATCCGACGGATCGCGGAAATCTACGGCGGCCGCGCCGGGGTGCTGGGCGCCTGGCGGCTGACGCGGGCGGTGCTGACCCATCTGGTGGCGACCGGCGCGCTGGCGGTCGGCGACGACCTGATCGGCTCGGTCGCGGGCGGCGGCCTGGTCAGCCGGGTGTCGCGGCGCTTCGGCGAGGGCGTGGTCAACGGCGCGCTGACCGCGCGGGTCGGCGTCGCGGCGATCGAGGTCTGCCGCCCGCTGCCCTTCCTGACCCAGACCCGGCCCTCGGTGACGCGCATCGTCCAGCGCTCGCTGCGCGGGCTCTTCTCGGAGCCGGGCGCGAGAGGATGACGGACGCTCCGGAGAGTGGCGCCGGCATGCAGCCCTCCTGATCATCGACATGCAGATGGAGATGCAGCGCCGGATCGATTCCGGGGCAGACTGCGTCAATCCCGGATGCGCCCTGGCGGAGGCCTTCCGCCGCAGCGGGCGGCCGGAGCTGCATGTCCGCCATGGCGATCCCGATCCGGCCGGGCCGTTCCATGCCTCCGCGCCGATGCCCTGCGCGCTGGCCGGGGATGGCGAGCCGGTTTTCATCAAGACGACCTCCTCGGCCCTTGCCAGCACGGTCCTGGAGGCGCATCTGCGCGGGCAGGGGGATCGGCCGCCTGGCCGTGGCCGGCGCGGTGGCGGGGTTCTGCGTCAATTCGACGGTCCGCCATGGCTGCGATCCGGGCTTCGGCATGACGGTGGCCCGCGACGCGGTGCAGGGCTTCGGCCTGCCGCAGGACGGGCTGTCGGCGGAGGTGGTCTTCGCCGTGACGATGGCCGCGCTCGCTGCGGATTTCGCCCGCTGCGCCGGCACCTCCGGGCTGCTCCGCGCGCTCGCCGGCGGGGCGGCGGCTTGAGACGTGAGCAAATAGGCGAGCTGCCCCGCAAGGCAGGCCCGTGACCGGTTCGCCGCAAGGGAGGCGAGCTTTGCCCGTCCTGATCTGACGGACTTCACGCATGCGGCGATTCAGCCCCCGTCTGTCAAAGAGCCGCGCGGCGTGGCACGGGGCGACAAGCGAGGGCTCGACGGCATCTTCCGCAGCGCCCTTGCTCGGCCTGCCCGGGCGCTGCGGGTCCCGCACCACCGTCCGCAATCCAGTCAATCGTCCGGCCAGGTCAGCCGTCTGGATGCCGGTCTCGGACCCACTTGCGGAACGCTCCCCGGACCGCAACCCGTTCAGCGACGCCCGATCATCCGTCCCTCCAGTCCGCGTCCTCGGGCGATGGGCGGGCGGAGATCATGCCATCGATCGTTGCCGTGGCGAACTGAGAAACAGGATTGACGACAAAATCGATCTGCGCAGCCCGCCGGGGCGGGTGTTCGGCAGGGCTGCTGCCGGCGATTTTCCCGCCGCCCGCCCGTGCCTTCCGGAGCGGCGCCGACCGTCGTTGCGACGGCCGCGCCATTCTCCTGCACGTAGATGCGATGTCATCTGTCCGCTTCCCTGGCTCGGGCTTGCAGCAGGGTCTCCGTCCCGCTCAATCGCCAAGGGCATGCCTTCGATCCGGCGCGGGCGCGGTCTTTGGACGGCGGCCTCCCGAGTAGCGCAGGCGCAGCTTCCAGCGGAGGTCTTTTCGGAAATATGCCTCCACCCGCGATCCGCGGAGAGACTGCCGACAGGATGCCGGTTCGGGCAAATTCGGCTTGCCGGTGCTCACGGCGCAAGCCGGCGGCAGGTCCTGGCCACGGCCTCGCCGGAACCTGGCCTCGGCGTGCCCTCGGAGGTCCGCAATCCGGCGGCTGTCTGGGCAACACGGTCCGGCGGGGGGGGGCGTGCCGCTGGCCTGCGGCCAGCCGCGGCGCGGGACATGCGGGAGATGCAGTCCGGGTGCGGAGGGTCGGTTCTGCGGGGGCGCACAGGGGTTTTCCGGAGGATCACAGCGATCTGGCTGTCGGTCGGATTGTCTGGGTGCCGCCAGATGGCGGATCGCCTCGGAGGCGGGCGCAGCGATGGCAGGTTGCGCGGAGGGCAGATTGCCTTGGGGGTGGGGCCGGCGTTTGCGGGCTGCGCGGCGGATGGTCGTGGGGGCGGGCGCAGCGATAGGAGGCTGCGCGGAGAGTAGATTGCCTTGGGGGTGGGTCCAGCGTTTGCGGGCTGCGCGGCGGATGGCCGTGGAGGCGGGTCCGGCGTTGGCGGGCTGCTCGGAAGGCGGATGGTTGTGGGGGCGGGCGCGGTGATGGCAGGTTGCGCGGACGACAGAGCGCAGCCCGGGCCTTTCGCGCCGGTCGGGCCAGAGGGGCCGTCCTGTCCCTCCGGCGAATGCTCCCGGCCTAAGGCGCAAGCCGTGTTGCTGCTGTCGGCGGGCTGGGGAATGCGCCCTCCGGATGAATCCGCTGCGGCCGGTGGTGCGGCGAGTAATGCCGCAGAGCTTCGCGGTCCGTGAACCTCGCGGCTCTGGTCGTCGGCCTTCGGAGCCGTCCGGGCCCCCGACCACCGGCGCATTGCGCAGAATCCGGCGGCAGCCGGGCAGGGGATTGCGAGAATGGCTGCCACCGGGACGCGTATGGCGGTGCAGGGAGGGGCGCACTCTCCGGCCGGCCCAAGGCATGGGAGACGGCTCCTGGCCGGGGGCGCCACGGCCGCCGGAGAAGGGTCCGGCGCACGGGGCTCTTGCCGGGACAGGGTCACTCCGCGGCGGTGCCGAGGGCGCTTCCCGCCTCGCGCGCGTCGCTGCAGGAGGAGGTCAGGCTGCAGGCCGTGCGCTGGACCAGGCGGTTGCGCTCGTCGATGCGCTGCAGCCGCTCCTCGATATTTTCCTGGAACTGGTCGAGCTGGCGGATGACGCTGACCAGGTTGTCACCGGTGTTGCGCAGCCGTGCGCCCTCGATCTTGCACATCATCCGCGTCGCGCCGAGACCGGTGATCAGCCGCTTCATGTCGCGCACCGACTGGGTGAAGCGCGCCGCCTGCCGCGCGACCATCGCCATGCCGTCCTGCGCCTGCAGGTCATAGGCAAGCCGCTGCTCGTTCAGGATCCGCGTCTCGGCTGCGACATCCATGTGCTCGTCCAGTCCGGTCTCGCGCTGGAAGGCGGCGACCATCTCCTGCTGGATCAGCGCGGTGCATTGCAGGAACTGCGCGGTTTCGATCGCGCGGGTCATGTCGTGGAAGGAGCCGCCGTTCTCGTCGGCGAAACTGTGCATCCAGCCCGAGATCTCGTCCGAGAGAATGCCGTAATTGGCGGAGATCACGCTGATCGGCCCGCCCGCCGCCTCCAGCCGCGAGGCGAGGATGCGCATGTTGTAGGGGATGCCGCGGATGCTCTGGAACACGTCCGAAAGCTCGCCGGTCTGGTCGGCGACCTCGCGCAGCGCGCCGGTGATGGTGCGGAAGGGCCCTATCCAGGGCGCCTCCGTCCGCTCCAGCCGCTCCGAGCGGGCGGCGGTCTCGGTCGCGGCGGCATGGGACATGAAGGCCCGGTAGCTGGGAAACCCCATCTCCTTCAGCCGCTCCAGCAGGAGCGCGGCCGAGGTCTCGGGCGTCAGCCCCTCGCTGCGCTCGCGCGCCAGGAGCGCCGCATATTCCGCCTCCACCGTCTTCAGCAGCGGACTGACCGGCTTCAGCCGGATCGAGAGATAGCCGTCCTTCACCGGGGAGACGAAGGCGAAGACCCAGTAATGCAGCCCGTCGCGGGCCATGTTCTTGACATAGGCGCCGATCGGCTCCCCGGCCTGGATGGTCGACCAGAGCAGGTGGAACACCGCCTTGGGCATGTCCTTGTGGCGGATGACCTTGTGCGGTGCGCCGATCAGCCGGTCCCAGGGATGGTCGGCGACGCGCTGGAACACGGTGTTGCCGGTCTGGATCACCCCGCGCCGGTCGGTGCGCGAGAAGAACAGTTCCGTGACCTCGAACGGAGCCTCGCCCTGGCTGGGGCGGCGGGCATGCAGGGGCGGGGTGCTCATCTGCGGGCGGAATCCGGGACGGACTGGGCTGCGGCGGGGAACTGCGACACTGGGGACTCCTCACTCCTGCGGTACCGGCGCCCGGACTCCGGGCAGGGGGACCTTAGGCGACTCGCCCTTTGCGAAGGCTTAATGCCGCCGCGCCGCGCCGGGGCGCTTTACCTCGGCGCCGGGCCTGCCTATAACCCGCGCCATGACCGCGATGTGCATCATTATTGCGCGAATTATCCGCCCGGCGCTCCACGCTTGAGTTGCCGGGCCAAGGCGCATGATCTGCCGCGCCGCCATCGCCGTTCACGAATTTCCCCTTGAGGACCGCCCCGATGTCGTCTGAGACCGAGACCCCCGACTACAAAGACACGCTGTTCCTGCCGAAAACCGACTTCCCGATGCGCGCGGGCCTGCCCAAGCGCGAGCCCGGCTGGCTGGCGCGCTGGCAGGAGATCGGCATCTATGACCGCCTGCGCGAGAAGGAGGGCCGGGCGCCCTTCACGCTGCATGACGGCCCGCCCTATGCCAACGGCCATCTCCATATCGGCCACGCGCTCAACAAGGTGCTGAAGGACATGGTGGTCCGCTCGCAGCAGATGATGGGCAGGGACGCGCGCTACATCCCCGGCTGGGACTGCCACGGCCTGCCGATCGAGTGGAAGATCGAGGAGCAGTACCGCGCGAAGGGCAGGAACAAGGACGAGGTCCCGGTCATCGACTTCCGCCAGGAATGCCGCGCCTTCGCCGAGGGCTGGATCGGCATCCAGCGCGACGAGTTCAAGCGGCTGGGCGTCACCGGCAAGTGGGAGAAGCCCTATCTGACGATGGACTTCCACGCCGAGCGGGTGATCGCCGAGGAATTCATGAAGTTCCTGATGACCGGCACGCTCTACCAGGGCTCGAAGCCGGTCATGTGGAGCCCCGTGGAAAAGACCGCGCTGGCCGAGGCCGAAGTCGAGTACCACGACCACAAGTCCCACACGATCTGGGTGGCGTTCAAGGTGCGCCGCGCCGAGGGCGCGCCGGTGCCCTTCGACGAGGAGGCCGGCGACTACGACACCGCGAACCAGGCGCTGCTCGACGAGGAGCTGGCCGGGGCGCGGGTAGTGATCTGGACCACCACCCCCTGGACCATCCCCTCGAACCGGGCCGTCGCCTTCTCGAAGGCGATCGAGTACGGGCTCTACCGGGTGAAGGCCACGCAGGAGGAGAGCTGGACCGCCGCGGGCGAGCTCTATGTCTTCGCCGACAAGCTGGCGGGCGATGCGCTGGAGAAGGCGCGGGTCACCGAATACGAGCGGGTGCGCAGCGTTACCGCCGAGGAGCTGGGCCATCTGGTGCTGGAGCATCCCTTTGCCGCGCTCGAGGGCGCGGAGGGCTTCTGGGACTACGACGTGCCGGCGATCGACGGCGAGCACGTGACCGACGATGCGGGCACGGGCTTCGTCCATACGGCGCCGAGCCACGGCCAGGAGGACTACGAGGCCTTCGTCGCGCGCGGCTGGATGGACCGGATGACCCACAATGTCGGCGAGGAATCCGAGTTCCTGCCGCATGTGCCGTTCTTCGCAGGGCTGCAGGTCTTCGACCGCAAGGGCAAGGAAGGCAAGGCCAACCGCGCCGTGATCGAGAAGCTTGTCGAAGCGGGCGGCATCATCGCGCGCGGCCAGGTCAAGCACTCCTATCCGCATAGCTGGCGCTCCAAGGCGCCGGTGATCTACCGCAACACGCCGCAATGGTTCGCCGCCATCGACCGCGAGGTCGGCGACGGCCAGGACACCTATGGCAAGACGATCCGCCAGCGCGCGCTGACCTCGATCGACGAGCTGGTGACCTGGACGCCCCGCACCGGGCGCAACCGGCTCTATTCGATGATCGAGGCGCGGCCCGACTGGGTGCTGTCGCGCCAGCGCGCCTGGGGCGTGCCGCTGACCTGCTTCACGAAGAAGGGGGCGCTGCCGACCGATCCGGACTTCCTGCTGCGCGACCCCGAGGTCAACGCCCGCATCACCGCCGCCTTCGAGGCCGAGGGCGCTGATGCCTGGTACAAGGACGGCGCCAAGGAGCGCTTCCTCGGCAACGGCTACAGCCCGGAGGAATGGGACCAGGTCTTCGACATCCTCGATGTCTGGTTCGATAGCGGCTCGACCCATGCCTTCGTGCTGCGCGACCGCGAGGACGGATCCGAGGACGGCATCGCCGATCTCTACCTGGAAGGCACCGACCAGCACCGCGGCTGGTTCCACTCCTCGATGCTGCAGGCCTGCGGCACTAGGGGGCGGGCGCCCTATCGCGGCGTGCTGACCCACGGCTTCACGCTCGACGAGAAGGGCATGAAGATGTCCAAGAGCCTGGGCAACACGATCGCGCCCGAGCAGGTGATCCAGCAATACGGCGCCGACATCCTGCGGCTGTGGGTGGCGCAGTCGGACTATACCGCCGACCTGCGGATCGGGCCGGAAATCCTCAAGGGCACGGCCGACAGCTACCGCCGGCTGCGGAACACGATGCGCTTCCTCCTGGGCAATCTCGACGGGTTCACCGAGGACGAGCGGATCGACGTGTCGGAAATGACCGAGCTCGAGCGCATGGTGCTCGACTGGGTGGCCGAGCTCGACGACGTGGTGCGCGAGGGCTATGCCGCCTACGACTTCCAGGGCGTGTTCAACCGGGTGTTCAACTTCGCCACGGTGAATCTCAGCGCGGTCTATTTCGACATCCGCAAGGACGTGCTCTACTGCGATGCGCCTGACAGCCTGCGCCGCCGCTCGGCGCGCACCGTGCTCGACATCCTCTTCCACCGGCTGACCGCCTGGCTGGCGCCGGTGCTGGTCTTCACCATGGAGGAAGTCTGGCTGGAGCGCTTCCCGGGCGAGACCTCGTCGATCCACCTGCAGGATTTCCCGGCGGCCAATCCCGAATGGAAGGCGCCGGAGCTGCGGGCCCGCTGGGAGACGCTGCGCAATGTCCGCCGCGTCGTCACCGGCTGCCTCGAGCTGCAGCGCCAGGAGAAGGTGATCGGTTCGTCGCTGGAAGCGGCGCCGGTGGTGCACGCCCCGGCCGAGGTGATCGCGATGATCGGCGAGGATGCGCAGAGATTCGCGGATATCTGCATCACTTCTGCGCTAGTGCTGAGCTCGGAGCCGGTGCCCGAAGGCGCCTTCACCCTGCCGGACGTGCCGGGGGTGGGCGTTGTCTTCGCCAAGGCGGAGGGCGCGAAATGCGGCCGCTGCTGGAAAGTGCTGCCGGATGTCGGCACGCATGCGCATGCGGGCGTCTGCGGCCGCTGCGACGAAGCGCTCGGCTGACGCCGCGAAGGGAGAGGGCCGCGGGAGAGGGAGTTCCCTCTCCCGCACCCTCACCCCGCCGCCCGTGCCCAGCCGCGGGACAGGGAGCCGGCCGGGCGGTTCTCCGGTCGGTGCGGACAAAGTGTCGGCCCCGCTTCCGGCATGGCCGCAGCCGTCATGCCTCCGGGTCAGGGACCGCGACGCTTTTAGCGGTGGAAACGGACGCCTGTTAGCGGTATCAGTCATAATTGGGACACGTAACCACAGCTCGAGGAACCGCCATGGCCCTGCATTCCGTCATCGCAGAGGTCACGGAGCGCATCCGTGACCGCAGCCGCGACACCCGCCAGACCTATCTGGACCGGATGAAGGCGCAGGCGGCGGACGGACCCCGCCGCGCGCACCTGACCTGCGGCAACCAGGCCCATGCCTATGCCGCGATGGGCGACGAGAAGGACGCGCTGGCCGCCGGCCGCGCGCCGAATATCGGCATCATCACCGCCTATAACGACATGCTCTCGGCGCATCAGCCCTATGAGCGCTATCCCGACATGATCCGCGCCGCCGCGCGCGCCGCGGGCGGCACCGCGCAGGTCGCCGCCGGCGTGCCCGCCATGTGCGACGGCGTCACCCAGGGCCAGACCGGCATGGAGCTGTCGCTCTTCTCGCGCGACGTGATCGCGCTGGCCGCGGCGGTCGGGCTCAGCCACAACACCTTCGACGCGGCGCTCTATCTGGGCGTCTGCGACAAGATCGTGCCGGGGATGATCATCGCCGCCGCCACCTTCGGCCATATCCCGGCGGTCTTCCTGCCGGCCGGGCCGATGACCTCCGGCCTGCCCAATGACGAGAAATCCCGCGTCCGCCAGCAATTCGCCACCGGCGAGGTCGGCCGCGACAAGCTGATGGAGGCCGAGATGGCCTCCTATCACGGCCCGGGCACCTGCACCTTCTACGGCACCGCGAATACCAACCAGATGCTGATGGAGTTCATGGGCCTGCACCTGCCAGGCGCGAGCTTCATCAACCCCAATACGCCCCTGCGCGACGCGCTGACCGTCGCGGGGACCGAGCGGGCGCTTGCGATCACCGCGCTCGGCAACGACTTCCGGCCCGTCAGCTCGATCCTCGACGAGCGCGCCTTCGTCAACGGCATCGTCGGGCTGATGGCCACCGGGGGCTCGACCAACCTGGTGCTGCACCTGCCCGCCATGGCCCGCGCCGCGGGGATCCAGCTCGATCTCGACGATTTCTCGGCGATCAGCTCGGTCGTGCCGCTGATGGCCAAGGTCTATCCGAACGGCCTCGCGGACGTGAACCATTTCCACGCGGCCGGCGGGCTCGGCTACATGATCGGCGAGCTGCTCGCAGGCGGGCTGCTGCATCCCGATACCGAGACCGTCGCGGGCACCGGCCTGTCGCACTACACCCAGGAGCCGGTGCTCGATGCCGGCGCGCTCGGCTGGCGGGCGGGCGCCGCGGAGACGCTGAACGACAAGATCCTGCGTCCCGCCGCCGATCCGTTCCAGCCGCAGGGCGGGCTGAAATCCCTCGACGGCAATCTCGGCCGCGGCATCATGAAGGTTTCGGCCGTCGCGCCCGAGCATCACGTGATCGAGGCCCCGGCCGCCGTCTTCCAGGACCAGGAGTCGGTCAAGGCCGCCTTCAAGGCGGGCCAGCTCGACCGCGACGTGATCGTCGTCGTCCGCTTCCAGGGGCCGAAGGCCAACGGCATGCCCGAGCTGCACGGGCTGACCCCGGTGCTCTCGGTGCTGCAGGGCCGCGGCCACAAGGTTGCGCTGGTGACAGACGGGCGCATGTCGGGGGCATCGGGCAAGGTTCCTGCCGCAATTCACGTCACTCCCGAGGCCGCGGATGGCGGGCCTCTGGCGCGGCTGAAGGATGGTGATATCATCCGGGTCGATGCCACCAACGGCGTCCTGGCCCTCGCCGGCGACGCGGAGGAGTTCGCCCGCCGCCCTGCCGCCGCGCCGGATCTGAGTGCCAATGGTTTCGGTCTGGGGAGGGAACTCTTTGAAGTCTTCCGAGCATCTGTGGGCTCTGCCGCGGACGGCGCCCGGGTGGTTGCGGGAGGCCATGCGCCTCAGGCCGCCACCGAAACCGCATCTGCCCTATAGAAGGAAAACGCCGATGACACCCCATCAGGCCAGCGATTCCCTGCGCGAGCTCGCCGAGCTTGCCCCGATCATCCCGGTCATCGTGGTGAAGAACGTCGAATATGCCAAGCCGCTGGCCGAGGCGCTGGTGGCAGGCGGCCTGCCGGCGCTGGAGGTGACGCTGCGCACCCCGGCGGCGCTGGAGGCGATCCGCATCATGTCCCAGGTCGAGGGCGCGGTGGTCGGCGCGGGCACCGTGCTGACGCCGAATGACGTGCAGCGCGCGCAGGATGCGGGCGCGACCTTCGCGGTCTCGCCGGGCTCGACCCCGACGCTTCTGCAGGCCTGCGAGGCCGAGGGCCTGCCGATCCTGCCCGGGGCGGCGACGCCCTCGGAGGTGATGGCCAACCTGGAGCGCGGCTACGAGCTGCAGAAATTCTTCCCCGCCGAGGCCGCGGGCGGCGTGCCGATGCTGAAATCCATCGGCGGCCCGCTGCCGCAGGTCAGCTTCTGCCCGACGGGCGGCGTCTCGGTGAAGAACGTGACGCAGTACCTGGCCCTGCCGAACGTCATCTGCTGCGGCGGCTCCTGGGTCGCCCCCGAGAACATGATGGCCGAGGGCGACTGGGACGGCATCGCCCGTCTCGCCGCAGAAGCCGTGGCCATCGCCAAGGGCGAGAAGGCGGCCGAACCGGCCTGATCCGGCTCAGCCCTGCTGGGCGACCCGGTAGCGCGACTGCACGAGACCCGAGGCGAAAGCCCGGGTCTCTTCGTGTTCCAGGGCGATTTCGGCGGGCAGTGCGCCGAAAAGCGGCCGGCCGCCGCCGAGGAGCAGCGGAACATGCGTCACCGTCAGCCCGGCGATCAGCCCGGCACCGAGGAAGGACGTCACCAGCTGCCCGCCATCGACATAGGCGCGGGCATGGCCGCGGGCGGCGAGCAGGGCCATCGCCGCGGCAGGGGAGGCATCCGAGAATTCGACGCGCCCCTCGAGCCCCGCGGGCACCGGGCGGCCCGCAAGCTGCCGCGACAGCACCAGCACGGGCAGCGCATAGGGCCAGGGATCGAAGCCCTTGGCGGTTTCCCAGGTGCCGCGGCCCATGACGATCGCGTCCATGCCTGCGATGAACCGCCCGTAGCCGGTATCCTCGCCGGAGCTGCCGAAGGGCTCCAGCCAGTCGATGCCGCCATCCGCACGGGCGATGTAGCCGTCGAGGCTGGCGGCGATGAAGACATGTCCGCTGGTCATGGAGCCTCCCTGCCGGATCGCGGGCATCAGCGCATGGCCGGGGCCCCGGCGTCAACTCCGGCGCCAACTCCGGCGCCGCACGACGCTCGGCGCTTTCCAAAGCGGCGCGGCTGATCTATAGGCGGAGACCCTGCCGCCTCCGGGAGTCCCAGACATGACCGACACTGCCCGCCCCGCCATCCGCCTGATGCCCAAGGCCGATGCCCGCTCCATCCGCTGGGGCGCGCCCTGGGTCTATGCCGACAACCTGGTGACCGACCGGCGCACCCGCGCGCTGGCGCCGGGCACGATCGCCGTGCTGCAGGATGCCGAACGCCAGGACATGGCGCTGGTCGCGGTCAATCCCGCCTCGAAGATCATGGCGCGGATCATCGACCGCGATCCCGCGGCCGTGGTCGACAAGGCCTGGTTCGCCCGCCGCTTCGCCCGCGCGCTGGACCTGCGCTCGCGGCTCTATGCCGAGCCCTTCTACCGGCTGATCCATGCCGAGGCCGACGGGCTGCCCGGGGTGGTGGTCGACCGCTTCGGCGACACCGCGGTGATCCAGCCCAATGCCGCCTGGGCGGAGGCGCATCTCGACCTGATGGTCGAGGCGCTGGTCGAGGTGACCGGCATCGCCAATGTCCTGAAGAACGCCTCCGGCCGGGCGCGCAGCCTCGAAGGGCTCGACGACGAGAGCAAGGTGCTGCGCGGCACGCTGGCCGAGGGGCCGGTCGCGGTGAAGATGAACGGCGCCACCTACATGGCCGACCTGGCCGGCGGGCAGAAGACCGGGCTCTTCTACGACCAGCGCGACAACCAGGCTTTCGTCCAGCGGCTGGCCCGCGGCACGCGCATGCTCGACGTGTTCTCGCATGTCGGCGGCTTCGGCCTGGCCGGTCTGGCGGGCGGCGCGGCGCATGTGACCTGCGTCGATGCCTCGGCCGCGGCGCTGGAGCTGGCCCAGCAGGGCGCCGAGGCGATGGGCCAGGGCGCCGCCGCTTTCGCCACGCGCCAGGGCGATGCCTTCGACGTGATGACCGCGCTCGAGGACGAGGGGCTGCATTTCGACCTGGTGGTCTGCGACCCCCCCGCCTTCGCGCCGTCGAAGCCCGCGCTCGAGGCCGGTCTGCGCGCCTACGAGAAGGTCGCGCGCTCGGGCGCGAAGCTGGTGGCGCCCGAGGGCGGCTACCTGGCGCTGTGCTCCTGCTCGCATGCCGCGACGCTTGAGAAGTTCCGCAATGCCTGCCTGCGCGGCGTCGGCCGGGCGGGGCGGCAGGTGCAGCTGATCCATACCGGCGAGGCTGGGCCCGACCACCCGCTGCATCCGCAGCTGGCCGAGTCGGGCTACCTGAAGGCGATCGTGTTCCGCGTGCTGCCCCTGTGAGAGCCGTCCTCGACGCCTGCGTGCTGTTTCCGACGCTGACGCGCGGGCTCCTGCTCGACGCGGCGGCGGCAGGCGTCTTCACCCCGCTCTGGTCGCCGCGCATCGCCTTCGAATGGACCCATGCCGCCGGGCGCGAGACGCCCGCGGCCGAGGTCGCGGCCGAGGCGGCGATGCTGGCCGCGCGCTGGCCCGGGGCGGAGGTGGCGCTGCCCGACGGGCTGGAGGCGACCCTGTCGCTGCCCGATCCCGACGACATCCATGTTCTGGCCGCGGCGATCGCGGGCGAGGCGCAGGCGATCGTCACCTTCAACATGCGCGACTTTCCCGGCCGCACGCTGGCGCGGCACGGGGTGACGCCCTGGCATCCCGATTCCTTCCTGCTCGAGGCGCTGCGCGAGGCCGAGGCGCCGATGCTGGACGCGCTGCGGGCGCGGCTTTCCGGCCTCAGGGACGGGGACAGCCCGCGGGCGCTGCTGAAACGGGCACGCCTGCCGCGCTTTGCCAAGGCGGCCGAGCCGCTGCTCTGAGGCCTCTTGCAGGCGCCGGGCAATAGCGCCAGAACACGGGCCATGACCCGCTCGCTTCTCACCCCGCTTGTCGCCGCCCTGCCTGCCACCGTGCCCTTCATCGGCCCCGAGGAGATGGAGCGCCGCCGCGGCCGTCCCTACCGGGCGCGGCTGGGTGCCAACGAGAATGTCTTCGGCCCCTCGCCGAAGGCGGTGGCGGCGATGGAAGCCGAAGCGGCAGAGACCTGGAAATACGGCGATTCCTCCTCGAAGGAGCTGCGCGCCGCGCTGGCCGCGCATCTGGGCGTGGCCGAGCCGCATGTGCTGATCGGCGAGGGGATCGACGGGCTCCTGGGCAATCTGGTGCGGCTGACGGTGGGGCCGGGCGATACCGTCGTCACCTCGGCCGGGGCCTATCCGACCTTCAACTACCATGTCGCGGGCTTCGGCGGGACGCTGGTCACCGTGCCCTATCGCGACGACCGCGAAGACCCGGCGGCGCTGATCGACAAGGCGCGCGAGACCGGGGCGAAGCTGGTCTATCTGGCCAATCCCGACAACCCGATGGGCACCTGGCACGACGCGGCGACCGTGCAGGCGATGATCGAGGCCGTGCCCGAGGGCTGCCTGCTGGTGCTCGACGAGGCCTATATCGAATTCGCGCCCGAGGGCACCGCGCCGGCCTTCGCGCCCGAGGACAGCCGGGTGATCCGGATGCGGACCTTCTCCAAGGCCTACGGGCTGGCGGGCGCGCGCGTGGGCTATGCGGTGGGCGAGGCCGGTCTGATCGCGGCCTTCGACCGTATCCGCAACCATTTCGGCATGGCGCGGATCAGCCAGGCCGGGGCGCTGGCGGCGCTGGAAGACGGGGCGCATCTCGACTGGACCCGCGCGCAAGTCTCCGCGGCGCGCGACCGGATCGCCGCCATCGGCGCCGCGAACGGCCTGCCGGCGCTGCCCTCGGGGACGAATTTCGTCGCGCTCGACTGCGGCGCGGACGGCGCCTTCGCCCGCCGCGTGCTCGAGGAGCTCGACGCGCGCGACGTCTTCATCCGCAAGCCCTTCGTCGCGCCCGAGGACCGCTGCATCCGCATCTCGGCCGGGCGTCCCGAAGAGCTCGACCTGCTGGAAGAGGCGCTGCCCGCGGCGCTGGCCGCCGCGCGCGGCTGAGCGGAGGGGGCGGCGACCGGCCGCCTTCGCCACGGGGCGGTCAGCGGCTAGACCCGTGGCAGAGTGCAACTGCCGGGAACTGACCCCATGCCGCTTCTCCATGTCCTGATCCATGCCCCGACCGAGGGCGCGCTGGCCCGTGCGCGCAGCAATGCCCGCAACCTGATGAAGGCGCGGCCAGAGGCGATCGTCGAGATCGTCGCCAATGCCGGTGCCGTCGCCCCGGCCATCGCCCTGGCCGATCCCGGAACCGACCCCTATCTGCGGCTCTGCGGCAACTCGCTGGCGGGCCAGGGGCTCGAGGCGCCCGCGCATCTTTCCGTGATCCCCGCCGCGGTGGTGCATCTGGCCGAGCGCCAGGCCGAGGGCTGGGCCTATATCCGCGCCTGAGATCCGCCTGCCGGCGCCGCGGCGCCTGCGGCTCCCCCTTGGCAGCGCGGCGGCCGGAAGCTAGGACTGGCCTCCCGCAACAGGAGGATCCGCCTTGGACCAGACCGCCGACCGCATCGCCCGCTCCATCGCCACAGAGATCAGCGCCACGCCGAAGCAGGTCACGGCGGCGGTGGAGCTGCTCGACGGCGGCGCGACCGTGCCCTTCGTCGCGCGCTACCGCAAGGAGGTGACGGGCGGGCTGGACGACACCCAGCTGCGGACGCTGTCCGAGCGGCTGGGATACCTGCGCGAGCTCGAGGCGCGCCGCGCCGCAATCCTCTCCTCGATCGAGGGCCAGGGCAAGATGACCGCCGAGCTGGGCCGCGCGATTGCCGGGGCCGAGACCAAGGCGGCGCTCGAGGACATCTACCTGCCCTACAAGCCCAAGCGCCGCACCAAGGCGATGATCGCGCGGGAGAACGGGCTGGAGCCGCTCCTGCGCGCGATCCAGCAGGACCGCTCCGCCGATCCCGAGGCGCTGGCGGCGGGCTATCTGGGCGAGGCCGTGCTGGGGGTGAAGGAGGCGCTGAACGGCGCGCGCGACATCATCGTCGAGGAGCTTTCCGAGAACGCCCATCTGCTGGGCCGGCTGCGGGACTTCATGCGCGCCGAGGCCGATATCTCGGCCGCGGTGGTGCCCGGCAAGGAGGCCGAGGGGGCGAAGTTCTCGGACTATTTCGAGCATCGCGAGGCCTGGAAGAGCATCCCCTCGCACCGCGCGCTGGCGATCCTGCGGGCGGCGGCCGAGGAGGTGGTGACCATCTCCATCGCGCCCGAGCCCGAGACCGGCGCCGACCGCGCCACCGGCATCATCGCCTCCGAGATCGGCATCCGCGGCGATGCGCCGGGCGACCGCTGGCTGCAGAAGGCGGCGGGCTGGACCTGGCGGGTCAAGCTCGGCCTGTCGATGTACATGGACCTTCTGGGCGAGCTGCGCAGCCGCGCCCATGAGGAGGCGATCCAGGTCTTCGCCCGCAACCTCAAGGACCTGCTGCTGGCCGCGCCGGCCGGGCCGAAGGCGGTTCTGGGGCTCGATCCGGGGATCCGCACCGGGGTCAAGGCCGCGGTGGTCGACGCGACCGGCAAGCTGCTCGACACCGCGACGCTCTATCCGTTCCAGCCCAAGAACGACATCCGCGGCGCGCAGTCGATCATCCTCGACCTGGTCCGCCGCCATAGCGTGCAGCTGATCGCCATCGGCAACGGAACGGCGAGCCGCGAGACCGAGCGGCTGGTGGCCGACACGCTGCGGCTGCTGCCGGGCGATCTGCCGAAGCCGACCAAGGTCGTCGTCTCCGAGGCCGGGGCCTCGGTCTATTCCGCCTCGGAACTGGCGGCAAAGGAGTTCCCGGGGCTCGATGTCAGTCTTCGCGGCGCGGTCTCGATCGCGCGGCGGCTGCAGGATCCGCTGGCCGAGCTGGTCAAGATCGAGCCCAAGGCGATCGGCGTCGGCCAGTACCAGCACGATGTCGACCAGCGCCAGCTGGCCCGCTCGCTGGAGGCGGTGGTCGAGGATGCGGTGAACGCGGTGGGCGTCGACCTGAACACCGCTTCGGCGCCGCTCCTGTCGCATGTCGCGGGCCTGGGGCCGCGGCTTGCCGAGGCGATCGTGGCGCATCGCGACGCCAATGGCGCCTTTGCCAGCCGCAAGGCGCTGATGAAGGTGGCGGGGCTGGGGCCGAAGGCCTTCGAGCAATGCGCGGGCTTCCTGCGCATCCAGGGCGGGACGGAGCCTCTCGACGCCTCCGCCGTGCACCCCGAGGCCTATGGCGTGGCGCGCAAGATCGTCGCCGCCTGCGGCCGCGACCTGCGCTCGATCATGGGCGACCCGGCGGCGTTGAAGGGGCTGCGCGCGCAGGATTTCGTCGATGCGGAGTTCGGCCTGCCGACGGTGCGGGACATCCTGTCGGAGCTGGAGAAGCCCGGCCGCGACCCGCGCCCGAGCTTCAAGACGGCGAGCTTCGCCGACGGGGTGGAGGACATCAAGGACCTCAAGCCCGGCATGCGGCTCGAGGGGACGGTGACCAATGTGGCGGCCTTCGGCGCCTTCGTCGATATCGGCGTGCACCAGGACGGGCTGGTGCATATCAGCCAGCTGGCCGACCGGTTCGTGAAGGATCCGCACGAGGTGGTGAAGACCGGCGATGTGGTGCAGGTCACGGTCACCGAGGTGGATGTGCCGAGGAAGCGCATCGGGCTGTCGATGAAGAAGGACGGCGGCGCCTCGGCCCGCGAGGAGCGCAATGCCCGCGGCCCGGGCGGCCCGCGCGGCAATGGCCCGAAGGACGGCGGTCCGAAAGGCGGCAAGGCCGGTCCGAAGGGCAAGCCGGCCGAGAGCACCGGCGCCTTCGGCGCGGCGCTGATGGACGCGATGAAGAAGAAGCGCTGACCCGGAGCGCAGCGCGGACGGTCGCCGCGGGCCCGACTCGGCTGCCCGCGGGAAGTCAGGCCCGACGGCAGCCGGGTCGGGCCTTCCTGTCCCTCTGGCGCCGTTCTGCGGGGGCGGGCGATGCGGGCGCGGGCCCGGGGGCAGGCCGACAGGCAGCGTCTTCGGCGCGGTGCTGGTGGACGTGATGACGACGAAACGCCGACCCCGGGGCGCGGCGCGGACGGTCGCCGCGGGCCCGACTCGGCTGCCCGCGGGAAGTCAGGCCCGACGGCAGCCGGGTCGGGCCTTCCTGTCCCTCCGGCGCTGCGCTGCGGGGTCAGGCGATGCGGGCGAGGAGCGCGCGGCAGGCTGCGAGTTCGGAGACGGCGATCGACTCGTCGGGCTGGTGGCCGTCCTTCATCGTTCCCGGGCCGCAGACCGCGGTGGGGATGCCGAGCCCGGCGAAATAGCCCGCCTCAGTGCCGTAGGCGACCTTGAGCGGTGCCGGATCGGGCAGGGCGGCGGCCAGCGCGGCGATGGCCGGATCGGCGGGATCGGCCTCGAGCCCGGGATAGGCGCCGGTCTCGGTGATCTCGATACCCCCGGGAAGGCCCTGCACGACGCCCGCGAGGATCTCCGCGGCGGTTTCCTGCGCCAGGTGGCGGATCTCGAACTCGACCTCGGCCAGCTCCGGCACCATGTTGAGCGCCACGCCGCCCCGCATCACCCCGGCATGGATCGTCGAGCAGGGCATGTCATAGGCCGGGTCCTGCGCGCCCCCGGCCTGGAGCCGCGCCTGCTCGCGGCGCAGCGCCGCGACGAGGTCGCAGGCGAGATGCAGCGCGTTGCGGAAGACCGGCGCCATCGAGGAATGGCCGGGCTCGCCATGGCAGCGGGCGAGGTAGCTCGCCTTGCCCTTGTGGCCGGTGGCCAGCCGCATCGAGGTCGGCTCGCCGACGATGCAGAGGCCGGGACGGCCGAGCACCGGCACGACCTGGCCGATCATCTCGGCGATGCCGCGGCAGCCGATCTCCTCGTCCCAGCTCAGCGCGATCATCACCGGCCGGGAGGGCGGCGCGGCGCGCAGGGTCGCGGCATGGGCCAGCACGCAGGCGAGAAAGCCCTTCATGTCGGTGGTGCCGCGCCCCGCCAGCCGGTCGCCGCGGGCGGTCAGGGTGAACGGGTCGCTGCTCCAGCTCTGCCCGGCCACCGGCACGACATCGCTATGGGCCGAGAGCAGCAGCCCGTCCGGCCCCTCGCCGAAGCGCGCGAGCAGCCCCGCCTTGGTGCCGTCGGCGGAGGCCACGCGGGTGACGGCGAAGCCGCAGCCCGCCAGGTGGTCCTGAACCCAGGAGATCATCTCCAGATTGGGGCCGCCGGTCAGGGTGGGGAAGGCGACGAGCCGCGCCAGGAGCTCGGTTTCGGTCATGGTCTTGCCTCATGGGTGATGGCGCCGCCGCAGATCGTCAGCGCGACGCGGCAGGCGGCAGGGTCGCGGGCGAGCCCGGCCGGGCTGCCCGCCATCAGGACCAGGTCGGCCGCCATGCCGGGGGCGAGCCCGCCCAGCCGGTTCTCGGCGAAGAGCGCATGCGCCCCGCCCGGGCCGTAGGCGGCCAGCACCTCCGCCAGGGGCAGGCGCTGGTCGGGCACATCCGCGGCCCAGGGACGGCGCGCCAGCGCGGCATGGATGGCGTTCACCGGCGAGAGCGGCGCGGTCGGCCAGTCGGTGCCGAAGGCCAGCGGCACGCCCGCGGCGGCCAGCGCCGCCCAGGGGAAGGTGTCGCCCCAGCGGTGGCGGCCCATGATCGAGACGGTCGGCTCCAGCGGCAGGCCGCTCGAGCCCGGCGGGTGGACGGGCTGCATCGAGGCGATGGCGCCGAGCGCGGCGATCCGGGCCAGGTCGCCGGGGTGGAGCATGTCGATATGCTCGATCCGGTGGCGGGCGTCGCGGCGGCCATTGGCCCGGCAGGCGGCCTCGTAGCCCTCGATCACCGCGCGCACCGCGCCGTCGCCGACCGCATGGGTCTGGAGCTGCAGCCCGGCCGCATCGGCCAGGACGCAGATCTCGGCGAAGCGCGCAGGCGGGAAGAGCGGCGTGCCGCGGAGGCCCGGACGGCCGGGATAGTCGTCGGTGCGCAGCGCGGTCCAGGTGTCGAAGACCCCGTCCATGAACATCTTGATCCGGCCGAAGGAGAGCCGCCCGACGGGCGGGCGGGATGCGGCCTCGAGAAGCGCCGCGATGCGGGCGTCGTCATGCTCGGGCGCGATGGTCATCGGCAGGCTGACCCGGACGGGCAGCGCACCCTCCTCGGCCATCTCCGTCAGCAGCTCCGCCAGGTAGAGGCTGCCATCCATGTTGACGACAGAGGTCAGTCCCTGGCGGGCGCATTCCTCCATCGCCGCGCCGAGGGCGGCGCGGTCATGGGCGCGGGCGGCGGCATCGGGCGCATCGGGCTCGCGGCCGATCAGCCCCAGCCCCTCGCGGCCGCCGCTGGCGGCATGTTTCTGCGCGAGGCCCATCGCCTCGAATTCCTGCAGCTCGCCGGTCGGCTGCCCGTCCGCGCCGGTGACGACGCCGGGCACGTCCGGCACCGCGTCCATCAGCCCGGCGAGGCGCAGGAGCGCGGTATTGGCCCAGGCGCAGTGGAAGTCGACCGAGGTGACGAGCAGCGGCCGGTCCGGGCAGACCCGGTCGAGCGCATGCCGGTCGGGGCGCGTGCCGCGGCCGAAGAGGTCGTAATTCGCCGACCAGCAGCAGAGCACCGGGTCGCTGTCGCGGCCCTCGGCATAAGCGGCAAGCGCGGCGCGGAAGGCGTCCTCGCCCGCCACCTCCAGCAGGTTCAGCTGTCCGAGCGCCACGCCGCCGGTGAGCAGGTGCAGATGGCTGTCGATCAGCCCGGGCAGCAGGCAGAGCCCGCGTCCGTCGATCTCGCGCGATCCGGGGACGGGGGCGGGCACGATGATCCCGTCCGCGACGGCGACGGAGATCTCCGCGCCGGTGATGGGATCGGCAGCGCCGGTGATATGGAGGGGGGGCATGGGGTCTTCCGGTCTGTCGAGGCTCCGCCCCGGACGGGGGCGGAGCCGGGTCGGCTTACTGCAGCAGGTCGGTCCAGACCTTGGTCACCAGATCCTGCGCGGCGGGCGAGCAGGCCTTGGAGAACTCGACCGGCACGGTCGGGAACAGCTCGGGCGCGTTCTCGGGGGTGTATTTCGCCGAGGCCTCGTCGATCTTCACCGGCGCGGAATGGGCGTAGTAGTTGTACTGGATCGTGGCGTTTTCCTCGGTCGACATGAACTCGATGAACTTCTTGGCCATGTCGACATTGGCGGCGCCCTTCGGCACGACATAGCTGTCGAGCCAGCCGACCAGGCCTTCCTTGGGCATCGCGTATTCCAGGTTCGCGCCGGCGTCGCGGGTGCGCAGCACGTTGCCGTCCCACCAGAAATGCGCCGCGACCTCGCCCGAGCCCAGGCGGTTCTCGATATTGTCGGACGAATAGGCGGCGACATAGGGCTTCTGCGCCATCAGCAGGTCGTAGACCTTCTTCATCTCCGACTTGTCCTCGGTGCAGAACTCGACGCCCAGATAGAGCTGTGCCGCGCCCACGACCTCGTCGGGATAGGAGAGCGAGGCGATCTTGCCCTGCAGCGCCTCGGTCGGCTCGAAATAGACGCCCCAGCTGTCGACCGGACCGTCATAGAGGTCGCGGTTCACCGCGAAGCCCGCCGTGCCATAGGCCATCGGGATCGAATAGTCGTTCTCCGGGTCCCACCACTGGCCCTTCCAGCGGTCGTCGACGGCGGCATAGGCGTCCAGATCCTTGGCGTCGATATCCTCCAGCAGCCCCTCGTCGATCATGATCTTCACGAAATGCTGGGAGGGGGTGACGATGTCGTAGCCCGAGGCGCCGGCCTGCAGCTTGGTCAGCGCGTCCTCGTTCGAGTTGAAGCCGTCGTAATTCACGGTGGCGCCGGTCTCGGCCGAGAATTTCTCGATCAGCTCGGGCGCGATGGAGTCGGACCAGGCGTAGATGTTCAGCGTGCCCTCGGCCAGGGCCGGAGCGGCCAGGCAGATCAGCGCGGTGCCGGTCAGCAGGGTCTTTTTCATGGGAGGTCTCCTGTTGGGTCTGTTATCGGTTATCTGTCAGAGGTCCCGCCGCATGGCGCGCGCGCTCATCGCCAGGGCGATGGTGGCGATCGCCAGCGAGACGAGGATCATCAGGGTCGAGATCGCGTTCAGCTCGGGCGTGGTGCCGCGCTTGATCAGCGAGAAGATGTAGACCGGCAGCGTGGTCGAGCCGCCGGAATTCAGCATGTTCGAGGTGATGAAGTCGTCCATCGACATCACGAAGGCCAGCATCGCGCCGGCGAAGACGCCGGGGGCGATCATCGGCAGGGTCACGCGCCGGAAGGCGGTCAGCGGCGTGGCATAGAGATCCTGCGCGGCCTCCTCGAAGTCGCGGCTCATCCCCTGCAGCCGGGCGCGGATCGGCAGGAAGGCGAAGGGCGTGCAGAAGGCGGTGTGCGCCAGCGTCAGCTTCACCATCCCGTTGGCGATGCCGAGCTGGGAGAAGAGGATCAGCACGGCGACGGCGACGACGATCTCGGGCAGCATCAGCGGCAGGTTCACCACCGCCTCGGAGAGCTTGTAGATGCGCTTCGAGGGCGCCCGCGACAGCACCATGGCGGCCATCAGCGCGATCGCCGTCGCGCCGATCGTGGCGATGACGGCGACGGTCAGCGAGACGCGCAGCGCGTCCATCAGCGCCTTGTTCTGCAGCGCGGCCGCGTACCACTGGGTGGAGAAGCCGGTCCAGACCGAGACCAGGCGGTTCTCGTTGAAGGAGAACCAGATCACCACGGCGATCGGCAGGTAGAGCCAGAGGAAGAAGACGGCCGTGACCAGCCTGGCGCCGGGATAGCGGCGGATATCGTGGGCGGGGGCGCTCATGGCTCCATCTCCCGGGCGATGGCCGCGGCGCGGCGGGCGTTGAGGACCAGCACGATGACCACCATGGCCATCAGCACCATGGCGATGGCGGCGCCGAAGGGCCAGTTGCGGCCGCCGCCGAACTGGGTCTGGATCAGCGTGCCCATCATCATCTGCTTGCCGCCGCCCAGCAGCATCGGCTCCAGCACGGTGCCGATGGCGGGGACGAAGACCAGGATCGCGCCGGCGGCGAGACCCGGCCAGGTCAGCGGCAGGATCACCCGGCGCAGCGTGGTCCAGCGGTTGCCGTAGAGGTCGTGGGAGGCCTCCAGCAGCGCCGGGTCGAGCTTCTCGATGGCGGCGTATACGGGAAGCACCATCAGCGGGATGTAGCTGTAGACCATGCCGGTCAGCATCGCGCCGGGGGTGAAGAGGAACGTGTCGACATCGCCGCCGCCGAAGAATTTCCAGGTCTTCTCGGCGAGCCCCTCGTTGCCGAGGATGATCAGCCAGGCATAGACGCGCACGATCATCGAGACCCAGAAGGGCAGGGTCACCAGATAGACGAGGAAGGGCTTCCAGTTCTCGCGGGCATTGGCGATGACATAGGCGACGGGCACCGACAGCGCCATGCAGATCGCCGTGGTGGCGAGGCCGTAGGCCAGCGTCCGGCCGATGATGACCAGGTATTTCGGGTCGAATTCCAGCTCGTCCGTCCAGCCCATGGTGAACAGGATCTCGCGGTAGCTGGAGACGTTCAGCGCCCAGTTGAAGCCGCCATAGGGGCCGCGATCCGCGAGGCTGACCCCGGCGACGATGGCGACCGGGATGATCAGCGTCAGCCCCATCAGCGCCCAGGCGGGGACGAGGCCCCAGAGGCGGAAGCTCTTCAGCGCCGCCCGGGTCATTGCGCCAGGACCCGCGCGCTGTCCTCGCGGAAGCCCAGCGACACCGTCTGGCCGGGCTCGAAGCTCTCGGCATGCGACAGCGCGTTGCGGCGCGACACCCGCAGCGGCTGGCCCGCGACATCGACGGTGTAATGGGTGAAGCCGCCCATGTAGTTGCGCCCCCGGACCGTGCCCTGCAGGACATGGCCGTCGGCCTGGCTCTGCATGCCGATCTTCTCGGGGCGCAGCGACAGCGTGGCGGGGCCGGGACCGGTCAGCCCCTTCTGCCGCGCGGTGATCTCCAGCCCGAAGGGCGTGCGGATGCGCGCCATGTCGCCCTCGACCGACAGCACCTCGGCGGCAAGGAAATTGGTCTCGCCGATGAAGTCGGCGACGAAGCGGTTCTCGGGGTCCTCGTAGATCTCGGCCGGGGTGCCGAGCTGCTGGATGCGGCCCTCGCCCAGGACGCAGATGCGGTCCGACATGTCGAGCGCCTCCTCCTGGTCATGGGTGACGAAGATGAAGGTGATCCCGGTCTTCTTCTGAAGGGATCTCAGCTCGTCGCGCATCGCCTGGCGCAGCTTCAGGTCCAGCGCCGAGAGCGGCTCGTCGAGCAGCAGCACCTGCGGCTCGGGCGCCAGCGCGCGCGCCAGCGCGATCCGCTGGCGCTGCCCGCCCGAAAGCTGGGCGGGGCGGCGGGCGGCGAACTGGGTCATGTGGACCAGCTCCAGCATCTCGGCCACGCGGGCCTCGCGCCGCTTGCGGTCCCAGCCCAGGTTCTCCAGCCCGAAGGCGATGTTCTGCGCCAGCGTCATGTGCGGGAAGAGCGCGTAGCTCTGGAACACCGTGTTCACCCGCCGCCTGTGCGGCGGCAGCGTCTCGATCTCCGCCCCGTTGAGCAGGATCGCGCCCTCGGAGGGGCTCTCGAATCCCGCGATCATCCGCAGGAGCGTCGTCTTCCCGCAGCCCGAGGGGCCGAGCAGGGTGAAGAACTCGTTCTCGTGGATGGTGAAGCTGACCTGGTCCAGCGCCTGGTAGGAGCCGAACCTCTTCGAGACATTGTAGACCTCGACCGCCTTGCCGCGCGCCATGCGTGTTTCCCTGTTCCTCTCCCGCTTTGCGCGGGCAATCGTTACGCCAGTTCCGTGATTTCGCGCCGGAAGGGCAGGGCGTCGCCGATCGGCGCCATGTCCAGCTCGCGGGCATAGCGGTGCCCGGCATAGGTCGCCCAGGCGATCGGCCCCGGCGCCTCGGCATCGCCGATGAGCTTCACCGACTTGATCCCCGCATCCGCCCAGTCGGCCTCGCGGGCCTTCAGTGCGCGGTAGACCGCGTCCTGGCCGCTGCGCGAGGCGACCATCACGACCGCGTCGCAGCCGAGATGGGCGCGCGCATCGGTGTAGCTGCAGCAGGTCTCGGCCCCGTCCGCGCGGATCGCGGCGATGCCGGTATTCAGCACGATCTTCACCCCGGCCTCGGCCAGCCGGCGGTGGATCGCCGCCTGTTCCAGCGTGTTCAGCGTCCAGTCGGACACATAGGCCGAGGGCGTGACAAGCGTGACGTCGCAGCCCTTCTGCGCGCAGAGCTCGGCCAGCACGCCGCCCATGTAGTAATGGTCGTCGTCGAAGACCACGACCTTGCCCGAGGGCAGGCGGCCCGCCATCAGGTCGTCGGGGGTCAGCACGGTCATGGCCGGGTCGATGGGCATCGGCACGACATGCTGGCGCGAGACGCCGTCGGCGCGCCAGGTGGCGCCGGTGGCGAGGCAGACATTCTCGAAGCCGAACTCCAGGATTTCCTCCGCCGAGAGCGGGCTGTCGAAATAGGTCTCGACATTCGGCCGCTGGCTCAGCTGGTAGGCGCGGTAGTCTGCGACCCGGCCCCAGGCCGAGAGGCCCGGCAGCAGGCGCTCCTTCGCGACGCGGCCGCCCAGCTCCGTCCCGGCCTCGGCCAGCGCGACGTCATAGCCCCGCAGGCTCAGCGCGCGGGCGGCTTCCAGGCCGGCGGGGCCGGAGCCCACGACCAGCACGTTCGAGCTGGCGCCCTTCTGGTTCATCTTCTCGGGATGCCAGCCCTTGCGCCATTCCTCCATGAAGGTCGGGTTCTGCGTGCAGCGGCTGATCGACATGGTCATGTCGCCGGTGACGCAGATGTTGCAGCCGATGCATTCGCGGATGTCCTCGATCCGGCCCTCTTCCACCTTCTTCGGCAGGAACGGGTCGGCGATGGAGGGCCGCGCGCAGCCGATGAAATCGAGCGTGCCCTGCCGTACCAGCCGCGCCATCACGTCGGGCGAGGTGAAGCGGCCGACGCCGACCACCGGCTTCGAGGTCAGCTCGCGGATGCCCTTGACCAGGACCTCCTGCGCGGCCTCTTCCTTGAAGCGCGAGGGGCCCGAGCAGTCCTCCCAGGTGCCCTGCGCCAGATCCCACAGGTCGGGCAGGTCGGCATTCATCTCGATGAACTCGCGCACCTCGGCATTGGAGAAGCCCAGCTCGCCCAGCGTCTCGTCGAGGCTGACCCGGAGCGTCAGCGCCATCGTGTCGCCCACCGCGTCGCGGATGTCGGCGACCACCTCGTTGACGAAGCGCGCGCGGTTCTCGAGGCTGCCGCCGTATTCGTCCGAGCGCTGGTTGGTCGCGCGGCTGAGGAAATGCTGGAAGATGCCGAAGCCATGCGCGCCGTAGAGGCAGATCAGGTCGAACCCGGCCAGCTTCGAGCGCTTGGCGGCATTGACGAACCAGCGGCGCAGGTCGCGGATGTCGGACTTGTCGAGCGCGCGGGCCTGCACCGGATCGTTGGTGAAGGTGCGGATCGGCAGGGCCGAGGGCGCCAGCGGCACCTCCTTGGTGTAGAGGTTCGGGCCGTTGATGCCGGAATAGGCCAGCTGGATGCCCGCCAGCGCGCCATGGGTCTTCATCGCGTCCGACATGCGGTTCAGCGCGGGGATGTCGCGGTCGTCCCAGAGGCGCAGCTCGATGAAGGGGGTGATTTCCGAGGTATGGTGCATCTCGGTCTGCTCGGTGAAGATCACGCCCCAGCCGCCCTCGGCCTTGATGCCGCGCATCGCGGCGGCGGCGGAAGGGTCGCGGTAGCCGCCGCCATTGCAGTGCGGCACCTGGTAGAAGCGGTTCTTGGCAGTGAGCGGGCCGATTTTCACCGGCTCGAACAGGATGTCATAGTGGCTGGACGACACGCGCGGCTCCTCAATCCGAGTCGAGCGCAAGGAAGCGTTAATCTCGGCTGCAGGTAAATTATGGCTTGCGGAAGCGCGTGTTAGGCCGGGCCTAATTGCTTATGTTTTAACCCCGAAAGATGCCGCATTGGGCGGCGGGCGAAGATTTATGTCTGTACATAATGACTGCTCAGCCGCGCGGCGCGACCGGGATCCAGCCCGAGAGCGGCACCAGATCCGGCAGGGTCGCGGTCCAGAAATGGCCCTGGAAGGGCTGGTCCATGCTGCGGCTGATGGCCTGGCGCCGGAGCGCGCAGAGAAGCAGCGCGCCGACCGCGCCATGGGCGACGATCGCGAGGTCGCCCGCATGCGGGCGCGCGGCGATGGCGGTGACGGCGGCGAGGATGCGCGCCTGGGCGTCGGAGGCCCGCTCCCATCCGCGGATGCTGTCCTCGGGGCGGGCGAAGAAGGCGTCGGCGGTGCGCTCGAACTCGGCCGGGGGCAGGAAGCCGGTGGCGCTGCGGTCGTTCTCTCCCAGCCGCGGATCGACGGCGATGCCGCAGCCGCGCGCGGCGGCCAGCAGTCCGGCCGCCTCGATCGCCTTGGTCTCGGCGCTGGACCAGACCGTGCCGATCGCGGCGGCCTCGGGCCCGCGGGCGAAGGCGCGCATCCGCGCGATCCCGGCCTCCGAAAGGTGCCAGCGCTCGACCGGCGTCTCCGGGTCGAGGACGACCTCGGGATGGGTGATGAAGATCAGCCGGGACACGGGCGGGCTCACGCGGCGCCCGGCATGTGGATGCCGGGGGTGCGGACCGGGGTGATTTCGGCCTGGCAATGCTCGATGAAGGCGCGCACGGTCAGGGTGGAGCGCGCGCCGCCCGGCAGCAGCAGCCCCAGCGTCATCGGCCGCACCGGCCCCTCGAGCGGCACGAAGCGCAGCCGCCCGCCATCGGGGGCCAGGTCGGTCACGGGGCGGATATTGGCGATGGAATAGCCGAATCCGTTGGCCACCAGCGAGCGCATCACCGCCATGTCGCGGGTCCGCTCGGCGATGCTGGGCACGACCCCGGCCTCGCGGAAGAAGGACAGGAAGTACTCGGCCGAGAGCGGCAGGTCGAGCAGCACCATCGGGAAGCCCGCGAGCATCTCGGGGGTGATGCTGTCGAGATGCGACAGGGCGTGCTCCTCGGGCAGCAGCACATAGGGCGGCAGGCTGACCAGCGGCACGAATTCCAGATCGGCCGGGATGTCGAGATCGTAGGTGATCGCCAGGTCCAGCCGCGCGCCGCGCAGTCCGTCGAACAGCTCGGTCTGGTCGCGCTCGAACTGGCGGAAGGCGACCTCCGGATAGCGGTCGACGAAGCCGCGGCGCACCTGCGGCAGGACGATCTGCGCGAAGGTGCCGAGGCAGCCCACGTTGAGCGGGCCGCGGACATGGCCGGTGATGTCGTTCGACAGGTCGCCGAGCCGCCGCGCGCGCTCCAGCACGTCGCGGGCATGGTCGAGGAAGCGCTGCCCGCCCTGGGTCAGCGACAGGCCCTGGGCATGGCGGCGCACGAAGAGCTGCAGCCCGAATTCCGCTTCGAGCTGCGAGATCGCCGCCGAGATCGAGGGGGAGGAGACATTGACCTTCTCCGCGGCCAGCGCGATCGAGCCGCATTCGCCCACGGCCACGAAATATTCGAGCTGCCTGAGGGTGAAGCGCAATGCCATGAATGCCGTCCCGTGCCGGATGAGGGGTCATCTCTATGTCGGCACGGGACGCTGGAAGGTCAATACCGGCTTAGTACTTGATCCAGACCGTTTTCAGGGCGCTGTACTTGTCGAAGGAGTGGATCGACAGGTCGCGGCCGAAGCCCGACTGCTTCATCCCGCCGAAGGGCGTCAGCGCCGAGAGCGCGTCGACCGTGTTGACCGAGACCGTCCCGGCATGGATGCGGTCCGAGATGTCCATCGCGCGGCTGAGGTCGCGGGTCCAGACCGAGGCGGCCAGGCCGTAGACCGTGTCATTGGCGATTTCCACCGCCTCGTCATCGCTGGCGAAGGTCTGCACCGTCAGCACCGGGCCGAAGATCTCGTCGCGGGCGATCGCCGCGTCGCGCGGCACGTCGGCGAAGATCGTCGGGCGGATATAGGCGTCCGAGCCGCCGATCGCGACGCGCTCGCCCCCGGTCACGAGGCGCGCGGTGGCGCGGCCGGTCTCCAGGAAGCCCGCGACGCGGGCGGCGTGCCCGGCATCGACCATGGCGCCCATCTGCGTCTCGGGGTCGAGCGGATCGCCCTGGCGGATTGCCTCGGCCTTCTCCTTCAGCCGGGCGATCATCTCCCCGGCGATGCTCTCATGCACCAGCAGGCGCGAATTGGCTGAGCAGACCTCGCCCTGGTTGAAGAAGATGCCGAAGGCGGCCATCTCGGCGGCCTTGTCCAGATCGGCATCCGCAAAGACCAGGTTCGGGCTCTTGCCGCCGGTTTCCAGCCAGACCTGCTTCATGTTGCTCTCGCCGGCATAGCGCTGGAACATCTTGCCGACCTCGGTGGAGCCGGTGAAGACGAGGCAGTCGACATCCATGTGCCGCCCCAGCGCCTGGCCGGCATCCTCGCCGAAGCCCGGCACCACGTTCAGCACGCCGTCGGGCAGCCCCGCCTCCTTCGCCAGCTCGGCAAGGCGCAGCGCCGAAAGCGGCGACTGCTCGGCGGGCTTCAGCACGACCGAGTTCCCGGCGGCGAGCGCGGGCGCCAGCTTCCAGGTCGCCATGTCGAGCGGGAAGTTCCAGGGCACCACCGCGCCGATCACGCCCAGCGGCACGCGCCGGATCAGCGCCAGGTCGCGCCCGCCGGTGGGGGCGACCTCGTCATAGAGCTTGTCGATGGCCTCTGCATGCCACTGGAAGAAATAGGCGGAGCCCGGAACGTCGACATTCACGGTCTCGGAGATCGGCTTGCCCATGTCGAGCGTGTCGGTCAGCGCGAGCTCTTCCAGGGTCCCGCGGATGAGCTCGGCGAGCTTGAGGAGCACCTCCTTGCGCTCGCCCGGGGTCTTCTGCGACCAGCGGCCGTCCTCGAAGGCGGCGCGGGCGGATCTGACGGCCAGGTCGATATCCTCGGCGCCGCCGCGCGCGACCTCGGCCAGCACCTTGCCGGTGGCCGGGTTCACGCTGGCGAAGGTCGCGCCGGAGAGGGCCGGGCGGAAGCCGCCGTCGATCCACAGGCCGGTGCGGAATTCCATCGCCTCCGCGGCGGCCAGGTAATGGGCGTGGCTCTGCATCATTCGTCTCCGGGCACGCCGTAGGAGGGCGCGTCGGTGGGGTTCAGCGCGCGGGTGACATAGGCCTCGGCCTGGGGCTTGTAGACCTCCCAGGCGGCGGCGATCGCGGCGATGGGGCAGTCCTCGGTCCAGTCGCAGCGCAGCTCGGCATAGGGCCAGGCCTGTTTGTCGACGACGAGCAGCCCGGCGGAATGCACGGGGCCTGCCTCGCCGCCCGCGGCAAGGCCCGCCTGCATCGCCGCGACCAGCCGGTCGCCGAGCGCGCCCGGCGCGGCCTCGAAGGCGGCGATCATGGCGGCGGGCACGCCGTCATTGGCCAGGAGGTTGCCCCCCGCGGCGCAATCCGTGCCCTCGGCCGCGGTCCAGATGCCAAGCGCATTGCCGCCCGAATGGACATGCGTCCCGCCATTGACGTCGACGGCCAGAAGCTGGCGGTAGTCGGGGAAGGCGTCCTTCTCCGCGGCCAGCGTCACCGCGGCCTCGGCGGTCAGGCCCTCGGCGAGGCGGTCGAGGATGAAGGGCCCGAGCGCGGGATTGGTCACGTTCTGCGAAGCGGCCGCGCCCGTGCCCGCCCGGGCAAAGGCGCAGCGCGCGGCGACAGCCGGGGAGGAAGACGAGATCGCCACCCCGAACTGTCCGGTCTCGGCGCAGCGCGCCACGATGGAGAAGGTCATGCCCTGCCTTTCGCTCAGTCCGGGATCACGGCGGTGGCGTCGATCTCGACCAGCCACTCGGGACGCGCCAGCGCGACGACGACGAGGCCGGTGCAGACCGGGTGCACACCTTTGATGTACTCGCCCATGGTGCGGTAGACCGCCTCGCGGTGGCGGACATCGGTGAGATAGACGACGAGCTTGCACAGATGGCCCATCTCGCCGCCGGCCTCCTCGATCAGCTGGCGGATGTTCTGCATGACCTTGTGGGTCTGCTCCACCGGGTCGTGGCTGTCGATGTTCTTTGCGGTGTCCAGATCCTGCGGGCACTGGCCGCGCAGGAAGATGGTGGTGCCGCGGGCGGTGACGCCCTGCGCCAGGTCGTTGTCGAGCCGCTGCTCGGGATAGGTGTCCTTGGTGTTGAACGGACGGATGCGGGTATGGGCCACGTGGGGTCTCCGGGTCTTCTGTCAGGCGGTTTCGGTGGCGCGGGCGGGCTCGTAGGCGAGATAGCCCTGCTGCTTGGAGATATGGTCGGCGATCGCCCCGGCATCGTGCCACACGCCCCAGATGAAGGACGAGCCGCGGCGGGTCTGCCAGGGCAGGCCGAGGAAGTAGATGCCGGGCTCGGCCACGCAGACGCCGCGCTCATGCGCGGGGCGGCCGTCGTCGCCGGTCGCGGCAGGCGGCAGCCAGCTGTAGTCCTGGCTGAAGCCGGTGGCCCAGATGATCGCGCCGATGCCCTCGGCGGCGAGATCGAGCGACAGGACAGGATCGGTCACGCAGGCCGGATCGGGCAGGATCTCGTGCGCCTCGGGCTCCTCGGGCAGGTGCAGCCCGTTGCGGGCGACGAAGTCGTCGGCCTCGCGCAGCACGGCCAGGTAGTTGGCATCGCCATAGGCCAGGCTCTCGGCCAGGTCGGGGGTGAAGCCGAGCCTGCCGTCCTCGTAGCGGTCGGCCTTGCCCAGAAGCGTCACGCCCTGCTGTGCCAGGCGGCGGAAATCGACCGTCTGGCCGCCATGGACGCCGCTGGCGGCGAAGGTGACATGCTCGGCGCCCGGGCGGGTGGCCATGTCCCATTTGTTCAGCACGCCCAGCCACCAGACGAAATCGCGGTCGCGGTAGCGCCGCGGCGGGCGGTCATGCGGGCCGACGGCGAGGAAGACCTTGCGCCCGGCCTCCATCAGCTCCTGCGCGATCTGCGCGCCCGAGGCGCCGGCGCCGACGACCAGAACCGCGCCCTCGGGCAGCGCGCCGGGATTGCGGTACTGCGCCGAATGCATCTGCGCGATCCCAGCCTCTTCGGGGACGATGGCGGGGATCACCGGCTTCTGGAACGGGCCGGTCGCGGCGACGACATGCCCGGCCTCGACCGTGCCCTCGGAGGTCTCGACGCGGAAGCCCGCGCGGCCCTCGAGCGGCGTCACCGAGGTGACGTCCACGCCGCAGCGCACCGGCGCGCCGATCTTCGAGGCGTAGCGGGCGAAATAGTCGGCGATCTCCTCCTTCGGCACGAAGGCGTCCGGAGAGTGCCCCTCGAACTCCATGCCCGGGAAGCGGTCATGCCAGGCCGGGCCGTTCGCGACCAGCGAATCCCAGCGCTCCGAGCGCCAGCGCTCGGCGATGCGCGCGCGCTCCAGCACCAGATGCGGGATGCCCATCCGGCCCAGATGCTCGCTCATCGCGATGCCTGCCTGTCCGGCGCCGACCACCAGCACCTCTGTCTTCTCAACCGGCATGTTCCTGTCCTTCTGCGGGGAGTACCTGTCCGCCTACCTGCTGCCCGAGGGTCAGCGGCGGGAAAAGCAAAACCTCTGTCACCCTTGCTTAGCCCTTGCCTAAGCGGCGAGGATCGCGCGGGCGCAGCGCTCGCCGATCATCATGCTGGGCACGTTCGTGTTGCCGCCGATCAGCGTCGGCATGACCGAGCTGTCGGCGACGCGCAGCCCGTCGATGCCCTGCACGCGGAGCCCTTCGGGCTCGACCACGGCCAGCGGATCGGTGCCCATCTTGCAGGTGCCGACCGGGTGGTAGACCGTCAGCGCCTCGGCGCGGAGATAGGCTAGGATCTCGTCGTCGGTCGAGACGTCCGGGCCGGGCAGCATCTCGGGGCCGCGAATCGGCTCGAAGACGGGGGCGGCGAGGATGCTGCGGGCGATCTTGATGCCCTCGACCAGGGTGGCGGCATCCTCGGGCGCGGTGAAGAAGCGGTGGTCGATCTCGGCCGCGCCATCGGCGCCCAGCCGGATCTCGCCCACGGATTTCGGCCGCAGCACGCAGGTATGGATCGCGTAGCCATGGCCGTACTCGACCAGCCGCCCGCGATGGCTGCGGTAGCCGGGGACGAAATGGAACTGGATGTCGGGCTCGGCCCCGGCGAATCTGGTGCGGGCGAAGCCGCCGGCCTCAACGTAGTTGGTCGTCAGCATGCCCTTGCGCGCCAGCAGCCACTGGAAGGGCGCGGCGATCATCGAGGGCAGGTTCTGCACCGAAAGCCCCAGCGTCATCGGCGAGGCCGAGCGCACGGTGATCATGCCGTCGACATGGTCGCGCAGGTTCTGGCCGACGCCGGACAGGTCATGGGCAACCTCGACGCCCGCGGCCTTCAGCATCGCGCCCGGCCCGATGCCCGAACGCATCAGCAGCGCGGGCGAGCCGATCGCCCCGGCGGCCAGGATCACCTCGCGGGTTGCGCGGATCTCGCGCTCGCCCTCGGGGCCCGCGACCACGACGCCGGCGGCGCGGCGGTCCTCGAGGATCAGCCGCCGGGTTTCCGTGGCCGGAAGGACCGTCAGGTTCGGGCGGTGCATGGCCGGCTTCAGGAAGGCGCGGAAGGACGACCAGCGCTTGCCGTCATGCTGGGTGACATTGTAGATGCCGACCCCCTCCTGGGTGCCCGCGTTGAAATCGGTGTTCTCGGCCAGCCCGGCGGCGCGCCCGGCCTTCACGAAGACCTCCGAGACCGGGTTGGGGTCGCGGGCGCGGTCGACATAGAGCTCGCCCTCGGTGCCGTGCCAGTCGGGCGACTGGCCGAGCATGTTCTTCTCCAGCGACTTGAAGACCGGCAGCACGTCGTCCCAGGCCCAGCCCTTGCAGCCGAGCGCGGCCCATTCGTCGTAATCCGAGCAGGCGCCGCGGATGAACACCATCGAGTTGATCGTCGAGGAGCCGCCGAGCGCCTTGCCGCGGTTCACCGGGATGCGGCGGCCGTCGAGCTCGGGCTGCGGGGTGCCGACATAGGCGTAGTCGTATTTCGGGTTGCCGTAGAGCGAGAGGATCCCGGCAGGGACCTGGACATTCGGCGCGGATTCGCTGCCGCCGCCCTCGATCACGCAGACCGTGGCGCCCCCGGCCGAAAGCCGGTTGGCGATCACGCAGCCCGCCGATCCCGCGCCGATGATGATGTAGTCGTAGGTGTCAGCCGTCATGCCCGTCTCCGCTTGCCGCTCGGCCGGAGCGGAGCCGAGCCGGGCCGGGGCCGACAGTATGTTTTGGCTTTGCAGCGCGTCGGATTTTCCGAACTGCCGTCGGAGGTCTCGCAAGTATCTGGGAATAAATGGATTTCCGACATGCCTGCGCCGCTCCGCCGACAGGCGCTGGGCGTCTTGGTGAATTTTTGCACAGCCTGCCCGGGGTTTCGGCAGAGCGCAAAGCCCGGGCAGGGGCTCGACGGGGCGGCGGGCCGGGGCTAGCGTCCGCGCCGGAGGTGCGGGCATGAGCGACGCGAACCGGGCGCAGGACGCCTTCTGGAACAAGGGGCCGGGACAGCGCTGGGCGGAGTTCCAGCCCGATCTGGATCTGCTCCATGGCGATGTCACGCGGCTGCTGCTGGAGGCGGCGGCGCCGCTTGCCGGGCTGCGGGTGCTCGATCTGGGCTGCGGCGCGGGGGCCTCGTCGCTGGCGGCGGCAGAGGCGGCCGGGCCGGACGGCAGGGTGGCGGGCTGCGACTTCTCCCATGTGCTCCTCGAGCGCGCCGCGGCGCGGGCGGCGGAGGCCGGGGCGGCGACGCTCTCCTTCTTCCATGCCGATGCGCAGGAGGACGACCTGGGCGGGCCCTGGGATCTGGCGATCTCGCGCTTCGGCCTGATGTTCTTCGCCGATCCGGTGGCGGCCTTCGCCAATATCCGCCGCCATCTGGTGCCGGGCGGGCGGCTGGTCTTCGCCGCCTGGGCGGAGGCCGCGGACAATCCCTGGTTCGACCTGCCGCGCCGCGCCGCGGCCGCGCGGCTGGGCGCGGCGGCGCCCGAGCCGCCCGGCGCGCCCGGGCCGATGGCCTTCGCCGATTCCGCCCGGGTCTGCGGCCTGCTCGGCGAGGCGGGGTTCGCCGCCGCCGCGGCCGAGCGGGTGCCCGCGGTCATGTCCCATCCCGGCGGGGTGGCGGCGGTGCTGGGGATCCTGCCCTTCATCGGCCCGGTCGGCGGGCGGATGCGCGAGGCCGGCGGCAGCGCGGCGGATCTGCAGGCGATCCTGGACGAGGTCGCCCGCGGCTTCGCCCGCTGGGACGGGCCCGGCGGGCTGCGGCTTCCCGCGGAAATCCTGCTCTATTCCGCCCGCGCCTGAGGAACGGGCGCAGGCGGCAGGGCGGCGCGCCCGGCCTGCGCTTTCCCGTGACGCCGTCGTGGGGCCGTGATAAGCGCGAGTCATGACCCGTATTCCGACGAAGGAAGAGGTCCTTGCCTGGATCTCCGACAACCCCGCACTCAGTTCCAAGCGCGACATCGCCAAGGCCTTCGGCCTGAAGGGCGCCGCGCGCGTGGAGCTGAAAGCGGTCCTCAAATCTCTCGAGGCCGAAGGCCATCTGGAGAAGCGCCGCAAGAGCTACCGCGACCCCGAACGCCTGCCGCCGGTCTCCATCCTGCTGGTGGAAGAGCCCGATATCGACGGCGATCTGTTCGGCCGCCCGCTGGAATGGCAGGGCGAGGGGCCCGAGCCGCGCGTGCTGATCCGGCCGCGCCTCAACGATCCGGCGCTGGGGCCGGGCGAGCGCATCCTGGCGCGCGTGACCAAGGTCGAGGGCGAGGACCACGCCTATACCGCGCGGCTGGTGCGCCGCATCGGCCACAATCCCCACCGCATCCTGGGGCTCTACCGCAAGACCGCCGAGGGCGGGCGGATCGTGCCGATCGACAAGAAGTCGGACCGCGAATGGCGGGTGCCGCCGGGCGCCAGCCACGGCGCGAAGGACGGCGAGCTGGTCGAGGCCGAGCAGTCCGGGCCGCGCGTCCGCATGGGCCTGCCCTCGGCGCGGATTATCACCCGGCTGGGCGATCCCAGCCAGCCGAAGGCGGTGTCGCTGATCGCGATCCACCAGCACGGCATTCCCGACGATTTCCCCGATGCGGTGATCGCCGAGGCCGACAAGGCCAAGCCGGTCGGGCTCTCGGGGCGCGAGGATCTGCGCGACCTGCCGCTGGTGACGATCGACCCGGCCGATGCGCGCGACCATGACGACGCGGTCCATGCCGCCCCCGACGAGGATCCGGGCAATCCCGGCGGCCATGTCGTCTGGGTCGCCATCGCCGATGTCGCCGCCTATGTCCGCCCCGGCAGCGATCTGGACCGCGAGGCGCGCAAGCGCGGCAACTCCACCTATTTCCCCGACCGCGTCGTGCCGATGCTGCCCGACCGGCTTTCGGGGGACCTGTGCTCGCTGCACGAGGGCGTCGCGCGCCCGGTGATCGCGCTGAGGATGGTCTTCGACGCCGAGGGCAGCAAGCGCGGGCACAGCTTCCACCGCGCGCTGATGCGCTCGGCCGCCTCGCTGACCTACGAGGAGGCGCAGGCCGTCGCCAATGGCGAACCCTCCTCGGAGCGCGCCGAGATGCTGGCCGAGACGGTGATCCGGCCGCTCTTCGACGCCTATGCCGCCTGCGCGAAGGCGCGCGACCGGCGCCAGCCGCTGGAGCTGGACCTGCCCGAGCGGCGCATCCAGCTCTCGGAAGAGGGCAAGGTGACCTCGGTGGCCTTCCGCGACCGGCTGGACGCGCACCGGCTGATCGAGGAATTCATGGTCATGGCCAATGTCTGCGCGGCCGAGACCCTGACCGCCAAGCGGCAGCCGCTGCTCTTCCGCATCCACGAGGAACCCAGTCCCGACAAGCTGGAGGCGCTGCGCGAGACCGCGACTGCCTCGGGCCTCGTGCTGGCCAAGGGGCAGGTGCTGAAGACCGCGCATCTCAACCGGCTGCTGCAGCAGGCCGCCGGGACCGACCAGGCGGAGCTGATCAACCTCACGACGCTGCGCTCAATGACCCAGGCCTATTACAGCCCGGTCAATCTGGGCCATTTCGGCCTGGCGCTGCGGGCCTATGCGCATTTCACCTCGCCGATCCGCCGCTATGCCGACCTCGTCGTGCACCGCGCGCTGATCGCGGCGCATGGCTGGGGGGCGGACGGGCTGACGCCGGAGGAAGAGGAGCTGCTGGAGAAGACCGCGCAGCATATCTCGGATACCGAACGCCGCTCGATGGCAGCCGAGCGCGACACGACCGACCGCTATCTCGCGGCCTTCCTCAGCGAGCGGCTGGGCGCCGAGATGACCGGCCGGATCGCCGGGGTCGCCAAGTTCGGCCTCTTCGTGAAGCTCGACGAGTCGGGCGCCGACGGGCTGGTGCCGGTCCGCACGCTGGGCCACGAGTTCTTCCATCACGACCCGGCGACGCAGACGCTGATGGGCTCGGAGACCGGCCGGGTCTTCTCGACCGGCCAGCGCGCGCTGGTGAAGCTGCAGGAGACCGAGCCGGTCACCGGCGGCGTGCTGCTCGAGCTGCTCGAGGTCGAGGGCGAGGAGGTGACCCGCACCGGCGCCCGCCGCGCCCCGCCCTATGGCCGCAAGGCGCCGAAGGGCAAGGGACCGAAGCGCAAGCCGGGCTTCCGCGCGGCTCCGGGCGGCACGGGCCGCAAGGTGACGCGCAGCCGCCGGAAGTGACCCCGCCAGGGGGCAGGGCCGCCCGCCGGCCCGGCCCCTCGGGCGTCCTTCGGCAGGGAGGCCGGCCGGTGGGCCGGGGGCCTCTGCCGCGCAGGTTTCGTCTGTCCGGGCGCCTCCGGCAGGGGGCTGAAAAAGCGTGTCCCGCGACAGAGGCCGGGCGAATCCGGAGAGACTGTCCCGGAGGCGGCCACGCTTGCCCTCCTCTTGGAGCGGCTCCAGCTGCGTGCAGGACGGTTTCCACTAATTTGACGTCTCGGCATCCTGTCAGGGGCGGTCCCAGAGCTGTCGCCCGTGCAGTGGCCGCATGGGGCGTGCTCGGCGCGCGGCAGGCCTGCCGCGCGGGTCGGAGACAGGCGGCGTGCTTCGCCATCATGACCTGCCAGCGCGACCCGCCGGGCCATGGCCTGTCCCGCTTCGGGGGCGGACGTCGCGTGCCGCCATCTCGGGACGCGCTGGCGAGCGGCACTTGAGCCCGGCGCGCTGCGCGGGATGCATCCGGTCCGGTCCGGGACGTTGGACGCACATCGGGCGCGCGGGCTGGCCGCATTCGCCGGGCCTGGCGTTTCGCTGGCCAATGGCAGAGGCGGTGCGATCGGGGATTTCCCGGGTGTCGGCAGGAGATCCGTCCTCGCTCCGCCCGGACGGCTGGTCCGCCCGCAGGGGCGCACTCCATCCCGTCATGAGGCGCTGCGTTCGGCGCCGGGGAGGGCGGGAGCGACCCGGGCGGGGAGGGCGCATCGGGCGGCAAGGGTCCGGAGAATGCCCGGCCCGGCCGCGGCCAAATCGCCGCCGGACCGGACATCCTCCGGGTCTTCCGAAATGATTTCCGCCCCCCCCGGAGCGGGGGATGCACCGGTCTGGCCTCAAGCTGCCTCGGGAAGGGACAGGCGAGGGGACCATCCACGGCACGGGCGAAAAGGGATTGATGAAATAACTTCGTCATGAAAGCGGGAAAGCCGCCTTGCGCCAGCTCCGGACAGGGCGGGGCGGACCCGCCATCCCGGTGCTGCATGACGCTGATCGCACGCCCTCGGTTAAGGCAAGGTTTCGCCAGGCAAATAATTTTCCTCGCATTTTCCGGATCGTGGCGGCGGCCGGGGACTCTATCCGTGGCGGCCGAATTGCGGTAATCTGTCCCGAAAAGCCAAGACCAAGACCAAGACCAAGACCAAGAACATAACGAGAAGAGCAGTCTCAGAGCAGGAGTAAGGCCATGGCAGCCAGGATAATGGCTCTCGCCTATGCAGGTATATTCTCGATTCTCCCGGTTCTCGCGCCCGCCCATGCCGCCGAAGGGCCCGCGGTCACGCGCGCGATGAGCCCCTCGCCGCGCCCTCTGGCGCGCCCGGGCGATGTCGCGCTGCCGGTCGTGCCGGCCGTCGCCAATAGCGGCTTCGCCCGCTGGCTCAGCGGCTTCCGCAGCCGCGCCCTGGCGCAGGGCATCTCGGCGCGGACCTTCGACCGGGCCTTCGCCGGGGTCGAATACGATGCCGACGTGATCTCGCGCGACCGCAACCAGGCGGAATTCTCCCGCAACCTGTGGGACTATCTCGACAGCGCCGTCTCCGAGACCCGCATCCGCAACGGCCGCGCGGCGCTGGATTCGCAGGCGCTGGTGCTTGACCGGATCGAGGCGAAATACGGTGTCGACAAGGAGGTCGTGGTGGCGATCTGGGGGCTGGAAAGCGCCTATGGCAGCTATCGCGGCTCGACCCAGATCGTCCCGGCCCTGGCGACGCTGGCCTATGACGGGCGCCGCGGCGCCTTCTTCGAGGAGCAGCTCGTCGCCGCGCTGCGCATCCTGCAGGCCGGGGATACCGATCCGCGCCACATGACCGGCAGCTGGGCCGGCGCGATGGGCCATACCCAGTTCATGCCGACCTCCTTCCTGGAATACGCGGTGGATTTCACCGGCGACGGGCGGCGGGACATCTGGTCGGACGATCCCTCGGACGCGCTGGCCTCGACCGCGGCCTACCTGGCGCGGTTCGGCTGGGTAAAGGGACGTCCCTGGGGCGTCGAGGTGCAGCTGCCGAAGGGCTTCGACTATGCCCATGCCGGGCATGACACCAAGCGCCCGGTCGCCGACTGGACGGCGGCCGGCGTGCGCGGCATGGACGGCCGCCCGGTGGCCGATAACGGCAAGGCGGCGATCCTCTTGCCCGCGGGCGCGCGCGGCCCGGCCTTCATGATCTTCCAGAACTTCAACGTGATCGAGCGCTACAACGCCGCCGATTCCTACGTGCTGGCGGTCGGCCACCTGTCGGACCGGCTGAAGGGCGGCGGGCCGTTCCAGCGCGACTGGCCGCGCGGCGACCGGGCGCTCCTCTCGGCGGAGAAGAAGGAGCTGCAGACCCGGCTGACCGCGGCGGGATACTCCACCCAGGGCGTCGACGGGCGCATCGGGCCGAACACGATCGACGCGATCCGGGCCTACCAGGTGGCGCGCGGGCTGACGCCGGACGGCTATCCCAGCGCGGACCTGCTGGAGCATCTGCGCTGACGCAGGGGCGGGGCGGGAGGGGCGCGCCTTTGCACTTGACCTTCCCCGAGACTCCCCATAAGACACCGCAACTCAGGCGGCGCGGTCTCATCCCGCGCTCCTTTCCGTTATAAACCTACGCCATGCTGCTTGTCGTATGGCTGACACCAGACGAGGATACCCCCATGTCGCGCCGTTGCGAACTGACCGGTAAGGGCCCGATGGTTGGCAACAATGTCAGCCACGCCAACAACAAGACCAAGCGTCGCTTTCTGCCGAACCTGAATGACGTCACCCTGATCTCCGACACGCTCGGCCGCTCGTTCAAGCTGCGGATCTCCGCATCTGCGCTGCGCTCGGTCGACCACCGCGGCGGTCTGGACGCGTTCCTGGCGAAAGCCAAGGACGAAGAGCTGTCCGTGAACGCTCTGAAGATCAAGAAGGACATCGCCAAGGCGCAGGCCGCCACGGCCTGATCCGGCGACAGGCCCGCATCAGCGGGCCGCCAGTCATCACGAAGCGCGCGACGGGGCCCTGTCGCGCGTTTTTCGTTTTCGGGCAGGCTTTTTCCGGGGGCTTGCCGGACGGGCGGTCCCGTCCGGCGGCAGGCTCAGGCCGGGACCGGCGCGGCGCAGATGGCGTCGAGCACCGGCGCGGCGAAGCCCGGCTCCACCTCGCGCACCCAGGAGAGGAAGGCGCTGATGCGCCGCTCGGTCTTCTGCGGATGGTTCTGGGCGATATCGGCGATGCGGTGGTCGAGGAAGGGATTGGCGAAGCGCTCCAGCGTGGTCGCCAGATAGGCCTCTGCCTCCGTCTCCATGCCGCGCAGGGCGAAGCCCGGCAGCACCTCTTCGGCCATCACCGCCTTCAGCCGCGCGCCGACCGGCCCCGCCAGCAGGTCGCGCACGATGGCATCCGGATCGGCCCCGGCCTCCTGCCAGAAGGCGACCATGGCGGTATGGCCGAGATTGAGGATGTGCAGTTTCAGCCGCTCGATCGTCTCGAGCTTTTCCACCACCTGCACCGAAGGGTGGTCGACCGGCGCGGCCAGTCCCGGCTGCGCCTCGATCGCCCAGAGCGCATAGGGTTCGGCCACCGCGCCCACCGGGTCGAGCGGCGCCGAGACGATGCGGTCGACCAGGCTGTTCACCCAGAGGCAGCCGCCGAGCCAGCCGGTCAGCGCGGGATCCGCGCCCTGCTGGGCCGCGATCTCCAGCACGCGGGCCTTCAGTACGTGGCCGTTGTCGGGGATCAGCTCCATCGGGAAGATGGCCAGCGGCGGCCGCCCGGCCGCCTGGCGGGCCTTCAGCAGATGGAAGAGCTTCGCGGGATAGCTCATCGCCTGTTCCGGGGCGGGGGCGGTGTCGGCGGGCTTCGGATCGTAGCCCGAGTCGCCGGTATTCGACAGGATCGCCTCTGCCTCGCCGGTGACGATGCGCGACAGCTCCTCCCAGTCGCTGGCGGTCGAGAGCGTGCGCTTGACCGAGGTGACGCGGCGCTCCTCGTCGACGACCTGGCCGTCCTGCATGCCGCGGATCAGCACCGGATAGCCCGCCGGGTCGGCCAGCGCGCCCAGCCGCCCGGCGCGGGACGGGTCGCCCGAGCTCTGCACCACGGTGATCGCGCCCGCCGGGCGGCCTTCGGAGAAGAACAGGTCGGCATGCGCCTGCAGGAAGCGCGACGTTCCGAACTGGACGATGGGGGTGGTGACGGGCATGAGGGTCCTCGCAATCTGGCAGTATGTTCGTCTTTTATTTATAAAGTACCAAACCGGGAAGCGCCTGTCTCGGGGAAAGGAGCGCGGCAATGTCGCGGGGCAAGCAGACCTTCCGCACCGGGGTGAACCGGATGCTCGACCTCCTGGCGGGGCTGGCGCCGGGCACGGCGCTCGGCTCCGAGCAGGAGCTTTCGGCCGGGCTCGGGCTCAGCCGGACGACGGTGCGGGGCATTCTGGCGCATCTGGCGGAGGCGGGGGTGATTGCCTGGGACGGGCGCGACAAGCGGCTCCTGCGGGCGCCGCTGGACGCGGACCGGCTGGAGGAGGCGCCGGATCCGGGGGCGGCCTTCGGCGCGCGCTTCCTCGGCTGGATCCTCGAGGGCGACGTGCCGCCCGGCACCGCGATCAACGAGAGCGAGCTGGCGAGGCGCTTTGGCGTGCCGGTGGCGACGGTGCGCGACTACCTGATCCGCTTCGAGCCGATGGGGCTGATCGCCAAGGAGCCGAACCGGCACTGGCGGCTGAAGGGCTTTACCCGCGCCTTCGCCGCCGAGATGTTCGACATGCGCGAGCTGATCGAGATGACGGCGATGCGGGCACTGGCCGCCGAAGCGCAGGGGCCCGCGCGGCAGCGGATCGCGGCGCTGGCCGAGGCGCATCGCGCGATGCTGGCGGGTCCGGAGGCGGGGCTGGCGGGGTTTCCGGCGCTCGATGCCGCCTTCCATGCGCTGGTCTGCGAGGCGGCGGGGAACCGGTTCTTCGACGAGTTCATGCAGCGGATCTCGATCATCGTCCACTACCACTACCAGTGGCGCAAGCATGACGAATTCGCCCGCAACCGCGGCGCGGCGGCCGAGCACCTGGCAGTGCTCGACGCCATCCTTGCAGGGCGGGGCGAGGAGGCGGTCCGGCTCTTCGCCGCCCATCTCGCCACCGCGCGGGAGAACCTGCTGCGCTCGGTCGCCTGGGACTGAGCGGCCGGGTCAGCCCAGCATCGCCAGCAGCGACTGCGACGGCTCGCCGGTGACCGGCAGGCCGCGGCTGCGCTGGAAGGCCGAGATCGCCTCCTGGCTCTTCGGGCCGAGCACGCCGTCGACCCCGCCGGTGTCGTAGCCCGCCCGGGTCAGCCGCGCCTGCAGCGCGATCCGGTCATCCTTGGTCAGCCCGTAGCGGTCGGGCGGGAAGGGCGTGCGCAGCGGCCCTCCGCCGGCGATCCGGTCGGCGAGATGCCCGACGCCGATCGCGTAGGAATCCGAGTTGTTGTAGCGCTTGATGACGCTGAAGTTCTTCGTCACGGCAAAGCGGGGCCCGCCCGGCTGCGGCTGGATCAGGCTGCCCGCGGGCGTGCCGCCGAGATATTCCTCGCCCCAGGGCAGGCCGCGCACCCAGCCATGGCGCGACAGGTAGGCGGCCGTCGAGGCCAGCGCGTCCGAAGGGTCCTCCGACCAGATGTCGCGCCGCCCGTCGCCGGTGAAATCGACCGCATAGGCGAGGAAGGAGGTCGGCATGAACTGGGTGTGGCCCATCGCGCCGGCCCAGCTGCCGGTCATCCGCTCCGGCGGGACGTCCCCGGCCTGCAGGATCTTCAGCGCGGCGATTAGCTGGCTCTCGAAGAAGGCGCCGCGGCGGCCGTGATAGGCGAGGGTGGAGGTGGCCGAGATCACCGGGATATTGCCGCGCCGCTCGCCGTAGAAGCTCTCCAGCCCCCAGATCGCGCAGATGATATGCGGATCGACCCCGTAGCGCGATTCCAGCGCCGAGAAGGTGGAGCGGTGGCGCGCGAAGGCCGCGCGGCCCTTCGAGACGCGCTCGTCCGAGGCGGCGATCGCCAGGTAGTCCTCCAGCGTGCGGGTGAATTCGGTCTGGTTGCTGTCGCGCTTGATGACGCCGGGCAGGTAGCCCGCCCCCTGGAAGGCGCGGCGCAGCGTGGCCTCGGAGATGCCCTTCGCCTGGGCGCGGCCGCGGAAGCCCGACACCCAGGCGTCATAGCCCGCGTTGCGCGTCGGCATCATCTCCGGATCGAGTGCCGCCGAGGCGCCGGGCCCCCGCGTCACCGCCTGGCTGCTGCAGCCCGCGAGCCCGAGCGCGATGGCGCCCAGCCCGAAATCTCTCCTCGTGAATAGCATTCTTCCTGCCTGTTCTGCCTGATTTGCGGTTTGCCTGTGCCTATCAGAGTAAGGCTTCGGCGGCGGCAGGCAATGCGCGCCGCCGCCGGGATCCCGGAAATTCGGCGATTTCCGCCCATGGGGTGCGACGGCATCGCCGGGGCAGCGAAATTCGCCTCTGCGGCGGCGGGCGAAGCTGTTAACGATAGGGTGAATCCGGCCGGTGCGCAGAGGCGCCGGTCCCATTCGAGACCATGGAGAACCGAATGTCTCACCCGATGGCGCGCCCGCGCGCCGGAACTGCCGTCCTTGCACTGGCGCTTCTCCTTTTATCCGCCTGCGGGGGCGGGCGCGACGCGCCGCGCTCCCCGCTGGGCACGCCAAGCCAGCTGCATCCCGCCGATCACCGCGCCGAGGGCATCCCGACCCAGTTCGGCGACATCCGCCCGCATGAATGGAGCTACATGGCGCCGTCGCGCTACAGCGTCCACGGGATCGACGCCTCGCGCTACCAGGGGCAGATCGACTTCCACGCGGCGCGGTCCTCGGGGATCTCCTTCGCCTGGCTGAAGGCGACCGAAGGGGGCGACCATGCCGATCCGGCCTTCGAGCTGAACGCGCCGCGGGCGCGGGCCGCGGGCGTGCCGGTGGGCGCGTACCATTTCTACTATTTCTGCCGCACCGCGCGCGAGCAGGCGAAATGGTTCATCCAGAACGTGCCGCGCCGTGCGGGCGACCTGCCGCCGGTGCTCGACATGGAGTGGAACCACCAGTCGAAGACCTGCCCCTACAAGCCCGATCCGCAGACCGTGCGCTCGGAGATGCAGACCTTCCTGCAGATTGTCGGCAGTCACTACGGCACGGTGCCGGTGGTCTACACGACGCCGGATTTCTACGACCATAACGGGCTCGAGGCGGTGACGGGGGCGGAGTTCTGGCTGCGCTCGACCGCGGCGCATCCCTCCGAGCGCTATCCGGGCAAGAGCTGGTCCTTCTGGCAGTATACCGGCACCGGCGTGGTCTACGGGGTCGGCGGCAAGGTCGACCTCAACGCCTTCGCCGGCAACCGCGCGAGCTGGGAGCGCTGGCTCGAGGCCCGGGTCCAGCGCTGAGCACAGTCTTCCTGCCCCGCGCCCAGGGCGGCGGGGCAGGGGCGTCCGCCGGGCGGCGCGTCAGAGGATGAAGTCCCCGGCATCGAGTCCGGTGATGCCGCGCAGGCGGATCTCGCCATCGGCAATGCCGTCGCCATCGGTGTCCATCTGCACGATGGCATGCACGCCCGCCTGCAGCTTGTAGCGCAGCTCCATTCCGCCCGAGGCGGTGAAGGCGCCGGTCCCGAGGAAGGCGAAGCTCTCCTGCTCGATCCCGCCGAGGTCGATCAGGTCGGTGCCGCGCTGGAAATCGGCCAGCACGTCGCGCGCCGCCCCGGTTCCGGCTTCGGCGGCATTGTTCCAGACGAAGATGTCGGCATTCTGCTGGCCGTAGAGAACGTCGGTGCCGAGTCCGCCGGTGATCGTGTCGTTGCCGCTGCCCCCGACCACCGTGTCGTCGTCGTCGCCGCCATCGAGGAAATCGTCGCCCAGATCGCCGCGCAGCGCGTCGCCGCCCTCCCAGCCGCAGATCTCGTCTTTGCCGCCCTTGCCGCGCATGTCATTGGCGATCTCCGAGCCGATCAGCAGGTTGTCCCCAGCATTGCCGTTGACGACGGCCGTGCTGCTATCCGCGACGGCGGTCGCATCGGCGCTGCCGCGCAGCGAGATCTCCTCGAAGCCGGTGGCATAGAGCGCATCGTCCCAGGACAGGAGCGTGTCGATGCCGGTGCCGCCCGCGACCACGGCCTCGGTCTCGTCGATCAGGACGATGTCGTCATCGCCCCCGGCATCGAGCGGGCCCAGCAGCATGCCGCCGCGGCCGTCGAAGCGGTCACTGCCGCTGCCGAGAGAGACCGTCCCCATGCTCCCGCTGTTGCGGACGACGTCATCGACGCTGCCGGTATCCACATTGCCGACGGCACCGCCGTCATTGACCAGCGTGTCCTGGCCACTGCCCATCAGCAGGCCGTCCATGTCGCCGGAATTCAGGACGTAGTCGCTTCCCGAATTGGTGCGCGCCAGCCCGTCGATGCTGCCGGTATTCTCGATCCGGTCGTCGGCGCTGCTGGAATAGATGGAGAAATGGGTGATCGAGCTTTCGCCCACGGCCGAGAGCAGGCCGGAATTGTGCAGCGTGAGCGTGCCGGTGGTGACATAGACCGGTGCCGGGGCGGCGATCCGGCCGTCATTGGCGATGCGCACGTCGCCGCTGGCGCCCGGCGTCGCGTAGATGCCGTAGTAGTTGCGGCTGAAGGTCGTGCCGTCATTGAAGACGAAGAAGCTGCTGCTGCCCGCGCCGGTCAGCAGCACCGCCATGCCTTAGGCGTAGATCTCGCCGGCAGTCTCCAGGTAGTCGTCGCCGGTCATGGTGATCCGGAGCGCATAGCCGGTCAGCGCCGAGACGCTGCCGTTCCGGCCGATCATGCCGAGGGCGTGCGTGCCGTCGATCTCGATCGCGTCATCCGTGCTGGAATAGACCGAGCCCTCGATCATGAAGTTGGCATTGCCGGTGCCGGAGATGGCCGTGCCGGTCGTGGCCAGGGCGCCGTTCGGGCCGACATGGACCTCTTCGCCACTCACCAATGTTCTCGCGGTCGTGCTTGCGCCGTTCAGGACGAACTTGTCATGCCGAGTACTTCCCTCACGCGAAATCCGCCCGGACCCCCCGTCCGGCACGGCTGCCAGGGCCGGGCATGCGCCCGCCTGGCCGGTTGAAATTTCCCTTTGGTTCCTGGCGGGACCCCAATGGCTCTGCGGCCGGAACCGCACTCGCGCCCTCCGAAGGCACCGGCCGGACCGGCACGTTTCAGTTTGCCCCTGCGACCTTATTGGGCCGGTTCCGCCGGTCAAAGCCTTTCGGCGTGCAAGGCAAGGGAGCTTTGTCGCGGCGCGTTCTTCCGTCCCGGGCCGGGGCCGTCCCTGTCGGCGTCCCTGTCCGCAGCGCGACCGCCTGCCCGGCCTCCGGCCCCGCAATCCATGCCATCCGCGAGGCGCCCGGCTCCGCACCAGAGGGACGTCCCCGCCGCTGGCCCCGCTCCGCTTCCCCTGCCTGCAATGGCGGCCTGGCGTTGGGTGCCGGGCAGCGGGCTGCCTGCGGTTTCGGTTGGCCGCGGCCAGAGAAGTCCGGCTTCTTTCAAGCCCGTGGCCCGCGCTGATTGGCATTGCGGCAGAAGAGGGATGCTCCGCACCTGGCCAGGGCAGGCCGTGCCTGGCGAGCCTTTCCTCCGCCGCTTCCGGCGTAGCTCCGGCCGCGCCCTCGGTCCTGGCCTGCCGGGGCGCGCCCTTGGCTGCGGCGGCCAGCGCCGGAGAGCGCGCGTCGAGCGGTCTGTTCCGGCTCCCTTCCAGCGCGGCGGCGGCCGGCTTCGCGCGCAGCCACCGATCGCGTCCCGGGGCGCGGTGCAGCTGGCGTAGGCGATCGCGCGTGCCGACAGGGTCGGGGTGCTGAGCCAAGCTGAGCCAGGGGATGCCGCCGATGGTCAGACCGGTGATGAGGCCCGCACGCTCGCACAGAGCGGGGGCGGCGCCCGCCGCCGGTCCGAGGGCCGCGCCCCGGGCGGCGATGTACTTCGCGAGATGGTCGGGTTCGCCGCGGAACGGCCGATGGAATTGGAGAGCCCGTCAATCGATCCGGCGGACCAATGGCATCGGGAAGGAGAGCGGCGCCAGGACTGGTGCGGTGTGCGGCGCGAAGAGCTGCAGCCGGATCGCGCAACGCAAGGGCTGTCGCGACCGGGACGGGCAGGCCCGTGCCGGCAGCGTCGCGTTGCGCCTTCCGCGTCTCCGGACCGGTTCCTGCTTCCCGCCCTTTCTCGAGCCACGGCGCTCGGTGGAAAAGGCGCTGGCCGGCATGATCCGGGAGGCCTGCGTTCATGGCGGCCGGACGTCTTCGATGGATGATCTGATTCAGGCGACGGGCGGGACCGTCATCTCGAGGAGCCAGGTCAGCCGCCTGCGCGGGGAACGGGTCATTTTCCGCCTTAGGTCCGAGGACGATTGCGAGCCGCGAACGCGTCGATGCCGTCCTGGCACGGCCGATCGAAGGCGCATTGCCCTCCGGCGGGGAAAGCCTCCCCCGGAGCCTTTCCTCTTCCGCCCCGGCTCATGGATCGGCGCCACCTCCCTCAATGTGCGGGAGGGCGGGCGCACCGTCCGCGTCGCGGTTACGCTGGCAGTGGGCGCGAACAGCTTGCCAGCGAAGGCGCCATCGGTCCGAGCCCGATGGCGGACGGTTCGAGGTCCCGGGCATGGCAATCGGCGCGTGCGGGGTAGGGCCGTTCCGGGTCGTGCACGGGGCTTTCGCCACACCACTGGCGTCACGGTTCCCATTCACTCCTCTGCGATCTCGTGGGCCCCGTGGCCTCGGCGGCGTGAAGCTGGCGATCTCCGGCGCGCATGAGGGCATCAAGGCGGCCGAGGCACGCGTGCCCTCCGCCCCCTGGCAGCGCTGTGGCGTGCATTTCTAGCGCAATGCCCTGGCTCATGCCGGGAAGAGCAGCCGCAGGGTGGTTTCGGCTTTCATCGCCACCGCCTTCGACCAACCCGGCCGCGCTGCCGCCAGGGCCCAATGGCGCCTCGCCGCTGACCAGATGCGCCCGAAGCGCGCCACGCTCATGGACACGGCAAAGGAGGACATCCCGGCCCCGGCCCGGCACCGGACCAAACTGCGCAGGACGAACCGCTCGTGCGCCCGGATGGCGAGATCGCGCGGCGCGCCGATGCCGGTCGCGTTGGTCGGGAAATCTATCCCCCGGAAAGTTTCCTGATCTTCCCAATTTCCCGACGAGGCCTCGATCCGGCGCCTCGTCGGAGCCATCCAGGTGGAGCCGACCGGGCAACGGACAGTGCAGCGCGCCTGATGCATGCCACCGGAAACGCTCGCCCCGGTCTGCCATGGTTTCACCGTCAGCCTGCCGGAAAGGGAGACTGGGCAGCTCGGCCCGCCAGTCAGCGCAGGGCCCGTCGCGAGCTACGCCACAAAGCGGAACGCGATCCTGCCGAAGGGCCGGACATGGCCAGCTTCGCGTGTCGCTGACGGAGGAGAGGAAGTTCCCACATGACCCCTTGCGCTGTTCAAACGACCGTTGTAGAAGCCGCGAACACCACGGCCTTTCAAGGCTCTAGGCGAGTTGGCGGAGTGGTGACGCAGCGGATTGCAAATCCGTGTACAGGAGTTCGATTCTCCTACTCGCCTCCATTATTTTCAATGACATAGCTGCTTCCTGTTCTTATGGGTATCACTGCGGTATCATGTTCTTTGTCTGATCCCCGTTCGTTCCCCGTGTCATTTCGCTTCTCTGCCGCCTGCCGCGCCCGCATGATCTGGCGCGCCTCACCGGCATATTTCCGGACCATCGCGTCGGTCGCGTGGCCACTGAAAGATTTAATCTCGTCGTCAGAGCAGCCCGCCCAGGCCAACTCCTTGATTCCACGATAGCGCAGGGCGTGCAGATCGAACTGCTCCAGTTGCATGCGCCGCCGCGCCCTGAGCATGATCTGCGCCATGTAGCGGTAGCTCATCTTGCCGCCGGTCTGCGTGCGAAGGATCGGGCCCTCCGCGTCACCCTCAAATCGCGCCTGAGCATCGAACAGCGCGGCCTTTAGCTCCGCTGTGCAGGGCAATTGTAGCGCGTAGCCGGTCTTGTTCTGCTGAACCGCCAACGTGTCGCCGTCAAAATCCGACCAAGTGAAATCCACCCAATCCCCGGGCCGCTGCACCGTGCCGACGCCAATCTCGAAGATAAGCCGCTCGGTAACCGTCGCCTTCTCGCGGAAGGTCGCCACTGCCTGATCAGTCCATGGCAGGTGAGCCTGCTTCTTGTCGTCGGGCGTCGGCAAATGGCGAACGCCCTTCGCTGGGTTCTGCGACAGCCAACCAAGATCAATCGCGTGCTCGCACAGGATGACCAGCATTTGCGGGACATAATTGGCAAAGCGGACACGGTGCGCGTTGGCCCGTTGCGCCTTGATGACATCCTGTCGCGACAGCAACTTCACGTCCCGCTCGCCGATCTTCTCTTCAAGGTATGCAAGGACCTTCTCGTAATCTTGACGGGTACGCGGCTTCAGCGATGTCCAGCGATCCGAGACCCGATAATCCTTCATCAAGGCCGACCAGCTGGTCTTGGCCTGCATCCTCTTGCCCGTCAGGATCTCCCAGTATTCAAGATCGAACTCGGGCGTCCCCTCTTGCGCGGAAATCCGATGGTAGCGGCCCTGAACGCGCACATACCAACGACCGCTTGGGTGCCGCCAAAGGAACTTCTTCTTCACCAATCGACGTCCTCCAGCCCTTGCACGGCTTTGCCCGAGACAAAGGCAGAGAGCTCCTCGACGCTCCAGCGTGTCAGGCCCGGTGCCAGCTCTCGCCCACGCGGGACGCTGCCATGGGCGACAAGGCTACGGAATTCGTCGATCCGGACGCTCAGTAGATGTGCTGCGCCTCTCTCAGAGACGACCAATGGGCGAAGGTTGCTCATCAGAGGCCTCCTCGTCGGTCTGATCGTTGCGAAGGGCCTGGACCGTATGCGCATCCAGAAACTCGTTGAGGGCGCTCTCAGGAACGAGGAAGCGGCGCCCCACGCGGACGTGCCGTAGGCGGCGATCACCAAGCAGGGATCGAACATGCCGCACGGACATGGAGCCAGACAGATCATCAAGATCGAAGTCGAACGCAGCCGCGACCTTCTGGGCGTCCTGCCCGAGTATTTCCCGCACATCCGGGTCATTCAGAAGATCCACGACATCGCCCATGACACCCGCATTGACCAGCTGGAACGGCAGAAGATCAGCTTGCCTGCAAGAGCCGCCCGGACGGTGCCGCCGCAGGGCTGGTTCGAGACGTTGATCGAACAGGCGATGGAGTTCCTGGCAAATATCGGAAATACCTACGTAAAAGGGAACCCGCCTCGCAAGGCAGCGGTGCTGGGGACGACAGTGTCGGAGCCATTGCGGCGCAACCGAGAAACCGGCTATCGAACCGCGAAAATCATCCTTCCGTTCAGGGTGTCAGCGGATTTTCTTTCCCGAAAGTGCGATATGGTGGAGCCAAGGGGGATCGAACCCCTGACCTCGTCATTGCGAACGACGCGCTCTCCCAGCTGAGCTATGGCCCCACTGTCGTGATCGATTGATCCCTTTCCCGAGCTAGGTCAAGAGGATCTGCGGGCACGGGCCGCGGCAGGGCGCCGCCCGTGGCGGGATGGGTCACGAGTGCTTCTTGCGGCGCTTCACATTGCCGCCGCGCTGGCCCGGACGCCCGGCCGTCGAGCGGCCCGCGGCCTTGGAAGAGGCCTCCACCGCGTCCTCCACCGCCGATTGCCGGGCCATCGGGTCGTCGTGGACGGCCAGATCCACCGCCTCGAGCCGCTTGACCTCGTCGCGCAGCCGCGCTGCTTCCTCGAATTCCAGGTTCTCGGCCGCCTTGCGCATCTGGTCGCGCAGCGCGTCGAGATGGGCCTGCAGGTTGGCGCCCATCATCGGCTTGTCCACCGTCGCGGTCACGCGGGACATGTCGGTATCGCCGTCATAGAGCCCGGCCAGGACGTCCTCGACATTCTTGCGCACCGTCTCCGGCGTGATGCCGTGCTCCTCGTTATAGGCGATCTGCTTCTCGCGGCGGCGGTTGGTCTCGCGCAGCGCGCGCTCCATCGAGCCGGTGACCTTGTCGGCATACATGATGACCCGCCCGTCGGCATTCCGCGCGGCGCGGCCGATGGTCTGGACCAGCGAGGTCTCGGAGCGCAGGAAGCCCTCCTTGTCGGCGTCGAGGATGGCGACCAGCCCGCATTCGGGGATGTCGAGCCCCTCGCGCAGCAGGTTGATGCCCACCAGCACGTCGAAGGCGCCGAGGCGCAGGTCGCGCAGGATCTCGATCCGCTCGATCGTGTCGATATCCGAATGCATGTAGCGCACGCGGATGCCCTGTTCGTGCAGGTACTCGGTCAGATCCTCGGCCATGCGCTTGGTCAGCACGGTGGCGAGCGTCCGCATGCCCTTGGCCGCGACCTGGCGGATCTCGTCGAGGAGGTCGTCGACCTGGGTGGCGACCTCGCGGATCTCGACCGGCGGGTCGAGAAGGCCGGTCGGGCGGATCACCTGCTCGGTGAAGACGCCGCCGGCCTGCTCCAGCTCCCACGCAGCGGGGGTGGCCGAGACGAAGACCGATTGCGGCCGCATCGCGTCCCATTCCTCGAATTTGAGCGGGCGGTTGTCCATGCAGGAGGGCAGGCGGAAGCCGTGCTCGGCCAGGGTGAATTTCCGACGGTAGTCGCCGCGGTACATGCCGCCGATCTGCGGGACCGAGACATGGGATTCATCGGCGAAGACGATGGCGTTGTCGGGGATGAACTCGAAGAGGGTGGGGGGCGGCTCGCCCGGGGCGCGCCCCGTGAGGTAGCGCGAATAGTTCTCGATGCCGTTGCAGACGCCGGTCGCCTCCAGCATCTCGATGTCGAAATTGGTGCGCTGCTCCAGCCGCTGCGCCTCGAGGAGCTTGCCCTCGCCGACGAGCTGGTCGAGCCGCTGGCGCAGCTCGGCCTTGATGCGGATGACGGCCTGCTGCATCGTCGGGCGCGGCGTGACGTAGTGGGAATTCGCGTAGATCCGGATCTTGTCGAAGCTCTGCGCCTTCTGGCCGGTCAGCGGGTCGAATTCGGTGATCGACTCGAGCTCCTCGCCGAAGAAGCTGAAGCGCCAGGCGCGGTCCTCGAGGTGGGCGGGCCAGACCTCGACCACGTCGCCGCGCACGCGGAAGCTGCCGCGCTGGAAGCCCTGGTCGTTGCGCTTGTACTGCTGGGCCACCAGATCGGCCATGACCTTGCGCTGGTCGTATTCCTCCCCGGCGACCAGATCGACGGTCATCGCCGAGTATGTCTCGACCGAGCCGATGCCGTAGATGCAGGAGACCGAGGCGACGATGATGACGTCGTCGCGCTCCAGCAGCGCCCGGGTGGCCGAGTGGCGCATCCGGTCGATCTGCTCGTTGATCTGGGATTCCTTCTCGATATAGGTGTCCGAGCGCGGCACATAGGCCTCGGGCTGGTAGTAGTCGTAGTAGCTGACGAAGTACTCCACCGCGTTGTCGGGGAAGAAGCCCTTGAACTCGCCGTAGAGCTGGGCGGCCAGCGTCTTGTTATGCGCCAGGATGATCGCCGGGCGCTGCGTCTCCTCGATGATCTTGGCCATGGTATAGGTCTTGCCGGTGCCCGTCGCGCCCAGAAGCACCTGGTTGCGCTCGCCGTCGCGCACCCCCTGCGCAAGCTCGGCAATGGCGGTGGGCTGGTCGCCGGCAGGCTTGAATTCGGTCTTCATCACGAAGGCCTGGCCGCCTTCGAGCTTCTCGCGGCTGCCCGCGGGCATCGGCGCGTGCAGCATCGGCATCTTGTCGGGAGAGTTGTTGTGCATCGGGCAATCCTCGGCGAGTCCCGCCATTATGTGAAGCCGCGCTGCCCCGGGATCAAGCCGGGCCGGGGACGTTGCTGACAGAAGGCGCCCCCATCCGGGGGTGCCGCCCTGCAGATGTGCAACCCTAAGGAGAGTTTCCGCTTGGAGATCCGGCTGACCAAGCGTAAGCTCGTACTTGCAAGCAGACGGGATGGGTGCTGGACGGGACCGTGAACCGCCCACCCCACGCTCCCTCTGGGTCCAGTCGGCATCCGTCCTGCTTGCGGCCCGGTGCGGCTTCCGTGCCGGGCCGCGGCTGTTTGGGCGTCCTTCTCCCGCCAGCTCCTTCGATCTTGCCGTTTCCTTAACCCCCGCCATGCCATCTGCGGGGGCAGGGCTGTGGCATGGCGCTCCACGCGACGGATCCGCCGTTGCCGCGGCGGCGGCGGCGGCCTATAGATCCGGGAGTTTGGCGGAGGACATGATGCGCGCACGAATCTACCAGCCTGCGAAAACCGCGATGCAGTCGGGCCTGGCGAAGACCCGGAGCTGGATCCTCGAATTCCCGTCTGCCTCCTCCCGCGAGGTCGATCCGCTGATGGGCTGGACCTCCTCCTCCGACACGCAGAGCCAGGTGCGGCTGAGCTTCGAGACCAAGGAGGCCGCTCTGGCCTATGCCGAGGCGAACGGCATCGAGGTGCAGATCAGCGACCCGCACAAGCGCAAGCCGAATGTCCGCCCGCGCGGCTATGGCGAGAATTTCGCGCCCGAGCGCCGGGGCGCCTGGACGCACTGATCCTGTGTAAATCGGGGCAAAGTTGTCTCGAAACTGGGGCAAGGATCCCGCGAAGCCAAGCTATGGCCTATATATGGGGCGCCCATTGGGCGCGCTTTCTATATATTGATGTCCTCTTGCTGTCGGCTAGGCTAAGCTGATCTCTCGGACCCAAGGGCGCATCACAATTGTTCCGCCGCTTCACGGTTCACCGGACCTCAATCCTGGTTGGGGGCATGGTCACTGATTAACTTGGTCGGTGTGCCGGACCAAGACACGTGTAGCGCCTTCTTCGCCCGGGTGGCGGCGACATGCAGAAGGGAGCGATACTGGGTGACGATATCTTCGCGGTCAGCCGCATCAACGGCCGATTTCAGGGCACCGGGGGGTGGGAAGACTGACTCGGACAGGAAGGGCATCGCCACGGCGAAGAATTCGAGCCCCTTGGCGCGGTGCATCGTCGTGATCCGGACCCCGGGGACGGACCGATCATCGGCGCCAGCCTGGAGAACCGCCACTGACCTTAGCCCCGACAATCCTCCGAATTAGCGGAGAGTCCGCAAGTTGGATCTTGGGCCTACGCGGCGCGCATTGCCAGCCCCTTCTTTGCC
>NZ_VATA01000043.1 GCF_005870025.1 Poseidonocella sp. HB161398
GTTCCCTGAGGTCGAGCTCGACATGCGCCATCTGGCAATCTCCTGTTTTCACGAAGAATAGTGGAGATGTCGCAAGCCAGGATAGAATGTACCGCTGCCTTGAGATGCACCTTGATATAGAAAGTTATGGGCAACCGAGGTCGCCATGAGCCTTTCCGACAAGCGGAGTTCCCAAGCGGCCCCGCCAGTGACCACGCAGCCGGAGCAGGTCGAGGGGGCCTGCTACGGCGCTCGAAGCCCGTCCTGGCAGGGCCGCCAGGCTGCTTCTGCAGGCCTCCGGCCAGAAGGCCGTGCTGGCGGCCCTGGCTGCGCCCAGTGATTTCGGGCCCTTGCATCGCTGCTCAATTCGGCGCCGGTGCCGGACGACGTCCTGGCGCTCGATCCGCTTGCCGGGCCGATGCCCCGCGCCATCGCGCACAGGCGGGAAATATGCGAGGCCGCGGGCGAAAGGCCGAGCAGCGGACAGCTCGAGGAGCTGCTCGGCATCAGCCGGCAGGGGATCGACAAGCGCCGCAGAGCCAGCCGGGTCCTCGGGATCAGGACCGTCCCGGACGGGATCTGTCCCGCCCTGCAGTTCCTGGACGGCCAGGTCCCCGCGCTTCTGGGGGACCGTCTCCGGGCCCATGCCGGGGACGATCCCTGGCACGTCCTCGACGCTCTCATGGCCAGGCACGGCACCTTCGGCGGGAGGAGCCTTCTCGACCTCGCCAGGGAGGAGGGCCGATCGGGCGCTCCTTCGCGCAGCTGAACGCAGACGGCTTTGCCTGGGGCGGACAACCGGCGCTGCAGATGCGCCGCCATTGCCTTCACTGCGCCGGAAAGCGCCCGTGATCAGCGGCGACAGGCAGGGTCTGTCTCCGAGCCCGGGCTCTCGAGCACCCGCAAGCGACCGGCCCCCGGGGACGCCCCCGCCCCTTTCGGGCGATGCCCGACGGCAGCCTCTCTCGGAGGCGCAGTTCCGCCGTCAATGCGAGAGGAACCTGGTGTCCCCGTCCGCCACCGGCGTTTCGGTGAAATCCTCCTCCTCCGGGATCCGCCCAAAGGCGATCTTGGCGCCGACATAGCCGCCCGGAATGTCCTCCTGCAGGCCGAAGGACAGCGCCTTCGCGCCATGCGTCCGGCGCAGGCCGTCGAGCAGCTCGCTGACCCGTTCCCATTTCGCGCGGGTCGCGTCATCCTCGCCTCCCGGACCGACCGCGCCGCCGAACAGGTCGCCGGTGATCTCGCGCTCCGCCTTCAGTCCGTGGATCACGACGCCGACGGCGCGCGGCGCGAACCGCGCCTCCCGGCGCGCCGCCGACAGCCCCTCGGCCAGCGACCGCAGGAAGGTGCGGTCGTCGCGCGCCGGCGGGAAGGCGCCCTCCCAGCTCCAGGCCTGACCGCCCCCATCGCGCGGGCCGTCGCCGCGCAGCGACAGGGTCAGCCTGGTCGCGCGGAGGCCCTCCCGCCGCAGCCTGCGCGCGGCGCTGAGCGCCAGCTGCCGGGCGCAGGCCGCGACCCGGTCGGGCGTGCGCCAGTCCCGCGGCAGGTTCCGGCTGTGGCCGAACATGCTCTTCGCGGCTTCGGGGCGCTCCGAGGGGTGGCCGTGGAGCCCGTTCCAGAACCGCTCGCCCTCGACACTGCCCCAGATCGCGCGGGCCTGCTTGGGCGCGAGCCGCCAGAGCGCCGTGAAATCCGCAACCCCGGCCGCGGCAAGCCGGGCCTGCATGCCCTTCGAGATGCCCGGCAGCGCGGCGAGGTCCAGCCCCGCCAGCCGCTCCGGCAGCTCGGCGCTCCGGATCAGCGCGATGCCGTCGGGCTTGTTCATCTCGGCCCCGATCTTCGCCAGGAGCTCGGTCGGGGCCATGCCGATCGAGCAGGTCAGGCCGGGGCTGAAGGCCTCCGCCAGCCCCGCCTTGATCCGCAGCGCCAGCGCCTCGCCCTGCCGCGCCTCCTCGGGCAGCAGCGCGCAGACCATCTCGTCGATCGAGCGGACCTGGGCGACCGGCAGGATGGTGTCGATCACCGCGAGGATGCGCTTGTGCAGGCGGACATAGACGTCGTGGCGCGCCAGAACGAAGACCATGTCCGGGATGACCTGCCGCGCGGCGCGGACCGAGAAGCCGGACTTCACGCCGCGCGCCTTGGCCTCCCGGCTGACGGCGATGCAGCTGGTATGGGGCGAGTCGAGCGGCACGACGCCCACCGGCCTGCCCCGGAGCGACGGGTTGAAATGCTGCTCGGCCGAGGCGAAGAAGCTGTCGAAATCCAGGTAGAGACGTTCGATCCCCGGGGACTTGTCCTCGTCGATGGGTGTCACGACCTTCCTCCGGAAACTGCTGGTCCGCTCAATATAGAGCGAGAGGGTCCGGGCCGCATCCCGGTCGGCCGATTACCTTGGACGGCAATAGCCCGGCATGTCGCCGGGATAGCGACCAGCTTGCTTCTGCGCGGGAACATAGTGCCCTTGGGCATCATAGCGCGCGCAGCGGCCGCAATAGCCTTCGGCGATCAGGATTTCGGCAATGTCGCGGCCGTCCGGAAGGAAGCAGCGGCCGACATGGCGGTCATAAGTCGTGTCGCCGGTCAGGCTGCAGGTCAAGTGCCGCTTGCCGACGATGTCTCAAAGCCTCGCTGTCGCCCGGTCGCTCATCCTGCTGCCCCGCTCGTCACAGGTCAGACCGCCTAGGCGGACCGGCACGCCGCCGACGACGGGCGTATCTCCGTCCCTGAGCCGCACCGCACCGGAGATCTTGGACGGTCCTGCGGCAAGGGCCGGAGAAGTAGCCGTTGCCAGGACAAGAGCAACGATCGGCAGCAGGTTCAATCGCAGGCGCATCCGGCCCCCTTGTGGCAGCTCTTGTCCCGCGAAATGCAGCTGTCTCCGCAGGCCTTTCCCGTCTTGCACCGCTTGCAGCAGGCAGCCGCGACCTCGACCCCGCCGGGCATCAGCGCATGGATGCGGTCGAGAATGGCCGCGGACCCGGCTGCAGCGGGTGCGACCGGACCGGCAGGCCAGGTGCCTCCCGTGCCGGACAGCTGCGGCGCTGGCGATGCCGCCGACGCCAGAACGAGAAAAAGACCCGCGGATAGCGGTGCGAACTTGGCAAAATGCATTCGGAAATCCCCCACTGGCGGACTGCGTAGCTGGAGCGGTTCACCCCGGCAACCGCTTTCCCGGGAATACCAGTCCGCCCCCCTGCGAATGCCCGGAGATAGCCGCATGCTCCCGTGCCTGGACCGCCACGGCAAGCGCGGGAACTGCCCTTCCGGCCGGGACGCCGCAGCAGCCGGTTCCCGGAAGACCGGATTGCGGCTAGACTGAGCGATGCCACGCCCCGCGGACTGTGCCGGTTCACGAATGGAGACCATGATGCCAATCGACCCGATCGCCATCGCAGGCGCCGCACTTGCCGGCGTCGCGCTGGTCCTTGGCTGAGCGGGCCGAAGGGCCGCGCAGAAAGCGGAAGCCGAGGCTGAGAGCCGCAGTTTCGCCGGGCTCGGCGAGGCCCTGGCGGATCCGGGGCCCTGATCCGGTCCCCGCCCCCCGACGGCATCACTGTGCCAAGGCGGGATCGCGACAATCCGAATTGGGAGGCGGTCATGCCGGAGATTGGCACGGTCGGGCTCGATCCGCTGGCCGAAAGGCGAAGAATGCGTTCCAGGTCCATGACGCTGAGGCCAGGGGCGCAACGGTCCTGCGCAGGAAGCTCCGACGGGCCGAGGTGCCGGAGGTCTTCGCGAGGCTGCCGGCCTGTCTGGTGGCGATGGAAGCCTGCGGCGGCGCGCGTTTCCGGGGCCGCGACCTGTCCGGGCTCGGCCACGATGCCAGGCTCATACCGCCCGCCTACGTCAAGCCCTTCGTAAAGCGGCAGAGTGAGGCGGGGTCCGGAACAGTCCGGGGGACTGTTCCGCCGCCGAACGGATGCGGCCGACGCGGAGGCGATCTGCGAGGGTCCGAAGCCGCTCGCGCAGCGATCCGGCGATCCGGGGATCGATGGATGGCGGAAGCCGCAGCGGCCCGGCACGCGCTTCGTTCCGGTGAAGAGCGGGGAAACACAGGGGGCGGCGAGCGTCTTCCGGGTCCGGGAGCTGCTGATCCGGCAGCGCACCCAGGCGATCAATGCGCTGCGCGGTCACCTGGGCGAGTGCGGCTGGGTCGTGCCGCAGGGGGCTGCGAATGTCCGGCGCCTGGTTGCGGTCGTCGCCGACGAAGACTTGGACCTGCCAGAAGCGGCACGAGCCTCCCTGCAGGTCCTGACTGCAACGCTCGCGCAACTCGACGGGCAGATCGAGACCCTGGATGCCGGGATCGACCGGCGCGCCAGGGAAAATAAGGTCGCCCGCCGCCTGATGGGCTCCGCCCGTCGGTGCCTCAAAACCTCCACCGGAGGATTTGCCGCTGGCGCGGACCGTCCCGAACTCCCCGGCATCGGCCCGCTGACTGCCACGGCCATCGCCACGCTTGCGCCGCCGCCTGGACTTTTCCGCAAGGGCCGGGACTTCGCGGCGGCGTGACGCTTGGCCTCGCGCCAAGGCAGCACTCGACAGGCGGCAAGCGAGGGCCCGGCGCCACGACGACCCTCTCGGGACATTGCGTTCGGCAATGCCCTGCCGGGCAGCGGATGGGCGAGCGCTCTTTGCGGCTGCTGCTGATCATCGGCGCCAGCAGTGTCATCATCAAGCAGCACTGCCATGCATCTGCACGTCCGGGCACCTGGCTGGCCGGGATGCTGGAGCGCAGACCGCCGACGCTGGTCCGCGTGGCCCTTGCGAACAGCGAGCGGTGACGCGCCACCGGTCCGAGCGCATCGCGAGCGGCGCGCGTTCGCCCGCTCACGCGAACCATGGCGTTCGCGGGCTCGCTCTGGGCGCTGATGGAGAGTGCAGAGACCTGCCGGGCTCCGGCCATGGCGGCGCAAGCCCGGCCATCGGCCGCGAGACGTCGGAGCGCAAGGGGGCAAGGAGAAGTTTGGCGCAACGGTCGCGAGACGGGATCGGCAGACCCAGAGTGCAGCAATGTGCCTGCGAGCACGCGGCTTCGATCTGGACGTTCGGCATCTCTCTCGGACCGTCGCCCATCGGGCTCGAACCAATGGCGCCACGATGAGCAACCGTTCGATGCCTCGCTCCGCGAACACCATGCGGGCCCGCGGCATTCCATGGCCGCACCATGAGGCCGGATGCATGTCAGCCCCCGACAGCGCACCAAATTGCTCCACCCCCCCTAGCGCAAGGGGCGGTTATACATGTTGCGCAAAGGCTCCGGGATTCATCTCGGGACTCCAATGTAGTCGCCGGAAGGCATGAGCAGGCCTCCGAAGCCGGCCTGCAAGACCGCCCACTGGCATGCGTATGATCAGCCGCTGACGCAGCGCGGATCGCTGACGGCCTGGTTCGATCCCTCCCTGCAGCCGGCACGCGATGCCGTCCGGACGGCGTGGCCGCCAGCGGGCCCTTAGCAGGATGCTGAAAAAGCATTTCAGCGTGTCGTCGTGGAGGAAATCGTTCCGCATATGGTCAGGGCCACTCCCTGATTTAAGCAGATCGGGCCATCCTCAGGACAATTTTCCCAATTTTACTGCCAATTTTCACGGCCGAAGGGACTTTTTCAGCATCTTGTTAGTGGATGAGGCGGATCAGGAAACCGTCCGGGGGTCAGGTTCCCGTGACGAACGTGGCGGTCCGGGCGGCCGAGGTCGCCTCCGGCATTGTCGGCGATGTCGAGCCGGTGAACGCTACCGGTCCGGACGAGCCGGCGAGGGCTGCTGCCGGCCTGCCGGTGCAGATCCCGGCGGGCGAGGAAATCACCACCGTCACGGCCGAGTTGCCGCCGGTTCGAGCACCGCCGGCGACGCCCATGACACGCGCGCCTGCCACGATGTCTTCGCTGCCCGCGGTGCGGTGGCGGTCCGTCCGGCAAAAGGGCCCCCGGACCTCTTGCTCGTCCTCCTTGCTTCCGCCCCGCCGCAAGGCCAGGCCATGGAAGCCGCATAGCGCCGGAGCCCGGGCGCGCGGCGAGACCCTGCGGGCCTCGAAGCACCTTGGGCGGCGACCCTGGCGGAACTGGAGCGGCGACCACCGCGGCAGAAGGGTCGAAACGAAAATGACCTGCATGAAGCTGCCCTGACATCGGCTGATGGCGGGTCGGCCTCGGACCGATGGCGGCGCGATGCCTCGCCTTCGACCGCCAAGTGGCAGGGGTCCAGATCCGCGTAGCAGTTCCGAACCGCTTCCCGGCCCTTGGCATCCCGGTCACCGGGGCCCTGGGAGAACTGCGGCCGGGGAAAGCGGGACTGCGGCCGCCCGCTGATCTTCGCGACAATGGCCTTGAGACCGGAGAACCCGAACAGTCCCGCTGCGGCGAAAACCACGGCGCCGACCGCCCTGCCGGTGAAGACCAGCCACTCGATCCGCCTCGCGCCAGAAGCCAGAGCCAGAGCCAGACCGGCCAGATGCCGAAGCCGAGCCACGCCGCGAGGCATCCCGGGATGTCCGACGCCATCAGCGGGCCCCGGCCGCTCAATGCGCGGGTCCTGCAGGCATCGACCTGGAGGATCGGCAGGGCCGCGGGAACCATCATCGCGCCCGGCATGAGGACGCAGCCCCCGGCATGCAGGCCCATCGGACCAGGCGCCCCATGGCACCGCGGAGCGGATCGACCCCATCGGGCCGATCCGGGTCCGGCCCCCGTGATCCAGGCACCGCCCATGCGGGCTCTGCGCCGGGGCAGGAGCCACGCCAGGGCGGACAAGCCCGGCCCGAGCGCCAGGACCACGCGGCGGTGCGTTCCCCTGTCCATCCGCCAGCCCCGGTCAGGCGCGCCGGAAACGGAAGCCTGCATGGATCACGTTGTGCGCATCGATGGCGACATCGAGCCTGATGCCGTCATCCTTCCGCTTGACGCATTCCGCCTCCGGCACGCGGGCGGACGTTCCGGGGATCGCGGCCAAGATGTTCTCGTTCCAGGCCGCAACCTCGCCCGCCGGACCGCGATAGGCCTCCGTCTCGGCTTCCAGCACGCAGTCCCCCTTTGGGGGCCCCTGCCCTAGAAAAGGTTGAACGCGATGCTGGCGCGCTTGGCGCCGCGATACTGGCGGGCCAGCGGCGCCAGATCGGCCAGAGGACCGCCCGTCCTGCCCATCAGCAGGTCGATCGCGGCGCCCGCCTGGGCCGTATTCGCCCCGCAGAGCTGCCGCGTCCAGTTGCCGTGCAGCCCATTTCCGGGGATCTGCACGGTGCCGCCGATGATGATGCCGGCCATGTCAGCGCCGTCCACTTGGTCGGAACGGGTCCCGTCGAAAAGAGCGTGCATCACAAGCGCCGCCGTCGGTGTCTTCGCCGATCCTCCAAGGACACAGGGCGCGGCAGGTCCAGGCCTCCGGCAGGTCGCCTTCCATTCAGCGCGCCACATCCTGGCTTCCAGATCAGCGCTCGTCCGAAAGACCACCAATCTGCATGTGGCCCGGATGCCCCCCCTGCCATGCCCGGGATGACGATGCCGCGGTGCGCTATCGGGAAGCACCATGGCTCCAGAGTGCGGCGGCCGGCAGGCTGCCGTTGCCGGACACGCAGAGACCCGCCCCGCCGGTCACGACGGGGTTCATCCCCGCGGTCCATCGCGTGCCACGGCACTGGCGGCCTCCCCCGCCAACGGCACATCGGCGAGGATGACCTCCGGTCCCATCGTCCGGATGGCCTCGGCCACGCCGGAATCGATCAGCCGGTCGGTCACGACGATGTCGAAGACCTCCATCGGCAGGATGTTGATCGCGGCGATCATCCCGTATTTCGACGAGTCCGACACGAAGACCGACCGGCGGGCGCGCCCGGCCACGGTCTTCTTGACCGGCCGCTTGCCCTCGGAGGGCGAGGACAGGCCGGTGATCGTCCAGGAAGAGGTCGAGATGAAGGCGATGTCGTAGTTGAAGCGCGCCAGCGTCTCGGAGGCGGCCTCGCCGATGCAGGACTGGTTGTCCCGCTCGACAAGCCCGCCTGAATGGTAGAGCGTGCAGCGCGAATGCTGCGAGAGATAGGCGCAGATGACGAAGTCGTTCGTCACGACCGTCAGCCCCTCGCGCTCGGCGATGGAGCGCGCGATTTCCAGCGTGGTGGTCCCGGCATCGAGATAGACCACCATGCCGTCGGTCACCAGCTGCGCGGCCGCGCGGCCGACCGCCTGTTTCGCGCCCGTGTTGATGCCGCTTTTCTGCAGATGCGGCAGCTCGACATCAAGCCGCTGGCTGAGCCGCACGCCCCCCGAAACCGAGGTGACCCGGCCCGAGCGTTCCAGCGTCTGGATGTCCCGCCGCACGGTCATGTGCGACACGCCCAGCCGCTCGGTCAGCTCGGCGATGCTCGCCACGTCCCTCTCGGCGAGGCAGGACAGGATGAAATGCTGGCGCTCGGCGGGGATCATGGCTCAGGCGGCCTTCTTCGCCAGGTAGGGCGCCGCCCAGCCGAGACCGTCCTCGGTCCGCCCGCGCGGGTTGTACTCGCAGCCGAGGAAGCCCTCGAAACCGGTCCGGTCGAAGGCCTCGAAGATCGCGCCGTAGTTCAGCTCGCCCTCGTCGGGTTCGTGGCGGTCGGGCACCCCCGCGATCTGGACATGGCCATAGGCGCCCTTCAGCCGCTCGATCCGGCGGATGATGTCGCCGTCCATGATCTGCGCGTGGTAGACGTCGAACTGCAGGAAGACGTTCCGGCGGCCGAGCCTGCCGATCAGCTCCAGCGCCGGGTCCTGGTGCGCGATGAAATAGCCTGGCATGTCGCGCGTGTTGAGCGGCTCGATCGAGATGTCGAGCCCGGCACTGGCGGCCTGGTCGGCGGCCTTGCGCATGTTCGCGATCCAGACCGCCTCGCATTTCGCCCTATCGGGCTCGTCCTTCGTGATCCCGGACATGACATGGATGCGCGGGCAGCCGAGGCCGGTCGCATAGTCGATCGCCTGGGTGATCGAGGCGTCGAACTCGGCGGTCTTCGACGGGCGGGCGGCAAAGCCGCGCTCGCCCCCGGCCCAGTCGCCCGCGAAGGCGTTGATCAGCGTCAGCCGCAGCGCGTTGCGGTCGAGCCGCGCCTTCACCTCGGCGATGGAATGGTCATAGGGGAAGAGGAACTCGACGGCTTCGAACCCCGCGGCGCCGGCCCGGTCGAACCGGTCGAGGAAGGGGGCGTCGGCGAAGAGCATCGACAGGTTGGCGGCAAGGCGCGTCATCTCAGTATCCTCCGCCCAGTTCGGCGATCTCGTCGTCGGTCAGGTAGTGCAGCTTCTCGCCCTTGAGCAGGAACAGCAGCTTGGCCGTCTCCTCCAGCTCCTCGGCATTGTTCACCGCGTCGTCGATGTCCCTGCCCAGCACGACGACCCCGTGGGACGCCAGCAGGAAGGCCTGCACCTTGTGCCTGGCGGCGGCCTCGGCGAGGTCCTCGCCGATCTGCGCGGAGCCGGGGCGGTAGTACGGGATCACCGGCATGTAGCCGATGCGCATCACGTAGTACGGCGTGAATGGGCGCATCGCGTTGTCGCGCGGCAGGTCCTCGAGGCAGCTCAGCGCGGTGAGGTAGGTCGAATGCAGGTGCACGATGGCCCCGGCATCCGGGCGGACCTCGTAGAGCTTGCGGTGGAAGGCGAATTCCTTCGAGGGCTTCGGGCCCGGCTCCGGCTCGCCATCCGGGCCGATCACCGTCAGGTTTCCGGCATCGAGCCGCCCGAGACAGCTGCCGGTCGGCGTCACGAGGAAGCCGCCCGCGTCCGAGCGGACCGAGACATTGCCCGCCCCGCCGACCGAGTATCCCCGGTCGAACAGGCTCTTGCACAGCAGCACCATGCGCTCTGCCTTCTGTGCGTCGGTCATGCGGTGGCCTCCAGAGCGGCGCGGACATGCGCGGGCTGGCAGTCGAGGAAGAACCCCTCGGCGCCGAAATTCCCGGATTTCAGCGCCAGAGACAGCGGCCGGTCGACGGCGCGCACCCAGGGCACGCCCGGCGCGATCTGCGGCCCGATGGCGAAGCCCTTCACCTCGAGCGCCTGGGTGACGGAGCCGGAGGTCTCGCCGCCTGCAACGACGAAGCGGGTGATGCCGCCCTCGGCCAGCTTGCGCGTGGCCGCGGCAAAGGCCTGTTCCACTGCCTCGGAGGCTGCCGAGCCGTGCCTGGCCTGAACCGCCTTCAGCACATCCGGGCTGGCGGTCGCGGTGATCAGCGGCGCGGGGAGGCCGTCGCCTTGCGGCTGCGCCAGCGCCCAGGCGGCCATATCGGCGCCATAGCCTTCGGCATCGGCAAGGCAGCGTTCCACGTCCACGTCGAAGGTGGGCGCGATCTTGCGGTAGGCCGCGACCTGGCTGTTGGTCATCACCGAGCAGGAGCCCGAGATCACCACGCCCCGGCCCGGCAGCGGCGCGCCCGCCTCGGCGGCCGCCCTGCCCAGTTCCTCGATCCGGCCGGGCGCATCCGATGCCACGGCCCGCGCGATCCCGGCGCACAGGCCCGAGCCGCCGGTGACCAGCGTCATGTCGGCCACCGCCTCGCCCAGCACGTCGAGATGCGCGTCCGTGACGGCATCGAGCACGACATAGGAGATGCCAGAGGCGCGCAGCCGCCCGATCTCGGCCTTCACGGCCTCCGCGCCCTGCTCGATCGTGGTCACGGTGACGACGCCGGACCTGCCCTTCGACTGCCGGTCCATCAGGCGCATCAGGTTCGAGTCGGTCATCGGCGTGATCGGATGGTTCTTCATCCCCGACTCTTGCAAGAGCTCGTCGCCGACGAAGAGGTAGCCCTTGTAGATCGACCGGCCGTTCACCGGCAGCGCCGGGCAGATGACGGTGATGTCCGTCCCCAGCGCCTCCATCAGCGCATCCGCGACCGGGCCGATATTGCCCTTGGCGGTAGAGTCGAAGGTGGAGCAGTATTTCTGGAAGATCTGCCTGCAGCCGATCGACTGCAGCCAGTCCAGCGCGGCGAGGCTGTCGGCGACGGCCTCCGCCGCCGGGTTCGACCGCGATTTCAGCGACACGACCACCGCGTCGCCCTCGATCCTCGTGCCCGCCCCGGGCACGCCGATCATCTGCGTGGTCGCGAGGCCGTTCGCGACCAGGAAGCCCGCGATGTCGGTCGCGCCGGTGAAATCATCCGCGATGACGCCGATCTGCATGGGGTCAGCCCTCCTTCCTGGCGGGCAACTCGATGCCCGAGAAGGTCTTGATCACCGCGCTGTCGTCCTCGCCGCCATGGCCCATGTTCGACGCCTCCTGGAACATCGCGAAGGCGGTGGAGGCCAGCGGCAGCGGGAATTTCAGGCTGCGGCCGGTCTCGGTGACGAGCCCGAGGTCCTTGACGAAGATGTCCACCGCCGAGGTCGGCGTGTAGTCGCCGTCGACCACGTGCTTCATGCGGTTCTCGAACATCCAGGAATTGCCCGCCGCGTTGGTGACGACGTCGTACATCTTGTCGAGCGGGATGCCCGCCCGCGCCGCCAGTGCCATCGCCTCGGCGCCCGCCGCGATATGCACGCCGGCCAGAAGCTGGTGGATGACCTTGACGGTCGCGCCCTGGCCGATCTCCGGTCCGATATTGTAGACCTTGGAGGCCACCGCCTCGAGCACGGGCCGCAGCGCGGCGAAGGCCGCGTCGGAGCCGGAGGCCATGACGGTCATCTCGCCCGCCGCCGCCTTGGCCGCGCCGCCCGAGACCGGCGCGTCGAGCATGGTGACGCCCATCGCCTCCAGATCGGCGGCAAGCGCCCTGGCATCCCCGGCGGACTGGGTGCAGCTGACCATGACGGCCCCGCCGGTCTTGATCCGGGCCGCCGCGCCGTTCCCGCCCAGCAGCACGGCCCGGGCCTGGGCGGCAGTCACGACGAGCACGATCATCGCGTCGAACGCGCCCTCGAATTCGGCGGCCGAGGCCGCCACTGCCTCGGCGCCCGCGGCCAGGAACTCGGCGCGGCGGGCCTCCGACAGGTCGATCCCGCAGGTCGGGATCCCCGCCTTGACGCAGGACAGCGCGGCGCCCATCCCCATCGATCCCAGGCCGACGACGCAAGCGCGGTATCCGGAAGGCACGTCCATGTCGATTTCTCCTCCGTTGGCGGTCCGGTCCGGCACAGCAAGTCGCACGAGAATCCCGGCCGCGAGGACTGACTAACAAATATTTACACCAAATCACATCTTTTTTCACATCAGCACGGCGAACATCGGACAATGGCGGGATTCCGCAGGATCACGTGAATATCTGTGACCTCACTGACACCCCCACCCGCGACACGCCGACGGGAGAAGGCTTGAAGGTGGTATACCATTATGGCTAGGTCTGGCGCAGACCCGCCGCAGGCGGGCCATGGCAACGGAGGAAATGACCATGAGCGACGCCGTCCTGCTGATCTGCGGGCCGTTCTCGGCGGAAGAGCGCAGCCGCCTCGAGGCCGCCCATCCCTCGGCCCATGCCGCGGGCCCCGAGGAAATCGCCGACCTGCCCGAGGCGGTCCGCGCCGGCCTGCGCGCCGTTGCCTACAAGGGGCATGCGCCCTTCGGCGGCGGCGTGATGGACGCGCTTCCGGCGCTCGGGGTGATCGCCAATTACGGCGTCGGCTATGACGCGATCGACGTGGCCGCCGCCGATGCGCGCGGCGTGAAGGTGACGAACACGCCAGGCGTGCTGAATGACGACGTCGCCGACCTGGCGCTCGGCATGATGCTGTCGCTGTCGCGCAACCTGGAGGCCGGGTCGCAGCTGGTACGCTCGGGCGAATGGGCCGAACGCGCGCTGCCGCTGAACCGCAAGTTCTCCGGCGGCAAGGCGGGGATCGTCGGGCTCGGCCGGATCGGGCGCGAGATCGCCGACCGGCTGGCCGCGTTCAAGATGGAGATCCACTACACGTCGCGCAGCGAGAAGGACACGCCGGGCTGGACCTGGCATGCCGATCCGGTGTCGCTGGCACGCGAGGTCGACTGGATGGTGATCGCGCTGGTCGGCGGCAAGGAGACCGAGAACCATGTCGGCACCGAGGCACTGGCCGCGCTCGGGCCCGATGGCGTGCTGGTCAACATCTCGCGCGGCTCGACGGTGGACGAGGCCGCGCTGCTCGACGCGCTGGAACAGGGCACGATCGGCGGCGCCGCGCTTGACGTGTTCCTGAACGAGCCCGATATCGACCCGCGCTTCCGCGCCCTGGAAAACGCCGTGTTGCAGCCGCACCAGGGCTCGGGCACGGTCCAGACGCGCCGCGCCATGGCGGAGCTGCAGCTTGCCAATGTCACCGCCTTCCTCGAGGGCCGGGCTCTGGAAACTCCGGTGAACTGACCCGCCGCCGGCACCGGGCTCTGCCACGGTGCCGGCTCCCGGCGGCGGTCCCCCTGGCAGACCGGCAAGTCCGGATGACGCATCTCCAGGCGCCGCCCTGCCCCGACGCTGCCGGACACGGAGTTCCGGACCGGTCGCGGGCTGCCGCCTCGGGAGGGCCCCGGCAGGCAGAGCCTGCCAGGCACCGCGGGGCCGTTCCCCCGGCAGCCCCGCGCGACCCGGCCGGGCGCTGAAAAAGCCCGTCCGGCGACGGAGTGCAGGGCAGGACCGGAAAATTTGTCCGGAATGCGGCTGTACGTGATCCCCTCTGGGGGATGCTTCAGCCGGATACGGAACAGTTTCCTCCATGGCGACGCCCCAGAGCCATTTTCCGCACCCTGCTAGAGCGCGCCCGCATCCACCACCAGCTCGGCGGCGGTGATCATCTTGGCCGCGTCCGAGGCCAGGAACAGCACCGCATCGGCCAGGTCGCCGGCCTGCAGCAGATCCGGCAGGCACTGGCGCGCGCGCAGCCCGTCCAGCTTCTCCGGCGTCACCCACAGCTCCTGCTGCCGTTCGGTCATCACCCAGCCGGGGATCACGACATTGACCCGGATCCGGTGCGGCCCGAGCTCTCGCGCCATCATCCGCGTCAGTCCCTGCACCCCGGCCTTGGCCGTGCCGTAGACCGGCAGCTGCGGCGTGCCCTGCAGCCACGATCCCGAGCCCATGTTGACGATCGACCCGCCGCCCGCCGCGATCATCCCCGGCGCCACCGCCTGGATGGCGAAGAACTGGTGGCGCAGGTTGGTGGCCATGCGCTCGTCCCAGTCGTCCGGCGCGACGTCGCGCCAGTCGTGGCGGTCGTCGCGCGCGGCGTTGTTGACCAGCACCGTGGCCGGTCCGCAGCGCTCGGCCAGCCGCGCGACGGCAGCCCTGAGCGCCCCGATGTCGCGCAGGTCGCAGGGCTCGAAGGCGGCGCCGGTCTCTGCCGCCATCGCCGCGCCGGCCTCGCGGTCGAGATCGAGGAATCCGGTCCGGGCGCCCGCCGCCGCGAAGGCGCGCACGATCGCGCCGCCGATCCCCGAGGCGCCGCCCGAGACCAGGACGGACCGGCCCTCCAGCCCCGGCGCGCTCACAGCAGCGCCCTGGCCGCGAGGTTGCGCATCAGCGCCGCCGTGCCGAAGGTCCATTCCGCGCATTCGGTCGAGAGCTGCACGGTGTTCCGGAGCGCGCCGAGCTTCGGCTCGGTGATCGTCACCACGTCCCCGGTCCTGTGGGTGAAGCCCTGCCCGGGCGCGTCGCGGTCCTGCACCGGCGCGAAGAGCGTGCCGAGGAACAGGAAGACCCCGTCGGGATACTGGTGGTGGCGCCCGATGGTCTGCGCGACGAGGTCCGCCGGCTTGCGGCTGATCTTCGACATCGAGGACCGGCCGTCCAGCACGAAGCCGTCCTCGCCCTCGACCTTCAGCTCCAGCTCGGCGGTCTCGACATCGGCCATCGAGAAGCCCCCGTCGAAGAGCCGCAGGAACGGGCCGATCGAGCAGGAGGCGTTGTTGTCCTTGGCCTTGCCCAGGAGCAGCGCCGAGCGGCCCTCGACGTCGCGCAGGTTCACGTCATTGCCGAGCGTCGCGCCGAGGATGCGGCCGCGGCTCGACACGGCCAGCACGATCTCGGGTTCGGGGTTGTTCCAGGTGGAGACCGGATGCAGGCCGACATCGGCGCCCCAGCCCACCGCGCTCATCGGCTGCGCCTTGGAGAAAACCTCGGCATCTGGGCCGATGCCGACCTCCAGGTACTGCGACCAGAGCCCCTCGGCCTGCAGGACGCGCTTGACCTCCATGGCCGCGGGCGAGCCCGGCTCGATCCCCGAGAGGCTGTCGCCGATCACCGCGCCGACCCTGGCGCGGATTTCCTGGGCGCGGTCGGGGTTGCCCGCCGCCTGCTCCTCGATCACGCGTTCGACCATGGACTCGGCGAAGGTCACGCCGCAGGCCTTGACCGCCTGGAGATCGCAGGGCGCCAGGAACCGCAGGTCCTCGGGCCCGGCCGCCGCCGAGACCTCGGCCAGATGCGCCGCCGTGCAGACGGTCTCGCCCGGCGCGGTGCGGACATGGCCCGCGGGATCGTCGAGCTCGAGCAGGTCGCGCATCGTCGGCACCTCGCGCGAGGTGATGTCGACCACGTCGCCGCCGCGCAGAACCACCAGCGCCGGACCGGTGCCCGGGCGCCAGATCCGGCCTGCCAGCGTTGCGGAAGGATCGGGATTGGAAAAGGGCAGCATGGAGCCTCCGTCAGCAGTCTTCCGGCAGCAGCTTGCCGGGATTGAGGATGTTCTTCGGGTCGAAGCCCGTCTTGATGGCGCGCATGAAGCCGAGCGCGGGCCCGTGCTCGGCCGCCATGAACTTGATCTTGCCCTGGCCGATGCCGTGCTCGCCCGAGACCGTGCCGCCAAGCGCCAGCGCCTGGCGCGCCAGCCCGTCGGTGAAGGCGTGGACGCGGGCGACTTCGTCGGCATCGCCGGGATCGAAGCGGACCGAACAGTGGAAATTGCCGTCGCCGACATGGCCGACGATCGTGGCCACGAGGCCGAGCCGCGCCAGCTCAGCCTGCGCGCCGGTCACGGCTTCGGCCAGGCGCGAGATCGGCACGCAGGCATCGGTGCTGACCGTGCGCTTGCCGGGTTCGAGCGTGCCGGTCGCGTAATGGGCGTTGTGGCGCATCTTCCACAGGGCGTTGCGCTCTTCGGCCAGATCGGTCCAGCGGAAAGCCTCGGCGCCGAACTCCGCGGCGATCTCGCCGAAGCTCTCGGCCTGTTCGCGCACGCCTGCCGGCGAGCCGTGGAACTCGACGAAGAGATGCGGCATCTCGGGCAGCCCGGCCTCCATCAGGTTGTTGAAGCCGCGCACCATCATCCCGTCGGCGAATTCGATGCGGGCCATCGGAATGCCCGACTGGATGGTCAGGATCACGCAATTGACCGCATCCTCGACCGTGTCGAAGCGGCAGGTGGCGGCCGAGACCGCCTCGGGGATGCCCTGCAGCCGCAGGGTCAGCTCGGTGATGATGCCGAGCGTGCCCTCGGAACCGATCAGCAGATGCGCCAGGTCGTAGCCGGTGGAGGATTTCCGCGCCCGGCTGCCCGCGCGGATCACGGTGCCGTCGGCCATGACGGCCTCCAGCGCCAGCACGTTTTCGCGCATCGTGCCGTAGCGCACGGCGGTCGTGCCCGAGGCCCGCGTTGCCGCCATGCCGCCCAGGCTTGCATTGGCGCCCGGATCGACCGGGAAGAACAGGCCGGTCGCGCGCAGCTCCTCGTTCAGCCCCTCGCGGGTCAGGCCGGGCTGCACCACCGCGTTCAGGTCCTCGGCATTGACCGCGAGCACCCGGTTCATCCGCCCCATGTCGAGGCTGATGCCGCCCCGCACCGCCAGGTGATGGCCTTCGAGCGAGGTGCCCGCGCCATGGGCGACGACCGGACAGCCATGGGCATTGCAGGCCCTCAGGATGGCCGCGACCTCCTCGGTGCTCTCGGGAAAGGCCACCGCGTCGGGCAGGGTTTCGGGAAACCAGGTCTCGTTGCCGCCATGCGCCGCGCGCAGCGCCTGCGCGGTCGTGAGCCGGTCGCCAAGCAGCGGCGCCAGGTCGGCGATTGCCCCGGAAACGCCCATCACCTGCCCCAGCTCAGGACCATGGGATCGAGCGGGCGCAGCAGCTCGATCAGCATGGCGCGGGTATCTGGATGCAGCGGCGCGATCGGGTGGCGCGAGAAATCCGACTTGATCACCCCGCCCTCGACCATCGCGGCCTTGCACGAGCGGAAGCCGCATTGCCGGTTCTCGTGGTTCACCGCCGGCAGGACGCGGGCATAGCCCTCGATGGCCGCCTGCCGGTTGCCTGCCAGGAAATTGCGCACGACCGGTCCGATCAGGTCGGGGATCATCCCCGAGGTCATCGTGCCGGTGCAGCCCGCGTCGAGATCGGCGAGCAGGGTGATCGCCTCCTCACCGTCGAACGGGCCCTCGATCGCGTCGCCGCCCTCGGCGATCAGCGCGCGCAGCTTGGCCGCGGCCTGCGGGCATTCGATCTTGAAGAGCTTCAGCATCTCGATCTCGCGCGCCATCTTCACCAGCAGCGGCACCGGCAGCTCGACCCCCGAAAGCGGCGCGTCCTGCACCATGATCGGGATGCCGACCTCGCCCACCGCGGCGAACTGCTCATAGGTCTGCTGGGCCGTGCCCTTCATCAGCGCGCCATGATAGGGCGGCATCATCATCACGATGGCCGCGCCGCAGTCCTTGGCCAGCCGCGCCCGCTCAACGGCGATCCGGGTGGCGTAGTGGCTGATCGTGACGATCACGGGCACCCGGCCGGCGACATGGTCGAGGCAGAGCCGGGTCAGGGTCTCGCGCTCGGCATCCGAGATCAGGAACTGCTCGGAGAAGTTCGCGAGGATGCAGATGCCGTCGACGCCCATGTCGATCTGGCAGTCGAGCACGCGCTTCATGCCCTCGAGGTCGAGGATGCCATCCTCGTGGAACGGCGTCGGCGCCACCGGCCAGATGCCGGTATAGGCAGTTGCGGTCATGGGGTTCCTCCGGGTTTGGCGGACAGGGTGCCGCCCATCGACAGGAGCGCCAGGGCGACGACCGCGATCATCGCCCCGGCCATGGCAAGGTTGATCCGGCGGTGCATCCGCTCGGGCAGGTCGAGACCGTGGAGCACGCCGCCCGCCCAGAGCCAGCCCAGATGCAGCGGCAGCCAGATCGCGTTCAGGATCAGCAGCTTCGACAGCGTCTCTACGGCGAGGCTGGCAGGGAAGAAGGGAAAGCCGGTGAAGAGCGCGGCACTGACCGCATAGGCCTTGGGGTTCACCGCCTGCAGGATCACCCCGTCGCGGATCCCCGGCGCGCGTGCGGCCGCGCCGAAGGCCAGCCGCCCGCCCGCCGTGGCGATGCGGACGGCCAGCCACATCAGATAGGCCACCGAGGCCGCAAGCAGGACGATGCGCACCATCGGCGCGGCCAGGACCACCGCGGCAAGCCCCGAGATCACCGCGAGGATGACGAGGTTGTTGCCGAGGTTCAGCCCCGCGACATAGCGCAGCCCGGTGCGGAAGCCGAAGCCCGCGCCGACGCCCGCGCAGGACAGCACCCCCGGCCCGGGCGTCGCGATCAGCAGGAACACGGCGGCGGCGAAGGCGAGCATCAGGCGAAATCCAGCTGCACCTTCATGGCGCGGCTCTTGTCCGAGGCGGTCTCGAAGGCCTCGGCATGGCGCTCGAGCGGCAGCGTGTGGGTCAGCAGGAAGCCGGGGTCGATCCGCCCGTCCCGCATCATCGCCACCGCGACGGCGAATTCCTCGTGGAAGCGGAAGGAACCTCTCAGCTCCAGCTCCTTGGCGATGACCGGAAGGATCGGCAGCGCCATCTCGCCCGACATGCCCAGCTGGACGATCACGCCCCGGGGCGCCAGCGCACCGATCCCGGCGGCCAGCGCCGGCGCCGCGCCGGAGCATTCGAAGAGCACGTCGAAACTGCCCTTGCCGCGGCTGTCCTCCGCCAGCGCCTGCGGGTCTGCGGCGGTGTTCAGCCGCCGCGACGCCCCGGCCTCTTCCGCAAAGCCGAGCGCCCGGTCAGCGATATCGACGGCGGTGATCTCTCCGGCCCCCGCCGCCCGCGCCGCGAGGATGGCGAGCACGCCGATCGGCCCGCAGCCGGTCACCAGCACGCGGCGGCCCAGGAGGTCCCCCGCCCGCCGCATGGCATGGAGCGCCACCGACAGCGGCTCCGCCATCGCCGCCCGCGCCGGGTCGAGTCCGGCGGCCGGAACGCATTGCGAGGCAAGCGCGACGATCTCCTGCCGGAAGGCTCCCTGGATATGCGGGAAGGGCATGGCGGAGCCGTAGAAGCGCATGGTCTCGCACTGGTTCGGCAGGCCCTTCAGGCAGTAGCGGCAGGCGCCGCAGGGCCGCGAAGGCGAGACAGCGACCAGATCGCCGACCGCCAGCCCGGAGACGCCCGCCCCCAGCTCGGCCACCTCGCCCGCGATCTCGTGGCCGAGGATCATCGGCTCGCGCAGCGTCACCGTGCCGAACCCGCCATGGCTGTAGTAATGCAGGTCCGACCCGCAGATGCCGCCGCGCGCCACGCGGACGCGCACCTCTCCGGGTCCGGGCCCCGCGCAATCCTCGTCGGCCAGCCGCAGATCCCTTGCCCCGTGGGCATAGAGCGCCTTCATCTTCGTCCTCCCCCGGCCCGCCCCTCCGCAGGCCGCCTTCCGCGCTTGCATCGCGCGACAAATGGTATACCATTTTCTAGGCACAATCGCCGCGGCTTGTCAAAAGGCCATTACGGGAGGGGACATGAAACTCTTTGATCTGAGCGGGCGCCGGGCGCTCGTGACCGGTTCCTCGATGGGGATCGGGCTGGCGCTGGCGCGCGGGCTCGGCGAGGCGGGCGCCGCGCTGGTGCTGAACGCGCGCAACGCGGCACGGCTGGAGGAGGCCGCGGAGACGCTGCGCGCCGAAGGCCATGACGTCGCCACCCTGCCCTTCGACGTGACCGATCACGACGCAGTCCGCGCCGCCATCGACAGCTTCGAGGAGACCGCCGGGTCGATCGACATCCTGGTCAACAACGCCGGCATGCAGCACCGCGCCCCCCTGCAGGATTTCCCGGCCGATGCCTTCGAGCGGCTGCTGCAGACCAACATCGCCTCGGTCTTCCATGCCGGCCAGGCCTGCGCGCGGCACATGATCGCCCGCGGCGAGGGCCGGATCATCAACATCGCCAGCGTGCAGACCGCGCTCGCCCGTCCGGGCATCGCGCCCTACACGGCGACCAAGGGGGCGGTGGCGAACCTGACCAAGGGCATGGCGACCGACTGGGCGCCGCTGGGGCTGAACTGCAACGCCATTGCGCCGGGCTATTTCGACACGCCGCTGAACGCCGCGCTGGTCGCCGACCCGGATTTCAGCGCCTGGCTGGGCAAGCGCACGCCGCAGGGCCGCTGGGGAAAGATCGAGGAGCTGGCCGGCGCCGCGGTGTTCCTGGCCTCGCCCGCCTCGAGCTTCGTGAACGGACACACGCTTTTCGTCGATGGCGGCATCACCGCCAGCCTGTGACGCGACAACGGGAGGAGACCGCATGAGCGGCAAGGACACGATCGGCTTCATCGGCGTCGGACCGATGGGCCACGGCATGGCAGCCAACATCCTGAAGGCGGGACACCCGCTGGTGGTCAAGGGCAACCGCAACCGCGCGCCGGTCGAGGACCTGCTGGCGCAGGGCGCCACCGAGGCCGCCACCCCGCGCGAGATGGCCGGGGCCTGCAGCATGATCCATCTCTGCCTGTCCAACAGCGACCAGGTCGAGGCGGCAGTCCGCGGCGGGGACGGAATCCTCGCCTCCGGGAAGGCCGGGCTGGTGGTGATCGACTGCTCGACGTCGAATCCGGTCTCCACCGCGGCGCTCGCCGCCGAGCTGGAAGCGGCGGGCATGATGCTGGCCGATGCGCCGCTCGGGCGGACGCCGAAGGAGGCCGAGGCCGGCACGCTCGACGCGATGGTGGGCGCGCCGCCAGACCTTTTCGCGCGGATCAGGCCGGTGATCGAGTGCTGGGCCGGGAACATCACCCATGTCGGCCCGACGGGTGCAGGCCACAAGATGAAGCTGATCATGAACTTCATCTCGATGGGCTATGCCGCGCTCTATGGCGAGGCGGTGGTGCTGGGCGCCAAGGTCGGGCTGCCGCCCGAGGCGGTGCGCCAGGTGATCGGCGCGTCGCGGCTGTCGAACGGATTCTTCGATACCTTCATGAAATACGCCGTCGACCGCGACCGCAACGCCCATGTCTTCTCGATCGCGAATGCCTCGAAGGACGTGCGCTACGCGGCGGCGATGGCGGCGGATGCCAATGTGGTCAACATCATGGGCGCGGCGGTGAAGCACTATTTCACCCATGCCGAAGCCACCGGGAAGGGCGGCGACTACGTGCCGATGCTTACCGATATCATCGGCGCCCTGAACGGCCTCGACATGGCGGCCGAGGCGGCGAAGGGCCGGTCCTGAGGGGCCGCCGACCGGAACGGCCTCCGGCACGGCGACCGCCTTGCCGAGGCATCGGCAGCAGCGGCCATTCCGGCCGCAGCGCGGGACGGGATCACGGCCCGGGCGGGCAATTCGGGCAAGCAGCCCAGCCGGCCCGCCCCGCGGCTGCGGCTCTTGCCAGATCCCATGACCGCGGAGGGAGCTGACTGGGCCGGGGGTCGCTCCCGCGGCATTCTCCCTCCGAGCCGCGCGCCGGATGATCCGGTGCCGAGCGTCGGGGATGGGGCAAGAGACCGGATGCAGGATGGCGTGTTCACCGGGCCGGATGTCCGCAGGGCAACGGTTCCGGCGGCCGCGGCAGCCGACGAGCGTGGAGGCGAGGTCCGCCATTCGGGCACGGGTCCGCACCGGCCGGACGATGCACGAACACTGGTCGAGACGCTGGGCGCTGGGGGCAGCAAGCTTCGTTTCCGCTAGAAGCCCGGGCCCCGTGGCCATCGTCTCCGCCGCCAGCTTGTCGAGCCGTGGCACGACTGCACGCTCCTCGCGCCGCCGCTGATCGCGGCCAAGGCAGGAGACTGCGCGAAGACCGACCGCCGCGATGCCGTCATGCTGGCGAAGCGGCGCCCCGTGCGGGCGAGCTGACGCCGGTCGGGTCCCGGATGCGGCGCAGGAAGCCGGCCGGGCAGATCGCCGGGCCGCTGCCGGGCCGGAGGCGGTGCAGGCCATGCGCGGTGCCGCATTCATTGTCGCCGCCACCGTCCTGGCACAGGTCGGCGACGTCCGCCGCTTCGGCAATCCGCGTCGGCTGATGGCCCTGTCCCGGCCTGACGCTGTCGGAGCAGTCCAGTGGAGACGTCCGCCGTGGCGGGATCGTCAAGGCGGGCGCGCGCCACGGGTCTCGACCGCGCCGGCACGGCAGGCCCTGATCGAGCGGCCGGGAGCTACCGCATGCAGCCCCGGGGCCGCCGCGAGCTGCATGACCGGCTCGAGGGCCTGCCGGCGCCTGTCCGGGACATCGCCCTGAAGGGGCGGCAGCGGAGGCGCCGGCGCTATCGCCGCCTGGCCGCGGCCGGGGCATCGCCCGCGAGATGGCGGGTTTGAACCGGTCTATCGCACGGACGGCGACGGCCGCCCCGGCCCGGGCGGCCGTAAAGGCAGCCTGGAAGGAAGGCCCCCTCCGGCCCGCCGATGCGCAAGGCCGGGGACGGAACGCAGAGGCAGATCCGCATGCCCTGTCATGGGCCGGAAACCACGCCCGATCCTTGGCAGAGCGCTGAAAAAGAACTCCAGGACGTCGTCGTGGAGGAAATGGTTCCGAGTTTGACCCAGACCGCTCCCAGGATCGGGCGGGTCCAGCGGCCTTCGGGACCATTTTTCCAGCAAGCTCCGTGGCCTGGCGGACTTTTCCAGCATCCTGCCAGAACGAGGCCGCTGCCGGCAAAAGGCCAGGGTCACGCGACAGCCAAGCCGTCTGTGCGTGGCGGGATGCGCCCGCTCCCGCCGGAGTCATGGCGCCATGCTGTCAATGCGGGACGTGCGCCTGCGCCGGCGGACCGGGCGGCGGCGTCGAAGGCCACGGCAACCGCTAGTGCGGGGATCCGCTGCCCGGCAGGCGATCTGGCAAAGGCAAATCTTCCGGGAGGGGGCCGCCGCCGCGGCCGTCATCGGCAAGCGAACCGTCGCATGGCGTCCGCCAATTGCCCGGCTCCGGCGGCGAGCACGGCAATCCGGGCCAGGATGTCGTGCCCGGCCTGCATGAGTGCCTAGATGATCGGGACGGGCTCGGGGGCCACGGCCAGGTCGCCCGGGATGATCTCCTCGGCCCGGCTGAAGCTGCCGACCTGCTTGCCGAACATTGCGCCGGAGGTCTTCAGCAGATCGCGGCGTCCGCTCTCCAGCCTGGCGCGCAGACCCGCCAGCGCCTCGCATGCCGTCGGCATCGCCCGGCCAAGATTGGCGCCGCAGCCCATGATTTGCGCCGCCTTGAAGCTGCCTGTGCGCAGGATCTGGACCTGTCCGCGCGGAGCAGGCCGATCGGTTCGACGGCGCACCGCCTCAAGGACCGGCGCGTCTTCCGCCCTACTCTCCGGCATGCCGCCGGCGTGGCGTGCATCCATGCAAACGACGGGTGCCTGTCGCGCCTCGGCCGCGTTCCCGAGCCGGATGGCCAATGCCCCTTTCTCCGTGCAGGGCCGCTCGGGGTCCTCGGCCCGTTCCGCCAGCCAGTCTGCAATTGCGTCCGGACGGGCCGGAGCCCCGCCCCCGTCCAGGAGGGCTCCGTCCTGATCGACCACGCAAACTGCCGTCGCTTCCTGAGACACGTCCAGCGCCGCAAAGACGCATCGCATTCTCCAGGCTCGGGATTGGGCAACGACGAAAGCGGCAACCTGCCTTGCACGGCCAGTCGCGGCATCCGGGCATGGCGATCGCCCGAGGCGGCTGCCGGAAAGCCTTCATGATCGCATGCCTGCCGCAGTTTCCGGGCCGGCGGAACCGGATGCCGGCGGCGCGCAGGGCGCCACCGGCAGGGCCCCGGCCGTCTCAGGCGGCGGCGACGGCGGTCTGGCGCTGGCGGCCGAGGCCCTGGACCTCGATCTCCATCACGTCGCCGGGTTTCAGGAAGCGCTGCGGCTTCATGCCCATGCCGACGCCCGAGGGAGTGCCGGTGGAGATGATGTCGCCCGGCACCAGCTTCATGAACTGCGACAGGTGCGAGACGATCTGCGCGACAGTGAAGATCATGTCGGCGGTGGACTCGTCCTGCACGGTCTCGCCGTTCAGGTCGAGCGTGACGCGCAGCGCCTGCGGATCCGGCACCTCGTCGGCGGTGACGAGATACGGCCCGATCGGCCCGAAGGTCGGCGCCGACTTGCCCTTGACCCACTGGCCGGAGCGCTCGATCTGGAAGGACCGCTCGGACAGGTCGTTGATCGTGCAGTAGCCCGCGACATGGGCCAGCGCGTCCTCCTCGGAGACATAGAGCGCCTCCTTGCCGATGACCACGCCAAGCTCCACCTCCCAGTCGGACTTCTTCGAGCCGCGCGGGATGATGACATCGTCATAGGGGCCCGAGAGGCAGGAGGTCGCCTTGTTGAAGACCACCGGATGCGCGGGCACGGCCAGGCCGGACTCGGCGGCGTGCTTGGCGTAGTTCAGGCCGATGCAGTAGAAATTCGGCACCGAGGCCAGGCAGGCGCCAATGCGGCCGGGCGCCTCGACGACCGGAAGCGTCTCGATGTCGAGATCGCGCAGCGCCGCGAGCGCCTCCAGCGAAACGGCCTTGCCGCCCAGCTCGCCCACATGGGCGCCAAGGTCGCGGACCTTGCCTTCGGCATCGAGAATGCCGGTCCGTTCCTTGCCCTCGGGGCCGAAGCGCAGAAGTTTCATGGGGAGTCCTCCCTTGGAATGATCGTCACTGATTTGCGGGAATGGGTCAGGCGCCGGACCCTTCGGCGTCCTGTTCGTACCTGGCGCGGATATTTTCCTCGAGCGCCTCGAGATGGGCGCGCATCGCGGCGGCGACCATCGCGGGATCGCGGGCCTGCAGCCCGGCCACGATATCGCCATGCTGGCGCAGCACCCGGTCGCGGCTGCGGCGCTGGCTGGCCGACAGGTAGCGGGCCCGCCAGAGACGCTCCAGATAGGCGCGGTAGGTGCCCAGCAGCGCCTCGTTCCGGGCAGCCTCGACGATGGCGGTGTGGAAGCCCATGTCGAGCTCGAACAGGTCGAGCGTGTCGAGCGCGTCATAGCGGGCGGCCATGTCGCCCTGCATCGCAGCGATCCGCTCCAGGTCCTCGTCGGTGGCACGGCGGCAGGCCAGCTCGCCGGAGAGCAGCTCCAGCGCGCGCAGGACGTCGATCGCGTCGATGATCTCCTCCAGCGAGGGGTCGGCGATGACCGGGCTGCGCGCGGGGCGCAGGAGCACGAGCCCCTCCTTGGCGAGGATGCGAATCGCCTCGCGCATCGGGGTTCGGGACACGTCCATCTCCAGCGCCGTCTCGCGTTCCTTGAGCGGCGATCCCGGGGCGAAACGGCCCCTGAGAATGTCCCGCCGGATCTGGTCCGCGATCTTCTCCGGCAGCGTCCTGTCGGTCATGTCCCTGTCTTTCCTCGTCCTGCAGGACAACCGGAGCGCCCCGCCGTTTTGGTATACCAAAAAGAGTTGATTGTCGAGCGCCGCCGCGCTAGCGTGTTTCCAGAATGGTATACCATTCACGGCGGGCGAGGAGGTCCGCCGAAAAAAAACGGCTAAAGGCGGCCCTGGGCCGTCCGGGAGGAACAACACATGACCCTGTCCAGGATTCTGGGAACGACGGCGCTTGCCCTTACGGCAGCCGGAGCGGTACAAGCCCAGGACGTGACGCTTCGCATCCAGACGCATTACAATCCCGAGCAGACCTCGGGCCAGCTTGCCACCCAGTTCGTCGACGACGTGGAGACCATGTCCGGCGGGGCCATCGATATCGAGATGTTCTACGCCTCCTCCGTGGTGGCGACGGTGGAGACCTTCGACGCGGCCGCCAACGGCATCATCGACTGCGACATGACCGGCGGCGCCTACCAGACCGGCAAGAACGCGGCCTTCCAGTTCGTCGGCGACATCATGGGCGGCTACGACACGCCCTACCAGCAGCTCAGCTGGCTCTACTACGGCGGCGGCATGGAGAAGGCCCAGAAACTCTACAACGAATTCGGCATGCAGCTGATCGGCTGGTGGGTCTACGGCCAGGAGTCGCTCGTCTCCTCGACCCCGATCGCGGGTCCCGACGACCTGAAGGACTGGAAATTCCGCTCGCCGCCGGGGATGGAGACCGAGATCTTCGCCAATCTCGGCGCCTCGCCGATCGTGATGGACTTCACCGAGGTCTTCACCGCGATGGAGACCGGGATCATCGAGGGCACCGACTATTCGGGCCTGGCCAATGACGAGTCCATCGGGCTCTTCGACCTGGCCAAGCATGCCACCTATCCGGGGTTCCACTCGATGCCGTCGGACCACCTGGCGTGCAACCAGGCCGTCTGGGAAGGCCTGACCGACCAGCAGCGCCGGATCATCGAAGTGGCGATGGAGAAGCTGGCGCTGCGCTCGGCTCTCTATTTCGAGAAGGCCAATGCCGAGGCCTCGGCGCGGCTGACCGAAGCGGGCGTCACGCTGCATGACTGGTCCGCAGAGGACCGTGCGACCTTCCGCAAGGCGGCGCAGGCGGCCTGGGACGTCTGGGCCGAGAAGTCGCCCGAAGCCAAGGAGCTGGTGGAAAGCCACAAGGCCTATCTGACCCAGCTGGGCCTGATCGCGAAGTAATCCCGTCCATCCCCGGCAGGGCGGGCGCCGTCCGTCCTGCCGCCAGCGGAGAATACTGCCATGACGCAAGACAGCATCTGGCTGGGTCCCCTGCGGAGACCGGTCGGCCTCGGCGCGCTCGCCGCCTGCGCCGTCGCCGCGATCACCTTCCTTTGGCTCGTCCTCCGGCATTTCACCGCCGCCGAGCCCATCGGCATGTACGACATGCTGCGCCCGGCGGGCCGGCTGTCCGTGCTGCTGATGCTCTGGTCGCTCTTTGCGGCGGTGCTGCTCGGAGCGGCCTGGCTGTCGGACACGGTGGCGCCGCTCGAGACCCGGCCCACCGGGCCCTTCGACATCCTGTCCCTCATCTGCGCCCGCGTCGCGATGATCGGCATCACCGGCATCGTGGTGTCGATGTTCTACGAGGTCGTGGCGCGCTACGTCTTCGAGAAGCCGACGCTCTGGGCCAACGAGCTTTCCCTGTGGATCGCGGGCTTCGTCTTCCTGCTGGCGGGGCTCTATGCCATGCAGCAGCGCACGCATATCCGCATCTTCGTGATCTACGACCTGCTGCCGCGCCCGGTGCAGAGGGCCTCGGACGTGCTGTCGGTCTTCCTGGTCTGCTTCTTCGCCTTCTGCCTGGTCTGGGGCGGCTGGAACGAGGCGGTCAGCAAGCTGGCGCGGATGGAGACTTTCGGCACCGCCTGGGACCCGCCCATCCCCGCCACGATCAAGGCCGCGATCCTGATCACCGTCGTGATGGTTGCCGTGCAGTCCGTGTCGAACCTGATCGCCGACTGGAACAAGACGGCCGGGCATCATTCGCCCATGGACGACATCGACGAGGCGGAGATCGAGAACATCCGCCGGACCCTGAAGGAAGACTGAGATGGAATTCCTCGACTTCTTCGCCTGGATGAAGGTGGCCGATGTCGGCACGCTGTCGCTGGTGACGCTGGGCATGATGTTCGTGCTGCTCGCGCTCGGCATGCCCCTGGGCTTCGCCTCTGCCTTCCTTGCCGTTGCCGTGCTGGTGATGAAATTCGGCCCCGAGCTGCTGTTCTCGAATTTCGGCCGCGGGCCCTTCGCGGTGCTGGGCCAGGCGATCTACCGGCAGATGACGAACTACGTCCTGATATCGATCCCGCTCTTCATCTTCATGGCGGCGCTCCTGGAACGCTCCGGCATCGCTCGGGACATGTATTCCTCGCTGAACGTGTGGCTGTCGCGGACCCGCGGCGGCATCGCCATCGTGACCTCGATCATGGCCGTCATCATGGCCGCCATGTCCGGGATCATCGGCGGCGAGGTGGTGCTGCTGGGCCTGATCGCCCTGCCGCAGATGCTGCGGCTGGGCTACAACCAGAACCTCGCCATCGGCACGATCTGCGCGAGCGGCAGCCTCGGCACGATGATCCCGCCCTCGATCGTGCTGATCTTCTACGGGCTGATCACCGAGACCTCGATCAAGGCGCTGTTCACCGCATCCTTCCTGCCGGGCTTCATGCTGGCCTCGTTCTTCGTGATCTACATCCTGGTGCGGACCCGGCTGAACCCCGAGATGGCGCCCTTGCCGCCCGAGGATCCGGACGCGCCTGCGGGCGGCGAGAAGGCGCTGATGTTCCTCGGCTTCCTCTGCCGCCTGGGCATCTGGATCGGCGGCGTGCTGTTCCTGCGCGCGGTGTTCTTCACGCTGACCGGCGCCAACGAGATCCGCGAGGGCGTCGACCCGATCTTCCTCGGGATGGTGTCGCACCTGCCCTGGCTCGGCGGTTTCGCGATCCTCGCCGCGGTGGTCATGCTCTTCGTGGTCGGCCGCGAGCGCACCGCCGCCGGCTGGGAGATGGGCAAGGGCCTCGTCGCGCCGATCATCGTCATCGGCGTGGTGCTGGGCTCGATCTACGGCGGCATCACCGGCATCACCGAGGCGGCCGGCATGGGCGTGATCGCGGTCTTCGTGCTGGGGCTGGTGCGCCGCGAGATGACCTTCGAGATCGTCTGGGACAGCCTGCTGCGCACGCTGCGCTCCACCGGCACGATCATCTGGGTGACGATCGGCGCCGCGGCGCTGGCGGCGGCCTATACGCTGGCGGGCGGACCGACATACGTGGCGAACGCGATCGTCGGCGCCGACCTGCCCACGATGGGGATCATCCTGGTGATGATGGCGATCTTCCTGGTCATGGGGATGTTCATGGACTGGGTCGGCATCGTGCTGCTGATCATGCCGGTCTTCCTGCCGATCGTGCTGAAGCTGCCGGTGGAGGAGCTGGGCCTCCTGGGCGGGCTCGACCCGGCGCATGTGGCGATCTGGTTCGGCGTGGTCTTCTGCATGAACATGCAGGTGAGCTTCCTGTCGCCGCCCTTCGGGCCTGCCGCCTTCTACCTGAAATCGGTGGCGCCTGCGCATATCTCGCTGACCGACATCTTCAAGGGGTTCCTGCCCTTCATCGCGCTCCAGCTGGCCGCGCTCGCCGTGCTGCTGATCTGGCCGCCGATGGTGTCGATCTTCCTGTGACCGAGGCAAGGGGGGAGGGCCCTCCCCCCTTGCACCCCCCTCCCCCCGTTCCGGAGCCAATTGCCAATGAGTACCGTCCGCTTGTCCGAAGCCGACAACGTGGTCACCGCCATCCGCCCGCTCGCGCCGGGCGAGCATGGCGCGGCCGAACCCGTCCCGCGCGGCCACAAGCTGGCGGCCCGGCCGATCGCCAAAGGCGAGCCGGTGGTGAAATACGCCCAGGTGATCGGCTATGCCGCCGGGGACATCGCGGCAGGCGCCCATGTCCACACCCACAACTGCGAATTCCGCAATGTCGATCACGCGCATGATTTCGCGTCGAACCTGCAGCCGGCCCCGGCGCCCGCGGCGCAGGACACGTTCCTGGGATACCGCCGGGCGAACGGCAGGGTCGGCACGCGCAACTACATCGCCATCCTGACCTCGGTGAACTGCTCGGCCACCGCCGCGCGCCGCATCGCCGAGCACTTCACCCCCGAGAGGCTGGCGGCCTATCCCAATGTCGACGGCGTCACCGCCTTCGTCCACGGCACCGGCTGCGCGATGGGCGGCGACGGCACCGGCTTCGAGATCCTGCAGCGGGTGCTCTGGGGCTATGCGAGGAACCCCAATGTCGGCGGCGTCCTGATGGCCGGGCTCGGGTGCGAGGGCATGCAGATCGGCTGGCTGCTCGAGGCCTACGGGATCACGCCCGGGCCGCAGTTCCGGGTGATGACCATCCAGGAGGAAGGCGGGCTGCAGAACACCATCCGCCACGGAATCGAGATGATCGAGGAGATGCTGCCCGACGTCGACAGGGCGCGGCGCGAGGCGTGCCCCGTCTCGGAACTGACCGTGGCGCTGCAATGCGGCGGCTCGGATGCCTGGTCGGGGATCACCGCGAACCCGGCCCTGGGCCATGCCTGCGACCTGCTGGTGGCGCAGGGCGGCACCGGCGTGCTGGCCGAGACGCCCGAGATCTACGGCGCCGAGCACCTGCTGACCGCGCGCGCGGTGGACGAGGCGACCGGGCGGAGGCTGCTAGGGCTGATCGACTGGTGGCAGGACTACACCGCGCGCGCCGGCGGCAACATGGACAACAATCCCAGCCCCGGCAACAAGAAGGGCGGCCTGACCACGATCCTCGAGAAGTCGCTGGGCGCCGCCGCCAAGGGCGGGACGACGCCGCTGACCGGGGTCTACCGCTATGCCGAGCAGGTCGACCGGAAGGGCTTCGCCTTCATGGACAGCCCGGGCTACGATCCGGCCTCGGTGACCGGGCAGATCGCGGGCGGCTGCAACCTGGTGTGCTTCACCACGGGGCGCGGCTCGGCCTTCGGATCGAAGCCCTCGCCGACGGTGAAGATCGCGTCCAACACGGAGATGTTCCAGCGGATGCAGGGCGACATGGACATCAATGCCGGGCGCATCCTGAGCGAGGGCGTGCCGGTCGAGGAGGTCGGCCGGGAGATCTACGAAATGTGGCTGCGCGTGGCCTCGGGCGAGATGTCCAAGTCCGAAGCCCAGGGCCTGGGCGACTACGAGTTCGTGCCCTGGCTGGTCGGCGCGGTAATGTGAGGAGAACGACATGAGACTGCAGGGAAAGCGCGCCTTCGTGACGGCGGCCGGACAGGGGATCGGCCGGGCGGTGGCGCAGGCCTTCGCGGCGGAAGGCGCCGAGGTGACGGCGACCGATCTGAAGCCGGAGCTTCTGGACGGGCTGGAGGTCGCCCATGCCTTCGCGCTCGACGTGCTCGACAAGGCGGCGCTGAGCGCGGCGATCGAGGCGGCGCAGCCCGACATCCTGATGAACTGCGCGGGGGTGGTCCATGCCGGCACCATCGCCGAGGCGACGGATGCGGAGTTCAATTTCGCCTTCGCGCTGAATGTCCGCGCGCAGTTCCACGCGATCCAGGCGGCGCTGCCGGGGATGGTGGAGCGCGGCGGCGGCTCGGTGATCAACATCGCCTCGGTGGCCAGCTCGGTGATCGCGGCGCCGGGGCGCTGCATCTATGGCGCCTCGAAGGCGGCGGTGATCGGCCTGACCAAATCGGTGGCGGTGGACTACGTGACCAGGGGGGTGCGGGTGAACTGCATCTGCCCGGGCACCGTGGACAGCCCGTCGCTGCACGAGCGCCTGCGCGCCACCGGCGACTACGACGCGGCGATGAAGGCCTTCATCGCCCGCCAGCCGATGGGCCGGATCGGCGCGCCCGAGGAGATCGCGCATCTGGCGGTCTACCTGGCCTCGGACGAGTCGAAATTCACCACCGGGCAGGCGCATATCATCGACGGCGGCTGGGCGGCGGCGTGAGCCACGCCCCGGTCGCCCCGAAAGAGGAGCGCACCGCGCTCGGGCTGGGGCTGATGGCGCTCGGCGTGACCTTCATGACGTGCATCGACACCTCGGCGAAGTGGCTTCTGCTCGCCGGGGTGCCGGTGGTGCAGATCGTCTTCATGCGCTACGCGGTGGCGCTGGTCCTCGCGCTCGGCTGGTTCCTGCCGCGCGAGGGGGTGCCGGTGCTGCGCTCGCGCCGTCCGCTGCTGCAGCTGCTGCGCTCCTTCGCGCTCCTGGGCAGCACGGCGTGCAACTTCGCCGCGCTGCAGTTCCTGCCGATCACCATGACCACGACGATCATGTTCGCCGGTCCCATTGCGGTGACGCTGCTGTCGATCCCGGTGCTCGGGGAGACCGTCGGGATCCGGCGCGTGGCCGCGGTCTGCACCGGATTCTTCGGCGTGATGGTGGTGGTCCAGCCCTGGGGGGCGGAGTTCGATCCGGCGGTATTGCTGTCGGTGGGCGCGATGCTCTCGGCCTCGGTCTACTACATCGTCACGCGGATGATCGCCGGGTCGGAAAGCATCTCGACCAGCCAGGTCTGGAGCACGGGGCTGGCGACGCTGGCCTTCGCGCCGGTCGCGCTGGCGCAATGGACCTGGCCCGAGAGCCTCGGCACCGGGCTGGTCCTGCTGCTGGTCGGCGTCTTCGGCGGCACGGCGCATACGCTGGCCACGATGGCGCACCGCTATGCCGACGCCTCGATCCTGGCGCCGGTCGTCTATGTGCAGATCGTCCAGGCCGCGATCGCGGGCATCCTGGTCTTCGGCACCTGGCCGACGCAATGGACGCTGCTCGGCGGGGCGATCATCGCGGGCTCGAGCTGGTACATCATCCAGCGCGAGCGCGCGGCACGGCGGGGGCTCTGAAGCGCCCCCGCGGGGCCTTTCCGGGACGGCGCGTCAGCCGCGGCCGACATAGGGCATGGCGGTGGCCATCACCGTCATGACCTGCACATTCGCCTCGAGCGGCAGCGACGCCATGTGCAGCACCGATTTCGCCACGTTCGACACGTCCATCACCGGTTCCACCGCGATCGAGCCGTCGGCCTGCGGCACGCCCCTGGTCATCTTCTCGGCCATGTCGGTCAGCGTGTTGCCGATGTCGATCTGGCCGCAGGCGATGTTGAAGGGCCGCCCGTCCAGCGACACGGTCTTGGTCAGGCCCAGCACCGCGTGCTTCGACGCCGTATAGGCGGCCGAGCCCCAGCGCGGCACATAGGCCGAGACCGATCCGTTGTTGATGATCCGCCCGCCCTGCGGGTCCTGGCGGCGCATGATCCGGAAGGCGGCGCGCGCCGCGATGAAGGCGCCGGTCACGTTCACGTCGATCAGGTTGCGCCAGTCGGCGACGGAGATCTCGTCGATCGGCGCGCCCTTCAGCGAGACGCCCGCATTGTTGAAGAGCGCGTCGAGATGGCCCCATTCGGCCGCGGCCTTGTCGAAGGCCGCGTCGGTGGAGGCCTCGTCGGTGACGTCGCAGGGCAGGATCAGCGCCTTCGCATGGCCCTGGGCGGTCTCTTCCAGCGTGTCCCGGCGGCGCCCGGCCAGCGCCACGTCCCATCCTGCCTCCAGGAAGGTGCGGGCCGTTGCGCGGCCGATGCCGCTTCCGGCGCCGGTGATGATGATGGTCGGCATGGCAGTCCTCTCAGTGGTTGTCGCGCGGCAGGTCGTTCCCGATCTTCTGGTAGGCGGTGGCCAGCTCGAGGCAGCCGCCATCGGAAAGCTGGCCGACATGGCGGCGGTAGATCTCCTGCCAGGGCGTCTGGTTGCGGATTTCGGGCGCCTCCCAGGCGTCGATGCGCGCCTGCCATTCGGCCGGGTCGACCAGCGCGTCCATCCGGCTCGCGTTCAGGTCGAGCCGCACCGTGTCGCCGGTCTTCAGATGCGCCAGCCCGCCGCCGACCACCGCCTCGGGCGAGGCGTTGAGGATCGAGGGGCTTTCCGAGGTGCCCGACTGCCGCCCGTCGCCGACGGTGGGCAGGTGGTTGATGCCCTGCTTGAGCACCGCATCCGGCGGCTGCATGTTCACCACCTCGGCCGAGCCGGGATAGCCGACGCAGCCCACGCCGCGGATGAACAGGATCGTCCGGTCGTCGATCCCGAGGGACGCGTCGTTGATCCGCTCGTGATAGTCCTCGGGGCCCTCGAAGACCACGGCACGGGCCTCGTAGATGCCCTCGCGCCCCGGCTCCGACAGGTAGCGGGCGCGGAAATCCTCGGAGATCACGCTGGTCTTCATCAGGGCCGAGTCGAAGAGATTGCCCGAGAGCACCTTGAACCCGGCATGCGGGCGCAGCGGCTCCGCCACGGTGCGGATCACGTCCGCGTCCCGGCTTTCCCAGCCCTCCAGCGCCTCGGCCAGGGTCTTTCCGCTCGCGGTCATCGCGCCCTCGTGCAGCAGCCCGGCCTTCCTCATCTCGCCCATCACCGCAGGCACGCCGCCCGCGCGGAAGAAGCTCTCGCCCAAGTATGTCCCGGCGGGCTGCATGTTGACCAGCAGCGGCACGTCATAGCCGACTTTCTGCCAGTCGGTCACGTCGAGCTCGACGCCGACATGGCGCGCGACGGCCTGCAGATGCGGCGGCGCGTTGGTGGACCCGCCGATGGCGGAGTTGACCTTGATGGCGTTCTCGAAGGCCTCGCGGGTCATGATGTCCGAGGGCTTCAGGTCCTCCAGCACCATGCCGACGATCCGCTTGCCGGTCTCGTAGGCCATGTTCATCCGCTCGCGGAACGGCGCCGGGATCGCCGAGCTGCCGGTCAGCGTCATCCCCAGCGCCTCGGCCATCGCGTTCATCGTCGAGGCCGTGCCCATCGTGTTGCAGTGCCCCAGCGAGGGGGCGGAGGCGCAGACGCGGTCCATGAATTCGTCATAGCCGATCTCGCCCTCGGCCAGCAGGCGGCGGCTTTCCCAGATGATGGTGCCCGAGCCCGCGCGCTTGCCCTTCCACCAGCCGTCGAGCATCGGCCCGCCATTGAGCGCGATTGCCGGAATGTCGACGGTGGCGGCCCCCATCAGCATCGCGGGCGTGGTCTTGTCGCAGCCGGTGGTCAGCACGACGCCGTCGATCGGATAGCCGTGCAGCACCTCGACGAGGCCCAGATAGGACAGGTTGCGGTCGAGCGCGGCCGTCGGACGCTTGCCGGTCTCCTGGATCGGGTGGACCGGGAATTCCATCGGGATGCCGCCCGCGTCGCGGATGCCGACCTTGATCCGGTCCATCAGGAAGATGTGGATCTTGTTGCACGGCGCCAGGTCGCTGCCGGTCTGCGCAATGCCGATGACCGGGCGGTCGCCCTGCAGCTCTCCCTGGGTGTAGCCCTGGTTCTGGTAGCGCTCGACATAGAGCGCCGTCATGCCGGGGTTGTTGGGATTGTCGAACCATTCCTGCGAGCGGAATCGCTTGTTGGCGCGGGTGTCGCCCATGTCGCTGTCTCCTCCGGACCGGCGGGGGCCGACGCATTTTCCGCGCGCCGGCACCTCTCCGCCTTTGACAGTCATGCGAAATGGTATACCAAAAAGCAAGGGACAATATTCGCCTTTGGGAGGAGCGCCGAATCCATGACCCAATCCGCTGCCGGCGGGCAGCCCGGCCGTGCCTTCTGGCGCGGCTACCGGGATTGCGCGCCCTTCATCCTGATCGTCGTGCCGTTCTCGATGCTCTTCGGCGTGGTCGCCCGGGACGCTGGGCTGGACCTGGTCCAGACCATGACGATGGCCGTGCTGGTCATTGCCGGGGCCTCGCAGTTCACCGCCGTCGCGCTGCTGCAGGAGCAGGCGCCGGTCTTCGTCGCGCTCGCTGCCGCGCTGGTGGTCAACCTGCGCATGGCGATGTACTCTGCTGCGCTGGTGCCGCATCTGGGCCATGCGCCGCTGGGGATGCGCGCGCTGATGGCCTATCTGATGGTCGATCAGGCCTTCGCGGTCGCGGTGCGCACCTACGAGGACGAGCCCGCCATGACCCGGCCCGAGAAGGTCGCCTACTACATGGGCTGCATGATGCTGATCTGCCCGATGTGGTACGGCTTCACCCTGGTCGGCGCGCTGGCAGGGAACCTGATCCCCGCTTCGCTGGAGCTGGATTTCGCCGCGCCCGTCTGCTTCATCGCGCTGTCCGCGCCCTTGCTGCGCAGCGCTGCGCATGTCGTGGCGGCAGGCGTGTCGGTCGCAGCGGCGATCCTGTTCCACGGGCTGCCGTGGAATCTCGGCCTCTTCGCCGCCGCGCTGACCGCGATGGTGGCCGGAGCGCAGACCGAGCTCTGGCAGAAGCGCCGGAGGGCCGCGGCATGATTGATCCCGGCAATTTCTGGCTGCTGACGATCCTTCTGGCGATCGGCACCTTCCTGATCCGCTTTTCCTTCCTCGGCTTCCTCGGCGGGCGCGAGCTGCCCGGCTGGCTGCTGCTGCACCTGCGCTATGTCGGCATCTCGGTCTTTCCCGCGCTGGTGACGCCGATGCTGCTCTGGCCGGCCGCGACCGGCGGCCAGACCGACTGGATCCGCGTCGCCGCCGGGGCGATCGCCTTCGCTGCCGGGATGCGGATCAGCGTGATCGGCGCCATCCTGGCCGGGATGGGCGCCTTCTACGGCCTGCGCCTGCTCGCAGCACTGCTCTAGCAGCGTGCTGAAATCGCCGGGCTGCCGGAACGGTGTTCCGTCTTGCCGGGCGCGGCGGCGCGGTCTGCCGGCCGTTCCTTGCCTCCTGGCGCGGCGGGCGCCGCCTTCGGATGGCCAGCAGCCGCGGCAGCCGGGCAAGGCTTGCGGCCGCCAGCGCGAGGAGGAAGCGGGGGCGCCCCTGCTCGACCCCGCGATGGACGGCCTGCGCTGCTTCGCCGACCGTTCTGAACCAGCCGAAATGCTCATCGATGCGCTTCCGGTGCCATTTCGACAGCGCATAGCCCGCGTGCCCCGCCGTTCGTCCGTCGATCGCCGAGAACCGCGCCTTCTGCGCGATATGGGGCGTGATGCAGGCCTGCCGGCAATCGGCCACGAAGCCTGCGGCGTCATGGGGCGTCATGGGGCGTCGCCAGTGGGGTCCGGACCTTTGGCGCATCACACGGGCGTTGATGATGGGTTTCCTACTGCTCGCCGATCCGGTCCCGCACCGCGGATTCCCGCAGCCGCACCGGGTCGCGCATCGCCTCATGGGCCGGATCCGGCGTCCAGGGTCTGGGCGAGCCCGCCCGCCCGCAGCAATCGCGCCAGACGCTCGGCGTTCCGCCGGCTGGTCTTCGCGAGGGCACCGGGACGGCGGGGGGAGAGCGACAGCGCGATACCGGCACAGCCATGCCCGAACGTCCCGGTCAGGCGCTTCAGGCCGTAGCCGCTCGGGCCTGCCTCGCAGCGGACATGCAGCCTGGTGCCCGGGCAGGCCAGCGTCTTCGCAAGCCACCGCACGGGCGCGCCGTCCGAGCCTATCTCGCCCGGATAGCGCATGTCCCCGTCTCGGCCATTCCCGGCAACGGCAACCGCATGGCGCTCCTTCGACACCTCCAGACCGGCAAGGAGGGTGCTGTGCTTTTCCATGGTTCGGCCTCCTGGCATGAGGACCCGCTGCTGGAGCAACCCTCGTTCAAACGCCGCCAGTGCAGGACGAACCACCCTCGCCTGTCCGCCCCAAAAGCACAGACGGTCCCACCGCCGGGCCGCCGGGCCTCCGGACCGGCCGATCGGTCATGTTGAACTGGGCGGCTTTTTGATCGAACGTGCTGCAAGGGGAGAAAGAGGCTGGCCACAGATCGGACACAAGATGCGGAACCCGATATTCACACGCTTCAAGCGTCCGCCGCCCGAAGCGGCGGGAGAGGTCGTGCTGCCCGTCGTCTGGCTCCTCGGCAAGACCGGCGCGGGAAAGTCCTCCCTGATCTGCGCCCTGACCGGGAAATCCGATGCCGAGATCGGAAACGGCTTCAAGCCCTGCACGCGCTCGGCGCGCAGCTATGATTTCCCCGCCGGGGAACCGCTCCTGCGCTTTCTCGACACGCGTGGCCTGGGCGAGGCCGGCTATGATCCCGCCGAGGATATCGCGGCCTGCCAGGACCGCAGCCACGTGCTGCTGGCCGTCTGCCGGCTTGACGATCCCGTCCAGGGCGCGGTCGCCGATGCCCTATCGGACATCGTCCGGGCGGACGGGCGCAGGCGCGCCATCCTCGTGCTGACCGGCAGGGACCTCGTATCCGGCCACGATGCCCGCGATCGCGCGGAACGGACGATCTCTGCCCGGATGAACCGCGCCGCCGGACGGGAACTTCCCCGGGTCACGCTGTCGCTGGCGCCGGGCCTGGCCACCGATGCCGGCGGGCTCGATGCGCTGCGGCAGCAGCTGCTCGAAGTGCTTCCGCCGGTGGGCCTCGCGCTGGAGAAATCCCGCAGCGGCGACGCCGAACATCTCGAATTCCAGAAGCACAAGCGCTGTGTCCTGTCCTATGCCGGGGTGGCGCTGACAGGCGATCTCGCCCCGGTGGTCGGCATGGTCACGGTGCCCGCGACGCAGCTCAAGATGCTGCACGAGCTGGGGCAGCGCTATGGGGTGGCATGGGACCGCAAGGTCGGCGCGGCATTTCTCGGCACCATGGGGCTCAGCGTCGGTGCGCGCTATGCCGCGAATTTCGGCCTGCGCCAGCTGGCCAAGCTGGTCCCGGTCTACGGTCAGACCGTGGGAGCCGCCACCGCGGGCGCGATCAGCTTCGCCTCCACCTACGCGCTCGGCCGGGCCGCAGCCTATTTCCTGTTCGGCAGCGCGCATGGCAGGCCGCCGAGCGAAGAAGAGCTGCGCAGCGTCTACCAGCGCGCCTTCAGGAGGTCCTCGGATGAAGCTGGCTGAGCGCCTCCGCCCTGCCCTCCTTCGATGGGACCGGCTGCTCGCCGTGGCCGCCCTTGCGCTGCCCTTCCTGGCGGCGATGCTCGCCGGTTTCGCCTGGATGATCGAGCACGGCTGGCTCGTCGAATTCATCGTGGCCTCGATCTCGCTCGGCGGGCTGGTCGCGCTCATCCGCCTCCTGCGGATCTGGATGCGCAGCCGCGAGACCGCGCCCGCGCAGCGGCCCGGACAGTTGCACGCGCGGATCGATCCGTCATGGAGCGAGCGCGAGGCCGCCGCCTTCACGGCGGCGCAGGTCTTCATCCACGAGAAGACGGCGAGCCCCCTGCCATGGGAGGACCTGCAGCCCGTCGCGCAGGAAGTCGTGCGGCGGGTCGCGGCGGCCTCGGGCAAGGGCGACAAGGGAATGCTCGACTTCACCGTTCCAGAGGCCCTGCTGCTCATCGACCGCGTCGCGGTGCGCCTGCGCTCGGATATCCGCGACAAGGTTCCCTTTTCCGACAGCATCTCGCTGCGCACCCTGCTCTGGCTCTGGGACCGCCGCGACCTGGCCCGGAAGGTCACGAAGCATGGCTGGAACGCCTGGCGCGTGATCCGCGCGTTCAAGTCCCTGCCCACCGCCGTCCTGCGCGAGATCGAGGGGGCCATCGCCGAGGGCCATTCCTCCTTCATCACCGGCGAAGGCACCGGCATCCTGCAGGGGCTGCTGCTCGAGGAGGTCGCTGCCTCCGCCGTCGAACTCTATTCGGGACGGCTGCGCTTTTCGGATTCCGAGCTGCTCGATCTCGGCCTTGCCGCAAGCGATCTCGACCGGGCACGGCTGGCGGCCGGCGACATGCCGCTGCGCATCGCCGTCGCCGGCCAGATCAGCGCCGGCAAGTCGAGCCTCGTCAATGCGCTGCTCGGCGCCAGCCTGGCCGAAGTCGACGTGATCCCGACCACCGAGGCGCCGACGACCTATCCCGCCGATTTCGACGGGGTGGCGGCGATGCTGCTCGACATGCCGGGGCTCGACGGCTCGTCCCGGCTGGCCCGGAAGATCGCCGGGGAACTGGCACGCGCCGACCTCGTCATCTGGACCGTCCGCGCCAACCGTCCGGCGCGGGAGATCGACCGCGCCACCATCGCCATGCTGCGCGAGATCATCTCGGGCGACGCGCGCCGGCGGATGCCGCCGGTGGTGGTGGCCGTGTCCTGCATCGACGAGCTGCTTCCCGCCTGGCCCTTCCCCGAAGGCCACCTCCCCCCGGAGGCAATGGAACGCGTCACCGCGGTCGTCGCGGCCGTTCAACAGGACCTCGCCGACCCGGGCGTCACCGCCAGCACGATCCCCGTCGTGCTTGCCGAGCCCGACTGGAATATCGACCGCCTTCGGGCCCGCATCGACAGCCTCGTCGGCCCGGCGCTCGACACGCAGAGAAACCGGTTGCGGATCGAGGCCCGGACCAGCGGCGTGCGGAAGGAGGCAGGGCGCGCCGGGCGCGGCCTCCGCGGCGCGCTCTCGGCAATCGGTCGGAAATATGCGCAAGACGAAGGATCTGCAGACGGCGACGCCTAGCAGGGTGCCGGAAAAGCCCGTCCGGCGACAGAGTGCAGGGCAAGACCGGAAAATTTGTCCGGAATGCGGCTGTACGTGATCTTCTCTCGGGGATGCTTCAGCCGAATACGGAACAGTTTCCGCCCTGGCGACGCCTCAGAGCCATTTTTCTGCACCCTGCTAGGTGCTTCGTCCCGGGGCGTGGCGGTCTGCTGTTGTGTGACCATCGGAAGGATGCCCTACGGGACAGGTTCTTCACGGCAGCGCCACTGGCCCTCCCCCCTTTATCCGGGCCGGTTTGACCTGCAAACCTCCGGTTGGGGTTGAGTGCCGAGAGGTGGCGGCGAGACCGCGAGGCTCTCGGGAGCCGCAGCGCCGGTTCCCGGCGGCCAGCTCCTTCGAACGCTTCGCTGAAGCTGCGCCTGGCCTCGGTGTCGCGATATTGCGGTGTTGGTTTCCGTTGAGAACTGACCCGGGTTTTCCATCGAGAATTGACCCGCCTGCAGACTATGGTGCCCGGTTCATGCGGCGGTCAATGCCGGTCATTTCTCCTTCCTGGTTCTTGCCGCCTCGGAGCTGGCCTTGAAGCGGTAGCTGTCGTTGCCGGTCTCGAGGAACGAGCCATTGTCCGCCATTGGTCCGAGGAGTTGCCAGCGGATGCGCCATCGGTCCGAGCGCCGCTGGCGACGGCGAGTGCAGCGGTGGGTGAGCCGGTCGAGGAGCGCGGTGGTCATCTTGGCATCGCCGAACAGTGAGCCCGTGAAGGCGCCACTGGTTCGAGCCCACTGGCGAACGCCCATTCACTGAAGCTGAGGTTGGTCGTGATGATGACGCTGGTGCGCTCGTAGAGCTCGGCTCGAGCAGATGGAACAGCAGGGCGCCGCCGGTGGCGCTGATCGGCAGGTGTCCAAGCTCGTCCAGGATCACCAGATCTGCGCGCACGAGGGCCTCGGCGATTTTGCCCGTCTTGCCCTGCGCCTTCTCCTGCTCGAGCGTGTTGACGAGGTCGACTGTCGAGAAGAACCGGACCTTCTTGCGGTGGTGCTCCACCGCCTGGACGCCCAGTGCGGTCGCCACATGCGTCTTTCCCGTGCCGGGCCCGCCCCCTCTCGGGCATTGCTACGCAATACCCTGCCGGGCAGCGGATCAGGACGACATTGCGGGCGCCATCGAGGATCGAGCCAGCGTGTCGCCATCGGTCCGAGACCGCTGGCGAGGGCAGCGGTGGAGCTGTCGCACCAGCGCCTCGCCGATTTCGTCGTCCACCGGGCTCGGACCGATGGCGCCTCGATGGACGACCTTCGAAGCGGAACCCGGCCATGTCCTTGTCGGCCGGGAGTTCGCCACGATGCCGCCACCGGTCCGAGGCTCGTGGCGGACGCGGCCTTCATGTGGCAGGCGATGGAGCGGACCTCGCGTTCCGCGAGCTCTGCCTTGAGCAGCTGCGACAGGATCGGGGTTCAATCGTCGGGGAAACGATCCCCCGGATCGTTGCCTGATCCTCCTCATGCCTCGAAGGCTGGCGCGTCCTGGCTCATCAGGTCGTCCACCGGTCACGCCGGAGGCGTGCTTGCCGCACGACGCCATGCCGTACATCTTCAGGCTGCGCGAACCATGATGACAATCGCGCCGCTGGCCGGATCATGACGCATTGCGGCTCGCCTGCTCCCTGCCGCGCAGGCCGTCATAGCGCCCGACATCCGCCTTGGGCTCCTTCGACAGCGCCAGCGCCTCCGGAGGCGTGACCTCGGGCAGGCTGGGCGCGGTACCGGTCAGCCGGTGCAGGAGGTTCAGGACATGGGTCTTGGCAGGGACGCCTGCCTTCAGGGCCATTTCCACCGCGCGGAGCACGGCAGCCTCGTCGTGCTGCAGCACCAGGGCCAGGATATCGACCATCTCCCGGTCGCCGCCCGACCGCTTCAGCAGCTGATGCTGGAGGGTCCGGAAGGCGTCGGGCAATTCCGCGAAGGGAGCGTTCGCCATGGGTCTCGGACCGATGGCGACCACATGGCTCACTCCGGAGCGCGCCCGGGTTCCTCTGGATGACGGCGAGGTAATGCCGCCAGTCGTAGATCGTCCGGTTCGGCAGATGGTGGGAGCGCTGGATCACGGGCCTATGTCGCCCGGCGTGTCGCCGAGGGGAACTCGAAGCTCGAGGCATTGCGCAGCCTCAAGCGCTACATCGCCCGCGAAGTCTTCGCCATCCTCCGGAAGGGCAATGCCCGCATCAGCCAGTCCCAGATCGCGCCTTGGCTCTTAGAAGGGCATCAGCTGCAGCATCAGGCCGCCCTCAGGGCGCGGATGAATTTCGACAATGTGCCCTCGTCCAGGTCCGCCGGTACCTCCATCCGGACGTCCCCGAACGAAATGCAGATGCTTGCCGCCCGTCTGCGGGCTGCTTCCGCCTCGCGCAGGACGTCCGGCGCGGCCGCTCCGGCGTCCTCGACGATGACCTCGGCAAATCCGCCCGCCGGACGCCGGGCCGAGGCACGCCGCAGGCGTTCCTCATTGAGCCATTCGCGGACCAGGAAGTCATTGGCGCCGATCTCGCGCGCAAGCTCGGCGGGCGGCCGGTTCTCCTCCAGCATCCTCCGGGCGGCTTCGCGTTTCAACTCCGGGCGCCAGATATTGCGGCCGCCCTTGCTGCGCGCCACTCGGAAGCCCCAGACAGTTCTGCTCATCGATCATCGCATCCTGTTCAGTGTATCGGGCCTGGCGCGATGGCGCCACCGGATGGCGGCTGGCACAGAACGGCCCGGCACGCAGGATCCTATAGAAAAAGCCGACGCCTCCAATCGCAGTTCAGGGGATTGGACGCACCGCTTACGAACAAGCGTCCTGAAAGCGGATGGACTTGCCCATCCCTGAAGAAATCACCTGACCAGATCCGGACCGAATTCCTCCACGCCGAGGCCCTGGATTCCTTTTTCAGCAGCCTGCCAGGCGAGACGGGACAAGGCGACCGCGAAACGGCTTCCGGTCGTTCTTTTGAAACGGAGCGGCGTCGTCCCGAAGCGGATCGTCACCGGCTAGCTCCGCTCCTGCGACGCGGCGAAGCGCGAGGTTGCGCTCGGCTTCGGCCGCTGGCCGCACAAGGGCCTCAACAACCGGGCCGAAAACAGCCATCTGCGTTTACCGAAGCGGGAGCGCGCAATGCAGGGCTCCCGATCACCCGGCGCCCTGCAACCTGTCGTCTCCATCCACGCGGCCATCCGCAACTGCTTCTCCGTTCCGGTACGCCGCCGGAATGCGCTGGCCATCCGCTGCCACCGGATGGAAGCCTTCGATGCCTGGAAATAGGCAGCCGGCATCGCCTGAACCGAGCTGCGGGACCCGCGGGCCAACGCGCACAAGCTCGCGTGACAACTCCTGGAAAAATCCCGCAAAAAAGGGGCTGCCCACAAATGGCAACTCCCCGGGGGACGCGGCTCAGCCCAGAAGGTGCGGCGGAATGGTGGCGATGAAATCCGACAGATGGTCGCCGAGAAGCCGGACATGCTCGCTGGCGGCCACCATGGCGCGGTCGCTGTCCCCGGCATCTATCGCATCGATGATCCCGCGGTGCTCGCTGAGCGTCGCGCGCATCTTGCCCGGCTGGTAGGTGACCTGCCGCCGGTAGGGCGAGAGCCGCAGGCGCAACGCGATGGTCTGCGAGGCGAGGAAATGGGTGTGCGCCGCCTCGTAGAGCAGGTCGTGGAATTCCTCGTTGATCCGGTAGAAGGCATCCGGATCGCCCGCTTCGAAGGCAGCCTCCAGCCGTTCCTGGATCGCCAGCATCCCGGCTTTCTCCTCGCGCGAGGCGCGCCGGGCCGCCAGCCGCGCGCAGAGCCCTTCGAGCGCGGCCATCAGGTCGAACATCTCGATCAGCATCGGAATCGACAGCTGGGTCACGACCGTGCCCTGCCGCCCGCGGACCTCGACCAGCCCGGTCGCGACCAGTCCCTTGATCGCCTCGCGCACCGGCGTGCGCGACACCGAGAAGCGCGCCGCAATTTCGGTCTCGTCCAGCCGGTCGCCGGGCTTGAGCTCGCCCTCGACGATCAGCCGCTCCAGGTCCTGGCGGAGTTCCTCGGCGCGCGTCAACGGGCGGCGGGCCGGTTTCCCGGGACTTGTCTCGGCGATCTGTGACATGGGCTCTCCTCTCCCTCCGGCGGCAAGGATGCCGTCCGGGGCGGTGTCATGGTATATGCGGAAGGTCGGTTGCTGTATACTGGAATGGCGTTTCGGCATCGGTTTCAGCCAGTTCTGCCAATTCGGCGAGCAGGATCGGAAGCAGCAACGCCGGAGCTTCGATCTGCGGAAAATGCCCGGCGCCGTAGATCCGGCGCGGCACCTTGCCAAGGCAGGGCAGCGGGTCCTGCGCATGGGCCACCTCCACGGCGGCGGAGTTCAGCAGCCTGAGCGGACAGGAGAGGCCGGGCAGCCGCGCGGCGATGTCCCAGGCGAAGAGCGCGTCGCGCAGCTCCAGCAGGTCCGCCGGGCGGGCACGCAGGACCTCCGCGGCAATCGCATTGCATCGGGCTGCTCCGGTGGCGGGATTTGCGATGGCTGCCACCATGCGCCGGGTCGCTCCGGCAATGTCGGCACCGAAAGCGGCACGGCGGCGGGCGATCTCCAACGCATCGGAGCCGCCATAGAAGGTCCGGTCGGCCAATGTGTCGAGCCCGAGGAGCCCGCGCACGTGTCCATGGGCCGCCAGGGCGGCCTCGACCACCACCGGCCCGCCCATGGAATGGCCGAGGAGCACGGCCTCCCCGATGCCTGCCGCATCGAGAAGCGCGGCGACCCCCTGCCCCAGCGTGGCCATCGAGACCGAACCTTCCAGCGGATGGACCGGCCCGCCGGGCAGATCGGCGGCGAAGACCCGCCACTGCGCGACAAGACCCGGCAGCAGGGCCTGCCATTGCGCGGCCGAGCCGCCCCAGCCATGGACCAGCACCAGCGGCGGGCCGGAGCCCCCCGCCTCCGACAGGGTGAACCGCCCTGCCCGGCTGGAATGCTGCCATGTCACGCGGGCAGGCCCAGCTTGGCGCGCAGGGTGCCCGGCGCGTAGGCGGTCTTGTAGAACCCCCGCTCCTGCAGGATCGGCACCACGAGGTCGATGAAGTCGGTGAAGCCCTCCATCAGCCAGCCCGGCATGATGTTGAACCCGTCGGCGGCGCCAGTTTCGAACCACTCCTGCAGCGTGTCCGCCACCTGCTCGGCCGAACCGCAGAGCACCCAGTGGCCGCGCGCCGCCGCGACCAGCGCATAGAGGTCGCGCAGGGTCATGTTCTCGCGCTTGGCCTTCGACAGCATGGCACGGGCGAAGGCGTGATAGGCGTCGTTCTCGCCCAGATCCGGGATCGGCCCGTCGAGATCGGCGCCCGAGAGGTCGGTGTTGAACCGCTCCGACAGCATCCCCAGCGCCGTCTTGTCGTCGACGAAGCCCATCAGCCGCGCGAGCTTCTCCCGCGCCTCGGCCTCGGTCCGGCCGACGACCGGCATCACGCCGGGCAGAACGACCAGCTCCTCCGGCTTGCGGCCGTTCTTCTCCAGCCGCGCCTTCAGCCCCTTGTAGAAGGCGGCGGACTCGGCGCGGTCCTGGGTCACGGTGAAAACGACATCTGCATGTTTCGCCGCCAGCTCCTGTCCCGGTTCCGAACCGCCGGCCTGCAGGATCAGCGGCCGTCCCTGCGGGCTGCGCGGGATGTTGACCGGGCCCTTCACCTTGAAGAACGTGCCCTCGTGGTCGATCGGATGGATTTTCGCCGGGTCGAAATAGGCGCCGCTCTCGCGGTCCTTCGGCACGGCGTCCGGCTCCCAGGCCTCCCAGAGCTTGCGGACCACCTCGATGAATTCCGCCGACATCTCGTAGCGCCGGGCATGGTCTGGATGGGTGGTGCCGAAATTCGCCGCCGCCTGCGGGTTCGAGGTGGTCACCGAGTTCCAGGCTGCGCGGCCGCCCGAGATGTGGTCGAGCGAGGCGAAGGAGCGGGCAAGGCTCCAGGGATCGCCATAGGTGGTCGAGGCCGTGGCGCCGAGGCCGATATGCGAGGTCGACATCGCGATGGCCGACAGCAGCGTAAGCGGCTCCAGCCGCGAGCAGTAGGAGGGATGCGCGGACGGGTCGGCATTGAGGTTGTCGCCCATGAAGATCAGGTCGAAGAGCCCGCGCTCCGCCTCGCGGCAGATCGCCTGGACCTGGGACAGATCGGCAAAGTCGTCGCAGGCGCCGTCCATCCGCCAGCCCGAGATATGGCTGCCGGTGGCCATCAGGAAGAGGCCGAGGCGCATCTCGCGGCTCATGCCCGGTACCCCGCATCGACACGGTCGAGATCGCGCATCAGGGCCGGCCATTCGCGCTCGCCCGGGATCAGGATGTCGCCCTTGAGTTCCCAGAACTGGCGGGCGGCCTTCTCGCAGACCTCGTGCTCGGGGATCACCAGCCCGATGCCCGAGGCGCAGGCGGCCTGCATCTGCAGCTGGATCTTCGCGGCGCGCTCGAAATAGTAGAGCAGCATGAAGGCTTCGCCCGGCGTGCGCCCGACGGTCAGGATGCCGTGGTTGCGCATCAGCATCACCGGGTGGTCGCCCAGATGGGCGATGATGCGCTGCTGCTCGGCCTCGTCGATGGCCACGCCCTCGTATTCGTGGAATCCCTGCCGGTTGTAGAACCGCATCGCGAATTGCGTCAGGGGCAGCAGCCCGTCCGGCTGGCCCGAGACGGCGGTCGAGGCATCCGAATGGGTGTGCAGCACGCAATGCGCGTCCCCGCGCGCCTTGTGCACGGCGGCATGGATGACGAAGGCGGCCACGTTCACCGTATGCGGCGTGTCCTCGATGACATTGCCCGAGGTGTCGATCTTGACCAGCGAAGACGCGGTGATCTCGCTGAAGAGATGGCCGTAGGGATTGATCAGGAACTGGTCCGTGGTCCCCGGCACGCGCATCGAGATGTGGTTGTAGATCAGGTCGTCCAGCCCCAGCTTCGCCACCATGCGGTAGGCGGCGGCGAGGCTGATCCGTGCGTCCCATTCCTCGTCGGAATAGCGGTCGGGCTTGGGATAGTCGGTCATTTCAGGTCCCTTTTGAGGTCTTGCGGGAATGTCTCAGCCCTTGATGCCGCTCATCGCCATGCCCTGCGTGAAGTATTTCTGCAGCAGGAGGAACAGCAGGATCAGGGGAAGCGTGGCGACGGTGGCACCGGCGAAGGTCTCGCCCCAGTTGGGCAGCTGCGTGGGCGACCCCTGCTGGGCGATGGCGACCTGGATCACCTGCGCATCCGGGCTCTGCGCGATGACGAGCGGCCAGAGGAAGCTGTTCCAGGAAAAGAGGAAGGTGACGAGCCCCAGCGTCAGCAGCGGCACCTTGACGTTGGGCAGGATCACCGAAACGAAGATGCGCACATGCCCGGCGCCGTCGATGCGGGCCGCGTCCTCGAGGTCGCGCGGCAGCTCCTCGAAGGCCTGCTTCAAGAGGAACAGCCCGAAGGGCGAGGCGATCCAGGGGATCATGATGCCCGTGAGCGTGTTCGACAGGCCCAGGCCGGAAACCACCTGGTAGAGCGGCACCAGCAGCGCCTCCACCGGCAGCAGGAAGGTCAGCAGGATCAGCACGAAGACCGCCTTTGCGCCGCGGAACGTGATGCGGGTCAGCGCATAGGCCGCCATCGAGCACAGCAGCAGCGTCAGCGCCACCTGCCCGGCCGCGACGATCGCGGTGTTCAGGAGCGCGTGCAGGATGTTTGTGCGGGCGAAGAGCGAGCGGTAGTTTTCCGCCACCGGGTCCAGCGGCAGGAAGGTCCGCCAGCTGATCGGCGTCACGTCGGAGAAGATGCCGAGCTGCGGCTTGAAGCTGTTCGACACGATCCACAGGAAGGGCGCGAAGAAGCAGACGAGGATCAGCGCCAGCACGGCGGCCAGAAGGAGGGGCTTGCGGAAACGGGTCATCAGTAGTTCCACCTTGCGCGCAGGAGCCACATCTGCAGGAGCGAAATGCCCAGCACGATGACCAGCAGCAGCACCGACAGCGCCGAGGCATAGCCTGCGTTCTGCATGACGAAGGCGGTCTTGTAGATGTGGTAGACGATCAGGTTGGTGCTGTCCTGCGGCCCCCCGTCGGTCATCAGGAAGGCGGGCGCGAAGGCCTGCAGCGAGAAGACCGTCATGATCACCACGACGAAAAGCGTGGTCCGCGACAGCAGCGGAATGGTGATGTTCCACAGCACCTGGCGCGCGGTCGCGCCGTCGATGCGGGCGGCCTCGGCCAGCTCCTTCGGCACGCCCTGAAGCCCGCCGAGGAACAGGATCGCGGCGAAGCCCACCTGCTGCCAGGCGGTCATGACCGCGATCATGACGAGCGCCTGGTCGGGAGACGTGAGGAAGGGCTGGCGCGGCAGGCCCATGGCGGTGACGACGCCGTTGATCAGCCCGTTCGACGGGTCGAGCAGGAAGTTCCACATGGTGGCGACGACCACGGCAGAGGTGACGACGGGCAGCATGATGATGGTACGCACGATGCCGCGCGCGGGCAGCTTGCTATCGAGGAACAGCGCCAGCACGAAGCCGAGCGGAATGACGATCGCCACGACGCCGAGGGCGAAGAGGAAGGTCGCGGCCAGGCTCTCGCGGGCATCGTCGAAATACAGCATGTCCGAGAAGTTCAGGAGCCCGACGAATTTCGCGGCGTCCGGGTTCAGCAGCGAATAGTCCATGAAGGCGTTCTTCGCCATCATCGCCAGCGGGACGTACTGGAATAGCAGGAGCAGGAACAGGAAGGGCGCGAGGAAGGCATAGGCCACGCGCGCGTCCCGCTTCTGCCGCGGCGTGCGGCGTGCCCTCGCGGCGGCAACTGTACCTTGGGCGTCGATCGCGGTCATGGAAACTCCGGGAAAGGGGCCGGGCCGCCCGCGGGAGGCCCGGCAAGGGGGATCAGGTCAGCGGCGCATCGCGCGGGCGACCTCGCGCTCGGCATCGGCCATCGCTTCCTCGGGATCGCCGCCGAAGGCGACCGAGCGGATGGCATCGGTCACGATGCGGTCATACTGGGCGAAATACGGGCTCGGCGGGCGCGGCTGGCCCCACTGCTCCAGCTGGTCGGTGAAGACCTTCATCGGATAGTCCTGGTAGGCCGGGAAGCGCGGGAAGAGCGATTTCAGCGTCGGCAAGTTGCCGCGCTGGCTGACATTCATGTAGGCGTATTCGCCCCATTCCATGTCCACCGCGAATTGCGCCGCGATCTCGGGATGCTTCGAGCGCGCGGTGACGCCGATGGTGGTCGAGCCGGTATGCACGACGGGCGTCTTGAAATACGGGACCGGGGTGATGCCCCAGTCGATCACCGGATCCTTCAGGAGCGCGTTCCCGGCCGCGGGCGTGTCGATGTAGAAGCAGGCCTTGCCGTCGAAGAAGGCGTTGGGGATCCCGGCCTTCGGCGCGACGCCCTCCTCGTTGAAGAGGCTGCGGTAGAAGGTCAGTGCCTCGATCGCCTCGGGCGTGTCGAGATAGCCCTCGACCGTCGAGCCGTCCGGCGCCATTGCCCAGAAGGTCTTGTAGGCGGAGCTGTCGGGATCGGCGTCCGGATCGCCCGCCGAGCGCTGGTAGATCAGATCCTGGTAGACCAGGCCCGGCTGGCCGTTGCCGAAGCGGGTCGGCCCCAGCCCCCAGACCTCCGGCGCGCCCGGCTCGCCCTGCTGGCAGGCCTTGAACGCCTCCAGCGCCTCCGGCCAGGTCCAGGCCTCGTCCAGCGTCTGCGGCGGCTCGATCCCGGCAGCATCGGTCAGCGCCTTGTTGTAGTACATCGCGACCGTGGTCTGCTCGATGCCCGGGGAATAGACCTCGCCCTCGTAGCTGTGCTCGGCCTTGGTGGCGGGCAGGATGTCTTCGTCCCAGCCTTCCGGCAGGTATTTCGTCACCGGCAGCAGAATGCCGGCCTTGGCATAGGACTGGGTGTTCGGCCCGTCATAGACCAGGATGTCGGGCGGGTCGTCCGAGGCCGCCTGGACCGAGATCGTGTCGCCGAGCTGGGCGAAGGGCACCTCGTTGATCTCGAAGGAGACGCAGGGATGCTCCTTCTGCCAGGCCTCCATCGGCGCCGGATAGGGATAGTTGCCGGGGGTGCGCAGGATGCGCAGCGTCACCGGCTCGCCGTCGCAGGCGGCCTCCTGCGCAAGCGCGGGCAGGGCGGCAAGCGCGCTGCCCCCGAGCAGGGTGGCGAACAGCACTCGTTTCATCGTCAAATCCTTCCTGTCGGGGTCTTCTTCTTGGCGTTCAGACGGCGCGGCCCGAATCCGCGTCGAAAAGCGAAAGCCGCGCCGGATCGGCCGATAGATGGACCGGCTGCCCGGCCCGCGGCGCGCGGGCGGGCTCCATCAGCGCGGCGCAGTCCTGACCGGCATGGGAGAAATGCACCAGCGAGGTCGCGCCCAGATGCTCGACCATCGTCGCCGTGGCATGGAAGGCGGCGTCCTCCGGCGCGGCCGCGGCGAAAGCCTCGGGCCGGATGCCGGCATCAAGGCGCCGCCCCTCGGGAAGCGGACGGCCGGACGGCAGCGGGAGAACCGCGCCCCCGCCGAGATCCAGCGCCCCGTTCCGCACCGTGGCGGCAAGGAAGTTCATCTGCGGCGAGCCGAGGAAGCCCGCCACGAAGCGCGTCGCGGGGCGGTCATACAGTTCCTGCGGGCTGCCCTGCTGCTCGATCCTGCCGTCCTTCAGCACAACCACCCGGTCGGCAAGCGTCATCGCCTCGACCTGGTCATGGGTGACATAGATCGTCGTTGCCGACAGCCGGTCGTGGATGCGCCGGATCTCGGCGCGCATCTGGCCGCGCAGCTGGGCGTCGAGGTTGCTGAGCGGCTCGTCGAACAGGAACACCTCCGGCTCGCGCACGATGGCGCGGCCCATGGCGACGCGCTGGCGCTGCCCGCCCGAAAGCGCCTTCGGGTGGCGGTCGAGATGACCCGACAGGCCCAGCGTCTCCGCCGCGCCCTCGACCCGCCGCCGGATCTCGGCGCGCGGCAGCTTGGCCAGGCGCAGCCCGAAGCTCATGTTCTGCGCCACCGTCATGTGCGGGTAGAGCGCGTAGTTCTGGAACACCATGGCGATGCCGCGCTCGCGCGGTTCCAGCCCGTCAACGCGGCGGCCGCCGATGCGGATCTCGCCCGCCGTCGGTTCCTCCAGACCGGCGATCATCCGCAGCGTCGTCGACTTGCCGCAGCCCGAGGGGCCGACCAGCACGAGGAACTCTCCGTCCTGCACGTCGAGATCGAGACCGGCAATCGTGTTGGCGCCGGCCCCTTCATAGGTCTTGCCGATGCCTGCAAGGCTCACCTGGGCCATGGGGCTCCTTTCCTTCCGCAGCTTTCGCGGATTCGGCCGCCGGGGCATCCGTGCCGCCGGGATCGACTCGAAAGCACATGGATTCTGCGCATCCGTAAATATGTATTCTGCATGCACAGCGTGATTTTGTGTACGCATTTTTCCAATTGATCAGTTTTCCAGCAAAATACCTGCACACGACATGAGTGTTTGCCGTTTTTTCCGGCACCCTCATACTGGCTTGGGGTTGAGTGCCAAATTTCGCTGCATTTCGCACGGTCCGGTGAAATCATCGGTTTACAGGATGCAGGCTCTGTGTATGCAGAAAGCAACTTTATGCATCCAATCGGAGACGTCGATGAAACTGGACCTGACCGGCAAGAGCGCCCTGATCACGGGAGCCTCCAAGGGCATCGGATACAGCTGCGCCAAGACGCTTGCGGCAGAGGGCTGCAACCTGCATCTCGCCGCCCGCAACGGCGAGGCCCTGGCGGCGCTGAAGGCGGAGATCGAGGCCGAGCACGACGTCACCGTCACCATCCACCCGGCCGATCTGGGCTCTGCCGAGGCGATGATCGCGCTCGATGCCGCGGCCGGCGACTACGACATCCTGATCAACAACGCGGGCGACATCCCGGCCGGCCCGCTGGACGAGGTCACCGACGAGGCGATCCGCACCGGCTTCGAGCTGAAGGTCTTCGGCTACATCACCCTGTCGCGGCTGTTCTTCGCCAAGCGCAAGGGCAAGCCGGACAGCGTCATCATCAACGTCATCGGCAATTCCGGCGAGAACTGGGACGCCTCCTATTTCGCGGGCTCGACCGGCAACGCCTCGCTGATGTCCTTCACCAAGGCGATCGGCGGCCGTTCGCTGGATGACGGCATCCGCGTCGTGGGCGTCAACCCGGGCCCGGTGGATACCGACCGCATGCTGAAGATCATGAAGCGCAAGGCGATCGACATGCTGGGCGACGAGAGCCGCTGGGAAGAGCTTTACGCCAAATACCCCGGCAAGCGCCCCGCCACCGCACAGGAAGTCGCCGATCTCTGCACCTTCCTGGCCTCGCCGAAAGCGGGCTACATCACCGGCACCGTGGTCACTATCGACGGCGGCATCGCGGCACGGGGCTCTGTGATCTGATGGCCGACCTCTCCGTCCGCAACCGGTATTTCGACGACCTCTTCTCCACGCCGGACCTGGCGTGGATGGGACAGAACACCAACCACATCCCGGCCCATCCGGCGGTGACGGCGGCGATGACCGCTTCCATCGAGGCCGGAGAGTTCAACGCCTACGCCCCGCCGCTGGGCTTCGAGGAGCTGCGCGCCGCCATCGTCGCGGATGTCGGCGTCCCGGGGCTGGAGGCGCTGGTGACCGAGGGCGGCGTCAACGCGCTGTCCCTGATCTGCCGCGCACGGGCAAAGCCGGGCACGACGCTGGTCACCACCGATCCGACCTGGAAATGGCCCTGCCAGTTCGCCGAGCAGCAAGGCGCCGAGGTCGTGCAGACGCCGATCTACGGGCCGGAGACCGGCTACAAGCTGACCCCGGAGCTCCTGCGCGCCCATATCGACGGGCGCTGCGCCATCCTCTACCTGGTCGACCCCAACAACCCGCTGGGCGTGACCTACACGGCCGGGGAAATCGCCGAATTCGCCGCCATCGCGAAGGAATTCGGCGCGCTGCTGGTGCATGACTGCACGTATCGCGACTTCGCCGAAGCGCATACGCCGGCGGTCTCCGTGGATGCAGACAACGCCGTGTGCACGCTCTCCTTCTCCAAGTGGCTGGGACTTGCCGGCATGCGCATCGGCGCGCTCGTGGGCAACCCGGCGCTGATCGCCGAACTGGCCGCGGTCTCGACCTCGGTGCTGGGCGGCAACGTGGTGGCACAGCGCGGCGCCATCGCCGGGCTGAAGGTCAAGGCCGAGTGGATGGACACCGTCCGCCGCATCGACCTGGCCAACAAGGAGAAGATCAAGGCCGCCGCCGAAGCCATCGGCATGTCCGTCCCGGTCTGGCCGTCGCACGGCAACTTCATCATCGTCGAGACCGCGGGCGTGCGCCCCGAGGCGATCGTCGAGGCCGCGCGGCTGGACGGGGTGATGATCCGCCAGGGCGCGTATCACACCGCCGCCTTCGGCGACCGCTTCATCAAGGTGTCGACCACGGTCCCCAAAGCCTGGGCCGACAAGCTTGCCGCCAATTTCGCAGCCTATGTCGAGACGGCCAAGGGCCTGACCGACGTGCCTGCATTGTTCTGAGGAGACGCCGGATGTACGCAACCGCGAAGGACGGCACCAAGATCTACTACGAGACGGCGGGCGAAACCGGCACGCCGATCCTGTTCATCCACGAATTCGGCGGCAACTACGACGCGTGGGAGCCGCAGATGAGCCATTTCGCGCGCCGCCACCGCTGCATCACCTATGCCGCGCGCGGCTATGCGCCCTCGGACATCCCCGCCGACATGGAGATGTATTCCCAGGCCATCGCCGTCGATGACGCCATCGCGGTGCTGGACGATCTGGGCATCGAAAAGGCACATATCGTCGGGCTGTCGATGGGCGGCTTTGCCACCGTGCATTTCGGGCTGAGCTATCCCGAACGCGCGCTGTCCCTGACCGTCGCCGGCGCCGGCTATGGCTGCGAGAAGGAGACCGAGGAGTATTTCCGCGGCGTCTCTCTGACCGTGGCCGACAAGTTCGAGGCGGACCCGGCCGGCTTCGCCGAGGTCTACGGACGCGGCGCCAGCCGGGTGCAGTTCGAGAACAAGGACCCGCGCGGGCATCTGGACTTCGTCGCCCGCCTCGCGCGCCACGACAAGGTCGGCGCGGCGAACACGATGCGCGGCGTCCAGGCCCGGCGGCCGTCCTTCTGGGATCTGGAAGACAAGCTCAAGGCCTGCACCCTGCCGACGCTGGTCATGGTCGGCGACGAGGACGACCACTGCCTGCAGCCGGGCATCTACCTGAAGAAGACCATGCCCGCCTCGGGCCTGCTGATCCTGCCGAGGACCGGCCACACGCTGAACCTGGAGGAGCCGGTGCTGTTCAACCTGCACCTCGCCGAGTTCATCGCCCAGGCCGAAGCCGGTGCCTGGGGGCTGCGCGATCCGCGCGCCAACCCCGCCCAGGTCATGCGGACGGACTGAGCCATGGATGACCTCCCCCGGATCGACGGCGGCAGGCTCTGGTCGCGGCTGATGGAGATGGCCGCGATCGGCGCCCTGCCCGATGGCAAGGGCGTCAACCGCCAGGCGCTCTCCGCCGAGGACCGCGATGCGATGCGCAAGCTGATCGGCTGGGGGCAGGCCATCGGGCTGGCACCGGGTTTCGACACCGCCGGGAACCTGTTCCTGGAGATGGCGGGGCAGACGCAGGGCGCGCCGGTACTGATCGGCTCGCATCTCGACAGCCAGCCGACCGGCGGCCGCTTCGACGGGGTCTTCGGCGTGCTGGCAGCCTTCGAGGCACTGGAAACGCTGCATGACGCGGGCATCGTCCCGCCGCGCCCCGTGACACTCGTCGCCTGGATGAACGAGGAAGGCAGCCGCTTCGCGCCCGGCATGATGGGCTCGGAGGTCTTCGCCGGGACCCGCAGCCTCGCCGATATCCGCGCCACGGCGGATGCCGGGGGCGTCACGGCGGGTGCGGAGCTGGACCTACTGGCGGAAAGCTTCCCGGATGTGCCTTGCCGCGCGCCGGGCTTCGCGCTCCACGCCTATGTCGAGCCGCATATCGAGCAGGCCGACCTGCTGGAAACCACCGGCATGGTGATCGGAGCGGTCTCGGGCATCCAGGGCAAGAAGACCTACGACCTCACCCTGACGGGCCGCGAGGCCCATGCCGGGACCGAACCCATGGAGCGCCGCCAGGATGCGGTGCAGGCCTTCGCCCGGATCGCCGCTGCCATGCAGTCTGCCGCGCTGGCGGCGGGACCCGATATCCGCTTCACCATCGGCCGGGTCGAGGTGCTGCCCAATGCGCCCTCGGTCGTGCCCGCCGAGGTCCGGTTCCGCATCGACCTGCGCCATCCGGAAAATGCCGTGCTCGACGCCACCGGCCTGGCGCTGGAAGCCGCCGCACGGGACGGGGCCGCGCCCTGCCAGGTTGCCGTCCGCCGCATGGTCGACGCGCCTGCCAACGATTTCTCGCCCGCGCTTCGCGCCGCCATCCGCGAGAGCGCGGCCGCCCATGGCATTCCCGCGGCCGACCTGCTTTCCGCCGCCGGGCATGACGCGCGCCACATGGCGCCGCTCTGCCCCTCGGCGATGATCTTCATCCCCTGCCGCGGCGGGCTGAGCCACCATCCCGACGAATGGGCCGAGCCCGCCCATGTCGCAGCCGGCGCCCAGGTCCTGCTGGACGTCTGCCTCCGCGCCGCCTCTTCCGATCAAGGAGATCTGACATGACGATCAACGATATGGCCGAAATGCCGGTCCAGCATCCGCGCGCGCCCAAGACAGGGGCCGAAGCGCGGGGCCGCTATTTCAACTCCGGCAACGCCTTCAACATCAAGCTGCCCCCGGTGCCGCCGCGCATCCTGCGCGACGAGCCCGCGCAGGCGCTGGCCAAGAACGAAACCGGCTGGGTGCTCTGCGATCTCTCCGCCGAGCTCGGCTGCCCCTTCCCCGCCACCACGCCGCTGATGCTGGCGCGCTATGCCACCGTGCTGGCGGGCGACGGCCTCGATGTGACGCTGACCTGCACCGCCTCGATCTGGTACGTCATCGAAGGCACCGCCAGGATCATCGTCGGCGGCGAGACGGCGGAGCTCGGCAAGGGCGACGTCTTCCTGCTGCCCGGCGGGGTGGAGAGCCGCATCGAGGCGTCGGAAACCGCCGTGTTCTGGGCGGTGGGCAACGATCCGCAGCTTGCCTTCGAGAAGGCCGCGCCGATCACCGGCGAGGAGGCTGCGACCGGCTTCGTGCACTACCCGGCCGACGAGATCACCCATCAGCTCGACGTGGTCTATGGCCGCGACGCGAATGACGGCACCTCCGGCCATGCGCTGATCTTCTCGGCCGAGCCGACCGAAGCCAGCCGCAATATCGCGCCGACCCTGACGCTGTCTCTGAACACGCTGAAACCGCACAGCTTCCAGCCGCCGCACAAGCACAATTCGGCGGCGCTGACCCTCGCCGTGGCAGGCGATCCGGCCTATTCGATGGTCGGGGACCTGAAATGCGACTGGTCGCCCTGGGCGACGCTGCTGACGCCTCCGGCCGAGAAGCACAGCCACCACAATGACGGCGACACCCGTGCCGAGTTCCTGATCGTGCAGGATGGCGGGTTCTACTACCACGCGCGCACCATGGGGTTCGAGTTCTACTGATGCGGCTGATCATCGACACTGACACGGCAGGCGACGACTGCTTCTCGCTGCTCCTGGCGATGAAGAGCCCGGGCGTGACGCTGGAGGCCGTGACGATCTGCAACGGCAATGTCGATTTCGACCAGCAGGCCGAGAACGCGCTGGCCACGATCGAGGCGGCGGGGATGTCCGGCGAGGTGCCAGTCTATCTGGGCGCGCGGAAACCGCTGCTGGCAGACTGGGAGCCCGCGCAGATGCACGGTGCCGACGGCATGAGCGGCGCGGGGTTTCCCCCCGCCCGCCAGCGCCCGGAGACGCAGCACGCGGTCGATGCGCTGATCGAGCGGATCATGGCGGCCCCCGGCGAGATCGAGATGATCGCCCAGGCGCCGCTGACCAACCTCGCGCTCGCCGTGACCAAGGAGCCGCGCATCGCGAAGGCGCTGAAGCACCTCTGGATCATGGGCGGCACCGACAATTCGGTCGGCAATGTCACGCCCTGCGCCGAGTTCAACTTCTACATCGACCCCGAGGCGGCCGCGATCGTGTTCCGCGCGGGGTTCGAGATCACTCTTTCCACCTGGACGCTGACGCTGAAAAGCGCGGTCTTCGACGGCGATCAGCTCGCCCGGCTCGACGCGCTCGGCACGCCGCTGTCCGAGTTCCACGCCAAGGTGTCGAAGACGCCCCGCGCGGTGGCGAAGGAACGCTACGGCCGCGTGATCTGCACCTATCCCGACACGCTGACCTGCGCCTGCGCGATCAACCCGGACCTGATCACCGCCGCCCGCGGCGCCGTGGTGCGGATCGAGACCGGCGGCACCATCGCCCGCGGCTTCTCGGCGGTGCATCCCGCCAAGCTGGGCGCGCGCTGGCCCGGATACGCCGAGAACGCGCGCGTGATCGAGACCGCGGACAATGTCGCATTCTTCTCGATGGTGGAGGCCGCCCTCTCATGATGACCCGACCCCAGACCGATTTCACCGCCGCGGAGGCAGCCATGACCGACACCGCCGAGCCGATCCTCGACCTGCGCACCCTGTCCAAGACCTTCGGCGAGGTGAAGGCGCTCAACGGCGTCGACCTGAAGGTTCAGCCGGGCGAATTCGTCACCGTCGTCGGCCCCTCGGGCTGCGGCAAGTCCACGCTCTTCAACATCGTCTCGGGGCTGGAAGAACCCGACAGCGGCTCGGTCCTGCGCTTCGAGGGCCGTTCGGTCATGGCGCGCGACCTCCTGGGCAAGGTGTCCTTCATGCCGCAGCGCGACCTGCTGCTCGCGTGGCGCAACGTCATCGACAACGCCATCCTGCCCTTGGAGATCGAGGGCGCCAACCGCGCCGAAGCCCGCCGCGAGGCCGAGAGGATGCTGCCGGAATTCGGACTTGCCGGCTTTGCCAAGCAGTACCCCCACGAGCTGTCGGGCGGCATGCGCCAGCGGGTGGCGCTGATGCGCACCTTCATGTTCAAGCGCGACCTGATGCTGCTCGACGAGCCCTTCGGCGCGCTCGACGCTCTGACCCGGGCGATGATGCAGCGCTGGCTGCTGGATGTCTGGTCCGAGCACCGCCGCACCGTCCTCTTCATCACCCATGACGTCGACGAGGCGATCTTCCTCGGCGACCGCGTGCTGGTGATGACCGCGCGCCCCGGCGCGATCAAGCTGGAGCGCAAGGTCGACCTGCCGCGGCCGCGCGGCGCCGATCTCGTCACCTCCCCCGAATTCATCGCTCTCAAGCGCGACCTGCTAGACGCGATCGAGGAAGAGAGCATGAAGACCTTCGGCCCGAACGCGCATTGAGGCCGCATCAGAGCCCGGGCGAACCGGGCCTTCCCATCAACACGGAGACTCCCATGAAAAGACGTTCCTTCCTCTCCACACTCGGCGCCGTCGCCTCTGCCGCCATGATCGGTGCGCCCGCCATGGCCGAGGACCTCGAGAAGGTCTCGCTGCGGCTCAAGTGGCTGCCCCAGGCGCAGTTTGTCGGCTTCTACATGGCGAAGGCCAAGGGCTACTATGCCGACGAGGGCCTCGACCTGACGATCAACCCGGGCGGCCCGAACCTGCTGACCGAGAACCTCGTCGCGACCGGATCGGACACGTTCGGCCTGTCGGGCGGCACCGACTCCGTCTTCGCGGCGATCGAGAAGGGCCTGCCGATCACCTGCATCGGCATCGCCCACCAGGAAACGCCCTTCGTCTTCGTCTCCAAGGCCGACGGCCCGGTGCAGGAACTGGCGGATTTCCAGGACGCCTCGATCACCACCTGGTTCACCGGCGCGAACTACGTACTCTACGCGATGCTGGCCGCGAACGGGCTGGACCGCTCGACGATGAACATCCAGCCGCAGCAGGTTTCGGTCACGCCCTTCGTCGACGGGCAGGTCGATGTCGTCACCGCGACGCGCTACAACGAATACTACACGCTGATGACCCGCGTCGGCGAGGAGAACCTCAAGCGCTTCGTCCCCGAGGATTTCGGCGTCTCCTTCCCGCGCGACACGCTGATCGTCGGCAATGACTGGGCCGCCGAGCATCCCGAGCTGGTGCAGGGCTTCGTGCGCGCTTCGGTCAAGGGCTGGCTCGACACCTTCGCCGACAAGGGCGCCGCGATCGACCTGATCCTGAAGGAGGCCCCGACCCTCGACCGCGCCCACCAGGAATTCATGCTCGACGAGATCGAGAAGATCATGATGGCCGGCGCCGCGGCGACCGACGGGCTCTTCGCCATCGACATGGACGCGGTCGGCAAGGCCCACCAGATCATGGTCGACTACGAGGTTCTGGAAGGTCCGATCGACCTCGGGAAGGCCTTCGACAGCCAGTATGTCGACGCCATCCCGGCGGCGGAGCGCCTGCCGAAATGACGGCAGTCCCGGCACCCGCGGGGTCTTTCCCCGCTGCACGGCGCTTCGGCGCCGTGCTCCCCCTGCTCCGCGGCGTGCTGGCGCTGGCGGCGGTGCTGGCCGCGGTCGAGCTGATCGTCATCGCGCTCGGCATCCGCCCCTATGTCCTGCCGCGCCCCTCGGCCGTGTTCGAGGCCATCCTGCGCACCCCCGCGGCCTATCGCGACGCGATCATCCGCACCGGGCTGGAAACGCTCTACGGCTTCGCGGCCGGGGCGCTCTTCGGCATCGGCATCGGCATCGCCTTCTCGCGCCTGCGCTTCCTGCGCGAGACCGTCTTCCCGATCTTCATCGTGTCCCAGACCATCCCGGTGATCGCCTTCGGCGCGCTGGTCGTCATGTGGTTCGGCAACACGATCCTGGCGAAATCCGTAATCGTCTTCTACCTGACCTTCTTTCCGGTGACCGTGAACACGCTGCTGGGCATGCGTGCCGTCGACCAGAAGCAGGTGCAGCTGCTGAAGAGCTTCGGCGCCTCCGAGGGCGAGATCCTGCGCAAGCTGCGCTTCCCGACCGCGCTGCCGCATATCTTCGTCGCGCTGCGCATCTCCTCGGCGCTCGGCCTGGCCGGCGCGGTCGTCGGAGAGTGGTTCGGCGACACGACCGGGCTCGGCGTCCTGCTGCTGCAGGGCATGTATGCCGAGAACATGGTCGCGATCTGGGCCAGCGTCTTCTGCTCCGCGCTTCTCGGCGTGGCGCTCTTCTCCGCCATCGGCTTCGCCGAGCGGCGCATCGTGTTCTGGGGAGGCAGCGACGCATGAGCACCGATCCCATGGCCCCGTCCCGCCATGCGCTGGCGCGCGGCATCTTCGGCGGCGTGGCACTGTTCCTGGTCTGGGAACTCGTCGCCCGCGGCTTCGACCTGCCGAGCTACATCCTTCCGGCCGTCTCCGAGATCGTCGCCCGCATCTGGACCGCCCGCGCCGCCTTGGGCAATGCCGCCGCCTACACGCTGGGCGAGTCCGTCGCGGGCTACCTGCTGGGCGGCGCGATCGGCGTCGGCCTGGCGCTCTGCGTGACGCTGGTGCCGCCGCTGCGCAAGGTGATCGTGCCCGCGGCGACCGCGGTGAACTCGGTCCCGGTCGTGGCCTTCTCGCCGCTGATCCTGCTGTGGTTCGGCATGGGCATGACCTCGAAGATCGTCATGGTCGCCGTGGCGGTCAGCTTCACCATGTTCGTCTCGGCGCTGGCCGGCTTCGACCGCGTCGACGAGCGCAGCGTCAACCTGATGCGCAGCTTCGGCGCCAGCCGCGCCGCCATCCTGTGGAAGCTGCGCCTGCCGACCGCACTTCCGCTGGTCCTGTCGGGGATGCGGCTGTCGACCGTGCGCAGCCTGATCGTCGCCATCGTGACCGAAATGCTCGGCGCCTATGGCGGGCTCGGCTGGGTGATCTACCAGGCCGTGGTCGTGATCGACTTCGTGCAGGTCTGGGCGGCGATCTTCATCGCCTCGCTTGCCAGCCTCGCCTTCTTCGGCCTGGTGTCGTGGATGGAGCGCCGTCTGGTCTTCTGGCGCTGAGCGCTTTGCAGCCCGTTTCCGGAGGGCCGCGGCACACCCCGCCGCGGCCCTCCGCCGTTCAGGCAATGCGTGGCTGCGGACCCGCATGATTGCAGTATTGTCTGATCGCATACCTTCTTGGAGACACACGTGCAGATCGTCAACTATCCCGGCCACCCGCCGGTGTCCCGCCCGTTCGGCCCGGCACCCCTGACCCCGGCGCTGCGCCGCGGCGACTGGGTCATGACCTCCGGCAAGGTCGGCATCGATCCCGGCACCGCGCAGATCGCGGACCCGGGCTTCGCCGAGCAACCACGCCAGGCCTTCCGCAACAGCCGCGCGCTGCTGTCCAATGCCGGGATGGAGGTGTCCGACGCGATGAAGGTCACGGTCCCTCTCGCCCGCGCCGAGGATTCCGTCGCGCTGAACGACATCAACCGCAGCTACTTCTCCGAACCCTGCCGCTCCTCCCTGATGGTGGCGCGGCCGCCTGCCAGCCTGCTGATCGAAGCCGAGGCGACGGCCTGTCGTCCGGGGGCGGGCGCATGACCCGGCTGCACGTCCTGAATGCGCCGGGCGCGCTGACCTTCGACGAGGACGCGCTGCGGAGGCGGCTGGCGGAGGCGGGCGGATTGGACGTCACGATCTCGCACGATCTCGCGCGCCTGGCCGACGAGATCGGGGAAGCGGAGATCCTCTATACCAACACCAAGACCGACCTCGGCACGCTGCGCGCCCGCGCGCCGGCGCTGAAATGGGTGCAGATCATTTCGGCCGGGGTCGAGACGCTGCTTCCGACGCTGCCCGCCGACCTGATCCTCACCAATGCCTCGGGCGTCCATGCCGAAAAGGGCGGGGAATTCGTGCTGGCCTCGGTACTCCTGCTGAACTACCGCATCCCGGCCTTTCAGGAACGGCAGCGGCGCCACGAATGGGTGCAGGATTTCGTCCGGCCGCTCCGCGGCAAGCGCGCCGTCGTGCTGGGCTCGGGCGCCATCGGCGGCGAGGCGATCCGCCTGCTTGCCGGCCGCGGCATGGAGGTGATCGCCGTCAACCGCTCGGGCCGCGCGGCCGAGGGCGCGGCATCGACCGTCACGATCGAAGAGCTCGACGAGGTGCTGGCAAGGGCGTCGGTGCTGGTCTCGGCTCTGCCCGCCACCGGCGGCACCGAAGGGCTGATCGACGCGCGGCGGCTGGCGCTCCTGCCCGCAGGCACAGGCGTGGTCAGCGTCGGCCGCGCGGCCGTGTTCGATCATGACGCGCTCTGCGCGGCGCTCCATTCGGGGCATCTGGGCGGCGCCGTGCTGGATGTGTTTCCGGTCGAGCCGATCCCCGCCGACGATCCGACATGGGGCGTGCCCGGGCTGGTGGTCACGCCGCATTGCAGCGTGGACGACAATAAAGGCTATCTCGACCGCTGCACCGACATCTTCCTGCAGAACCTCGCCGCGCGGCGCGCGGGCGAGCCGATGCCGACCCGGGTCGATCCGGCGGCCGGGTACTGAACCCGCGCGGGGGCTGCGGCCCCCGCCGCATGCGCCTCGGCGCACCGGGTATTTCCCGGTGATCGCCGGATCCGGCTCCGAGGGCAGCAGCGCATGGCCGTCCTCGAATTTCACCGGATTGCTTGCCAGCTTGCGCGCGATCCCGTTCGGCTCGACGCAGTAGTCCATCACCAGCGCGTCTTGGATCGCGCAGGGGAAATGCAGCGAGGCGGCGGGGCTGATGTCGGTGGTGACGTTGTGGCTGCGCACTTTCCGCCCGCGCGAGGCGGCGAAATCTGCCACCCGGATCGCCTGGATGAACCCGTGCAGCGTCAGGTCATCTGCACGATGTCCACTCCGCCCTCGTCGATCAGCCGCTCGACCTGCGCGACCGAACTGGCCCCCTCGCCCGCTGCAAGTGGCTGGGACATGGACTGCGGCAGGCGGCCATAGCCCCGGATGTCCTCCGGGTGCAGCGGCTCCTCGATCCAGAACCGCTTGCAGGGCTCCAGCAGGTCGGCACGCCGCATCGCCGTCCGCGAGCCCAAGGCATGGCCGGCATCCAGCAAGAAATCTCCGTCATTGCCGATGGCAGAGCGGATCGCCTCGACCTAGGTGATGTCGGTCTTCCTGTCGTGGCCAATGGGGTCCCAGCGGAATTTGACGCCGGTATGGCCTTCGTCCACCGCCGCCTCGGCGCGCCACCGCGTCTTCCACCGAGAACCGGAACATGTACGAGACGCAGACCGGCATCCGGTCGCGCAGCGCGCCGCCCGGCAGCGTGACGATTGAACTGATGCGGTGGATGCCCCCATCCAACGGCATCTCGCATGCCATGATGGTTCCATCGGAACCGAACGGAGGGCACGTCAATGACGACGACGATCAGCATGCTGGCAATCGACCTGGCGAAGGG
>NZ_VATA01000044.1 GCF_005870025.1 Poseidonocella sp. HB161398
TATACGCTTGCCAATTGGTGGTCTTGCAGGTCGGCTTCGGAGGTCTGCTCATGCAGCCCGGCTAGCATGCTGGGTTCACAAGATGAATCCCACCAGTTTTGCGCAACAACGCCGTCCCGCGACATCGGAGCAGCGACCGTGGCCCCAGTGGGGCCGCGAAAGCGCTGCGGAGCATCCCGCTCCACCACCAGCTGGCCGATCTTGGCGTGCGGCCTTTCCACCTCGGCGAGCGATTTCAGCGGCTCGGATGACGCCTGAGCGCCGAAGGCCGGTGCGTTCGGCAGGAAACGATCCCCCGGATCGTTTCCAGACTGCCTCACACTCGATCGCGGTGCGTTTCCTGCCGCTGATGATGGCGGGGGGGATATCGTGCTTCCTGCCTGGTCCAGCCGTCGTCAGGCCCCCCGGATCGCTTCGAGGGCCACCTTCTCCTTGAACTCCGCTGAATGGCGTTTCCGTTTCTTCGTCCCAGGTCAGTCTCCGTCAGCCGCTACAGCTTAACACCTGGTCCGAAATCCTGCGACCACCTCTGCCCGCCCCGGCCGGCCCGAGCGCGCCGCCGCCGGGGCGGCGTGCTGGCCCGATCCGGCTGCCCGCGGGACTTTCGCGCCGCGGGCAGCCGAGTCGGGCCCTGCTGTGCCCCTCCCGTCGCGCAGGACCCCGCGTCAGAGCGCCGTCCAGGCCGCGTCCTCTTCCGAGGAGCGCAGGCAGGCGGCGATGAAGCGCATCCCCGCGAGCCCTTCGCCGATCCCCGGCAGCGCCTCCGCCGCACCGCCCCGGATCAGCGCAGCCGCCTCGGCATAGAGCGTCGCGAAAGCTTCCAGATAGCCCTCGGGATGGCCGCCCGGCGTGCGCAGATGCGCCAGCCCCGCCGCCGTCGCCCCGGCCCCGCCGCGGGTCAGGATCTGCGTGGGCTCGCCGAAGCGGGCAAAGCGCATCTGGTTCGGATCCTCCTGCGCCCAGTCGAGCCCGGCCCTTGTGCCGTGGATCCGCAGCCTCAGCGCATTGCCGTTGCCGACCGCGACCTGGCTGGCCCAGAGCATGCCCTTGGCCCCGCCCTTGTAGCGCAGCATCACATGGACATTGTCATCCACCCGCCGCCCCGGCACGAAAGCGTCGAGATCGGCCGAGAGCCGGTCGATCTCCAGCCCGCTGACAAAGGCCGCCAGGTTGTGGGCATGGGTGCCGATATCGCCGATGCAGCCGCCCGCGCCCGAGCGCGCCGGATCGGTGCGCCAGTCGGCCTGCTTGCCGCTGGTCTCTTCGGCCAGCCAGTCCTGCACGTATTCGACATGCACCAGCCGGATCTCGCCCAAATCGCCCGCGGCCACCATCTCGCGCGCCTGGCGGATCAGCGGATAGGCGGAATAGTTGTGGGTCAGGATGAAGCGCTTGCCCGAGGCCGCCGCGGCGGCGGCGATCGCCTCGGCCTGCGCCATCGTCGCCGCCAGCGGCTTGTCGCAGATCACGTGGATCCCCGCCTCGAGGAAGGCGATCGCCGCCGGGGCATGCATGTGGTTCGGCGTGACGATGGCCACCGCGTCGATCCCGTCGGGCCGCGCCGCTTCGGCCTTCGCCATCTCGGCGAAATCCGCATAGCTGCGCGCCGGGTCGAGCCCCAGCTCGGCGGCGGAGGCATGCGCCCGCGCCGGATCCGAGCTCAGCGCGCCGGCGACCAGCTCCCACTGGCCGTCGATCCGCGCCGCGATGCGGTGCACGCCGCCGATCAGCGCGCCCTGCCCGCCGCCGACCATGCCCAGTTTCAGCTTCTGCATCACGCGACACCCAGCATCTTGCGGATCGCCTCGCGGTCGACGCCCGAGCCCGCGAAATCGTCGAAGGCCTTGCCGGTCACCTCGATGATCTTCGAGGCGATGAAGGGCGCGCCCTCGCGGGCGCCCTGCTCGGGCGATTTCAGGCAGCATTCCCATTCCATCACCGCCCAGCTGTCGAAGCCCGCGGCCGAGAGCCTGGCGAAGATCGCGCCGAAATCGACCTGGCCGTCGCCCAGGCTGCGGAAGCGCCCGGCGCGCTCCACCCAAGGCTGGTAGCCGGAATAGACGCCCTGCCGCCCGTCGGGATTGAACTCGGCATCCTTGACGTGGAAGGCCGCGATCCGGTCCTTGTAGAGGTCGATGAAGGCCAGGTAGTCGAGGCATTGCAGCACGTAATGCGACGGATCGTAGAGGATCTTCGCGCGGGCATGCCCGCCGACCGCGTCGAGGAACATCTCCCAGGTGGCGCCGTCGAAGATGTCCTCTCCGGGATGGATCTCGTAGGCGAGATCGACGCCCTCCTCCTCGTAATGGTCGAGGATCGGGCGCCAGCGGCGCCCGAGCTCGGCGAAGGCCTCCTCGATCAGGCCCGCGGGGCGCTGCGGCCAGGGATAGAGATAGGGGAAGGCGAGGCTCCCCGAGAAGGTGACGGCCGTCTTCAGCCCGAGCCGCCGCGAGGCGGTGGCGGCCTTCTTCACCTGGTCCACCGCCCAGGCGGTGCGCGCCTTCGGATCGCCATGGACCGCGGCCGGGGCGAAGCCGTCGAAGAGCGTGTCATAGGCCGGGTTCACCGCGACGAGCTGGCCCTGGATATGGGTCGAGAGCTCGGTGATCTCGACCCCCGCCTCGGCGCAGGTGCCCTTGATCTCGTCGCAGTAGTCCTGGCTCTGGGCGGCGGTGTCGAGATCGAAGAGCCGCGCGTCATTTGCCGGGATCTGCACGCCGCGATAGCCCAGATCCGCCGCCCAGCGGGTGATGCCGGGCAGCGTGTCGAAGGGTGCCGCATCGCCCGCGAACTGGGCGAGGAAGATGGCTGGACCCTTTATCGTGGTAGGCATGTCATTCCTTTCGTGATCATGCTGGGGGAGGGGCATAGCGGCAGAAGGCAAAGCGCCTTCCGCCCGGTGCCCAGCAGGGGGTGTTGATCGTGCCCTGGCCGCCGAAGAGCCCGAAGAGCTCTCGGTCGCGGCCGGTGCCGAGGTCGATCAGGCGCAGCGCGACATCGAGGTCGCGCGGATGCCCGTCCGTGCCTTCGGGATAGGCGAGATAGAGCAGGTGCCGCCCGTCGGGCGAGGGGTGCGGGAACCAGGCGTCGCGGGGGCCGCGGGTCATCTCCTCGGGATCGCCGCCCGCGGCGGGCACGCGCCAGAGCTGCATCGAGCCGCCGCGGTCGGAGTTGAACCAGATCCACTGGCCGTCCGGCGTGTAGTCCGGTCCGTCGTAATGGCCGGGCCCCCGGACCAGCAGCCGCTCGCCGCTGCCGTCGGCGGCGCAGGCGGCGATGGCGAACTGCCCGCCGCGGATCGCGGCATAGGCCAGCTCGGTGCCGTCGGGCGACCAGCCATGCCACCAGCTCGGCCCCAGCGCCGTCACACGGCGGGACGCGCCGCCCGCGGCCGGGACGGTGTAGATGATCGACTTGCCGGTCTCGGTCTTGTCGCAATAGGCGTAGACCCGGCCGTCGGGCGAGATGCCGTGGTCGTTGTTCAGCCCGTCATGCGGCCCGAGATCGACCGCCAGCAGTGCCGGCCGCTCGAAGGGCACGCGGTAGAGCCCGCCATCGGCATTGACCAGCAGATAGCCGCCGCCGGGCGCCCAGTTGGGCGCCTCGACCAGCCGGTCGGTGGCCAGCAGCACCCGGGTCTCGCCGCTGGCGATGTCATGGAGGCAGAGCTCGGTCCTCATGCGGCCTCCAGGCGGTCTTCGAACCATGCTGGCGGCCGCGCGATGCGGGGCTGTCCCGCCCCCGAGAGGGGCGGGACGGACGGGGCGGGAAGGCGGGCCATCGCGCCGCTCAGGCCAGCAGCGCCGCAGCCGCGGCCGGGCCGAGCGCCTCGGGACGGGTGCAGGAGGTCGCCAGGTCGAGCACCCTGCCCTCCTCGCCCGCGCGCAGGATCGTCGTCATCACGTCGACGACATGCAGCGAGAAATCCAGCGAGCAGCGATGCTCCCGCCCTTCGAGGATCGCCAGCGCCATGTCGGCGAGCCCGGCGGTGCGGTAGTTCGCCCGGCCCTGCGCGTCATTGGCGACGGAGAAAGGATGTTCCCAGGCGCGGGCGATATTGACGAAATTCGCCCCCGCGGTCATCCGCAGCTCGCCGCCGAAGAAGTTCGGGTCGGGCACATGCAGGGTGCCCTTGCGGCCGTAGAGCTCCATCGGCTCGTGGCCGTGCTGCCAGACATCCCAGGAGGCGACCATGGTCACCTGCGCGCCGGAGGCGAATTGCAGGATCGCGTGGATCGTCGTCGGGGTCTCCACCGGGATCTTCTCGCCATGGCGCGGCTGGCTGGTGATCGTGCGGAACTCCGAGGCCGAGGAGGAGATCGCCGCGACCTTGGCCACCGGGCCGAGCAGCTGGACCAGGTTCGAGATGTAGTAGGGCCCGACATCGAGCACCGGCCCCGCGCCGGGCTTGAAGAAGAAATCCGGGTTCGGATGCCACATCTCCATCCCCGGGCTCTGCACGAAGCAGGTGCCCGAGGTGACGTCGCCGATCGCGCCGCTATCGACCAGGTCGCGGGCCAGCTGGTGCGCCCCGCCGAGGAAGGTGTCGGGAGCCGAGCCGATGCGCAGCCCCTTCGCCTCGGCGATGTCGGCCAGCGCGCGGCCCTCCTCCAGGCTGAGGACGAAGGGCTTCTCCGACCAGACATGCTTGCCCGCCTCGAGCACCGCGCGCGACACGTCGTAATGCGCCGCCGGGATGGTCAGGTTGACGACCACGTCGACGTCCCCGGCGGCCAGCAGGTCCGGGACGGAGAGCGCGCGCAGGCCGAATTCCGCAGCCCGCGCCTCGGCGAGCTCCATGTTCAGGTCGGCGCAGGCGCGCATCTCGATGCCCTTGAAGAGCGGGGCGAGGCGCATGTAGGCGGCCGAGATGTTGCCGCAGCCGATGACGCCGATGCCAAGTGATTTGCTCATGGGGAACCTCAGTAGGTCTTGAAGGCTTCGATGGAGCGGGTGGCGAAGCGGGTCGCGTCCGAGGGCTTGTCATGCTCCATGACGAAGAGCTCGACGCCGATGGCGCGCAGCTTGGCCATGATCGCGGGCCAGTCCATCACCCCCTGGCCGACATCCGCCCAGCCATCCTCGTCGAGGCACTCGCCCTCGGGCGCGATGTCCTTCACATGGGCGGCGGCGATGCGGTCGCGGTAGCGCTCGATCCAGGCCAGCGGATCGGCGCCGCCGCGGGTGATCCAGGCGATATCCGCCTCCCAGGCGATCTCCGGCGCTTCGGCCAGGATGATCTCCATCGCGCAGGTGCCGCCGAGATCGGCGAATTCCCAGTTGTGGTTGTGCCAGCCGAAGCGGAAGCCCGCATCCTGCACGCGCTTGCCGGCCTCGGCCAGGCGCTTGGCGAAGACGGTCCAGGCGGCGGCGTCCATGCTGCGCATCTCGGGCGGCACGGCCGGGCAGTAGAGCTGCGACATGCCGAGCGCCTTCGCCGCGGCCAGCGTGGTGGCGAGCCCGCTCTCGAAGCTTTCCACCGGGAAGAAATGGCCCGAGGGCATGGCAAGCCCGCGCGCGTCGAGCAGGGCGCGGAAGGCGGCCGGGTCCTCGTAGACCCCGCCGAAGCCCTCGACCTGGGTATAGCCCAGATCGGCAAGCGTGCTCAGCACCTGGTCCCAGGGACCGGCATCGCGGGCGGAGTAGAGCTGGAAGGAAACGTTCATCGTATTGATCCTGAAACTTGGGACAGCGGTCAGAGGCGGATGTCGCCCTGGCGGTCGAAAAGATGGCCGCGGGCCGGGTCGAAGCCGATCCGCAGCGGCTGGCGCGGGCTGAGGTCGGGCTGGCCGTTGGCCCGCGCCCAGAGAAGCTGGCCGCCCGCGCGGACGCGCACCAGCGTGTCGGAGCCCAGCGGCTCGACCAGGTCGATCACCGTGTCGAGCTGCACCGGCATGGCCTCGGCGGCCTCGCCCGACTCCACATGCTCGGGGCGGATGCCGAACCAGGCCGGCCCCGAGACTGTGCCCGGGGCGAAGCCGTATTCGCCGAGCGCGAAGGTCGCGATATCGCAGGAGAAGCTGGGCGCGATCTCCATGTCGAGCGTCCCGTCGAGCATGTTCATGGTCGGCGAGCCGATGAATTCGGCGACATAGCGGTTGGCCGGGCGGTTGTAGATCTCCTTCGGCGTGCCGAGCTGCATGATCTTGCCGCCCTTCATGATCGCGATGCGGTCGGCGAGCGTCATCGCCTCCACCTGGTCATGGGTGACGTAGATCATCGTGTTCTCGAGCTGCTGGTGCAGCTGCTTGATCTCCACCCTGAGGTCGGCGCGCAGCTTGGCGTCGAGATTGGAGAGCGGCTCGTCGAAGAGGAAGACGTCGACATCCCTGACCAGCGCCCGGCCGATGGCGACGCGCTGCCGCTGCCCGCCCGAAAGCGCGGCCGGCTTCCGCTTCAGCAGCGGCTCGATCTGCAGCACCCTGGCCGCGCGGGCGACCCGCTCGGCGATCTCCGCCTTCGGCAGGCCCGCATTCTTCAGCCCGAAGGAGAGGTTCCCCTCGACGGTCATCTGCGGATAGAGCGCGTAGCTCTGGAACACCATGCCGATGCCGCGGTCCGAGGGCTCCTCCCAGGTGACGTTGCGGCCCTGGATGAAGATCTGCCCGTCGGTGATGTCGAGCAGCCCGGCGATGCAGTTGAGCAGGGTGGACTTGCCGCAGCCCGACGAGCCCAGGAGAACCAGGAACTCCCCCTGCCCCACATCGAGATTCAGGTCGTGGAGCACCTCGACGGCGCCGAAGGCCAGTTTCAGATCCTTGATGGCGATGCTTGGTTGCATGAGGTTACCCTTTCACCGCTCCGGCGGCGATGCCGCGCACGAAGAGCTTGCCGGAGGCGAAGTAGATGGCCAGCGGCACCAGCCCGGTCAGCAGCGTGGCGGCCATGTTGACGTTGTATTCCTTCACCCCCTGGACCGAGTTGACGATGTTGTTGAGCTGCACCGTCATCGGATAGAGGTTCGGCCGCGTGAACACGGTGCCGAAGAGGAAGTCGTTCCAGATGCCGGTGATCTGGATGATCATCGCCACCGTGAAGATCGGCAGCGACATGGGCAGCATGACGCGGAAGTAGATCCCCCAGAACCCGGCCCCGTCGACCCTTGCGGCCTTGAAGAGCTCCTCGGGCAGCGAGGTGAAGTAGTTCCGGAAGAGCAGCGTCACGATCGGCATGCCGAAGACCGTGTGGACCAGCACCAGCCCCGCAAGCGAGCCGTAGAGCCCGATTTCGCGCAGCAGGATCACCATCGGATAGAGCATCACCTGGTAGGGGACGAAGGCGCCGAAGATCAGGATGGTGAAGAAGGCCTCGCCGCCCTTGAAGCGCCAGTTGGCCAGCGCGTAGCCGTTCACCGAGGCGATGAAGATCGAGAACAGCGCCGAGGGCACCGTGATCCGCACCGAGTTCCAGAACCCGCGGCTGAGCCCGTCGCAGTTCAGCCCGGTGCAGGCCTCGGACCAGGCCTTGACCCAGGGCTCGAAGGTGATCTCCACCGGCGGGGCGAAGATGTTGCCCAGCCGGATCTCCGGCATCCCCTTCAGCGAGGTCACCACCATCACCCAGAGCGGCAGCAGGTAGTAGACCGAGACGACGAAGAGCGTCCCGTAGATCATGATGTTGCGCCCCGAGAGCCGCTTCTTCGGCTTGCGGCCGCGCGGTCCCGTCCCGTCGCGCGACTGCGCGGCATAGTCGGTCAGCACGGTCTCGGCCTGCGCGCGCAGGGGGGCGTGTTCGATGTCGCGGCATTTACCCACGGCGCTTCCCCCCGAATTCGAGCATCGCCCAGGGGATGACGACGATGGCGACAGCCAGCAGCATCATGGTCGAGGCGGCGAAGCCCTGGCCCAGGTTCTGCCCGCCGAACATGTAGTCGTAGACGTATTTCGCGGGCACCTCGGTCGCGATGCCCGGACCGCCCCCGGTCTGCGCCACGACGAGGTCGTAGAGCTTGACGATGCCCGAGGTGATCAGCACCAGCGCGGTGATGAAGACCGGCCGCATCATCGGCACGATGATGAAGATGTAGGTCTTCCAGGCCGGGATGCCGTCGACGCGCGACGCCTTCCAGATCTCGCCGTCTATGCCGCGCAGCCCCGCCAGCATCAGCACCATGATCAGCCCCGTCCCCTGCCAGAGCCCGGCGATCAGGATGCCGAAGATGGCGATGTCGGGATTGTAGAGCGGGTCGAAGGCGAAGCCCTCGAAGCCCATCGCCCGGATGATCGACTGGACGCCGAATTCGGGGTTGAGGATCCACTGCCAGACGAGGCCGGTGACGATGAAGCTCAGCGCGAAAGGATAGAGCAGGATCGTGCGGAAGGCGCTCTCGTAGCGGATCTTCTGGTCGAGGAGCGCGGCGAGGACGAAGCCGATCACCAGGCTGAAGACCAGCGAGCAGAGCCCGTAGATCGCCAGGTTCTCGATCGAGACCACCCAGCGGCGGGTCGCCCAGAGGCGTTCGTACTGGGCGAGCCCGACGAACTCCGCCCGCGGCAGGAGCTTCGAGTTGGTGAAGCTGTAGGTGACGGTCCAGACCGTGCCGCCGAGGAAGACGACCATGGCGGTCAGCACCATCGGGATGGCCGCGATCTTGGCGGTCAGGTTGCGCAGCAGCCGCCGCGGCCGCCGGGCGGCGGAGGGCGGCGCGGTGCCGCCCTGGCGGGCATGGACGGGGTCAGAGGGCATTGCCGATGATCCCGGCAAAGCGCTTCTGCGCGTCCTCGGGGGCATAGGACGGGTCGGCGAAGAACTCGACAAGCAGGTCCTCGATCTGCGTCCGCGTGTCGGAGTCGATCAGCTGGTTGGTGTCGGGCAGCGCCTCGCCGCTGGCGAGGATGGCAAGCCCCTTGCGCATGCAGGCATTGGCCGCGTCCAGGTCGACATCGCCGCGCACCGGCAGCGAGCCCTTCTTCAGCGAGAAGGCGACCTGCGCCTCGGGCGAGATGATGACCTCGGCCAGATCCGCCTGGGCGTCGGCCATGTCGTCGTCGCGCAGCTTGGGGAAGTAGAAGGCGTCGCCGCCGGTGGTCAGGATGTCCTTGTCGCCGAGCCCGGGCAGGCAGTGGTAGTCCTCGCCCGCGACCTGGCCCGCCATGGCGAATTCGCCCTGCGCCCAGTCGCCCATCACCTGGCCGCCGGCCTCGCCGGTGATGACCATGTTGGTCGCCTGGTTCCAGTCCTGCACGGTCGATTTCGCCGCCATCTTCCGCGCGGTGTCGAGCGCGGCGAAGATCCCCGCGACATCGGCCCCGGCGGCGATCTCCTCGTCCTTGTCGCGGTAGACGCCCAGGTAGATGTCGTCGGGCAGGAGCGAGATCATCAGCGTGGCGAAGAGCCCGCTCATCTGCCAGGCCTGCTGGCCGAGCGCCAGCGGCACCTTGCCCGCCGCTTCCAGCGCGGGTGCGGCGGCGACGAATTCCTCCCAGGTCGTCGGCACCGGCACGCCGGCATCGGCATAGGCCTTCTCCGACAGCCACAGCCACTGCCAGGAATGGATGTTCACCGGCACGCAGTAGATCCGCCCGTCCAGCGTGCAGCTGTCGAGCAGCGAGGGCGGGTTGACCACGTCGCGCCAGTGCCCGGCCTCGGCAATGTCGGTCAGGTCGCGCATCAGCCCGGCCTCGACCAGCTCCTCGGCCTGGCGGCCGTGGTTGAACTGCGTCGCCCCCATCGGATCGCCGCCGGTGATGCGCGAGATCATGATCGGCCGCGCGGTGTTGCCCGACCCGGCGATGGCGCCGTCGACCCAGGTATGCTCGGTCTTTTCCTCGAAGATGCGCGCGAATTCGGCGACGGCCGCCGCCTCGCCGCCCGAGGTCCACCAATGCGTGACTTCAAGATCGGCCGCCGCCGCGGGCAGCGCCGCGAGCGCGCCCAGGGCGGACGTCGCCGCGAGGATTCGCCGGATGTGATTCATGATGTTCTCCCTCCGGCCCTCCCCGGCCGGTCCATGTTGCTGTAATCGTTTACATTCCGCGTCATTTCTGCTTTGATCGCTTTGTAAACGATTACATGCATCATTAACGAAGATGGATTCGAGTCAAGACCGGGCTTAGACTCCGTTACGCAAACCGGCCGGGACAGGGTGATGACACAGCAGAAGCCAGTGAGGATCGTGGATGTGGCGCGGGCGGCCGGGGTGTCGGTCGCGACCGTCAGCCGGACGCTGAGCAATCCCGACGTGGTGACGGAAACCACCCGCGAGGCGGTGTTCGAGGCGATCCGCGTGACCGGCTACCGCGTCAACCGCGCGGCGCGGAACCTTCGTATGCAGCGGGCCGGCGCGGTGCTGGTCCTGGTGCCGAGCCTCGGCAATCCGTTCTTCTCGCAGATCCTCGCCGGGATCAGCGCGGGATTCGAGGGCAGCGACTATTCGGTGCTGATCGCCGACACCGCCAAGCATGACTGCAACGCCATCCTGGAGCGCTATTTCCTCGACGGCCGCATCGACGGGATGATCTCGCTCGATTCGCGCTGCGGCGGCGAGGAGCTGGCCAAGCTCAGCGCCCAGGGCGTCGGCGACCGCATCGTCTTCGCCTGCGAATGGATCGAGGACGCGGATTTCGCCTCGGTGCGCTGCGACAACGAGGGCGGCGCGCGGCTGGCGATCGACTATCTCCACGGGCTCGGCCACCGCGCCATCGCCCATCTGACCGGCCCCGCGGGCAATGTGCTGACCCATGCACGGCGCGAGGCTATGCAGGCGGAGCGGCGGCGGCTCGACCTGCCCGCGCGGCCCGAATGGATCATCCGCGGCGACTTTTCGCTGGCCTCCGGCCATGAGGCCGCGCGGCAGATCCTGGCGATGGAGCACCGGCCAACGGCGGTGTTCTGCGCCTCGGACATGGGCGCCTTCGGGCTGATCTCGGGGCTGGTCGCGGGCGGTCTCGACGTTCCGCGCGACATCTCGGTGATCGGCTTCGACGATATCGAGCTGTCGGAATACTACGTCCCTGCCCTGACCACGATCCGCCAGGACCGCCGCCGCATCGGCGAGACCGCGGCCGAGCTGCTGCGCGCGCAGCTCGAGGGCGCGGCCGGGACAGCGGCGCGGAGCCGCCGGCAGATCGGCGTGGAGCTGATGATCCGCCAGAGCACCGGTCCGGCATGAACATGCATTTCTGATCGCACTTAAAGCATTCGATCAGGAAACCTTATCGATCTGTTCAGAATTAACGATGTGATTCCGTCGCATGGCTTCGCTAGGCTGCTTGCGAAGGGGAGGTGTGGACGATGCCGGATCCGGCCCGCTGGACAGCGGACGGAGTCGGCACAGATCTCCCGTTGGCACGACCGCAGCACGATCCAGGAGGACATCATGGACGGCAACGACATCAAGATGACGGGCAAATGCCCGGTCATGCATGGCTCAAACACCGCCAGCGGCGCATCGGTCATGGACTGGTGGCCGAACGCGCTGAACCTCGACATCCTGCACCAGCATGACAAGAAGACCGACCCGATGGGCGAGGCCTTCGACTACCGCGAAGAGCTGAAATCCCTCGATATCGAGGCGCTGAAGGCCGATCTGCGCAAGCTGATGACGGAAAGCCAGGAATGGTGGCCGGCCGACTGGGGCTCCTATGTCGGCATGTTCGCCCGCGTCGCCTGGCACGCGGCAGGCTCCTACCGCCTGGCCGACGGCCGCGGCGGCGGCGGCACCGGCAACCAGCGCTTCGCCCCGCTGAACTCCTGGCCGGACAACGTCAACACCGACAAGGGCCGCCGCCTGCTGTGGCCGATCAAGAAGAAGTACGGCAACAAGATCTCCTGGGCCGACCTGATCATCCTGTCGGGCACCATCGCCTACGAGACCGCCGGGCTGAAGACCTTCGGCTTCGGCTTTGGCCGCGAGGACATCTGGCATCCCGAGAAGGACGTCTACTGGGGCGCCGAGAAGGAATGGCTGGCGCCGTCGGACAGCCGCTATGGCGATGTCTCGAAGCCCGAGACCATGGAGAACCCGCTGGCCGCGGTGCAGATGGGCCTGATCTACGTGAACCCCGAAGGGGTGAACGGCCAGCCCGACCCGGTGAAGACCGCCGCCCAGGTGCGCGAGACCTTCGCCCGGATGGCGATGGATGACGAGGAGACCGCGGCACTGACCGCCGGCGGGCACACGATCGGCAAGTGCCACGGCAATGGCGACGCCGCCAACCTGAGCCCCGATCCCGAGGCCGCGGGCCCCGAATACCAGGGCATCGGCTGGATGAACACCAAGGGCCGCTCGGTCGGGCGCGACACCGTCGTTTCCGGCATCGAGGGCGCCTGGACCTCCAACCCGACCCAGTGGGACATGGGCTGGTTCGACATGCTCTTCGGCCACGAGTGGGAGCTGAAGAAGTCTCCGGCAGGCGCCTGGCAGTGGATGCCGGTCGACATCGCCGAGGCCGATATGCCCGCCGATGTGGAAGACCCGTCGATCAAGACCATGCCGATCATGACCGATGCCGACATGGCGATGAAGGTCGACCCGGCCTATAACGCGATCTGCCAGAAGTTCCGCGCCGATCCCGCCTATTTCGCCGACACCTTCGCCCGCGCCTGGTTCAAGCTGACCCACCGCGACATGGGGCCGAAGGCCCGCTATGTCGGTCCCGACGTCCCCGCCGAGGACCTGATCTGGCAGGATCCGATCCCGGCCGGCCCGACCGGCTACGATGTCGCCGCGCTGAAGGCAAAGATCGCGGCCTCGGGGCTGAGCCTGTCGGACATGGTCTCCACCGCCTGGGACAGCGCCCGCACCTATCGCGGGTCGGACATGCGCGGCGGCGCCAATGGCGCGCGCATCCGGCTGGCCCCGCAGAAGGACTGGGAAGGCAACGAGCCCGAGCGGCTGGCCCGCGTCCTGTCCGTGCTGGAGCCGATCGCGGCCGAGGCCGGCGCCTCGATCGCCGACACGATCGTGCTGGCGGGCAACCTGGGCGTCGAGATGGCAGCGAAAGCGGCCGGCCAGGCGCTGGAGCTGCCCTTCGCGCCGGGCCGCGGCGACGCGACCGACGAGATGACCGATGCCGGCAGCTTCGACGTGCTCGAGCCCAAGGCCGACGGCTTCCGCAACTTCCAGAAGGCGGAATACGTCGTCTCCCCCGAGGAGATGATGCTCGACCGCGCGCAGCTGATGGGCCTCACCGCCCGCGAGATGGTGGTGCTGGTCGGCGGCATGCGCGTCATGGGCACCAACTACGCCGGCAGCGCGCATGGCGTCTTCACCGCGGCCCCGGGCACGCTCAGCCAGGACTTCTTCACCGTCCTGACCGACATGGCCTACCAGTGGGTCCCGGCAGCCGAGGGCACCTACGAGATCCGCGACCGCAAGACCGGCGCCGTGGCCTACACCGCCACCCGCGCCGACCTGGTCTTCGGCTCGAACTCGATCCTGCGCAGCTATGCCGAGCTCTACGCCCAGGACGACAATGCCGCGAAATTCGTCGCCGATTTCGCCGCCGCCTGGACCAAGGTCATGATGGCCGACCGCTTCGACCTGAAGGCCTGACGATCCCCCTCCCCGCGGCGCCGCCGCGGGGAGACCCCACCAAGGCATGGTTGACATTCCCCTCCGATTCCGGCCCTTGCAGGTGCCGTGAGGACAACAACCGCCGCCCGCATCGAGATCAGCGATCTGACCTGCCGCCTGGGAGACCGAGAGGTGCTCGCCGGGCTGTCGCTCGTGCTCGACACGCCCCGCATCGCCATCCTCGGCCGCAACGGCTCGGGCAAGTCGACCCTCGCCCGCGCCATGGCCGGGCTGATCGACGGCGCCGGGGGACGCGTCGCCATCGACGGCGCCGACATCCTGAAGGACCGCAAGGCCGCGCTCTCGGCCGTGGGCATCCTGTTCCAGAACCCCGAACACCAGATCATCTTCCCCAGCGCGCTGGAGGAGGTCCGCTTCGGCCTCCTGCAGATGGGGCACGCCAAGCCCGAGGCGACCCGGCTGGCCGAGGCCGCGCTGGCCCGCTTCGGCCGGGCGGACTGGGCCGGGCGCAGCACCGCGACGCTCAGCCAGGGGCAGAAGCACCTGCTCTGCGTGATCTCGATCCTGGCGATGGCGCCGAGGGTGCTGATCCTCGACGAGCCCTTCTCGGGCCTCGACATCCCGACCGAGCGGGCGCTGCGCCGGGTGCTGGAATCCTATCCCGGCACGCTCGTGCAGATCACCCATGACCCGCAGGTGGTCGCCGGCTATGACCGCGTGCTGTGGATCGAGGCCGGGCGCCTGCACGCCGACGGGCCGCCCGCCGAAGTGCTGCCCGGCTATCTTGCCGAGATGGAGGCGGAGGGCGCAGATGCTTTCGCTGACCTCTGAGATCCGCACGCCGCTGCACGCCATCGGCCCGGGACCGAAGCTCGCCGCGCTGGCGATCGCCTCGGTGGCGATCTTCTCCATCGCCTCCCCTGCCCTGATGCTGCTGCCGGTCGCCGTGAGCGCCGCGCTCTACCTCTCCTGCGGGCGGCGCTTCGCCCGGGCCGGCCTGCGCTCGCTGCGGCCGCTCTGGCCCTTCCTGCTGCTGCTCGGGCTCTGGCACGGGCTGACGCAGGACTGGGCCAATGGCGCGACGCTGGCCGGGCGGCTGCTCTCGACCGTGGCGCTGGCCAATCTGGTGACGATGACCACGCGGCTCGAGGACATGATCGCGCTCTGCACCCGCGCACTCGCGCCGCTGCGCGTCCTCGGGCTGAAGCCCGGCCGCATCGCCTTCGCCATCGGGCTGGTGCTGCGGCTGACGCCGACGCTCCTCGACCGCGGACGGCAGCTGGGCCTCGCCTGGCGCGCCCGCGCCCGGCGGCGCCGGCCGGGCTGGCAGATCGTGCTGCCGCTCTGCCTGACGGCGCTGGACGATGCCGACCATATCGCCGACGCGGTGAAGGCCCGCGGCGGCATCCCCGACTGAGACCCCAACCAAGAGGACCCAGAATGGACCGCGACCTCATCATGATCGCCCTCTTCGCCGCACTGATCGCGGCGCTCGGGCTGATCCCCTCCGTCACGCTGATCTCCGGCGTGCCGATCTCGGCGCAGAGCCTTGGCGTGATGCTCTCGGGCGTCATCCTCGGCGCAAGGCGCGGCGCGCTGGCGGCGGCGCTGATCGTCTTCATGGTGGCGCTCGGCCTGCCGCTCCTGGCCGGCGGGCGCGGCGGCATCGGCGTCTTCGCCGGGCCTTCGGTCGGCTTCCTGCTGGGCTGGATCCCCGCCGCCTTCGCCGCGGGCTGGGTGATGGAACGCACCCGCCGCCTGCCGGTCTTCGCGGCCGGCGCGCTGGCGGCCTTCCTCGGCGGGATCGTCGTGCTCTACATTCCGGGCATCATCGGCATGGCGCTGATCCTGAAGAAATCCCTGCTGGAGGCGACGGGCTTCGCCCTGCCCTTCATCCCCGGCGATATCCTGAAGGCGGTCGTCGCGGGCGCGCTGGCCACCGCACTGCACAAGGCGCGCGCCGATGTGCTGATGTCGCGCGCCTGAAGACAGTCCCCGCGAATGCGAAGGGGCGGCCCGGAGGCCGCCCCTTTTTTCGTGTCCGCTCTGCGACCGCAGGTCAGAGCCAGGTCAGCCCGATCGAGATCACGATGCCCGACAGGATCAGGTGCAGCGTGCAGAAGCCCATGATGTCCTTGGCCCGCAGCCCCGCGATCCCGAGGATCGGCAGCGCCCAGAAGGGCTGCACCATGTTCGTCCAGGCATCCCCCCAGGCAATCGACATCGCCGCCCGCGCCGGATCGACGCCAAGCGCCTGCGCGGCTGGCAGGATGACCGGCGCCTGCACCGCCCATTGCCCGCCGCCCGAAGGCACGAAGAAGTTCACGATGCCCGCGCTGATGAAGGACCAGAAGGGCAGGCTCGCCGGCGTGGCCAGCGACACCAGCGCGTCCGAGATCGTCGCGGCGAGGCCCGAGCTCACCATGATCGCCATGATGCCCGCATAGAAGGGGAACTGGATCACGATCCCCGCCCCGCCCTTCACGCCTTCGGACAGGCTGGAAAGCAGGTTGCGCGCGCTGCCATGCAGGACGATGGCGACCATCAGGAAGAGGAAGTTGACGACATTCAGCGTCAGCGTCCCGGACCGGATGAAGTAGTCGAGCAGATAGGCCAGGCCCGAGATGCCGACGATCAGCGACAGGATGCGGCTGTCCATCATCCGCTCCGACGGCGTGTCCGACTGCGCGGCCCGCGGCGCGGCCTCCTTCAGGAGCTCCGGGTCGACATAGACGCTCTCGCTCTCGGGCGGCATCATCATCCGGTTGACCAGCGGCACGACGATCAGCAGAGCGACGACGATGGCCAGGTTGAAGAAGGAGAAGATCGTCTGCCCGGTGCCGATCACGCCGATCTGGCCGGCGAAGGTATGGCCCTCGGTGGCGATGGCCAGCGGGATCGAGCCGGCCAGGCCGCCATGCCAGATCAGGAAGCCGGAATAGGCCGAGGCCACCAGCAGCCGGTAGTCGACGCGGACCTTGCGGGCGATCTCCTTGGCGAAGAGCGCGCCGACGACGAGGCCGAAGCCCCAGTTGAGCCAGCTCGCCACCAGCGAGACATAGCTGACCATCAGGATGGCCGTCCCCGGCGAGCCCGCCATCTCGGCCAGCCGAGACAGCAGCCGGCGCACCAGCGGGGTCGAGGCCATCATGTAGCCGGTGACCAGCACCAGGAGCATCTGCATCGAGAACTGCAGCAGCGTCCAGAACCCGTCCCCCCACATGCGCACTACGGCCAAGGGCGACTGGGCCTCGATCCCCATCGCGGCGATGGCGACAAGGACGGTCAGGATCAGGACGAATAGATAGGGATCAGGCAGATACCGATCCATCAGCCGCACAAGCGGCCGGGAAATGACATTTAGCAAGTGTGCCTCCCATTCTGGCAACTGTCCGGAGTCCGGACTTGCCGCCACTGGTCGCACGCAATCCCGTGCCTGTCGCCGGGACGATATGTCAGACCGCACTCACCCTTGCGTGAACCCGCCCTCCGTCTCGCGCGCGAGACGGGCCGTCAGGCGTCGCCGCGTCCGGGCAGTCCCTCGGGGATCAGCCCCGACCAGAAGGCATGGACCTTGGGAAAGACGCCCCGCGCCTGCCAGCCGTAGCGGCGGAACTGGCCGCGTTCGAAATCATCGGCCAGCCCCAGCTCGAACCGGTCGCGGATCGCCTTGCGGCTGACCGAACTGCGCTTTTCCAGATTGGCCTCGATCACCTCGAGGCAGGCCCGGCGCCAGCGCGCCTCGGCCGCCTGTTCCTCGTCGCGCCGCGCCTCTTCCAGCTCTTCTTCCGTCGGTTCCTTCGGCGCAGGCACCGGTGCGGGCGCGGCTGCCTGCGCGGCCTCTTCCGCGCGGCGGTAGTCGCCGTTGATCGCCGCGGTCAGGTAGCCCGCCGGGGTCTTGCGCACCCTGCCCTTGCGGCGCTCCTCCTCGACGAAATCCAGCTTCTCGGCGACATAGGCCTCGCCATGCTCGGCGATCCAGCGCTGCGCGAGCCGGGCGGAGATGCCGTTCTCCACCAGCCGGCGGAAGGCGCCGGACTTGCGCACCGCATCATCGTCGCCCAGATCGAACAGCGTCTCCTGGCCGTTGCGGGTGATCAGGAAGCGGATGAATTTCACCTTGCGGCTCTCGCGCCGGGTCTCGGCCACCAGCGAAATGTCGGAGACGGCATTCACCTCCTTCACCGCGGGCTTGACGATCTTGGCGTTGAGCTTCGAGAAATCCTCGTAATAGGCGCTGTCATCGACCCCCATCAGGCGGCGGAAGACGTCGATCTCCCACCAGCCGGTGGAACCGGTGCGCACGAAGCGGAAGCAGTTCTCGTAAAGCGCCAGCGCATGGCCCGAGGTGAAGTTCCTCTGGATGCGCATGTTGATCATCGAGAAGACCGACGGATCGTAGAGCTTGGCCGCCAGCGGCGCGGCATAGGCGTATTCGCAGACCCCGCCGGTGAGCTTGGCATAGGAGATCAGCGAGGAGACCCCCCATTCCTCTTCGCCGTCATCGCCCAGCATGTTCCATTCGGCTGTGGTTTCCGCCAGCGCGCGCAGCGCCGCCTTCAGCGTCTCGCGGTCGCGACTGGCATAGCCCGACATGGCGCAGAGCGTCTCGGCATCGATCCGGTGCGAGGACTTGGTCGTCAGCTCGTCATAGGCGTGCAGCAGGAGGCAATTCGACAGCTTCCGCTGCAAAAGCGTGAGCTTGCCGCCGATATGGATCGCGGCCACGTGTTTGCGCAGGCTCTCGCGCTCGGTGATCTGGCGGAATTCGGTCACGACTCGACTCGGGGCTCTGGGGTTTTGGCAGGATTTTCCCAGACCGACCCGCGTGTCAAGCTTCATGGGTCGGTTCCGAATCGGCACAACGAAAGAGATGGCACGCAGACGGGTCGATTTGGGGAGGGATCCATCACGCAGACGGGTAGGTTTCGCAGGTCCGAGTCGGAAAGCAGGGCGAATTTGGGGCTTATAGCGACCCCTTCCCCGCGCTGCGAGTCGAAATCCGTCCCGTCACGGGCGATTTTTCCGCCGTCACGCCAAGGGGTAGGTTTCATCACGCAGATGGGTTGGTTTCGGCACGTATCCGGGTAGGTTTGCGCATGTAGACGGGTAGGGTTCGACATGCATCCGGGTCCCCTATCTCCGTTAAAATACGATAATTAATTGCTTTTTCGGATTACAAAGACTCCAAAGATCTAGAAACAGATTCATAGTTTGATGCTGCGTTCAGGCATTTTCGGGATCCGGATACCGCCTCTGGCAGGCGTCTCGCACGCGTGACACGGCCTTTCTCTTGGGATATGAGTCACGCAAAGGCACGTGTTCGCGCTTTCCGCGGATAATCAGCCAAATCAGGAACATCGAGGCGGATCGGAAATGAGCAGTCAAACCCCGTCCATCAGTCTTCAGCATATCGACCCGGCCGAGGCGCTGGCCGAGGTGCCCGAGCGCGTGACCACCGACCGGTTCACCGTCGCGGCCGAGATCTGCATGCGGGCGCGGGACGATCTGGCCCGGCGCGGCTACAAGCCTGATGGCGAGAAGCAGCTCCGCCTCTTCGGCATCTGGGAAATCACGACCTACATGATCCCGGTCTCGGCGCAGCATTTCCGGCGCGTGCTCAAGGCCAATCCCGACCTGCCGCAGGGAGTCTCCGAAAAGCAGGGCGGCGCCAAGATGTTCACGCTGGACGAGGTGAACACGATCCGCGCCTTTCTGGAGCACGAGGGCCAGCAGGGCAAGGGATACCGCCCCTACCGGCCGCAGAACAGCCCGGCCAAGATCGTCTCGGTCTGCAATTTCAAGGGCGGCGTCGCCAAGACTACGACGGGCGCGCATCTGGCCATGGCCTCCGCGCTCGACGGCTACCGCGTGCTGGTCATCGATCTCGACAGCCAGGCGAGCATGTCGACCATGTTCGGCACGCTCGCCGAGGACGAGGCCCAGACCGCCTATGCGGTGATCGCCCGCCACCGCGCCCGCCATGTCGCCGCCTCGATGGGGATCGACGACTATGACAGTCCCGAGCTTGACGAGGACGTGCGCGACGCCGCCAAGGTGACGGCGGATGACGTCATCATCGGCACGCACTGGCCGACGATCGACATCCTGCCCGCGCAGCTCAACCTCTACTGGGCCGAGTTCCAGGTGCCGGTCTGGATGCAGACCCATCGCAGCTGGCAGTTCTGGGACGCGCTCGAGGGTTTCCTGCGCGACGAGGGGCTGCTGGAAGACTACGACATCATCCTGATCGACACGCCCCCTGCCCTCGGCTACCTGACGATCAACGCGCTCTCGGCGGCCGATATCCTGCTGATCCCTGTCGGCGCCAGCTTCATCGAGTTCGACTCGACCGGCCGCTTCTTCGATATGCTCTACACCACCTTCGCCTCGATCGAGGACAGCATGGCGCGGATTTCGGACCAGGCGCCGAAATTCTCCTGGGATGCGGTGCAGGTACTGCTGACGCGCTACGACGATGCCCAGCAGGGCGAGCTGGCCAATGTCATCCAGGTCTATCTCGACGATTTCGTCGCCCAGCACCGGCAGGAATTCACCGCGCTGGTCGGCCAGGCGGGCGAGCGTGTCTCGGGGATCTACGAGGCCAGCCATACCGATTTCAACCGCGACACCTACCGTCGCGGGCGCGAGACATTCGACCGCTGCTACCATGAATTCAAGAAGCTGCTGATCGGCTGCTGGGAACGCGACCGCATCGAGGCAGAGGAACGGGAGGCCGCAGAATGAGCCGCAAGCGCCTGGGATCCATCGACCGCGACTCGATCCGCGACATCCGCGCGGGGGCCGAGAAGACCGCCGCCGAACGCCGCGAGCTGGCGCTGGGAAAGGCGCCGCCGATCGGCAAGATGGCGGGCTCCGCCGCCTCGAACGTCGAAGAGGAGCTGCTGCGGCTGCGCCGCGAGAATACCGGCCTGCAGGCCGACCGCACCGCGCTGGCCGAGGCGCGCGAGGATGGCCGCGTGGTCGAGCTGGTGCCGATCCAGGAGATCGACCTGCACGCGCTGGCGCGGGACCGCCGCATGCTCGACCGCGACGGCGAGGCCTGGGCGGAGCTGAAGGCCTCCATCGCCGCGCGCGGGCAGCAGGTGCCGGTGGAGCTTGGCCCGCGCGAGCGCTCGGACGGGAAATGGCGACTGATCAGCGGCTATCGCCGTGTCAGCGTCCTGCGCGAGCTCTTCGAGGAGACCGGCGATCCGCAATATGCCGAGGTCCGCGCGCTGATCCGTCTTCCGCGCGCGACGCTCGAGGACATGGTGGCGATGATCGAGGAGAACGAGATCCGCCAGGATGTCAGCTTCTACGAGCGCGGCCGGATCTGCTGCCTGGCGGCAGAGCAGGGCATCTGCGAGACGGTCGATGACGCGATCCTGGCGCTCTTCCCGAATTCCAGCCGCAACCGCCGCTACAAGATCCGCAACTTCACCGTCGTCCACAATGTCTTCGGTCCCTACCTGGACTATCCCGAAGCCATCGGCGAACGGCTGGGCGCGCGGCTGGCGCAGGCGGTCAAGGACGGGCGCGAGCGCGAGCTGACCGCCTTCCTGTCCGACCGCGACACGAAATTCGCCGACCCGGCAGAGGAGCTGGCGCTGCTCGACGCCTTCGTTGCGGGCAAGGGCGCGTTCAGCGGCCCGGCGCCGGAACCGGTCGCGGCCATCTCGGCAGGCTGGGACGGGCCGGGGCTGCGCATCCGCGCCAGCGCGAAGAACGGCAAGGTGACGCTGAAGCTCGACGGCGTCGAAGCGGAGGACGCCGCAGCGCTGGAACGGCTGGTCGCGCAGGTCGCCGAAAGCCTGCGGGACGGCTGAGCCGCGTCTCGCGCGCGAGACGGGCAGGGCGGGGGCAGATGCCGCATTCCCCCGCCGGGTTTGGGCGCTAACATGGGCCCGGGGGGACGATGTCAGCCCCGGAAAGCCCCGCCGCGCCATGAGCGGGGACCGTTCACGCTTAACGAGGGTCCGACATGGAAAACGTCACTGCTGCCCAGTCACTCAATACGCTTGTCTCCGACCTCGGCGACCTCCTCGGCGAAATCATCCGCGAACAGGAAGGCGACCGGACCTTCTCGCTGGTCGAGACGCTGCGCCGCCGCTCGATCAGCCATTACCGCTCGGGGCTCGTCGAGCTGCGCGCCGAACTGCGCAACCTGATCGGCGAGAACGACCCCGAGGAAATCGGCAAGGTGCTGCGCGCCTTCACGCTCTTCCTCCATCTGGCGAATATCGCGCAGGGCGTGGTCAATGCGGATTCCGGCGGCGCGCGTCTCGCACTCGACCGGGCGCTGGCCAAGCTCGACGGCAAGACCCGCGAGCGGCTGTCGGTCGGCATCGTGCTGACCGCGCATCCGACCGAAATCCGTCGCCAGAGCGTCATCGACATCGAGGGGCGGATCGCCGGGCTGATGGGGCAGGACGGCTCGATCAAGGACCGCCGGGCGCTCAAGCGCGAGGTGCTGACTGTCTGGCTGACCGAGCTTGCCCGCCGCGAGAAGCTGCGCGTCCAGAACGAAATCGACAACGGCGTCTCGGTCGCGTCACGCTCGATCCTGCCCGCGATGATGCGGGTGCAGGGCGAGGTGGAGCGGTTCTTCGGCGGCGATCCGGCACGGCCGAAGCCGATGTTCTCCCTGGGCACCTGGATCGGCGGCGACCGGGACGGCAATCCCTTCGTGACCCGCGACGTCTTCGACTATGCCGTCTCGCAGCAGCAGAGCGCGCTGTTCGGCTACTACCTGGCGGAGCTGCACCTGCTGGCGATGGAGCTGCCGGTCTCGGACCGCTATCTCGATCTCTCACCCGCGCTCGAGGCGCTGCTGGAGCAGGAGCCGAAGCTGACCGATCCCTATCGCGACGGCGAGCCGTTCCGGCGCGCGATCTACCATATCCGCACGCGGCTGGAGCAGACCGAGACCGGCGGCGCGCATGCCTATTCCGGGGCCGAGGCCTTCATTGCCGATCTGGAGACCCTGTCGGAGTCGCTCGAGGCGTCGCAGGCGGGCGTCATCGCCGAGGGCCGCCTGGCCGAGCTGCGTGCCACCGTCGCGATGGTCGGCTTCCATTTCTTCACCATCGACCTGCGGCAGAACTCGCGCATCCATGAACGCACGGTCGCCGAGATCCTGTCCGCGGCAGGCATCACCGACGGCTATCCTGACATGGACGAGACCGCGCGCGCGGCCTTCCTGTCGGAGATGCTGCTGAAGCCGGTCCCGGAGTTCGACGCGACGGGGCTCTCCGAAGAGGCGCAGCGCGAGCTCGGCATCTTCGCCACTGTCGCGGCCGCCCGCAAGCGGCTGGGCGCGGGGCTGGTGCGCTACTCGATCGTCTCGAACACCGAAAGCGTCGCCGACATCCTGGAGATCTCTTGGCTGCTGCGGCTCCATGGCTGCTTCGGCGAGGACGTGGCGGAGCCGATCCTGCCGGTGCCGCTCTTCGAGACGATCGAGGATCTGCGCGTCTCCGTGGCGATCATGGAGGAGCTTTACGCCGTGCCCGCCTATGCCGCCGCGATGAAGGCGACCCGGGCCGAGATCATGCTGGGCTATTCGGACAGCAACAAGGATGGCGGTATCGTCACCGCGCGCTGGGAGGTCTGGAAGGCCGAGGCCGCGCTGACCGAGCTGTTCGAGGGGGTCGGCCAGGGCGTCGCCTTCTTCCACGGCCGCGGCGGCTCTGTCGGGCGCGGCGGCGGCGCGACCCGCGACGCGATCCTCGCCCAGCCGCGCGGCAAGCTCGCCCGCGGCTTCCGCCTGACCGAGCAGGGCGAGGTGATCTCGAAGCGCTACGAGACGACCGACCAGGCGATCATGCGCTTCTGCGAGCTGGGGGAGGGCCTGGCCGAGGCCGAGGCGGCCGGCGAGTTCGCACGGCCCGCGACCCATTTCGTCAATGTCATGGAGGCGATGTCCGAGGCCGCCTTCCAGCGCTACCGCTCGCTGACCACCGGCGAGAGGTTCCTGACCTATTTCCGCGAGGCGACGGTGATCGACCATATCGCCTCGCTCAACATGGGCTCGCGGCCGGTTTCGCGCTCGACCCTCGACAAGCTCTCGGACCTGCGCGCGATCCCCTGGGTCTTCTCCTGGGCGCAGACGCGCCACAACCTGCCGGGCTGGTTCGGCTTCGGCACCGCGATCCGCCAAGCGGGCGGCTCGATGGCGCAGCTCGAGGAGATGTACCGCAGCTGGACGACCTTCCGCAGCCTCGTCGACAGCGTACTGATGGTGCTCGCCAAGGCGGATATCGAGATCGCCGGCGCCTATGCCGAGCTGGTCGAGGACAAGGCGCTTAAGGCGCGGATCTTCGGCCTCATCCGCGAGGAATGGCAGATCACCATGGAGATGGCCGAGGCGATCACCGGCCGCAAGCCAGCCGAGACCGATCCGGATTTCATGCTGCGCAAGGCCTATCTCGACCCGCTGCATTTCGGCCAGATCGATCTTCTCGGGCGGATCCGGCGCGATCCGGAGAATGCAGAGCTGCAGGATGCGCTGAAGATCTCGATCAACGGCATCGCGTCCGGCCTGCAAGGCACCGGCTGAGCCAGGGCAGGGCGGCCTGATCCATTACCGGACATGGCGCCGCCCGGCAAAGGGCGGCGCTATTCTCGCAAAAAGTTCAAAAAAGCGCCGTCGCGATGTGCGGGTCAGAGTTCGTCCAGCCCGATATCGACACAGGGCGCCGACTGGGTGATCCGCCCGACGGAGATGAAATCGACGCCGGTCTCCGCCTTGCCGCGGATCGTGTCGAGCCGGACCCCGCCGGAGCATTCCAGCGGCACCCGCCCGGCGACAAGCGCCACGGCCTCGCGCATATCGGCATTCGTCATGTTGTCGAGCATGATGACATCGGCGCCCGCCCCGAGCGCCTCGGCCACCTGGTCCAGCCGGTCGCATTCGACCTCGATCTTGGTCAGGACCGGCGCCTTCGCCTTGGCCTTTGCCACAGCGGCCGCGATGGAGCCCGCGACGGCGATGTGGTTGTCCTTCAGCATGATCCCGTTATCGAGCCCCAGCCGGTGGTTGCGGCCGCCGCCGCAGGTGACGGCGTATTTCTCCAGCATGCGCAATCCGGGCGTGGTCTTGCGGGTGTCGACCAGGAAGGCGCCCGTGCCCTCGATCGCGCGGACATACTCGGCGGTCAGTCCGGCGATGCCGCAGAGCCGCTGCAGCAGGTTCAGCGCGACGCGTTCGGCGGTCAGCAGCGCCTGGGCGTCGCCCTCGACCGTGGCGAAGGTCGCCCCGGCCTCGATCCGGTCGCCATCCGCGGCGCGTGCATTGAAATGGCAGCCGGGATCGAGCGTGCGGAAGATGCGCTCGGCCACGGGCAGCCCGGCCAGCACCAGCGGCTCGCGCGCGTTCAGGCCGAAGGCGGCCCTGGCGCCGTCGTCGACCATGATCTTCGCGGTCAGGTCGAAATAGTTGCAGTCCTCGTCGAGCCAGAGCCCGATCAGCTTGTCGAGTTTGCGCGGGTCGATCAGCATGGTCCTCCGTGCGGCGCGGCTAGCGGGCGCGCCTGGCGGCGGCTTAGGCAAAAATCCGGCGCGGGGCCACCGCCAAACCGCCGCGGCCCCGCAATCAAGGCCGGTCAGGCCCGCCGTTCGGCGGCGACGAGCCCGGCGACCGATGCGCCGCGGACGGCATCCATGCCGCGGAAGACCGAGCAGCGCAGGAACGCCTCGCGGTCCGGCGGCAGCGATTTCTGGCTGCAGAATTTCGCCACCAGCTTCGCCAGCCCCTTGATGTCGCGGCCGCTGGCGGCCGGGAAGAGATCGGCGAGCTCACCGGTCAGGCCGGGGGCGAGCTCCAGGCCGAACTGCGCGGCCATCACCTCCCAGATGCGGATGCGCCCGGCGCGGTCCGGCGCCTCGTAGCGGATCATCGCGATGCAGCGCGACACGATCGCCTCGTCGATATCGTCGACCCGGTTGGTGGTCAGGAAGAGGAGCCCGTTGAAGTATTCAAGCACCCGCAGGAAGACGCCGACCACCGCATTCATGGTCATGTCGTCGTTGCGCCGCTTGATGTAGACATCCGCCTCGTCGATCAGCATCACCGCGCCCCAGCGCTGCGCCCGGGTCAGCACGTCCTTCAGCGCCGCCTCCATCTGCGCGACGTTCAGCCCGAGCTGGCCGGAATGCACGCGGTAGAGCGGCCGCCCGATGATCTCGGAATAGACCTCCGCCGTCAGCGTCTTGCCGACGCCGGGCGGGCCCGCGCAGAGCACCGTCGTGCCGCCCGACTTGCCCTCGACGATGTCGTCCATCAGCACGTCCATCTCGGCTGTGAGGATGTCGATCAGGTCGGTCTGCTCTTCCGGCAGCACCAGCTTGTCCTTCAGGCCGGGGGCGTAGGCATAGGGCTCCATGTCGTCGACATGCACCCAGACATAGTGGTGCAGGTCGAGATGGAACATCAGCACGAAGCCATGCACCGGCACCTGGGTGAAGAGCCCCTCGGGCACGGCCTCCGCGATGGCGCGCATCTCCTCCTCGCAGTCGAACTGGCTCGACTTGCCCGCGCGGCGCAGGAAGGCGGCGAAGAGCGCGCCCGGCACGTCCATGGTCAGCGCGCGGCCCTCGAGGATGCCCTCGTCATTGACCAGCCGCGCCTTGCCGCCCGAGGCCGACAGGACCACCACGTCCTTGCGCGTCCAGTCGGTGTCGCGCCGCGACGAGCTGGGGTCCTCGGCATAGAAGGCCCGGCCCTGCGCCGCGAACTGTTCGCCATAGCGGCCGCGCCAGTCGAAATAGCGCGCCGAGCTCTCGTCATGCGCGGCCAGCAGCGCGGGCGTCTCCTTCATGTAGCCCTTGCGGAAGAGCACCTCGCCCAGCGTGTGCCCGTCGATATCCGCCGCCATGATGCGGATGGTGGCGGAGGCCAGCGCGCCTTTTGCATTGGCCTTCATCTCGACGATGATCCGGCCGCTCTCGTCGCTATTGGCGGGGGTGTAGTCGAGCCGGGTCACGACATAGGGCAGGGGGCGGCGCGAGATGTCGGCGCTGAACATCCAGCCGCGGAGCGCCCCGTCGAGCAGGTAGCGCGAGAGGTCGAGGAGGAAGGGCTCCAGGTCGTCCTGGCCATAGCGCTTCGCTCCCGCGCCGAGCGCGCCGCGCAGCGTGGCCAGCTGGGCCGCGCGCGTGCGGTAGCCGGGACCGGCCGCGGCGTAGAGCCCGATGAGGAAGTCGCAATGCGCGCCCGACAGCCGCTCCACCGGGATGGCCGCCTTCTCGCCCAGCTTCAGCTGCGCGCGCAGCCCCTCGAGCTCGGGGAAGCGGTCGGCGAGCGCGCCCAGGTGCCGGGCCTCGATGGTCAGGTTCATGCCGCGCATCCTTCCGCGATCTCGGCGACGACCGGCCAGCCGGTGGCGCCCTGCGGGTCGAGCACCCGGAGCCGCGCGAGCTTCTCCGCCGCGTCGGCGGGGCGGCCGTCGCGCAGCGCGATGAAGGCCAGCGCCTTGAGCGTGTAGAGCGCGAAGCGCCCGGCATCGGCGGCGCCGGTTTCCTCTGGGCGCCAGTCGCGCCAGTCGGCGGGCCATCCCGCCTGCGCGGCGGCCTCGGCCAGCCCGTCCATCGCCGCGTTGCGGGCCGCGTCGAGCCGGCCGGAATAGGTGTGGATCTTGTAGAGGCAGAAATAGGTCGGCAGCGCCTGCGGGTCGAGCGCCAGCGCCTCGCGGAACAGCGCATCCGCCTCCGCCCGGTCGCTGCGATAGGCCAGCACCCCGGCCTGGAGAAGGGCGTCGACCCCCTCCGGGACAGTGCCGAAATCGATGCCTTCGAAAGGTGTGTCTGTGCGCATGGATCGTCTCCTTCGTCCGTGTGGAAACAAGTTCCGCGCCAAGCCTGCCGGGGCAGGGGGCCGGGCCGCCCTGGGCGGCGAAAGCCGACATTCCGCGCCCGGGCCTGTCCGGATCGCGACAGGCGCGAAGCGCTTTCCCCTTGGGCGGCAACCTCCTAGGATAGCGGACGCGCGACAGGGAGGGCCGGGCTTGAAACCGACGAAACGCGACATGCGCCAGACCCGCATCCTGGCGACGCTGGCCGACGCGCCGACCATGCGGGTCAAGGCGCTGGCCTCGACGCTGGAGGTGACGACCGAGACGATCCGCCGGGATCTCGAGGATCTGGCCGAGCGCGGCCTGATCAGCCGGACCTATGGCGGCGCGATGCTGCGCGCGCCCGCCGAGCCGGTCCTGTCCCAGCGCGAGCGCCAGCTGGTGGCCGAGCGCGAGGCGATCGCCCGGGCCGCGCAGCCGCGGCTGAAGCGGGCCAAGACGCTGATGATCGGCTCGGGCGCGACCACCGCGATCCTCGCGAAGCGCATCGCCTTCGAGATGAACCATGTCACCGTGATCGCGCACAGCTTCGCCGTGGCCACCGCGCTGTCGCAGAACCCGACGATCCGGGTGCTGATGGTGCCGGGCGAGTACCATGCCGGCGAGGGCGCGATGCATGGCAGCGCCGCGATCCGCTTCCTGCAGGACTACACCGCCGACTGGACGATCCTCGGCGCTTCGGCGCTGTCGCCCGACGGGCCGAGCGACGCGCTGATCGAGGCGGGCGACGTCTATGCCACCATGCTGCGGCGCAGCGCGCGCAACCTGATCGTCGCGGACCACACGAAATTCGACCGCATGGCCTCGGCCCGCTACGCGAGCTGGAGCGAGATCGAGCTGGTGGTCAGCGACCGCGCGCCCGAGGGCCCGCTCGCCCAGGCGCTGGAGCGCGGCGAGGTGGAGCTGCAGGTCGCGCCGCTGCGCTAGCAGCGCTGCCGGGCCAAGGCCGGGCGGGGTCAGGGGCGCGCACCCGGCCCCGGATTCCGGCCGCAACTCGCCGCTTGCCGCGCCGGGATCGCGGGCTCCGGTCCGCCGAAGGCGATCAGGTGCCGCGCGGGGGGATCAGGCCAGGGCGGCCTCGAAGGCCTCGGCGAAGAGCGCCGCTTCGTCCTCGCCGAGGCAGAGCGGCGGACGCACCTTCAGCGTGTTGCCATAGCGCCCGGCCGCGCCGATCAGCACGCCCCGGTCGCGCATCGCGTCGATCACCCGCACGGTCAGCGCCGGATCCGGCCGGCCGCTGCCATCGGCGAGGTCGATGCCGATGAAGAGCCCGGCGCCGCGGATATCCGAGACCCTTCCGTCGCGCGCGGCGGTCTCGCGCAGCCGCGCGCGCAGGAGCCCGCCGATCCGCTGGGCATTCGCCTGCAGCCCCTCTTCGGCGATCACCCTGAGCACCGCGGCCCCGGCCGCGGCGGCCACCGGATTGCCGCCGAAGGTGTTGAAATAGCCGGTATCGGCGCAGAAGGCGGCGAGGTCGTCGGGCCGCGCGGCCACCGCGGCCATCGGGAAGCCGTTGCCCATCGGCTTGCCCATCGTGACCATGTCCGGCGTGACGCCGTGGCGCGCGAAGCCCCAGAAGGCGTCGCCGGTCCGCGCGAAGCCCGGCTGCACCTCGTCGGCGATGAAGAGCCCGCCGGCCGCGCGCACGGCCTCCACCGCCGGGGCGAGGAAGCCCGCCGGATCGGCGAAGATCCCGTCCGAGGAGAAGATCGAGTCGACCAGCAGCGCCGCCGGACGGATGCCGCGGGCGGCGAATTCGGCCAGCGCCGCCTCGATGCTGGCGCGGAAGCCCGCCGCGATGTCGTTGCCGTGATGCGCCGCCGAGGGCGGCGGTACCGCGATCACCCAGTCGGGCAGGCTGCCGCGCTTCAGCGCCGAGGGCGAGACCTCGGTGACCAGCGCGGTGTTGCCGTGATAGGCGGTCTCGGTGACGATCACCCCGGTGCCGCCGGTGGCGGCGCGGGCGATGCGGATCGCCAGGTCGTTCGCCTCCGAGCCCGAGCAGGTCATGACCACATTGCCCAGCGGCGCGGGCAGGGCGGCCTTCAGCGCCTCCAGATAGTCGTCGACCACCTCGACCACATAGCGGGTATGGACGTTCAGCCGCGCGATCTGGCGGCTGACCGCGGCGACCACCTCCGGATGGCAATGTCCGACCGAGGGGACGTTGTTGTAGAAGTCGAGATAGCGCGTGCCGTCCGTCGCCGTCATCCAGGCGCCCTTCGCCTCGGCCATCTCGATCGGGCGGCGGTAGAACAGGACCGAGGCCGCGCCGAGATTGGCCAGCCGCCGGTCCACCGCGGCCGCGGCGCTGTCGCCGGGGCGGTAGGCGTTCATGTCGAGGATCTGGCGCACTTCCGCGGTGTCGCTGGTCATTCTGCGGCCTCCAGATAGCGGCGCGCGATCTCCAGCGTGCCATCGGTATAGGCGCCGAGCCCGGCATCGGCGGCGGTTTCGGTCTCGGCGTGGCTGGCGATCCAGGCGGTCAGCAGCAGCCGGCGGAACATGACGAAATCGGGAATCATCGCCGCGTGTTCCCCGCCGAGCGGCCGGACGGCGCGGTAGCCTTCCAGCCAGGCGGCCTGCAGCTCGGGCACGATCGGGTTCAGCTCGTGGAAGGAGATCGCGGCGGCGAAGTCGTAGATGAACCAGGAGAAGCCGCAATCGTCGAAATCGATCACCCCGAGCCCGTCCTCGCGCGCCAGCAGGTTCGCCAGCCGCAGATCGGCATGGACCAGCCCGAAGCGGTCCGGCCCCTTGCCATAGGCGGCGAGCCGCGCCTCGAGCCTGGCGCAGACCTGCTCCAGCAGCGCCTTGCCATCGGCATCGAGCCCGAGCGCCGCGCGCCAGTCGCCCCAGAGCGGCGCCGCGCCGAAGGCGCTGTCGAAATCCCAGGTCTTGCGGGTGAAGCCCGCGGGCGGGGTCCAGGCCTCGACATGGCCGTGCAGCCGCGCCGAGATCGCGCCGAGCAGGCGGAAGCCCGGCACCAGCCCCGCGTCGGCATCCGGCTCGCTGCCCTCCATGAACTCGAAGGCGGCGACATGGCGGGTCTCGTCGCCGTCCCGGAAGCTGGCCAGATGGCCGCCCGAAACAAGCGGAACCAGCGCCGGGGTCTCGACCGCGCCGGATTGCCGCAAGGCCGTGATCCAGGCCAGCTCGGACTCGATTTCGGCCACCGTGTGGTAGTCGGGCCTGTGAACTCGCAGAATTACCGGCGCCGCGCGGGCCGGGTCGCGGGCGATGAAGGTCGCGTTCTCCGACACGGTCAGCAGCTCGATTTTTGTGTCTTCGCTGAGATTCCATACAGGAAGCAGGCTGTTGAGCCCGGATGTCAGGCGGTCGATGAACGCATCCTGGTAGAGCAAGGCGGCAGATCTCCGGTTTGGCGGTTCCGTCTTCATTGCTAGCCATCGAAATTGGAAGTTGCAACATTTTGTCTTGCGAGAGGCAGAAACTTTTGCCAGCCTTCTGGCAGGGCGCCGAGACAGGCGCCGGGTTGCAGGGCTCCGCCCGCCGGAGCAGCATCCGTCCAGAAAAAACCGCAGCGCCGCTGCGGGTCCGACAGAGATGGAGACCTAGATGACGATTTCCCGCCGGTCCTTCACCCTTGGGATGGGCGCGCTCGGCGCCGCCCCCCTCCTGCGTCCCGGCCTCGCGCGCGCGGCCCGCACCGACGAGCTGAACATCCTGTGCTGGGAAGGCTACAATACCGATGACGTGCTCGGCCCGTTCCGCGACCTGAACCCCGGCGCCACGGTGCGCGCGGAATCCGGCACCTCGGATCCGGATATGATCAACAAGCTGCGCGCGGGCGAGGTCAAGGTCTGGGACCTGATCAACCTCAACCAGCCCTGGGCGCGCGGCATGCTCTATCCCGAGGGGCTGATCAAGCCGCTCGACAAGGAGCGCTTCATGCCCTTCTTCGAGAAGATGACCCCGGAATACGGCAGCCCGCCCTATCCGCTGGCCTTCGCCGAAGATGGCGAGCTGATCGGCATGCCGCAGCGCTACGGGCCCTTCTCCTTCGTGGTGAATACCGACAAGATCAGCCGCGCGACCGCCGAGGAGCAGGGCTGGAAGCTGTTCCTCGATCCGGCGATGGCGGGGCGCTACGGCATCCTGACCTATGACAACTGGAACCTGATCCACATGTGCCTGACGGCGGATCTGAACCCGTTCAAGCCGCTGGACGAGGCGGGCTTCGCCGCCTTCGGCGATGTCGCCGCGCAGATCTTCGCGGGCTCCAAGCTGATGAGCGACGACCTGGTCGCGATGAACACCGCGCTGATCAACGGCGAGATCGACGCCTATTTCACCGGCGGCACCTATACCGCCTCGCCCGCGCGGCTCGACGGGCTGACCAATATCCGCGGCATCACCCCGGCCTCGGGCCCGATCGACGGCAAGGGCGGCGTGGTCTGGGCCGAGCTGACCTCGCTGGTCAACAACCCCGACCCCTCGCCGCTGGCGCCGGATTTCCTGGAATTCGTCCAGCAGCCCGAGATCTGCAAGGCGGTGGGCTTTGCCGAGGGCACCTACAACCCGGTCGCGCAGATGGGCGATCCGGAGGTCTTCGCGCAATGGGACGAGGACGAGCTCGACGCGATCCAGTGGGACACGCTGGAGGAGGAATCCGCCAATTCCGTCGAATACGACTCCGTCGCCGACTATGACAAGCTGATGGAAATCTACACCTCCGCCCGCCGCGGCTGACCGGTTCCGGGCCGCCCCGCCGGGCGGCCCCCTTGCAAAGTGCTGCCATGTCCGACCTATCCCCGATCCTGCGCATCTCCGCGCTGACCAAGACCTTCGACGAGTTCACCGCGCTGCACGGCATCGACCTCGATGTCGCCGAGGGCGAGTTCCTGGCCATTGTCGGTCCTTCCGGATCGGGCAAGACCACGCTCATCCGGCTGCTGGTCGGCATGGACGACCCGACCGGGGGCGCGATCTGGCTGCGCGACCAGCGGATCGACGTGATCCCGGCCAACAAGCGGCCGACCTGCATGGTGTTCCAGTCGCTGGCGCTCTTCCCGCACCGCACGGTCGGGCAGAATATCGAATTCCCGCTGAAGCTGCGCGGCGTGAAGCCGGGCGCCAGGAAGGAACGCGCGCTGGAGCTCCTGGACCTCCTGCGGCTGCCGCGCGACTACTATTCCAAGCGCATCCAGCAATGCTCGGGCGGCGAGAAGCAGCGCGTGGCGCTGGCCCGCGCGCTGGCCTTCGACCCCGAGATCCTGTTCTTCGACGAGCCGCTCTCGGCGCTCGACTACCGGCTGCGAAAGACGCTGGAGAAGGAGCTGAAGGATCTCCACCGGCGCACCGGCAAGACCTTCATCTACATCACCCACAGCCTGGAAGAGGCGATGGTCATGTCCGACCGCATCGCCATCATGCGCGCGGGCCGGTTCGAGCAGATCGCCCCGGCCGAGGAGATCTACGCCCGCCCGGTCTCGCCCTTCGTCGCCGAATTCATGGGGGAGGTGAACTTCCTGTCGCTTTCGGCGGGCACGGTCGCGGGCGCGGCGCTGTCCCCGGCCGCGCAGGCCGCCTTTGCCGGGCAGTCGGGCACGCTGGTCATCCGCCCCGAGAGCCTGCGGCTCGCCCCGGCTTCGGCGGACCTGACGCTGACCGGCACGGTCGCGGCGGAGTACCTGCTGGGCTCGCGCGTGCAGTACCGCTTCGACAGCCCGGCCGGCGAGCTGACCGTCGAGGTGCTGCGCGAGGATGCCGTCGCGGGCGGGACCGGCGCGCAGGTGGCGCTCGGCTGCGACATCGCCGCGGTGCATGTCATCCCGGAGGCCGAAGATGCGGCAGCGTGAGCGCCAGCTCGGGGCGCTCTACGCCCTGCCGCTCGGCCTGTTCCTCGGCCTGACCTTCCTGGCGCCGATCCTGCTGGTCGCTCTCTTCTCGATCATGCCGGAGAAGGTCTTCGAGCTGACCCATATGCCGGATTTCTCCGCCTATCGCGTGGTGCTGGCGCAGGGCTACTGGAAGTCGGTCGCCTGGTCGCTCTTCCTCGCCGCGCTGGCGACGGCGATCCTGCTGGTGGTCTGCTGGCCGCTCGCCTACGCGATGGCGAAGGTGTTCAAACGCTTCACGCTGGTCCTGACCATCGGCGTGGTGATGACGCTTTTCGTGTCGGAGAACATCCGCCTCTTCGGCTGGGTGCTGACCCTGATGAAGGGCGGTCTGATCGAGGGCTATTTCCGCCACTGGACCGGCATCGGCTTCGACGCGCCCTTGTACAACGTGCCGGTGATCGTCTTCGGGCTGGTCTATGTCTACCTGCCATTCATGCTCTTCCCGCTGGCGCAGGGCATCTCGATGGTCCCCGACGACGCGCGGCAGGCGGCCTTCGACCTGGGCGCCACCCGCTGGCAGATCCTGCGCGAGATCGAGCTGCCGCTCGCCATGCCCGGGATCATGGTCGGCTCGCTCCTGACCTTCGTCCTCGCGGCGGGGGCGATGGCCGAGTCGAAGCTCCTGGGCGGCCGCGCCGTCATCACCATCGCCGACGAGGTGCAGACCGCCTTCACCTACGGGCAGAACTGGCCGCTGGGCTCGGCGCTTGCCATGGTGCTGATCGCGATCATCGGCTCGCTCGCGATCTGGGCGATCTCCAAGGCCGATCTCGACGCGATGATGGGGCGGAAATCATGAAGACCTCGCGGCTCTCCTCCTTCCTGCTGCTGGGCTACGGGATCTTCATCCTCGCCTTCCTCTACCTGCCGCTGGTCTCGGTCGGGCTCGCCTCGGTGTCGAAGGCGCGCTATCTCAGCTTCCCGATCCGCAAGTATAATACCGGCTGGTACGGCGAGGCGCTGGCCTCGGACACGGTGCAGAGCCTCCTGTGGATCTCGCTGAAGGTCGCGGGCATCGTCACGGTGTCCTCGATGGTGATCGGCTTTCTCGGCGCGCTGGCCTTCGCACGCTATTCCTGGCGCTTCCGCAAGGGGTTCCAGAAGCTGATCCTGCTGCCGATCTTCTTCCCGCAGACGGTTCTGGGGCTGGCGCTGCTGATGTGGTTCAACGCGCTCGGGATCGTGCCCAGCTGGAAGACCGCGATCATCGCGCATCTCGTGTGGATCGCGCCGATCGCCACGCTGATCGTCTCGATCCGCGCCTTCAGCTTCGACCCCTCGCTGGAGGAGGCGGCGCGCGACATGGGCGCCTCGCAATGGCAGGTGCTGCGCGAGGTCACCATTCCGCTCCTGATGCCGGGCGTGGTCTCGGCCGGGCTCTTCGCCTTCCTGCTGAGCTGGGGCAACTTCCCGCTCTCGCTCTTCACCACGGGCGCCGACAGCACGCTGCCCGAATGGCTCTTCGCCAAGATGATTTCCGGCTACTCGCCGCTGGTGCCGACCGTGGGGATGCTCACCGTCGCGGGCTCCGCGGTGCTGGTGGCGGCGGGGCTGATCCTCGCCTGGGCGCTGAAGCGCCTGCGGCCAACGACGTAAAGGACAGGGAATACCGACATGCTGACCTCCATCGCAGGCAAATCCGTCATCGTCACCGGCGGGTCGAAAGGCATCGGCAAGGGCATCGCCAAGGTCTTCGCCGCGCAGGGCGCCAAGGTGATGATCGCCGCGCGGGGCGCCGCCGCCGCCGAGGCCGCCGTGGCCGAGATCGCCGCCGCCGGCGGCAGCGCCGACTGGGTGCAATGCGACGTGGCCGACTGGGACAGCGTCCAGGCCATGGTCGCGAAGACGGCGGAGGTCTTCGGCGGCGTCGACATCCTGTGTGCCAATGCCGGGATCTTCCCGCAGGTGAAGCTGCTCGACATGTCGCCCGAGGACTGGGACGGGGTGATGGCGACCAACCTGAAATCGACCTTCCTCTGCGTGAAGGCCTGCATCCCCGCCTTCGAGAAGGCCGGAAAGGGCCGCGTCGTCGTCACCTCCTCGATCACCGGCCCGGTCACCGGCTTCCCCGGCTGGGCGCATTACGGCGCCTCGAAGGCCGGGCAGCTGGGCTTCCTGAAGACGGCGGCGATGGAGCTTTCCCGATACAACACCACGATCAACGCGGTGATGCCGGGCAATATCTACACCGAGGGGCTGCAGGACCTGGGCGAGGACTACCTGAAGACCATGGCCGCCTCGATCCCGCTGAAGCGGCTCGGCGCGGTCGAGGATATCGGCAATGCGGCGCTGTTCTTCGCCTCCGACGAGGCGGCCTATATCACCGGCCAGCAGATCGTCGTCGATGGCGGCCAGATCCTGCCCGAGAGCCTGGAGGCCATCGAGGAGATCTGATGGGCTGGAAGACGGACTGGCGCAGCTTCTACTACGAAACCGCCGAGGAACCCGCGGATATCGCGCTTGATGCCGGCCGCACGGCGCTCCTGTGCATCGACCTGCAGAACACCTATCTGGAGGTCCCGGACGACCCGGCGGAGGCCGCCCGCTGGGCGCCCTTCCACGCGCGGATGCAGGGCACCGTGCTGCCGAACACGCGCCGCCTGCAGGACTGGGCGCGGGGGCAGGGGATCGAGGTCCTCCATGCCCGCATCGCCTGCCTGAAGGAGGACGGGCGCGACCGCTCGCTTTCCCAGAAGAAGCCGGGCTTCAACTACCTGCTCCTGCCGAAGGACCGCGAGGACAGCCAGATTGCCGATCCGGTCGGCCCGCTGGCGGACGAGATCGTGGTGACCAAGACCACGGACTCGGCGCTGACGGGGACGAACCTGCGGATGGTCCTGTCGAATATGGGGATCGAGCGGGTGATCTGCGCGGGCATCTTCACCGATCAATGCGTGTCCTCCACCGTGCGCAGCCTGGCCGACGAGAGCTTCGACGTGCTGGTGGTCGAGGATTGCTGCGCCGCCGCCACGGCCGAGCTGCACGAGCACGAGCTGCGGGTCATCAACATGATCTACTGCCAGGTCATGTCGCTGGCGGAGCTCCAGGCGCTGCCCCGCGCCTGAAGCGGCCGCGGCGGGGGCTAGCCCCGCTGCGCCAGCCAGGCGGCCAGTCGCCCGACGGTCAGCCCCTGCACGATGATCGAGACCACCACGATCACATAGGTCGAGGCCAGGATCACCGGGCGCCATTCGCTGTCCGGCAGCGACAGGGCGAGGGCGACGGAAAGGCCGCCCTTGATCCCGCCCCAGGTCATGATCGGCACCATGTCGCTCTGCATCCGGCGGAACGGGTGCAGGAGGATCAGCGGCACCGCCACGGCGACGAGCCGTGCCGCAAGCGCCAGCACCAGCGACAGCGCGATGGTCGTGCCCATGTCCGCATCCAGCGTGATCGCCAGGATCTCGAAGCCGATCAGGCAGAAGAGCGCCGCGTTCAGCCCCTCGTCGACCAGCGCCCAGAAGGCGTCGACATGGCCGCGGGTCTCGTCGCTCATGCCGCGGGCGCGGCCGACATCGCCGGTCAGCAGCCCCGCGACGACCGCCATGATCGGCGCCGAGACGCCCAGCCGCTCGGCCAGCGCATAGCCGCCGAAGGCCAGCGCCAGGGTGATCAGCACCTCGAGCTGCCAGTCGTCGATCCGCCGCATCAGCCGGTAGGTCAGCCAGCCCAGCACCGCGCCGAGCGCCAGCCCGCCCACCGCCTCGCGCAGGAACAGGACCGCCGCGCCCGAGGCGGTGACCTCCTCGCTGCCGGTGCCGAAGGCCAGCGCCACCAGGATCAGGTAGGCGACATAGCCCACCCCGTCGTTGAACAGGCTCTCGCCCGCGATCTGGATCTCCAGGTCCTTGCGGATGCCCGCGGTGCGCAGCACCCCCAGAACGGCGACCGGATCAGTCGGCGAGATCAGCGCGCCGAAGGTCAGCGCGACGAGAAGCGGCATGCCGGTCAGCCAGCTCAGCCCCGCGCCCATCACCGCCGCCGAAAGCGCGACGCCCAGCGTGGCCATGACGAAGATCACCGGCGCCTGGCGCTTCAGCTCCGCCATCGGCACATGCAGCGCGCCGGCGAAGAGCAGGAGCCCGAGCATCCCGTCGAGCAGCGTGTCCGAGAATTCCACCTGCCCGACGATGTCCGAGGCATGGGCGGCGATGCCGAGCCCGGGGATCAGCCGGTCGAGGACCAGCAGCACCAGCGAGCTGGCCAGCGCGATCACCATGATGCCGATGGAATTGGGCAGGCGGAGGAAGAAGTAGTTCAGCGCGCCGAAGCCGGCGGCGACGACAAGCAGGAGGGCCGCGATGTCGAGGAGGGTCATGTCAGGTCCGGGTGTTTCCAGCGCGCCGGGCCGGAAGCGCCCGGCGCTGTCTGCTCTTCACCTAGCGCGCCGGGCGCGGATTTGCACGCGGCTCCTTGCAGGGATCACGGCCGCGGGAGGATCGCCTCCTGCGGCACGACGGGCGGCACCTCGCCCTCCCAGCGCTCCACCGAGACCAGCGAGAGCTGTCCGGCGCAGCCCTGGCTGAGCCGCGAGGCGCCACTGTCGGAGGTCACGGCGTTCGGATTGCCGTTGACGCAGGTGGTGCCGGCGCCCGGCAGCTCGGCCGGGGCGTACCAGGCGCCGGTCGAGAGCTGCACGACCGAGGCGCGGATGCCCGCGGCGGGCTCGGCCACCGCCAGCAGGCTGCCGCGGCCGTTCCACAGCCGGATCACGTCGCCATCGGCGATGCCGAGCCTTGCGGCGTCGGCCGGGTTCATCCGTGCCACGTCGCGCCCCTGCCGCTTGGTCGCCATCGAGGCCGCGCCGAAATCGAGCTGGCTATGCAGCTTGCCGCGCGGCTGGTTGGCCACCAGCTGAAAGGGATGGTCGGCGGCCAGATCCGCGCCCAGCCATTCCGCGGGGGGCAGCCAGGCGGGATGCCCGGGCAGGCCCGCGGCCTCGACCGCCTCGCAGAAGATCTCCATCCGGCCGCTCGGCGTCTCCAGCGGATGCGCCTCCGGATCGGCATGGAAAAGCGCGATCCGAGAGGGCGCGTCGCTGGTCGGCAGCTCGAGGATGCCGCCCGCCATGAACGCCTCGAACTCCGGCGCGGGAAGCTGCTGCTCGGCCAGCGCGTCGCGGGTGCGGGCATACATCCAGGCCTGCCACTCCGCCGCGTCGCGCCCCTCGGTGAAATCGGCGCCGCAGCCCAGCCGCCCGGCCAGCGCGGCGAAGACGTCGTAGTCGTGGCGCGGCCCTTCGAGCGGCTCGGCGAGCTTCTGCATCGGGATCAGGAACGGGTCGTTGGCCGAGGCGCCGATATCGTCGCGCTCCGCCGTGACCGTCACCGGAAAGACGATATCGGCATGGCGCGTGGTGGCGGTGCCGACGCTGTCATGCACGATCACCGTGTCGGGGCGGGTGAAGGCCTCGCGCATGTTGTCCAGGTCCTGGTGGTGGTGGAACGGGTTGCCGCCCGCCCAGTAGACCAGCCGGATATCGGCATAGCTGCGGGTCTCGCCCTTGTAGGTATAGCTCTCGCCCGGCTTCAGCAGCAGCTCGGCGATCCGCGCGACGGGAATGAAGTCGTCCGCGCGGTTCCGGCCCTGGGGCAGGGTCGGCAGCGGCACGGCCAGCTTCTTCTTGCCGACATTGCCGATCGAGGCCAGCCCGTAGGAGAAGCCGCCCCCCGACAGCCCGCCCTGGCCCAGCATCGCCGCCAGCACCATCGCCATCCAGACTGGCTGCTCGCCGTTCTGCGCGCGCTGCAGCGCATAGGCGACCGAGATATGGGTGCGGCTCTGCGCGGCCTTCCGCGCCAGGTCCCGGATCGTCGCGGCCGGGATGCCGGTGATCTCCGCCGCCCAGTCCGGCGTCTTCGGCGTGCCGTCGGCTTCGCCCGCCAGATAGGCGCGGAACCGGTCATAGCCGGTGGTGTAGCGCGCCAGATAGGCCCGGTCGGCGAGCTCCTCGGTCTCCAGCACATGGGCCATCGCGATCATCAGCGCGGCGTCGGTTCCGGGGCGCGGCGCGAGCCGCGTCAGCCCGGGCAGGTCGTCCATGTCGTCCGCCAGCGGGCTGACCGAGACGAAGGCGCAGCCGCGCGCGGCGGCCGCCTTCAGAGAGGGGCGCGCCACGTGCTGGCTGTTGCCGCCCGGGCTGACTGCGAGGTTCCTGACCGGCATGCCGCCGAAAGCGAGGAGCAGCTCGGTCTCCCCGGCGATCTCGGACCAGAAGGGCCGCTCCATCATCATCGAGATCGGATGGCCGAAGGTCATCGACAGGATCACCGAGCCCGCGGCCGAGGAATAGGTGTCGACCGAGGCGACATAGCCGCCGAAGGCGGTGTTGAGGAAGCGGTGGACCTGGCTCTGCGCATGGTGGAACCGCCCCGCCGAGGACCAGCCGTAGGAGCCGCCGAAGACATGGGCCCCGGGCACCTCCGCGGGCAGGTCCGGCCCGGCGCCGAGGCGCTTCAGCTCGGCCGCGGCGATGTCCAGCGCCTCGTCCCAGGGCAGCGCGACGAAGTCCTCGCGGCCGCGCATCGGATCGGGGCCGGGACCGCGCTCCAGCCAGCCGCGGCGGATCAGCGGCCGCGAGAGCCGGGCGGGATGGGTCAGGGCGGCGGGGATGTTGCCGAGGATCGGCGAGGGATCGGGATCGCCCTCGAAGGGCCGGATCTCCAGCCCCGCCGGCGTGCGGCGGGCGCTGAACGTGCCCCAGTGGCTGCTATGGGGACGGAAGGGGTGCTCGGTCATGGTCGGGATCCTGTCTGCGCCCGACAGCCCTCCCACTGCCGGGCGGGGCGGTCAAGCGCCCGCGCCTGCTCAGAGCGCCAGCACCAGCCCCAGCCCGGCCAGGGAGATGAAGATCCAGGCGATCGCGCCGAGGGCCAGCGGCCGCAGCCCCTCGCGGCGGAGCTTGGCGATGTCGGTCTCGAGCCCCATCGCCGCCAGTGCCATGGCCAGCAGGAAGCTGGTGGCAAGTCCCAGATCGGCGCGCAGCGCGTCGGGCAGCGAGACCAGCGAGTTGACGAGGACGAGCGCCAGGAAGCCGAAGACGAACCACGGCACCGGCACCTTGGCCGCGCCGGCGCCGTCGCTGCGGCGCCGGGCCATCATGCCCAGCGACAGGATCACCGGCGCCAGCAGGATCACCCGGCTGAGCTTGGCGATGGTCCCGGCCTGGCCCGCCGCCTCGCCCTGGGCGAAGGAGGCGCCGACCACCTGCGCGACCTCGTGGATCGTCGCCCCGGTCCAGAGCCCGTAATCCTGCGGCCCCAGCCCCAGCGGCCCCGCCAGCAGCGGGAAGAGGATCATCGAGAGCGAGCCGAAGACGGTGACGCAGGCGATGGCATAGGCGACATCCTCGTCGCGCCCGCGGGTGACGGTGTTGCAGGCGATCACCGCGGAGGCGCCGCAGATCGAGGTGCCCGCGGCGATCAGCTCGGCCAGGCGGCGCTCCACCCCCAGCACGCGGCCCATCGCCTTGGTGAAGACCAGCGTCGCGCCGAGCGTCAGGGCGACGATGGCGACGCCGCGCAGCCCGATCTCGCCGATCTGCGCCAGGGTAAGCTGGAAGCCCATCAGCACGATGGCAAAGCGCAGGATCTTCTTCAGCGACAGCGCGATCCCCGGGGCAAGCGCGGGATGCACCCCGGTGGTGTTGCGGATGGCCATGCCGATCACCATCGCCACCATCAGCGGACTGAGCGCGCCGATCCCGCTGAGCCTCTGCACGGCGATCGCCAGCGCGGCGATCAGCGCGGCGAGGCCGAGCCCGGGCAGGGCGGGGGCGAGCATGGCGGACAGGCGGGAGAGCGGGCGGGCCGCGACCTGCGGCGGGGAGACATCGGACATGGGGAGGCACCTTTGCTGACGCCGCCCATCCTGCTGGATCACGACCGTTCCGTACAACGGATTGTATTTGTCGAAATGATCGACTGAGCTTATGAATGGGCCATGACGCTCGACCAGCTCCGCATCTTCCTTGCCGTGGCGCGCGAAAGCCATGTCACCCGCGCCGCGCGGCAGCTGAACCTGACGCAGTCGGCGGTCTCCTCGGCGATTGCCGCGCTGGAGGCGCAGCACGGGGTGAAGCTCTTCGACCGGATCGGCCGCGGCATCCGGCTGACCGAGGCGGGGGCGCGTTTCACCGGCGCGGCGCGGGCGGTGCTGGCCCAGGCGGATTCCGCCGAGCTGATGCTCAACGACCTGTCGCAGAAGACGCTGGGCAAGCTTGCCATCCATGCCAGCCAGACCGTCGCCAGCTACTGGCTGCCGCGCTACCTGATGGCCTATCACGAGGCGCATCCGCTGGTGGAGCTGAGCCTGGAAACCGGCAATACCGCGCAGGTCGCCGCCGCGGTGATGGAGGGGCGCGCCGATCTGGGCCTGGTCGAGGGCGACGTCCCCCAGAGCGACCTGACCCGCCAGGTGGTGGCCCGCGACGAGCTGGTGCTGGTCTTCGCCGCCTCCCATCCGCTGGCCGGGCGGACGGTTTCGGCGACGGACTACCTGGCCTTCGGCTGGGTGCTGCGCGAGCCGGGCTCGGGCACCCGCTCGGAATTCGAGCACCATCTCGACGAGCTCGGCCTCTCGGTCGGCGATCTGTCGGTGGCGCTGGAGCTGCCCTCGAACGAGGCGATCCTCTCGGCCGTGGCCGCGGGCGAGAGCCTGGCGATGCTGTCGCGCCGCGCGGTCGATTTCGCCGATGCGCGGGGGGCGGTCGCGGTCCGGCCCGTCACCTGGGCGCCGCGCCCCGAGCGGGCCTTCGCGCTCTTGACCCATCCCGGCCGCTACCGCACCCGCGCCGCCGCCGCGCTGATCGCCGGACTGGCCGCGCCGGTCGGCTGATTCGGAGCGGCGGCCCGGATTTTCCGTATCTATGCAAACAAAAACGGTCATTTAGCGCAAGAAAATGTCCAATACGTGATATCCGGGCGGCAGAACGAACTTGTTCCGCGAACCGCCCATGTTGTAGACGACGGCGCACTTTCAGCGTGCACAGGCAATTGCAAGGGAACCGGTCCGGGCCTCCTCCAGCGGGAGAACCGGCCGAATGGGGATGACCGAGATGCAGCAACTGACCGTCGACCGGGACGAGCTCGCCCGGCATTACGACCTGGCGCCCTCGATGGAGAAGGCCGAGGCGATGGGGGCGATCTATGCCCGCATGGGCCGGGTGGTGACGCCGTTCGACTGGGCGGTGCATGCCCCCTATGTCGAGGCGATCAACCGCCTGAAGGCAGAGCGCAACGCCGTCATCCTGGCGCATAACTACATGACCCCGCAGATCTACCACGGCATTGCCGACGTGGTGGGCGACAGCCTGCAGCTTGCCGTCGAGGCGACGCGGGTCGAGGCCGAGGTGATCGTGCAGTGCGGCGTGCATTTCATGGCCGAGACCTCGAAGATCCTGAACCCGTCGAAGACCGTGCTGATCCCCGACATGGAGGCCGGCTGCTCGCTGGCCGAGAGCATCACCCCTGAAGGCATCGCCGAGATGCGCCGCCGCTATCCCGGCGCGCCGGTGGTGACCTACGTGAACACCACCGCCGAGGTGAAGGCCGCCTCGGACATCTGCTGCACCTCCTCGAACGCGGCGCAGATCGTCGCCGGGCTCGACGCGCAGACCGTCATCATGACGCCGGACCAGTACCTGGCCAAGAACGTCGCCGCGCAGGTGCCGCACAAGAACATCGTCTGGTGGGAGGGCTCCTGCATCGTGCACGAGCAGTACACCGCCAAGGATCTGCGCGACTTCCGCGAGTGGAACCCCGGCACGCGGATCATCGCCCATCCCGAATGCCCGCCCGATGTCGTGGCCGAGGCCGATTTCTCCGGCTCGACCTCGGGGATCATCGACTATGTCCATCGCGAGAAGCCGCAGAAGGCGATGCTGGTCACCGAATGCTCGATGGCCTCGAACATTTCCGACGAGCTGCCCGGCGTGGATTTCGTCGGCCCCTGCAACATGTGCCCCTACATGAAGATGATCACGCTGGAGAAGGTGCTGTGGTCGCTGCACACGATGCAGGGCGCGGTCGAGGTCGATCCGCAGGTGGCGGCGAAGGCGCGGGTGGCGGTCGAGCGGATGATCGATCTCAGCCGCAAGATGGCCGCCTGAGACCGGCGCGGATGCAGGCGCTCTCCACCGACCGGGTCATCATCATCGGCGCGGGGCTGGGCGCGCTCTACGCCGCGCTGGCGCTGGCGCCGCATCCGGTGCTGATGATCTCGCCCGATCCGCTGGGCGAGGGGGCCAGTTCCGCATGGGCGCAGGGCGGGGTCGCCGCCGCGATGGCGCAGCATGACAGCGCCGCCGCCCATGCCGCCGACACGATCCGCGCGGGGGCGGGCACGGTCGATCCGCGGGTCGCCGCCGCCGTCACCGCCGAGGCGCGCCGCCATATCCTTGACCTGACCGATTTGGGCACGCCCTTCGACCGCACGGCGGAGGGCGGCTATGTCCTGTCGCGCGAGGCGGCGCATTCGGTGGCCCGCGTCGTGCGGGTCAAGGGCGACCAAGCCGGGGCCGAGATCATGCGCGCCCTGGCGCTGCAGGTCCGCGCCACGCCGTCGATCCAGGTCATGGAAGGCGTGCTGGCCAGCGCGCTGCTGCGCGCGGGCGGCCGCGTCACCGGGGTGGAGCTGATGCGCGCCGCGACCGGCGCTTCCGAGCCGGTGCGGCTCTCGGGGCCCGCGGTGCTGCTGGCCGGGGGCGGTTCGGGCGGGCTCTTCGAGGTGACGACCAACCCGCCGCGGATCTGCGGCCAGGCGATCGGGCTGGCCGCGCGGGCGGGCGCGGTGATCCGCGACGCGGAATTCGTGCAGTTCCATCCGACCGCGATCGATGTCGGCCACGACCCGGCGCCGCTGGCGACCGAGGCGCTGCGCGGCGAGGGCGCGGTGCTGCGGAACGCCGCCGGAACGCGCTTCATGACCGGGGTGCATCCCGATGCCGAGCTGGCGCCGCGGGACGTGGTGGCGCGCGCGGTCTTCGCCGAATGGCAGGCCGGGCGGCGTCCGGTGCTCGACACCCGCGAGGTTCTGGGCGCGGCGATCTTGGACAGCTTTCCGGCGGTGGCGCAGGCCTGCCTCTCGGCCGGGGTCGATCCGGTCCGCCAGCCGATCCCGGTGGCGGCGGCGGCGCATTACCATATCGGCGGGGCCGAAACCGATGCCGCGGGCGGCGCCTCGCTGCCGGGGCTCTGGGTCTGCGGCGAGGCGGCCTCGACCGGGCTCCATGGCGCCAACCGGCTTGCCTCGAACGGGCTGCTGGAGGCGCTGGTCTATGCCCGCCGCTGCGCCGGCGCGATTGCCGCCGGGCTGGCCCCGCCCGCGGTTTCCGAAGAGGTGGTGCTGCCCGATCTGGCGCCGGCGCCCGCGCCCGATCCGGCACTGGTGGCGCGGCTGCGCCGGGCGATGACCGCGGGGGCGGGGGTGATCCGCACGGCCGAGGCGCTGCGCCGCACCCTGGCCGAGATCGCCGCGCTGGAGGCCGCCCAGCCCGATTGCGCGCCCTTCGCCAACATGACTGCCACCGCGACGCTGATCGTCGCCGGGGCGCTCCTGCGCGAGGAGAGCCGCGGCGCGCATTTCCGTTCGGATTTCCCGCAGGCCGCGGGCGAGACCGGGCAGAGCAGCCGGCTGACCCTGGTCGAGGCGCTGGAGATTCGCGCCCGCGCGGTGCGCGCCCCGGCCTGATCCTCAGGCCAGCTCCATCCCCGCCACCACGCAGAGATAGAGCGAAACGACGAACAGAAGCGCGCGGATCGTGCCGGAATAGACCGGCTGCGGCAGGCGCCCGACCAGGTAGCGCCCGGCGAAGGCGCCCACCACGGCGACGGCGATCAGCGGTGCCAGCTGGCGCATCGACAGCCCGCCGGTCAGGCCGATCTCGTGATAGGCCGGCAGCTTCGCCAGGTTGATGACCGCGAAGACGATGGTGGCCGTGCCCGCGAAGGCCAGGTTCGGCAGCTTCTGCGGCAGCATGTAGGCATGGAAGGGCGGCGCGCCGTTATGCGAGATGAAGCTGGTGATGCCGGTCATCATCCCCCAGAAGAAGCCGCGGACCGGGCGCGCGCGATGCGGCACCTCGGCCGGGCGGACCAGCACCGACTGGATGCAGTAGGCCAGCCCGATCATTCCGGTGACCAGCGTCACCGCCGCCACGGGCACATGCGGCGCGACCAGCGTCGCCAGCACCACGCCGACCATCGAGGCCGGGACCAGGATGCGGATATTCGGCCAGGAGGGCGCCTTGCGGTAGATCGCGACCGCGACGATGTCCGAGGCGATGAAGATCGGCAGCAGCGTGCTTGCCGCCTCCAGCGGATCCATCCAGATCGACATCAGCGGCACGGCCAGCGCGCCGGCGGCGGACAGGCCGCCCTTGGACATGCCGACCACGAAAGCGGCCAGCACCATGAGCAGCAGTTCGGGCGTCATCGGGATCCTCCGCTTCTGGCGCGCCGTTGCAGGATTAGCGCTACCATTGCCGGGCCTGCAACGTTCGTTGCGGTCGCACCCGGCTCAGGCGTGAAGGTAGCGGTCGCGGATCGCCGGATCGGCCATCAGCATGGCGCTGTCGCCGGTCCAGACGGTGCGGCCCTTCTCGATCACCACATGGCGGTCGGCGAAGCGCGACAGCGCCTCGACATTCTTGTCGACCACCAGGATCGCCTCGCCCTCGGATTTCAGCTGCGCGAGGCAGGCCCAGATCTCCTCGCGGATCAGCGGCGCCAGCCCTTCGGTCGCCTCGTCGAGCACCAGGAGCCGCGGATTGGTCATCAGCGCGCGGCCCACGGCCAGCATCTGCTGCTCGCCGCCCGACAGCTCGTCGCCCATGTGGCGGCGGCGCTCGGCGAGGCGGGGGAAGAGCCCGTAGACGCGCGGCAGATCCCAGCGCGCGGCGCGGCCGCCGCGGGCGGTGGCGACGAGGTTCTCCTCCACCGTCAGGGTCGGGAAGATCTGGCGCCCCTCGGGCACCAGCCCCAGCCCGGCCCGGGCGATCCGGTGCGGCGGGGCGTTCGCCATCTCCTGCCCGCCGATCCGGACATGCCCGCCACGCGCGGGCAGCAGCCCGAAGAGCGTGCGGATCGTCGTCGTCTTGCCCATGCCGTTGCGTCCCAGGAGCGTCACCGCCTCGCCCTCGGCGACGGCGAGATCGACGCCGAACAGCACCTGCGCCGAGCCATAGCCGGCCTCCAGCCCCTCGATCGACAGCATCAGCCCGCCTCCTCGCCCAGATAGGCGGCGCGGACCTTCGGGTCCTGCCGGATCGCCTCCGGCGCGCCCGAGGCCAGGATGCGGCCATAGACCAGCACCGAGACCCGGTCGGCGAGGGCGAAGACCGCCTCCATGTCATGCTCGATCAGCAGCATGGTGATCCGCCCCTTCAGCCGGGCCAGCAGCGCGACCAGCACCTCGGCCTCCTGCGGGCCCGTTCCGGCCAGCGGCTCGTCGAGCAGCAGCAGCCGCGGCTCGCAGGCCAGCGCGACGGCCAGCTCGAGCTGGCGCTTCTCGCCATGGCTCATCGCGCCCGCGGGCCGGCCGGCGCGGCCGGCCATGCCAACCTCCTCGAGGCAGGCCATCGCCGCCTCGTTCAGCGCGCGCTCCGCCGCGACCGGGCGCCAGAAGCGGAAGGAGCTGCCCGAGCGGCCCTGCACCGCCAGCGCGACATTCTCCAGCGCGGTCATGGCGGGCATCAGCGTGGTGATCTGGAAGCTGCGCGCCAGCCCCAGCCGCAGCCTGGCCGGCATGTCGAGCCGGGTGACATCCCGCCCGCCGAAGCGGATGCTGCCCCGGTCCGGGGCGAGCTGGCCGGAGAGCTGGGCGATCAGCGTCGTCTTGCCCGCGCCGTTCGGCCCGATCACGGCATGCAGCTCGCCCGCCGCGACCTGCATCGACAGATCGTCGGTGACGCTCAGCGCGCCATAGGCCTTGCAGAGCCCGCGGGCTTCGAGCAGCGCGGTCATCGGCCCTCCTCCGGCAGCAGGCGGCGGATCAGCCCGGTCAGCCCGGCCGGCGACCAGAGCACGACGCCGAGCAGGATCAGCCCGAAGCCCAGCCGCCAGTGCTCGGACCAGCCGGCCAGCAGTTCCTCGAGCGCGACGGTCGCCAGCGCCCCGGCCATGGCGCCCGCAAGCGTGCCGATCCCGCCGAGCAGCAGCATGACGATCAGCTCGCCGGAGCGGGTCCAGGCCATGTAGGCCGGGGAGACATACTCGGTCTGGTTGGCCAGCAGCACGCCCGCGACCGAGCAGATCATGCCCGAGATCACATAGGCCGCCAGCCGGTAGCGGAACGGGCGGAAGCCGATCGCCTGCATCCGCAGCTCGCTTTCGCGCGTGCCGGCCAGCGCCCGGCCGAAGCGCGAGCCCGCCAGCCGGTGGAGCAGCCCGAAGGCCGTCGCCAGGCAGGCCAGCACGACGTAGAAGAAGACCGTGTCGTTCTCCAGCAGCGGCCGGCCGAAGACGGTGGAGCGCGCCGCCAGCGTGGTGCCGTCATCGCCGCCATAGGCGGAGAGCGAGACGAAGAAGAAATAGGCCATCTGCCCGAAAGCCAGCGTGATCATGATGAAGTAGATGCCGCGGGTCCGCAGCGAGATCGCCCCCGAGACCAGCGCGAAGAGGGCGGAGGCCGCCGCCCCGGCCGCGATCTGCACGAAGAGGTCGGTGATGCCGTGGCGCGCGCAGACCGCCACCGCATAGGCGCCGAGCCCCAGATAGGCGGCATGGCCGAAGCTGACCAGCGCGCCGAAGCCGAGGATCAGGTCCAGCGACAGCGCGGCGATGGCGAAGACTGCCATGCGGCTGGCCACGACCGTCAGGAAGGGATCGCCCGCCAGCGCCGCGAGCGGCGGCACCAGCGCCATGAGCGCGATCAGCGCCAGCGCGGCCTTCGCGCGGCCGCTCATGCCGCGCTGCGCAGGGCGGCTCATCGCGTGCTCCTCCCGAAGAGGCCGTTCGGCCGCCAGGACAGGATTGCCGCCATCAGGAGGTAGATCAGCATCGGCGCTAGCACGCGGCCCGCCTGGGCGGCGGCGGCCGGGTCCATCACCATCTTCAGCCAGATCGGCCCGAAGATGCGCCCCACCGTGTCGGTGATCCCGACGAGCAGCGCGCCGGCGAAGGCGCCCTTCACCGAGCCGACCCCGCCGATCACGATGACGACGAAGGTCAGGATCAGGATCTGGTCGCCCATGCCGGGATCGACCGACAGCACCGGCGAGACCAGCGCCCCGGCAAAGCCTGCCAGCATCGCGCCGAGCGCGAAGACCAGCATGAAGAACTTCGAGATGTCGGTGCCGAGCGCCGCCACCATGGGCCGGTTCGAGGCGCCCGCGCGCAGCAGCATGCCGACGCGCGTGCGGGTGATCATCGCCCAGAGCCCGAGCGCCGTCGCCAGCCCCGCCACGATGATCGCGATGCGGTAGACCGGATAGCGCAGCGGCCCGGCCAGCGGCACGGAGCCTGACAGGAGCTCGGGCATGGCGACATTCAGCGGCGCCGAGCCCCAGAGGATCTTCACGCCTTCGGAGAGGATCATCATCAGCGCGAAGGTCGCCAGCACCTGGTCGAGATGCGGCCGGTCATAGAGCCTTCGGAAGACCAGCCATTCCAGCACCAGCCCGACGACCAGCGTCGCGCCGAGCGCCAGCGCGAGCCCCAGCCAGAAGCTGCCCGTGGAGAGCGCGAACATCGCCATCAGGTAGGCGCCCAGCATGTAGAGCACGCCATGGGCGAGGTTGATGAAATCCATGATCCCGAAGACCAGCGTCAGCCCGGCGGCGACGAGGAACAGCAGGATGCCGAATTGCGCCCCGTTGAGGAGCTGGAGGAGGAAGAGATTGGCCATGGCTGAAGCGGGCGGGCCGGTCGGGGCCCGCCCCCGGGATCACTCGGCGGCGCAGGCGCCGGCATAGGCATCGACATAGTCGGCCACGACCAGCTCCTTCGCGGAGGTGGCATAGGCGCCGTCCTCGCGCTGGACCACCTCGGTCAGGTAGAAGTCCTGCACCGGGAACTGGTTCTGGCCGAAGGCGAACTTGCCGCGCACGGTCGGGAAGTCGACGGTCTTCAGCGCGTCGCGCAGGGCGTCGCGGTCCTCCGTTCCGGCCTCGGCGATGGCGGCATCCATCAGCATCACCGCGTCATAGGCATAGGCGGCGTAGCTGGCCGGCACCCGGCCGTATTCGGCGACGAAGGCCTCGACGAATTCGGCATTGCCCGGCGCGTCCAGATCCGGCGCCCAGGAGCCCGAGGAGAACATCCCCAGCGCCGCGTCCTGCATGGCCGGCAGCGTGGTCTCGTCGGTGGTGAAGCTCGACATCATCGGAATGCCCGAAAGCCCGGCCTGTGCGTACTGCTTGACGAAATTCACCCCCATGCCGCCGGGCAGGAAGGCATAGACCGCATCCGGCTGGAAGGCGGCGATCTGCGCCAGTTCCGCGGAATAGTCGAGCTGGCCGAGCTGGGTCAGCAGCTCGGTCGTGACGGTGCCCTCGTAGGTGCGCTTGAACCCGCCCAGATGGTCCATCCCGGCCTGGTAGTTCGGCGCGATCAGCACGACCGAGCCGTAGCCCGCGGAATTGGCGTATTCGCCCATCACCTGGTCGGGCTGGTCGTTCTGGTAGGAGACGACGAAGATGTCGGGGTTGCAGCCCTCGCCGGCGAAGACCGATGGGCCGGCATTGGGCGACATCAGGAAGGCGCCGCCCTCGGTCACCGGCCCGGCGATCGCGGCCATCACGTTGGAGAAGATCGGGCCGATCACGAACGCCGCGCCGTCGCTTTCCACCAGGCGGCGGGCCTTCTGCGCGGCGATGTCGGGCTTGCCCTCGGCATCGGCGATGATGAATTCCGCCTCCTGCCCGCCGAGCGTGCCGCCCAGCGTCTTCAGTGCCAGCAGCGCGCCGTCGCGGGCATGCTCGCCCAGCACGGCGGGCGGGCCCGAAAGCGTCATCAGCACCCCGACCTTGACCGGTTCGGCCAGGGCGGAGAGGGGCGCGAGGGCGGTCGCCCCGAGCGCGAGGGCGGTCATCGTCGATTTCATCATGTCTTTTCCCCGTCGGTCGATCTGCCGGGCGTCTTGCGGCCCGTCTCATCTGCATTTGTCGCGTGGCGCGGCCGGAATGGCGAGGTGCCAACCGGCCGCAGGGCGGCAGCTTCGCAAGGCCGCGCTTCCCCCGCGGTGCCGGGCGCGCTAGGCAGGGGCATGAAACTCGCGCTTCTCCAGATCTCCGCCGCGACGGCCTCCGCCGAGGAGCGGCTCGACGCGGTCGAGGCCGCGCTGGCCGCTGCCGCCGCGCAGGAGGCCGCGCTCCTCCTCGTGCCGGAGCTGCTGCTGCCCGGCTACAACTGTCCCGACCTGCATGCCACCCTGGCCGAGCCCGCGGGCGGGCCCTGGCAGCTGGCGCTGGCGGAGATGGCGCGCGTCCACGGGGTCGGGCTGGCCTATGGCTGGGCCGAGCGGGCCGAGGGCGCCGTCTGGAATGCCGCGACGGTCCTGGGGCCGGAGGGGGTGCAGCTGGCGCATTACCGCAAGATCCAGCTTTTCGGCGAGATGGAGCGCGCGAGCTTCCGCGCCGGGACCGGGGCGCCGCCGGTCTTCGAGATCGCCGGGCGCCGCTGCGGGCTCCTGATCTGCTACGACATCGAGTTTCCCGAACATGCCCGCGGGCTGGCGCGGCGCGGGGCGGAGGCGATCCTGGTGCCGACCGCCAATCCGGCGGGGTTCGAGCATGTCCAGCGGCTCCTCGTTCCGGCGCGGGCCTGCGAGAACGGCATTTTCGTGGCCTATGCGAATTACTGCGGCACGGATCGCGGGCTGGATTTCGGCGGCGGCTCGGTGATTGCCGGGCCGGATGGCGCGGCGCTGGCCGCGGCCGGGACGGGCCCCGCGCTGATCGTCGCCGAGCTGCCGGAGCTCTCGGCCTATCCGGCGGAGGCGGTCTCCGCCCAGCTCGCCGATCTGCGCCTGCCCGGGGACGGCTGACGCGTCTGGCCCTCTGCGGGCGCGCCATTGAGATGTCCCCCGGGTGTTCCGGTCCGGGCGGCGGGCTCTGGCAGGCGGATGACGGGTCGGGTCGCGCCGGGAAGCGCTCGGACCGGTCCGGCAGCCAGCCGGGAGGGGGCCTTTGCGATGCGAGCTGGTCGGGTCAGGTCCTCCCGGTCCGGGCCGCCGCATCCTGAACGCCGCGTCTTGCGGCCGGACCTGTCCGACCATCGCTGCAAGTGGAGGATTACCCGGACCGGCGGCACCGGCTGCCAGCCGGAAGAGCCCGTGCGGTGGCCGTTGGTTCAAGTGACGACGCTCGACCGGGGACGGGACATCCCGAAATGCGTACCGCGGAGCAGGACCGGCCCGGCGCGCGACACGGGGCATCCGCCGCCCTCGGTTGGCAGGCTCGCTGCCGGAACGGCAGGCGCCGCGCCATGGGTCGGCAGATGCCGATGGGCGAGACCTCCCGAGGGGCAGGCGCGCGGCGCGTCGACCGCGGCGCCGCTCGTTCGGAGAAATGGTGCCCAGTCGGGGTCGGGAGATCCTGAAACATATGTCGGGAGCAGGCCGGCGCGGGGGGCGGGGCATCTGCCGCCTTCGGTTGGCAGGCTCCCTGCCGGAACGTCAGGCGCCGCGCCATAGGTCGGCAGATGCCGATGGGCGAGACCTCCCGAGGGGCAAGCGCGCGGCGCGTCGACGGCGGCGCGGCGCGGCTCGTTCGGAGAAATGGTGCCCAGTCGGGGTCGGGAGATCCTGAAACATATGTCGGGAGCAGGCCGGCGCGCGGGGCGGGGCATCTGCCGCCCTCGGTTGCAAGGCTCTTCGCCGGGACGGCAGCCTTGCGTCATCGGCCAGGCATCTGCCGATGGGCGGGAGCTCTGGCGGCGCGGGCGCGCGGCGCGGCGGCGAAGGACGAAGGACCCGTCCGGCGCAGATGCCGGAGAGCGGGCAGCCAGTCCGCCCGCGGACGGGGCGCTGCCCTCCGGCGGCGGCCCGGCCGTTCCGGCGGACCGGGCATCGCCCCGCCCGCCGGAGAGACCGGGCGGGCGGGGCAGGGATCAGGCGAGGGTCGTCAGCATCCCGGCCATGATCCGGGTGCGGGGGACGATGAAATCCTCGTCGATATGCTCGGTCAGCGTGTGCAGCCCGTCGCCCTTGACGCCGAGCGAGCAGAGCGAGGGGATGCCGAGCGCGCCGGTGAAATTCGCGTCCGAGCCGCCGCCCTGGCTGCGATGGGGCATGTCGAGGCCCAGCTCGGCGGACAGGGCCTTTGCCTGCTCGTAGAGGAACATGGTCCCGGACTGCCCCGGCTCCCACACGGGGCGGGTGACGCCGCGGGTGACGGTGAAGCGCACGCCGTTGCGCTCGCCGGTCAGGGCCAGCATCCGCTCGATCCCGGCATCCAGGTCGGCCTGCTCCTTGGCCATGGACAGGCATTCCGCCGAGGCGAAGGAGGGCACGCAGTTCACCCATTGCCCCGAGGCGATGTTGTTGCACGAGAAGGTGCAGTCCTCGGTCGTCATCTCCTCGATCTCGATGATCCGCTTGGCCAGCTCGCGCACCGCCGAGATGCCGCCCTTGACGTTGGCCCCGGCATGCGAGGGCTTGCCCTCGGCCGCCAGGTTGAACCGCGCGATCGCGTAGCGCCCGGTGCAGACGCCGTTATCGGGATGGGCGGGCTCGGGGCAGAGCACGTATTTGGCGCGCTTCGCCTCGGTCTCGATCAGCATCCGCGTGGCGGGGGTGCCGATCTCCTCGTCGGGGGTGAAGAGCGCGACGATCGGCAGGGGCGTCTCGATCCCGGCCTCCTGGATCTTGCGGATCGCCTCCAGCGTGATGAAGTTGCCGCCCTTCATGTCCTGGATGCCCGGCCCGTAGACCTTGCCGCCCTCGCGGCGGAACGGGTTCTTGGCCAGCGTGCCGACCGGGTGGACGGTGTCGAGATGGCCGGTGATCATGATCCCCGGCTCGCCCATCTTCGGATGCGGGAAGCGCGCGCGGACCGAGCCGCCGAGCCCCATGATGCCGGGGATGCGTTCCACAGTGGCGCCGAGCTCGGCGCATTTCATCTCCGCCAGATCCATCATCCGGTCGACGGCGGCGCCGTCCCAGGTCGGGCTTTCGCACTCGATCCAGGGCTTCATGCCGGCGATGATCTCGTCGGTGTCGAAGGCGAGGTCCTTCCAGATGGTCATGCCGCGGCTCCGCGCTGGGTCACCAGGTTGGCGTAGATCGAGGCGCCGACCGGCAGGATCGCGTCGTCGAGGGTGAAGCCCGGATTGTGCACCGGCACGCCGCCGGAATGGCCGACGGTGCAATAGGCGCCCGGCACCACGCGCAGCATGTCGGCGAAATCCTCGGAGCCCATGACCAGCTCGGTCGTCAGGCCGGATTTCTCCGCGCCCACGACCGGCGAGGAGGCGGCGAGCACCGCTTCGGACAGGCTGTCGTCATTGACCAGAACGTCGAAGACATTGCGGATGTCGACCTCGATCTCGCAGTCATGCGCCAGCGCCACGCCCGCGCAGATCGCCCGCATCCGCGCCGAGATCAGCTCGCCCACGGCGGTGTCGAAGAAGCGGATCGTGCCGCCGAGCTCGGCAGTGTTCGGCACGACGTTATAGGCGTCGCCCGCGTGGATCTTGGTTACCGAGACCACGGCCGGGCTCGTCGGGGACACATTGCGCGAGACGATCGACTGCAGCTGCTGGACCAGCGCGGTGGCGATCACCACCGGGTCCTTGGAATCCTCGGGGCGGGCGCCGTGGCTGCCGCGGCCGGTGATCTTGATGTCGAAGAAGTCCGAGCCCGCCATCGCCGCGCCCTTCTTCACCCGGACATTGTCCGGCGTGTCGTAGGGGGCGTTGTGCATGCCGTAGATCTCGTCGCAGGGGAACTGCTCGAAGAGCCCGTCGGCCAGCATAGCGCGCGCGCCGCCCAGCCCTTCTTCGGCCGGCTGGAAGATGAAGACGGCGGTGCCGGCGAAATCGGGGTTCGCGGCGAGGTAGCGCGCCGCGCCGAGCAGCATCGTGGTGTGGCCGTCATGGCCGCAGGCATGCATCACGCCGGGGGTCTTCGAGGCCCAGGGCAGGTTGGTTTCCTCGTGGATCGGCAGCGCGTCCATGTCGGCGCGCAGCCCGATCGTCCTGCCGGGCTTCGCGCCCTTCAGCACGCCGACCACGCCGGTCCTGCCCAGGCCGGTCGTGACCTCGATGCCCCAGCTCGTCAGCTTCTCGGCGACGATGGCGGAGGTGCGGACCTCCTCGAAGCCGAGCTCGGGGTGCTCGTGGATATCGCGGCGGATCGCGGTCAGCTCGTCGGCAAAGGCGGCGATTTCCTCAATGACCGGCATCTGCGGTCTCCTTCGTTGCGTGGTCTTCTGGTTGGAATGCGGGGCCCATGGCGCCCATGCGGATCCCCGGGCGCAGCCGTTCCCAGGGCAGGTCCCCGGGGTCGACGGCCATCGGGCCGGGCGCGGCGCAGGTCAGCAGCGCCGCGGCGATCGGCTCGAAATCGGCGCGGAAATGGACGGAGCTCTTCACGATCAGGATCGGCTCTTCCTCGGGGATGATGCCGACCTGGCGGAACATCCCGCGGTCGGCCATCTGCGCCTTGGCCGAGACCAGCGCGATCCTGAGATCGCCGAGGCGCAGGCAGGCCGAGGGGCCCATGCTCATCGTCTTGCCGCGGTAATAGGGGCCCTGGGCGGTGAATTCCCCGTCCGAGAGCGCCTCGACCAGGAACTCCGCCTCGAAGGGCGCGTCGCCGGGGATGCCGGCCTGGCCGCCGATGGCGAGGGTCACGGTCGCGCCGGTCCCGGCCTCATGCGCCGCGAGCGCCGCCGCCGGGTCGTAGAGATTTCCGATGGCGCCCTTCGCGCCGGCCTCGGCCATGGCGCGGATCATGCCGGTCGTGTTGCTGTCGGCGCCCGCGCCCGGATTGTCCTGGGTGTCGGCGATCACCACCGGCGAGGTCGCCGTCTGCGCCAGGCGCAGCGCCTCGGCCACGCCTTCGCCCGGGGGGTAGACCTTGCCGCGGAACTGCGGCTCCGCCGCCTCGATCGCCGCCATCAGCGCATCGGCGGCCGCGTCGGCGCCCTCGCCATAGGCCAGCACGGTCATCTGGCATTCCGGGAAATCCGCCGCCGGGAAGCCCATGTTGAAGCTCATCTCGCGGGCCTCTCCGGCCAGCGCCTCCATCTGTGCATAGAGCCCCTTGGCGGGCTCGGCCGAGGTGCATTGCCAGGCGATGGCCGAGAGATAGGGCGCGGTGCGCATCGCCTTGGCCGGGCGCGGGCCGGCCAGCATCTTCGACAGGGCGCGGGCGCCGCGCAGCCCGGTCTCGGCCATGTCGACATGCGGATAGGTGCGGTAGCTTTCCAGCACGTCGGCGCGGTCGAACATCTTCTCCGTCACGTTGGCATGCAGGTCGAGGCAGACGACGACGGGGATGTCCGGGCCGATCCGGTCGCGCAGGCGGCACAGCAATTCGCCCTCGCCGTCGTCGAGATGCTCGGTCACCATCGCGCCGTGCAGGTCCAGGAACACCCCGTCCAGCGGCATGGCCGCGGCGATGCGGTCGATCATGTCGCCGGCGATCCGCTCGAAGGCGTCGCAGGTGACATGGGCCGAGGGCGAGGTCGCGGCGAAGATCGTCGGGATCAGGTCCCAGCCCTCGGCGCGGCCGTGGCGGATCGCGCCGGAGATGGCGGCATTGACGTCGGCGAGGGTCTCGGTGATGTCCTCGCCATGCAGCATGCGCCCGGCGCCGCCGCCATGGACGAAGTCCTGATAGGTCGCCTTCGACGGAGCGAAGGTATTGGTTTCGTGCAGGAAACCGCCAATGGCGATACGGGGCACGGGGGTTCTCCTAGTTGCTCAGGCGGCGACGGGGCGGAAATTGGGGAAGTCCCAGTCCCGGCCCGGCGCGGCGGCCAGAAGCGATTTCGTGTAATCGTGCTGCGGCGCGCCGAGCACGGTGGCGGTGGGGCCGTACTCGACCACCTCGCCGCGCTTCATCACCGCCACCTCGTCGCAGATCTGGGCGGCGACGCGCAGGTCGTGGGTGATGAAGAGGATGGCGATCTGGGTCCGCTCCTGGATCTCGGTCAGCAGGTCCAGCACCTGCGCCTGCACCGAGACGTCGAGCGCCGAGACCGCCTCGTCCGCGACCAGCAGCTCGGGCTCCATGGCCAGCGCCCGGGCGATGGCGATGCGCTGGCGCTGCCCGCCCGAGAACATGTGCGGATAGCGCTTGGCCGATCCCGCGGGCATGCCGACCAGTTCCAGCAGCTCGGCCGCCTTTGCCGCGGCCTCGGCGCGGGGCATGCCGTAGTTCATCGGCCCCTCGATGATCGACTCCTCGATCGTCAGCCGCGGGTTGAGCGAGCGGTAGGGGTCCTGGAACACCATCTGCAGCTTCTTGCGGAACGGGTGCAGCCCGCGCGGGGTCAGCCCGGCGATCTCCTGCCCGCCGACGCGGATGCCGCCCGAGGAGGGATCGATCAGCCGCATCACGCAGCGCGCCACGGTCGACTTGCCCGAGCCGCTCTCGCCGACGATGCCCAGCGTGCGCCCGGCCTTCAGCTCCAGCGAGACCGCCTTGGCGGCATGGGTCGTTGCGGTCTTCGACAGGAACCCGCCGCCGCCGTAGATCTTGTTCAGCTCGGTCACCTGCAGCGCGAGTTTCGCGCTGGCGACGGGGCGGGCGCTGCGCGGCACCAGCGAAGGCACGGAGGAGAGCAGGCGGCGGGTGTAGTCCATCTTCGGCCCGGCGAGGATCTCCATCACCTTGCCGGTCTCGACCATGTCGCCGCGGTTCATCACGTAGACCCGGTCGGCGATCTCGGCGACCACGCCCATGTCATGGGTGATGAAGAGGACGGCGGTGCCGTGCATTTCCTGCAGGTCCTTGATGAGCTTCAGGATCTGCTTCTGCGTGGTGACGTCGAGCGCGGTGGTCGGCTCGTCTGCGATCAACAGCCGCGGCTCCAGGATCAGCGCCATGGCGATCATGATCCGCTGCCGCTGGCCGCCGGACAGCTGGTGCGGATAGCTTTTCGCCACCCGCTCGATATCCGGCAGGCCGACCTGCTCGAGGATGTCCATCACCTTGGCATGGCTCTCGGCATTGGACAGCTTGGTATGCGCGGCCAGCACCTCGGCGATCTGCTCGCCGACCTTGATGACCGGGTTCAGCGCCGTCATCGGCTCCTGGAAGATCATCGACATGCGGGTTGCGCGGCGGTCGCGCAGCTCGGCCGGGGAGAGCTTCAGCAGATCCTCGCCGTCGAGCAGGATCTCGCCGCCCGAGACCTTCAGGGCGCCCTTGGGCAGGAGGCCCATCGTCGCGAGCGAGGAGACCGACTTGCCCGAGCCGGATTCGCCCACGAGGCAGACGGTCTCGCCCGCCTCGATGGTGATGGAGATGTCGCGGACGACGGTGGCGCCGTCCCTGGTGTCGATGGCGACGGTCAGGTTCTTGATGTCGAGAACGGGCATGTCAGGCCTCCCTCTTGCCCATGCGGGGATCGAGGATGTCGCGCGCGGCATCGCCCAGCAGGTTGATCGACAGGATGCAGAGCGACAGGGCGAGGCCCGGCCAGAAGATCAGTTCGGGCTTCAGCCGGAAGTAGATCCGCGCTTCGGCCATGATGTTGCCCCAGGTGGGCGTTTCGGTGGAGACG
>NZ_VATA01000045.1 GCF_005870025.1 Poseidonocella sp. HB161398
GCCAGTTTCCGGACATGGCCGGGCCGGTGGGGGAGGGTGCCCCAGTGGCGGACCTCGCCGCCCCGCTCGTCCGCCGCAACGGCCACCGAGATCGTCGCCTTGCGGACATCCAGCCCGATGAAGATGCTGTCCTGCACTTGGTCTCTCCCCCATTCATGATGGCTCGGCGCCAGCCCGTCTGGCGCAACCCTCGAAGGAGAATGACGCGGGAGAGGCCACCGGCCCGGTCGGCTAACCTCGGGATCATGAGGTTTAAGATGCACAGTTGGAACGCGGGCGATGTCCGTGAGGAGATCGCCAATGTGCACAGCATGCGCGACAGGCTGGGCGCAGAGGCCAAGCTGATGCTCGACCCGGCCTGCGTCTTCGACAGCCTCAATGACGCGATCCGCGTCGGGCGCGCCTGCGCCGATGCCGCCTTCCGCTGGTACGAGGACCCGATCCGCCCGATCGGCCTCGGCGCCTTCCGGCACCGCAAGCTGCGCGAGGCGATCGGCATCCCGGTGCTGCAGACCGAGCATGTGCCCGGCCCCGAGGCCAAGGCGGATTTCCTGCTGGCGGGGGGGACGGACCTGCTGCGCGCCGACTGCCACTACGATCTGGGCATCACCGGCTGCCTGAAGACCCTGCGTTTCGGCGAGAGCCTCGGCGTCAGCACCGAGTTCCGCGCGCCCTCGCCGATCCACCGCCACCTGGCCGCCGCGCAGCAGTCCGAGACCATGTACGAGGTCGCCGATGTCTCGCCCGCGATGGACGACCCCTCGCCGCCGATCTATGCCTGCGGCTATTCCGACAACATTGCCGCGATCTCGGCCGCGGGCACGCTGCCGGTGCTGCCTACGACCAGGGCCGGATCGCCGCCGGGCTGCTGCAGGCCGAGGAACTGCGCCTGGAGGCCGCCCTGGCCGGGCCGGTGCTGGAGGAGGCCTGGGCGGAAAATGGGCGCGCCCCTTCCGGGGCGGGGCCTGCCCGCCTATACTCGGCCGTCACCCAGCCGGCCGGAGACGCCCTTGTTCCAGATCAGCCATCTACGCAGCTTCGTCGCGGTGGGAACCGAGCTGAACTTCCGCCGCGCGGCGGAGAAGCTCAACATGACCCAGCCGCCGCTGACCCGGCAGATCCAGCTGCTCGAGCATGTGCTGGGGCTGCAGCTCTTCATCCGCAGCGGCCGCAGCGTGCGCTTCACCGCCGCGGGAGAACGGTTCTTCCTCGAGGCGCAGGACATCCTGCGCCGGGCGGAGGCGGCGGCGCTCTCGACCCGGATGGTCAGCGAGGGGCGCAGCGGCACGGTGATCCTCGGCTGCATCCCGGTGGCGACGGTGACGCACATGCCCGGGGTGATCGGCGCCATCGGCCGCGACCTGCCGGGCCTGACGGTGACGCTGCGCGAGATGCTCAGCACCGACCAGGTCGAAGCGCTTGCGGCCAGGACCATCGACCTGGGCGTGCTGCGCTACCCGCCGCAGGATCGGGCGCTGCGCCTCGAACGCGTGCTCGACGACCGCTTCCGGCTGGCCGTGCACCGGGCGCATCCGCTGGCCGCGAAGGCGCAGCTGTCGCTTGCGGATCTGCATGGCGCGCCCTGCCTGATGCATTCGCCCTCGGTCGGCTGGTACGTGCACGGCATCCTCAACGGGCTTTTCCTGGGATCGAATGTGCGGCCGAGGATCGTGCAGTATCTCGACAACACGCCGACGATCCTGGCCATGGTCAATGCCGGGATCGGGCTGGCGCTGGTGCCGGGCTCGGCGCGGGTGATGGGCTTTGCCGATGTCGTCTGGCGCGAGATCGCGCTGCCCGCCGAGGCGCGGATCGAGGCCTATCTGGCCTGGAGCGACGGCGCGCTCGACACGCCCGCGGTGGCGCGGGTGCACGGCTATCTGCTCGAGGCCGAGGCGCTGGCCGCGGCGGGCGCCGGATAGATGCCCGCCGGGTATCGGTCCTGTCCCTTTCGGCATTGGACGGGCATCGGCCGCCGGGCCTAGCCTCCGGTGACCGGCGGCCGATGCCCCCGGCAGAGGGGGAGGACCCGGACTTGACCCAGATCGAGGCGGCGGACCGCGTGATCCGCATCCATCACGAGGACGATGTCGGCATCGCGCGGCAGCGGATCGAGGCGGGCACGCCGGTTGGCGGCATCGGCCCGGCGCTGGCGGCGATCCCGGCGGGCCACAAGATCGCGCTGCGCGCCCTGGAAGCGGGCAGCCCGGTGCGCCGCTACGGCCAGGTGATCGGCCATGCCACGGCGCCGATCGCGGCGGGGGCGCATGTCCATGTCCACAATCTCGACATTGCCGGGACCGCCCGCGCGGCCGAGATCGGCTCGGCCCGCAAGGGACGCCCGGCCCCGGCGCCCGCGCGGGTCTTCGACGGCATCCTGCGCCCCGACGGACGGGTGGCGACGCGCAACTACATCGGCATCCTGACGACGGTGAACTGTTCGGCCCATGTGGCCGAACTGGTCGCCTCGGTCTTCGCGCGCAATCCGCTGACCGGCGAGGACCCGCTGGCGGACTATCCCAATGTCGACGGGGTGGTGGCGCTGACCCACAAGAGCGGCTGCGGCATGAGCGCGGGCGCGCCGCTGCAGCTTCTGCGCCGCACGCTCGGCGGCTATGCCCGGCACCCCAATTTCAGCCATGTGCTGGTCTTCGGGCTCGGCTGCGAGGTCAACCAGATCGGCGGCTTCGTCGAGGCGGAGCGGCTGGCCGGGCGGCTGGCGAGCCTCGACATCCAGGGCGCGGGCGGCGCGCGCGCCGCGGTGGCGCGCGGCGTGGCGCTGGTCAGCGACTGCCTGGCCGAGAGCAACCGCGCCGCCCGCGTCCCGGTCCCCGCCTCGGCGCTGAAGCTGGCGCTGATCTGCGGCGGATCGGACAGCTATTCCGGCCTGACCGCCAACCCGGCGCTCGGCGCGGCGGCCGACCTGCTGGTCGCGCAGGGCGGCACCGCGATCCTGTCGGAGACGCCCGAGACCTGGGGGGCGGAGCATCTGCTGGCCGCCCGTGCCGCGCGGCCCGAGGTGGGCGAGGCGCTGCTCGAACGGATCCGCTGGTGGGAGGCCTATGCCCGCCGCCATGACGTGTCGCTGAACGCCAACCCGACCCCCGGCAACAAGGCCGGCGGGCTGACGACGATCCTCGAGAAATCCCTCGGCGCGCTGGCCAAGGGCGGCACCACCGACCTGGAGGAGGTCGTGGGCTATGCCGAGCCGGTGACGCGGCCGGGGCTCGTCTTCATGGACGGGCCGGGCTACGACCCGGTGCAGGTGACCGGCCAGATCGCCTCGGGCGCCAATCTCGTCGCCTTCACCACCGGCCGCGGCAGCGTCTTCGGCGCCAAGCCCGCGCCGACGCTGAAGCTGGCCTCGAACAGCGCCATGTACCGCCGCATGCAGGACGACATGGACATCGATTGCGGCACGGTCCTCGAAGGCCGCGAGAGCATTGCCGACTGCGGCGCGCGGATCTTCGAGGCGCTGCTGGCCACCGCCTCGGGCCGTCCGACCGCGAGCGAGACGATGGGCTTCGGCGGCCACGAATTCGCCCCCTGGCAGACCAGCGCGGCGATCTGAGGCGCAGACCGCGCGCCGGGGTGTCGTCCGCGCCCGAGCCTGCATCGTCCGCGCGCGGCGAAACCGGAGACGGGTCGGGAGGAGCGGCCCCCTGCCGCCAGACAGGACAAGGATCCGCATGGGGTCCGGGACGCGCCCCGCCGGACGGGCGCGATCGGGCGGGGCGCGGCCATTGCCGCGGGACCGCGCATGGAACCTGCCCGGCGGGAGGAGAGGCACGGGAACATCCTGGCCAGCCTTGCCGCAGCGATGGCCATGTCCGGCCTTGCCGGCTAGGCCGTGCCGCTGCATCCCGCGGATGCTGAAGAGATGCCGGCGACTGGCCCGGGCGGCCGGTCCAGGTGATCGTGCCCTGCAATCCCGGCGGCGACACCGATGTCAACGCGCGGCTCTGCGCCAGGTACCGGGAACCTCCCTGCCGGTGGTCAATGCCACCGGCGCGGGCGGCTCGATCGCCACGCGCCAGGTCGCGGCGGCGGCGCTGGACGGGCAGATGGTGCTTCTCTTCCACGCCGCCAGGTTCGCCAATGCGGCTTCGGGCATTCCGGATCCGGCCTTGCGCGATTTCAAGCTGGCCGCCGTGGCCGGGACCAAGCCCGCCATGATCGTCACCAAGCGCGCCGATGCGCCCTGGCAGACGCTTGAGGAGCTGGCCGAGGCCGGCAGGGCGGCACCTTCTGCTTGATCGCCAAGCTCTTCGAACTGGCGGGGGTGGAGGTCGACGCCGTCGCGCTCGGCGGCGCCGCGGACCGCCGTCCTTGGCGGCAATGCCGACGTCGCGCAGAACCCGGTCGGCCAGGTGAAGCCCTATCTCCACGCGGGCCGGCTGCGCGGGCTGGCGGCACTGCGCCCCGACCGCAACCCGTGCCGGCCGGACATGGCTTCCGGGGTCGAGCAGGGCTATGACGTCGCCTTCGTCTACGGCTACGTCTTCCCGGAGGCCACGCCGGAGGCGATGGCCGACCGCTTCGGCGCCGCGGCGACGGAGATCGCGACCGGCAGCGAGGCGGATGCAGAGGACGTCGCCCCGACCTATTTCCGGACCCAATCGCGCTGACCGGCGAGCAAGCCGCGGTGCGGCTCGAAACCGTCGAGGCCACGGTCGGCCGGGTGGATTTCCCCCGGCGCTGCAGGGAGTGGCGGGGCCGCCGCTCCCGATCCGGACCGGGAGGAGAGCGACCATGCATCCGGGATCCGGGGACATCATTTCCGGCGCGGGGCTGACCGCGGCTGCCGCCGCCATCTGGCGGACCGGCGGCGCCGTGCCGAAGGACTTCGACAGCGGAGTCGGTTCGGGCTTCATGCCGCGGGCCGCGGGGCCCGCGCTCGGGCTCGCGGCGCGGGCGGGTGCCTGCGGGCTCAACAACCGCGGCTTCGACGTGGCGACGCTCTTCGCGGCCGGGCCGCGCGGCCTCCTGATGCCGGGCTTCGGCTATCCGGTGCCGCGGCCGATCCTCGGCGCCGCGCTGGGGCCGATGGCCGAGAAGAACCTGCGCATCGCGACGATGCCGGGCCATGGCGACCTGACGGCGCTGCCGATCCGGCGGTTCTCGGCCGCGGCGCCGGCGCTGGCCGTGCTCTGTGCCGGCTGGATGCTCCTGGCGCAGCTGCGGCCGGTTCGATCCCGGCACGGCGGCCTCGGGCCCCGGCCCGCGCCTCACTGCAGCGCGCGGGCGATCTGCTGGGCGAATTTCGCCGAGGCGACGGGCAGGGTGCGGCCGCGCATCTGCCCGAGCAGCAGGAGCCCCGGATCGATGTCGCCCGGATGCAGCGGGCGCAGCACCAGCCCCGAGCGGGAGGTCGGCGGGATGCCGATCGGGATCTGGAAGCCGACCACCTCCTCGTAGAGCACGTATTGCCGCATCAGGTCGAAGCTGTCGGCCTCGAGCACCGGGCGCAGCGACATCGAGCGGCCGCGCGTCGCCTTCTCCAGCAGGTGGCGGACGCCGTATTCCTGCGAGGGCACGATATGGCGCTCGGCCAGGCAGTCGCGCAGCCGCAGCACCTCGCGGCGGGCCAGCGGATGGTCCCCGGACAGCACCGCGCAGACCGGCTGCTCGGTCGCCTGGATCACCTCGAAATCGACCAGGTGCACCGGCTCGAAGACCAGCGCGAGGTCGGAGGCGAAGGTGCTCAGCTCCTCCTCGGCGCGGGCGCGGTCGCGGATGCGGATCGAGAAGGTCACGCCGGGATGCTCCCTGCGGTAGAGCGCCACCTCGCGCGGCAGGAAGACCGGGTTCAGCGCCTGCGAGCAGGCGATCGAGACATGGCCGCGGCGCTCGCCGCCGAGATCGGCGATCAGGCTGCGCACCCGCGCGAGATCGCCGAGCTGCGCCTGGATGTGCTGCATCAGCAGCTCGCCCGCCGGGTTCAGCCGCACCCCGCGCGGCAGCCGCTCGAAGATCGGCGCGCCGAACTCCTCCTCGAAATTCTGGATGCGACGGTTCAGCGCGGAACTGGTGATGTTCATGTCCTCGGCGGCGCGGCGGATCGAGCCCGCGCGGGCGGTGTCGCGGATCATCGTCAGGGTCACGAGATGGCGCATGGGATCTCACTGCTGCAAAAAACGCATCGGAATGCTGAAATCATAGCAGTAGAATTCGGCGCTTCACAGCGGCACGATGACCCCGGAACGCGCCTCTGCCGCTGCCGGAGGCGTCGCCCGGCACCCTTCATCCCTTGCGGAGATCCCCTGTCCGATGCGCGACGACGACCCTGTCTGCAACGGCCGTCAACGGGCGGCAGAGGCCGCCCCCGCGATGCCGCGCAGGGCTGTCCGGACGGCCGCAGGCCGCCGCCGGTCCGGGTCAGGGATCGAGGCTGACATGCGCCGAGACGATGCGCCAGCCTTCCGGGCGGCGCATCCAGACCTGGCTCTGCCTGCCGCGGCGGCCGGAGCCGAGGCGCCGGTACTCGCAGGTGGCGGTGCCGAAATCGGCCGAGAAGGCGGTGATCCGCACCTCGCTGAGCTCGCGCGCGGTGTCCGGCACGTCGCGGTTGCGGCGGAAGGCGGCGATCTCGGCATGGCCGTAGAGCCCGCCGCCGGGCGCCAGCCGCACCGCGCGCGGGTCCTCCCAGAAGAACCCCGTCAGCCGCGCGACGTCATTGGCCGCCAGCGCCGCCTCGTAGGCGTCGAACTCGGCCCGGATCTCGGCCTCCGTGGATGCCCTGTCGACCTCTTCCATCCCCTCAGCCTCCGCCTGTGCCGGAGCCTCGCCGGGCCCCCGGTAGAAAGGAATGCAGCAAAATGAGCGATGTGCAACTGGCCGCAGAGCCCGGCCCCCTGGAATTCGACCCCGGGCGCGCCGCGCTGGTGGTGATCGACATGCAGCGCGACTTCCTGGAGCCGGGCGGCTTCGGCGAGACGCTGGGAAATGACGTGTCGCTGCTGCAGGCGGCGGTCGGGCCCTGCCGGGTCGCGCTGGAGGCGGCGCGACGGGCGGGCATGCTGGTGATCCACACCCGCGAGGGCCACCGGCCGGATCTCTCGGACGCGCCGCCCGCTAAGCTCGCGCGCGGCGCGCCGAGCCGGCGGATCGGCGATCCCGGCCCGATGGGGCGCATCCTGGTGCGCGGCGAGCCCGGCCATGACATCGTCGCGGCGCTCTATCCGGAGCCGGGCGAGGTGGTGCTCGACAAGCCCGGCAAGGGCGCCTTCCACCAGACCGACCTGGCGCAGATCCTCGCCAATGGCGGCATCGACACGCTGCTGGTCTGCGGCGTCACCACCGAGGTCTGCGTGCACACGACGATCCGCGAGGGCAATGACCGCGGCTACCGCTGCGTGGCGATCGGCGATGCCTGCGCCTCCTACTTCCCCGAATTCCACCGCGTCGGCCTGGAGATGATCAAGGCGCAGGGCGGGATCTTCGGCTGGGTCAGCGACGCGCAGAGCTTCGCCGCGGCCCTGTCCGCCGCCGAGGCGGCAGCCTGAGACGACCGGGCGGGGCAAGGGCCCTGCCGGGAACCTTCCGATTGGAGAGCGTGCAGATGGACAAGACGACAGTGAAGCTCTGGACACCGGGCGACTGGAATGCCCTGTTCGGGCTCGGAACGAACGTGCTGGTCAACCTCCTGGTGATGACCGGCCTGCTGAAATACGTGGTCGGCCTGCCCGACGAGCTGACCTTCGGGCGCATCCTGCCCGCGGTCGGCATGATGCTGTTCCTGGGCAACATGTACTATGCCTGGATGGGGCTGCGCCTGGCCCGGAAAGAGGGCCGCGCGGATGTCTGCGCGCTGCCCTCGGGCCCGTCGGTGCCGCACATGTTCATCGTGGTCTTCGTCATCATGCTGCCGATCCTCGGCCAGACCGGCGATCCGGTGAAGGCCTGGGAGGCGGGGCTGGCCTGGGTCTTCCTGCAGGGCTTCATCCTGATCGGCGGCTCCTTCCTGGCGCCGGTCATCCGCCGCATCACGCCGCGCGCGGCGCTGCTCGGGACGCTGGCCGGCGTGTCGCTGGCCTTCATCGCCATGCGCCCGGCAACCGAGATCTTCATGACCTCGATCATCGGCCTGACCTGCCTCGCGATCATCCTGGTCAGCTGGTTCGGCGGGGTGAAGTATCCCCGCGGCATCCCGGCGGGGCTCGTCGCCATCGTCGCCGGCATGGTGCTGGCCTGGGGCGCGGCGGCGCTCGGCATGCCCGAGATCGGCGGCATGGATGCCGGCGCCCTGGCGGCGAGCTTCGCGCATTTCGGCTTCTCGATCCCGCTTCCGGCCGTCGACCATGTCTTCTCGGGCTTCGAGTTCCTCGGCTTCATCCTGGTCACCGCCATCCCCTTCGGCGTCTACGACCTGGTCGAGGCGATGGACAACGTGGAATCCGCCGAGGCCGCGGGCGATGTCTATTCGACCACCGAGGCGATCTCGGCCGAGGGCGCGATCTCGCTGATCGGCACGCTTCTCGGCTCGCCCTTCGCCAATGCGGTCTATATCGGCCATCCCGGCTGGAAGGCCATGGGCGGGCGGATCGGCTATTCCGCGGCGACCGGGCTCTTCGTACTGGTGCTGGCCTGGTTCGGGGTGCTGGCGGTCTTCCTGAACCTCGTGCCGGTGGTCGCGATCTCGCCGATCCTGCTCTATATCGGCATGCTGATCGGCGCGCAGGCCTTCCAGACCTCGCCGATGAAGCACGCCCCGGCGGTGATCCTCGGCATCGTGCCGCATCTGGCGGCCTGGGCGAAGACGCTGATCGACGGCGCGCTCGGCGCGGCCGGGGCAGAGGTCACGCCGGATCTGGTCGCGGGCATGGCGCAGAACGGCGTGCTCTACCAGGGGCTCGGCGTGCTCGGCAGCGGCGCGATCCTGACCGGGCTGGTGCTGGCGGCGATCGGGGTCTTCGTGATCGAGCGCAACTTCCCCTGGGCGGCGGCCTTCGCCGCGGCGGGGGCGGTGCTGACCTTCTTCGGCTTCATGCACGGGCCCGAGGTCGGCTTCGGCGTGACGCCGGGCGTGGCGCTGGCCTATGCGGTGGTGGCGGTGTTCCTCTATCTCTGCCCGAAGCTCGCCGTGGCCGATCCCGCGCCCGAGAGCCTCGAACCCGCCGCCGGCGCGCAGCCCGCGGAATGACCGGGATGACCCACGAGGCCTATATCGACGCGATGTCGGAGATGATGCAGCTGCCCGTCGCGGCAGAGCACCGCCCCGGCACCGCCCGGTTCCTCGCGATCGCCGCCGAAATGGCGGCGATCCTCGACGGGGTCGTGCTCGACGATGGCGAGCTGGTGCTGGCGCCGGTCTTCTGCCCGCCGGCCACCGGGGAGGACGGCTATGCGTGACCTGCAATGGGCGATGGCCGCCGAGATCGCCGCGGGCGTCGGCGGGGGCGGTCTCTCCGCCAGGACGGTGGCGGAGGCGGCGCTTCAGCGGATCGCGCGGCTGAACGCCGACGTCAACGCCTTCACCGCCGTGACCGGCGAGCGCGCCCTGGCCGAGGCCGATGCGGTCGACGCCGCCATCGCCGCGGGTCAGGCGCCGGGGCCGCTGGCGGGCGTGCCCTTCGCGGTCAAGAACCTCTTCGATGTCGAGGGGCTGCCCACCCTGGCCGGGTCGCGGATCAACCGCGACCGGGCGCCGGCCCGGGCCGATGCCGCGCTGGTCCGGCGGATGCGCGCGGCCGGCGCCGTGCTGGTCGGCACGCTCGGCATGGGCGAATACGCCTATGACTTCACCGGCGAGAACAGCCATGAAGGCGCCTGCCGCAATCCGCATGACCTGGCGCGGATGACCGGCGGCTCGTCTTCGGGCTGCGGCGCGGCGACGGCGGCGGGGCTGGCGCCGATCTCGCTCGGCTCGGACACCAACGGCTCGCTCAGGGTGCCGGCCTCGCTCTGCGGGGTGTTCAGCCTGAAGCCGACCTACGGGCGGCTGACCCGGGCGGGAACATTCTCCTTTGTCGACAGCCTCGACCATCTCGGTCCCTTCGCGCGCTCGGCCAGGGATCTCGCGCTGGCCTATGATGCGCTGCAGGGGCCCGACCCGGCGGATCACGGCTGCGCCGCCCGCCCGGCAGAGCCCGCCCTGCCGGACATCGGCGCCGGGGCCGAGGGGCTGCGTTTCGCCTGTCCCGGCGGCTGGCTGGCGCGGCAGGCCGGGCCCGAGGCCCGCGCCGCGGCAGAGGCAGTGGCCGCGGCGCTCGAGGCCCTGGGCGGCAGCCTTCGTCCCGGTCTGGCGCTCGACGGGGCCGAGGCCGGGCGGGCGGCGGCCTATCTGATCACCAATTCCGAAAGCGCGGCCTTCCATCTCGACCGGCTGCGCCATCGCGCGGGCGAGTTCGATCCCGACACGCGCGACCGCTTCCTGGCCGGGGCGCTGCTGCCTGCGGCCTGGGTCAGCCGTGCCCAGCGGGTGCGCGCCTGGTGGCTGGCCCGCGCGATGGAGGCCTTTGCCGCGGTCGATGCGCTGATCGTGCCGGCCACCCCGGTGCAGGCGCCGCTCCGGGGCGACAAGGTGCTGACCATCGGCGGCGAGACGCGGCCGCTCCGGCCCAATCTCGGCCTGCTGGCGCAGCCCTTCTCCTGCATCGGCCTGCCGGTCGTGACGGTGCCGGTCTTCCGCCCCGGCACGCTGCCGATCGGGGTGCAGGTCATCGTGCCGCCCTGGAAGGAGGGGCTGGCGCTGCGGATCGCGCATGCGCTGGAAACCGCAGGCACCGCCCACGCCGGGATCCCGGCGCTCTGCCGGGCGGCGTGACCGCCCCGCGGGCGGGGCTGCGGGTGAAGGAGTCCGGGGCGTCATGTCCGGGGCGTCATGGAGAGAGCCGGTCCCGATCTGGTCAGGACCGCTCCCTGAATCGAGAGAGCGCTGCCGCCTCCGGGACCGCCTTCCCGGTTTGCCCCCGAGCGCCGTGGTCGAACGGGTTTCTTCAGCGCCGCGTCAGGCGGCGGGGGGCAGCATGGCGATGCCGTGGCGGTCCATCGCCGCGCCGATCCGGGCGATATCCGGCCGGGCCTCCGGCGCGGGCATGCCGATGTCGCGGAAGAAGGCGGTCATGCCGGGCTCCAGCAGCACCAGCATCCGCACCGGCGCGCCGCTTTCATTGGCATAGCCGTGCGGCTGCCAGGGCGCGATGCGCAGCGTGCAGCCGGGTCCAGCCTGAATCGTCACGGGGGGCTCGTCCCCGGCAGGAAACTGGCGCAGGGTCAGCGCGCCTTCGAGGATGTAGAAGAGTTCCGCCGAGGCGTGGCTGTGCGGTGGCGTGCCCGATCCCGGCGGCACCTCGACCTCGACCAGCTCGGCCCCGGTCCCCGGCAGGCCACCCAGAAAGCGGATGCGGTCCGCCGCGACCCAGACGGCTTCCCCGTCCTGCGGCGCAGTCATGTCAATCTCCATCGCCTGACTCCCTTGGCTGCGATGTTCCGTCCGCGGCAGTCGCGCCGGACGTGACCGCGGACAGGATCACCTCCAGCGCCCAGGAGGCGGTCTCCCCGGCCTGGGCACCGGACAGACCGCCGTAATCCTTCAGGACCTCCCATGCGGAGGCCGAATAGAGCAGATGCGCCAGCGCCTCGACCTTGCGGGCCTCCTCCGGGGGCAGCGCGGCCAGCGCCGGGGCCAGCGCCGCCGCGAAGCGCGCGCGGCGGGTGCCGACCGTCGCGGCGCGCATCTCGCGGCCGGTGCGGCTGTGCAGCGCGGCGCGCATCGCGCCCTCATGCGCGTCGAATTCCGGAAAGGCGCGCCGCGGCCCTTCGAGGATGTCGCCGGGCTCCCGCGGGTCAGGCGAGGTGCCCATCCGCGCGTTCAGCCAGGGCCAGAAGGCGGCCAGGAGGTCGTCCTTGCCGGCGAAATGGCGGAAGAGCGTCCGGCGCTGGATCCCGGCCGCGCGGGCGATCTCCTCCATCGGGATCTCGTCGGGGGCCGCGGCATCGGCCATCAGCCGGTAGAGCGCGTCGAGGATCGCCTCGCGCGTCGCGCGCGCCTTCTTCTCGCGCAGGGGGCTGTTATAGGCTCGCGTCTCGGTCACGCCGCTGCTCCGAATTTGATGGCACCATGAGTGACACGGATTTGCGGCGCCGTCAATTGGAGACACGTTAAGTGACATCATTTCGGCACCCCGGACGGAGCCGGGAAGCCGCAGAGGCTGCGCGCTCCTCAGGCGGCGCCGACCGGATGCTGTGTCAGGTGCCCGGAAAAGGCCTCCCTGGCGAAGGCGATGAACTGCGCCAGCCGCTGCGGCCGGTAGCGGTCCCGCGGATAGAGCAGCGACATCGGCTGCTGCGGCGCCTGCCAGTCCGGCATCATCTGCTCCAGCCGCCCGGCCGCGATGTCGCTGCCCGCAAGCACCTCGGGCAGCAGCGCGACGCCCATCCCCGCATTCGCCGCGACCCGCACGGCCTGGCCGGAATTCACGGAAATCGCAGAGCCGGGCATCCAGCTCCGGGTCTCGCCGCCCTTCGCGAACCGCCAGGGCCTGCGCCCGGTCTTCGAGAACAGCACCGCCCGGTGGCTGTCGAGCTGGGCGGGCGCGGCGGGGCGGCCATGCGCGGCGAGATAGCCGGGCGAGGCGCAGAGCACCATCCGGTAGGGCGCGAGCCGCGCCTGCAGGAGCGAGCTGTCCTCCAGCGTGCCGATGCGGAAGGCGGCGTCGAAGCCGCCCGCGACCAGATCCTCGTTTTGGTCGGAAAGCGCGAGCTCGATCTGCACCTGCGGCGCCGCGGCGGAGAAGCGTCCGAGCGCGGGCATCAGCGCCTCGGTGCCGAAGCTGACCGGCGCGGCGATGCGCAGCCGTCCCTGCGGCTCGCGCTGCTGGTCGCTGGCCCGGCCCTCGGACAGCGCGACCAGTTCCAGGATGTCCCGGCACTGCTCCAGATAGCTCTCGCCGAATTCCGTCAGGCTCTGCTGCCGCGTCGTGCGGTTGAGCAGCCGGACCTGCAGATGCTCCTCGAGCGCGGCGATGCGTTGCCCGACCAGTGCGCTGCTCACGCCCAGCCGCGGCGCGGCCGCGTTCATCGACCCGGCCTGGACGGTTTCGACGAAGCTGCGCATCGCGGTGAAGAGGTCCATTGCAAAGGATTCCTTTGTAAAGATCGAAGCCTGCGCCTGATTATCACGGTTTTCCTGGTCTTCTAAAGTGCTCTGCGAGAGACGGAGACAAGGAGCCATCATGGCGAGACGATTTGAGAACCGCGCAGTTCTGGTGACCGGCGCAGGCAGCGGCATGGGGCGCGCCGTGGCGCTGCGGCTCGCCGAGGAGGGCGCCAGGGTCGTGCTCTGGGGACGGCGCAGCGGCCCGCTCGAGGCGGTCGCCGCCGAGATCCGCGCGGGGGGCGGCACGGCGCTGGCCGAGGCGTGCGACATTGCCGATCCGCAGGCAGTGGTAAAGGGCCTCGACGCCGCCCGCGCGGCGTTCGGGCCGCTGCAGGCGGTCTTTGCCAATGCCGGGCATCTGGGCGCGTTCAAGCCGCTGCGCGACACGCAGGCGGCGGATTTCGACGATCTCGTCCGGATCAACCTGGCCGGGACGCAGCAGACCGTGGCGCAGTGCCTGCGGCAGATGGAGGGCGGCGCCGTGCTGATCAACGCCTCCTGGACGGCCGGGGCGGTGATGCCCGGCTCCGGCGCCTATGCCGCGACCAAGGCGGGGCTTCTGGCGATGATGCGGGTCCTCGCCGTCGAGGAGGGCCCGCGCGGCAACCGCGTCAACGCGATCAGCCCGGGGATCATCCTGACGCCGATGGCCGACGAGGTGCTCGACCCGGAGATCGCCCGCCGCCTCGCCGGCCACACGCCGCTGCGCCGCAACGGCCGGCCCGAGGATGTGGCGGGCACGGCCGCCTGGCTCCTGTCCGGCGACGCGGCCTTCGTGACCGGGCAGGACATTGTCGTCGATGGCGGCTTCACTCTGGGCGGGGCGCTGCGATGAGCCGCGCGGAGGGCGCCCGGCTGGCGGAGAAGGTGAATCCCGGCCTGCGGGACGTGCTGGAGGCGCGCTATGGCGCGCTGCTGCCGGGCATGGCCGACACGGTGATCGACATGGCCTATGGCCGGTTCTACGCGCGGGAGGGGCTCGACCTGAAGAGCCGCTACATCGCGACCATTGCCGCGCTTTCCGCCCAGGGCGGGCAGACCGGGCCGCAGCTGCGCATCAATATCGAGGCGGGGCTGGGGGCCGGGCTCGCCCCGCGGGAGATCGCCGAGACGATCTGGCAGATGGCGCTCTATGGCGGGCTTCCCGCCGCGGTCAACGCGCTCAACACGCTGAGGGCCGTCCTCGCGGAGCGCGCGCCGCAGCCGGACTGAGCATCGGGCGGGCCATTGCGCGGGCCCGCCCTTTTCGCTGCGCAGGGGCGGGGCCATGCCGGACTGGCCGGTCGGCGCTTTCCTCCGGGTCGCGTCGCGCGGTCCGCACCGCACGATGGCAGGCCGGGGAAGACGCGACGGGCCTGTCCTGCTTTCGCTGCCGCGGCCCTGCGCCGGGGCGGCGCATGCGCGGCGGCAGGGTGCGAGCGGGCGGGTGCGGCCGCACCCGGCAGGGACCGGATCTTCCCGTAACGGCAGGCTCGGAGGGGCGGATTGTGGCGAAAGGGTCACTGGACAGCAGGAACTGGCTGGAGGAGGTTGCAGCAGGTTCCGCGGCCCAGGCGGAGCCCGCGAATCCCGAAAGGAGCGCCCATGCGCCTGACCCGCCGTACCTTCCTCGCCTCTACGGGGGCCGCCATCGCGCTCCATCCTTTCGCGCTGCGCGCGCAGTCGAACCAGGCGCATCTGCGGCTGATGGAAACGACGGACATCCATGTCCATGTCTTCCCCTACGACTACTATGCCGACAAGCCGGTGGACACGGTCGGGCTGGCGCGCACTGCCTCGCTGATCGAGGATATCCGCGCCGAGGCGGCGAATGCGCTGCTGCTGGACAATGGCGATTTCCTGCAGGGCAATCCGATGGGCGACTATGTCGCCTACGAGCGCGGCATGGGCGAGGGCCAGACCCATCCGGTGATCGATGCGTTCAACACGCTGGGCGTGGATGCCTCGACGCTGGGAAATCACGAATTCAACTACGGCCTGCCCTTCCTCGAAGCCGCGCTGGCGGGCGCGGCCTGCCCGGTGGTCTCGGCCAACGTCGTGACGGCGAAGGGTGCGACGCCGGCAGAGGACGAGACGCTGGTGCCGCCCTACGTGATCCTCGACCACCAGGTCACCGATGGCGGCGGCGAGAGCCACCCGGTGAAGGTCGGCGTGATCGGCTTCGTGCCGCCGCAGATCCTGCAATGGGACCGCTCGCATCTGGAGGGCAAGGTCGAGACCCGCGACATCGTCGAGGCGGCCGAGGCCTGGGTGCCGGTGATGAAGGCCGAAGGCGCCGAGATCGTCGTCGCGCTCTGCCATTCGGGGATCGGGTCGGCCGTGCACGAGCCGGGGATGGAGAATGCCGCCGTGCCGCTCGCCGCGGTCGAGGGAATCGACGTGGTGATGACCGGGCACAATCACCTGGTCTTCCCGGGGCCGGATTTCGAGGGCTTCGAGGCGGTCGACGCGGCCAAGGGCACGATCCACGGCAAGCCCGCGGTGATGGCCGGGTTCTGGGGCTCGCACATGGGGCTCGTGGACCTGCTGCTGGAGCGCGGCGAGGACGGCTGGCACATCCTGGAGGCCGAGGTCGAGGCGCGGCCGATCTACCTGCGCGGCGAGGACCGCAAGGTCACGCCGACGGTCGAAAGCGTGCCCGCGGTGCTGGAGGCGGTCGAGGACGCCCATGCCGCGACCCTGGCCTATGTCCGCCGCGCGGTCGGCAAGACCGACGCGCCGCTCTATTCCTATTTCGCGCTGGTCGCCGACGACCCCTCGGTGCAGATCGTCTCGAACGCCCAGGCCTGGTACATCTCGCAGATGATGGCGGGCACCGAATGGGAGGGGCTGCCGATCCTCTCGGCGGCGGCGCCCTTCAAGGCGGGCGGCCGCGGCGGGCCCGACTACTATACCGACGTGGCGGCCGGCGATATCGCGATCAAGGACGTGGCCGATCTCTATCTCTATCCGAACACGGTGCGGGCGGTGCGGATCGACGGCGCGACGGTGCGCGAATGGCTGGAGCGCAGCGCGGGCATGTTCAACCAGGTGGCGCCGGGCGGGCGCGACCTGCCGCTGCTCGACCCGTCCTTCCCCAGCTACAATTTCGACGTGATGGACGGGGTCAGCTACCGCATCGACCTGAGCCAGCCGTCGAAATACGGGCCCAAGGGCGAGCTGGTCGCGCCGGAGGCGAACCGGATCAGGGATCTGTCCTTCAACGGCGCGCCGATCGACGACAGCCAGGAGTTCATCGTCGCCACCAACAACTACCGCGCGGGCGGCGGCGGCAGCTTCCCCGGTGCGGTGCCGGAGAATGTCGTCTTCGAGGCGCCCGACACCAATCGCGACGTGATCGTGCGCTACATCGTCGAAAAGGGCACGGTCAGCCCCGAGGCCGACGGCAACTGGGCCTTCATGCCGATGCCGGGAAGCACGGTGGTCTTCGATACCGGCCCGGCCGGGCAGCAATTTGCGGGCAAGGTGGCCGGGGTCAAGATCGCGCCGGTGGGCGAGGCCGAGGGCGGGTTCTACCGCTACCGCATCACGCTGTGAGCGGCATGCAAAACGCCCCCGGAGCGGTCTGCTCCGGGGGCGTTTTCTGTCCGGGGATCCGGCGGATCAGTCGGAGATCGCGCCTTCCTCGTCGCCGCGGGCATGCATCCGCGCCTTGACCCGCGCGCCGATGATCAGCGGCAGCACGAAGCCGATGATCGCGACCGCCCAGAGCGTGATGGACAGCGGGCTGTCGATCAGCGTCCACCAGTTGCCGTCGTCGATGGTGATGGCGCGGCGCAGGTTGTTCTCCATCGCGTTGCCGAGGAGCGTGCCGAGGATGATCGGCACCAGCGGCACGTCGAGCTTGCGCAGCACCCAGCCGCCGACCCCGAAGGCGATCATCACGTAGAGGTCGAAGGTCGAGCCCGAGATGCCGTAGATGCCGACGAAGCTGACCATGGCCACGATGGGCATCAGCACTTTCGGCGGGATCATCAGCACGCGGGTGAAGATGCCGACCATCGGGATGTTCATCGCCAGCAGCATGAAGTTGGCGATGAAGAGCGCCGCGATCAGGCCCCAGACCACGTCCGGATTGTTGGCGAAAAGGAGCGGGCCGGGGGTGATGTTCAGGCTCAGCAGCACGGCAAGCAGCACCGCTGTGGTGCCCGAGCCGGGAACGCCGAGCGCCAGCATCGGCACCAGCGCGCCGCCCGCGGCCGCGTTGTTGCCGGCCTCGGGGGCCGCGACGCCGCGCGGATCGCCGGTGCCGAAGGTGTTCTCCTTGTCGACCAGGCGCTTCTCCATCGAATAGCTGATGAAGGAGCCGAGCGACGCGCCCGCGCCGGGCAGCACGCCCGCGATGAAGCCCAGGACCGAGGTCCTCAGCATGGTCGGCGTGCAGGACTTGATCATCGACATCGGCGGGGTTAGCCGGCCGATGACCAGCTTGCTGGGGCCGGCATCGGCATTGCCGTGGCGCTCTTCGAGGAAGATGAAGACCTCGGAGAGGGCGAAGAGGCCGACGATGGCGACGAGGAAGTCGAGCCCGTCATAGAGATGCACCTCGCCGAAGGTGAAGCGCGGCACGCCGGTCTGGGTGTCGACGCCGATCATGGCGAGCCCGAGGCCCAGCATCGCGGCGAAGGCGGATTTCGCCTGGTTCGTCGAGCTGACGCCGCCCAGCGTCATGAAGGCCAGCGCGAAGAGCGCGAAATACTCTGCCGGGCCGAAGAGCAGCGCGATCTTCACCAGCTGCGGCGCCAGGAAGATCAGACCCCAGGTGGCGATGAAGGCGCCGACGAAGGAGGCCAGGCCCGAGAGGCTCAGCGCCTCGCCGGCCATGCCCTTCTTGGCCATCGGATGGCCGTCGAGCACTGTCATCATCGCCGGCTCGTCGCCGGGAATGCCGAGCAGGATCGAGGAGATCCGCCCGCCGTACATGGCGCCGTAATAGACCGAGGTCAGCAGGATCAGCGAGGGCGTCGGGCCGAGCCCGAGGGTGAAGGCCAGCGGGATCAGGATGGCGACGCCGTTCGACGGCCCGAGACCGGGCAGCGCGCCCATGATCGTGCCGAGGAAGCAGCCCAGAAGCGCCAGGCCGATATTCTGGAAGGTCAGCGCGACGCCGAAGCCGTCGGCGAGATTGGCTAGGGTATCCATGGCTTTGTCCTCAGAAACCGAGCGGGCCGCGCGCCAGCGACAGGCCGAGCACGAGGTGGAAGATCACGTAGATGCCGACCGAGGTGCCGATGCCCGTCGCGGCCGAGAGCAGCAGCGTGTTGCCCAGCCGCCAGGACAGGTAGGCGGCGGCGATGGCGGTGGCGAAGACGAAGCCGATCACCGGCAGGAAATGCGCATAGAGCGCCATCACGACGGTCGCGGCGGCAAGCTCGGCAAGGCGGGGCAGGGCGGGCCAGTGCGGCGCGGCATCGGGCTTCAGCGCGATGACGGCCGAGCTGATGCCCAGGATGGCGGCGATGATGAGCGGAAAGGCTTTCGGGCCGACGGCATCGGAGAGGAAGCTTTCCTCGATCTGCAGCGCTGCGAAGGCGAAGCCGATGGCCAGAAGGACGCCGAACACGCCGAAGATGCGATCACTCATAGGAGATCTCCCGTGCGTCGGTGGGGTCGATGGGAAATGGGGGGCGGCAGGGATGGTGCCGCCCCCCGGGGATCAAGCAAGCGGTGTCAGGGGAGGAAGGCGCTTACTTGATGATGCCGATCTCGCGGGAGATCGCCTGGATCTCCGCCACGGACTCGGCGACAAAGGCCTGGAATTCGTCGCCGGAGAGATCGAGCGGCGCCAGGCCATTGACTTTCATGGTTTCCTTCCACTGGTCGGAGGCATAGAGCTCGCCGATCTTCGACACCCAGGCGTCATAGGCCGCGTCGGACATGCCGCCCGGGGCGTAGAAGCCGCGCCAGTTGGCGCCGAGCGCGTCGACGCCCTGCTCCCTGGCGGTCGGGAACTCGGCGAATTCGCCGTCCAGCCGCTCGGGCGCCAGCACCGCGATGACGCGGATATCGCCCGACTCGACAAAGCCCTTGGCTTCGGAGAGGTCGCCCGTGAAGGCCTGGACGGAGCCCGCCAGCAGCTGCGTCACCGCCTCGCCGCCGCCGTCGAAGGCGACGTATTTCACCTTGCGGACATCCTCGATGCCGAAGGCATTGGCGGCGATCAGCACCTTCAGGTGGTCCCAGCCGCCCACGGCCGAGCCGCCGGCCACCGAGACCGAGCGCGGGTCTTCCTTGATCATCTCCAGCAGCTCGGGCAGCGTCTGCACCTTGCTGTCGGCGGCAACCGCGATCACGCCGTAATCGGCGCCGATCGAGCCCAGCCAGCGCACCTGGTCGATGCTGTTGCCTGGATAGGCGCCCTGGGCCAGCCGCGTCGCGGTCGAGGACGAGGCGGCCACGATCAGGTCATTGTCGTCGCTGCGCTTGTTGACCACCTCGGCGAAGGCGACGCCGCCGCCGCCACCGGCCAGGTTGACGACCTGCATGGTCTTCGAGATCAGGCCCAGATCCTGCATTTCCTTGCCGACCTGGCGGCAGGTGAAGTCCCAGCCGCCGCCGGGGTTGGCCGGGGCGATGCATTCGGGGTTCTCGGGCTGGAAATCCTGGGCCAGGGCCGGCAGCGCGGCAGCGCCGATCAGAAGGGCGGCCGCCGACAGGCGCAGTTTGGCGAAAGTCATGTTGTGTTCCTCCGACTTCATGTCCGGGGCGGGGTCCTCCTTCCGCACCGGATCCGGATGGCGCACGCTTTGCGGTTGCGCCGACCCGGGATAATCGGTGACTAGGGGATGAACCTGTCGCCAACCTGTCACGGGTGAAAAACCTGTTCAGGACTGGAATCGCCAGAGCTGCAGAGAGGACGCCATGCGTGTGCTGATGGTCGAGGATGCCGCCGATCTGGCGGAGGCGGTCGCCGCCCAGCTGGGGCGGTCGGGGGCGGCCTGCGACCTGGCGCAGGGCGTGGCGGAGGCCGAGGATTTCCTGGCGGTTCAGGGCTATGACGCACTGATCCTCGACGTGAACCTGCCCGACGGCACCGGCACGGCGCTCTTGCGCCGGATGCGCGCGCGGGGCGACCGGACGCCGGTTCTGATGCTGACCGCCAATAGCGCCGTAGAGGACCGGGTGGGAGCGCTCGACCTCGGCGCCGACGACTACCTGGTCAAGCCCTTCGACCAGCGCGAGCTGGAGGCGCGGCTGCGCGCCATCGTCCGCCGCGAGGCGGAGCAGAAATCCGACGAGCTGGTGCTCGGCCCGCTGCGCTATTCGCCCGCGACGCTCGGCGCCGAGCTCGACGGCCAGCGGCTGCAGCTCACCCGGCGCGAGGCGGTGCTGCTGGGCGCGCTGATGCGCCATGCCGGGCAGACCCAGAGCAAGGAGCGCCTCTACGGCAAGCTCTTCTCCTTCGAGGATGCCGATGTCGGGCTGAACGCGATCGAGCTCTATGTCGCGCGGCTGCGCAAGCGGCTGTCGGGATCTTCCGTGGCCATCGTCACGCAGCGCGGGCTGGGCTACCGGATCGAGCTCGATGGCTGAGCCGCAGAGCCTGCTGACGCGGGTCACGGGCGCGGTGCTGTCTCTGCTGCTGGTCGGCGGCATCCTGGTGGCGCTGGTCTCCTGGGCCAATGGCCGGGCGGCGGCGCGGGAATCCTACGACCGGCTGCTGCTCGGCGCGGCCAGCGACATCGCGGAGTCGATCACCATCCAGGAGGGCCGGCCGGTCGCTTCGCTGCCGGTCTCGGCCTTCCAGCTGCTGGCGCAGGCGCCCGATGACCGCGTCGCCTATGCGGTGCGCGGTCCCGGCCGCGAGCTTTTGACCGGCCATGCCGATGCGCCCGCGCCGCGCGCCCGCGCCCGCGGCGCCGACCCGGTCTTCTTCGACGCCCAGATGCAGGGCGATGCCGCGCGCTATGTCGAGCTGACCCGCCGCTTCGCGGAGCGCGACTTCTCCGGCGCGGTCACTGTGACGGTCGGCCAGACGCTGCGCGCGCGCAACGCGATGGCGCTGGGGCTGACGCAGGGCGCGCTGGCCACGGCGGCGGCGGCGGGGCTGGCGCTTCTGCTGATCTCGGTCTTCGTGATCCGCTCGGCGATGCGGCCGCTGGTGGCGATGGCCGGCGACCTGCTGGCGCGCGACCCCTACGACCTGACGCCGATCGCGACTTCGGGCGTGCCTGCCGAGGTGGCGGTGATGCTGAGCGCGGTCAACCGCTTCATGGCGCGGCTCGACCGGCAGTTCGGCGCGATGCGCGGACTGATCTCTGACACGGCGCACCAGCTGCGCACCCCGGTCGCCGCGATCCGCGCCCAGGCCGAGCTTGCCGCCGAGGAGCGCGACCCCGAACGGCAGCGCCTGGCGCTGTCGCGGCTCTCGGCGCGGACCCGCGGCCTGGGCGGGCTGCTCGACCAGATGCTGTCGCGCGCGCTGGTGATCCACCGCACGGAATCCGTCCCGCGCGAGCCGGTCGACCTGCGCGACGTGGCGCTCGACGTGATCGAGGCGGAGGACCACGCCCATATCGCCCCCGGCGCCGATGTCGGGCTGGTGATCGGCGAGACCCCGGTGACGGTGCTGGCCGATGCCTTCTCGCTGCAGGAGGCGGCCAAGAACCTGCTGGTCAATTCGCTGCGCCATGGCCGCGCCCCGGTCCGCATCGGGGTCGAGGCCGCGGGCGGCGAGGCGCGGCTCTGGGTCGGGGATGCGGGCGAGGGGCCGCCTGCCGACCTGCTGGAGCGGCTCGGCGGCCGGTTCGAGCGCGCCGCCGCCTCGGGCGGGCAGAGCGCCGGGCTCGGGCTGTCCATCGTCGTCTCGGTGGCCGAGGCCTTCGGCGGCCGGGTCGAGATGGCGCCGGGGCCGGACGGGTTCCGCGTCGCGCTGGTCCTGCCGCTGGCGCCGGAGGCGGCGGCATGATCCGGCTGGCGCTCCTGCTCCTGCTCCTGTGCCTCGCCGCGCCGCTGCGCGCGCAGGAGGCGGTGACCCGCTTCGGCACCGGCGCGACCGAGATGACCATCCGCTCCACCACCGATGCGGGCATCTTCCGCCCGGTGCTCGACGCCTTCCTCGAGGCGCATCCGGACCTGTCGATCCGCTACGAGCAATGGGGGTCGAACGCGCTCTATGCGCTCTCGCGCGAGGAATGCGATGCGGGCCGGGCGGGGGCGGATGCGGTGCTGTCCTCGGCGGTCCAGCACATGGTGGAGCTCGTCAACCATGCCTGCGGCTGGACCTGGCGCTCGGCCCGCACGGCGGAGCTGCCGCCGTCGCTGCGCTGGCGCGACCAGCTCTGGGGGCTGACGCGGGAACCGGCGGTGATGATCTACAACCGCGACCTGCTGGCGCCCGCGGACGTGCCGCAGAGCCGGTTCGCGCTGCTCGACCTGATGCGGCAGAAGCCCGGGCTGCTGCGCGGGCGGATCGCGACCTATGACATCGAGGCCTCGGGGCTGGGCTATCTCTTCGCCTTCTCCGACAGCCTGGAGGCGACGACCTACGGCGCGCTGCTCGAGGGCTTCGCGCGCGCGGGCGGGGTGGCGACCTGCTGCTCGGCCGAGCTGATCCGGGCGGTCTCGGACGGACGCTTCCTGATCGCCTACAATGTGCTGGGATCCTACGTGTCGGCGGTGGCGCCGCGCAATGTCGGCGTGGTGCTGCCCGGGGACTACACCCTGTTCCTGTCGCGGGGATACATGATCCCGGCGCGGGCGGCGCAACCGCAGGCGGCGGCGGCGCTGCTCGACTTCCTTCTAGGGGCGGAAGGGCGGGCGCTGATGGCCGCGGCGGGGATGATCGACATGTCGGGCCCCTCCGAGACCGGGCTGCAGCAGAGCGCGATGCGCCCGATCCAGCTGACGCCTGCGCTGCTCGTCGGGCTCGACCAGCAGCGCAGCGCGCAGTTCATCGCCCTGTGGCGGGCGGCCTTCGGCCCGGGCGAGGGCCTGCCGCCCGCGCCCTGAGCCTGCGCCTTAGATCAGGCCTTCGGCCTTCGCCTCTTCGGCGACGGTGTCGAGCGCCGAGCGCAGGCGGGCGAAGATCTGCGCGATGTCGTCCTCGGTGACGATCAGCGGCGGGCAGAGCGCGACGGTGTCATAGACGTTGCGGCAGATCAGCCCGGCATTCTGCGCGGCCTTCGCTACCCGCGCGGCCAGCGCGCCCGGGGTGCCGATCGGCTGGCGCGTCGCCTTGTCGGCCAGCTCCAGCCCGCCGATCAGCCCGGTGCCGCGCACCTCGCCCACCAGCGGGTGGTCGGCGAAGGACTGCAGCCCGGCCTGGAAGATGGGCTCCATCCGCGCGGCATTGCCCATCAGGTCGCGTTCCTCGATGATCTTGAGGTTCTCGATCCCGACGGCGCAGGAGACCGGATGGCCCGAGGCGGTGTAGCCGTGGCCGAAGGTGCCGAGCTTCGCCGAATTGTCGGCGATGGCGTTGTAGACCTTGTCGTTCACCATGATCGCGGCGAGCGGCATGTAGGAGGAGGTCAGCTGCTTCGAGGTCACCATGATGTCCGGGGTGAAGCCGTATTTCTGGCAGCCGAAGGGCGTGCCGAGCCGGCCGAAGCCGTTGATGACCTCGTCGGAGACCAGCAGGATGTCGTATTTCGCGCAGATCTCCGCGACGCCCGGCCAGTAGCCCGCGGGCGGGGTGATTACGCCGCCGGCGCCCATGCAGGGCTCGCCGATGAAGGCGGCAATGGTGTCCGGACCCTCGGCCAGGATCGTGTCCTCGAGCTCCTTGAGCAGGCGCGCGGTGAACTCGGCCTCGGTCTCGCCCTCCAGCCCGAATTTCCAGAAATGCGGGCAGGTCAGGTGGGTGACCGGGATCGCGGGCAGGTCGAAGTCGCGGTGGTTGGCCGGCAGGCCGGTGAGGCTGCCCGAGGCGACGGTGATGCCGTGATAGGCCTTGTTGCGGGCCAGGAACTTCTTCTTGGCCGGGCGGCCGAGCGCGTTGTTCATGAACCACACCATCTTGATGACGGTGTCGTTGGCCTCGGAGCCCGAGTTGGTGAAGAAGGCGCGGTTCAGACCCTCGGGGGTCATCTCGGCCAGCTTCTCGGCCAGGCGGATGGCCGGCTCGTTCCCCTTGTGGGCGAAGGTGTGGTAGTAGGGCAGGGCGTCCATCTGGCGGACGGCGGCCTCGCGCAGGCGCGGCTCGGAGAAGCCGACGGCGACGGACCAGAGCCCGGCCAGGCCCTCGATGTATTCCTTGCCTTCGCTGTCGTAGACGCGCACGCCGTCGCCCTTGGTCATGACCAGCGGCCCCTGCTCTTCATGCGCGCGCATGTTGGTATAGGGGTGCATCGAATGGGCGATGTCGGAAGCGTGGAGCGAGTTCGGGATCTGGTTCATGGGGACTCCAAGGGAAGCAGCGCCGGAGCGCGGAGGGCGCCCGGCGAAATCTGTCGACATCAGGTCAACCAGATCGCCGGGTGCAAGTATAGGGCCAGCGGCGACGGGCGATCAGGCCAGACGGTCCGGCCCCGCCGCCGGCGCGCTCAGCCGCGGCCGAGCGCGCCCGACAGGAAGCTTTCCAGCGAGGTGGTCAGGTCCTCGGAGAGGTAGCCGCCCTCCTGCACCAGCACGGTCGGATAGCCCGCCGCGGCGATCATCTTCCCGGCCTCGCGGAACCCGTCCCAGCTGATCTTCATGCCTGCCAGCGGGTCGTTCTCGTGCGCGTCGAGCCCGAGCGGCACGACCAGCGCGCCGGGGGCGAACGCCGCGATCCGCGCCAGCCCGGTCTCGATCGCCGCCAGCCAGGCGTCGTCGGTCGTGGTCCGGGGCAGCGGGATGTTGAGGTTGAAGCCCTCGCCCGCGCCCTCGCCGGTTTCATGGGCGTAGCCGACGAAGAACGGGTAGTAGCTCGCCGGATCGGCATGGATCGAGACGGTCTGCACATCGGCGCGGCCGTAGAAGACGCCCTGCGTGCCGTTGCCGTGATGGACGTCGATATCCAGCGTGGCGACCCGGGCATGGCGCGTCCTCAGCCGCTCGACCGCGATGGCGGAGACATTCATCAGGCAGTGCCCGGCGGCGGTGTCGGCGGTCGAGTGGTGCCCCGGCGGGCGGGTCAGCGCATAGGCCATGGGATCGCCGGCCAGAACGGCCCCGGCCGCGGCCACGGCGCAATCGGCGGCGCGGCGCGTCGCCTGCCAGGAACCCGGCCCGATCGGCGCCGAGGTATCGCCCATGTGCCAGCCCGCGCGGCCGACGATGCTGTCCCGCGGATAGGTCGAGCCTGCCTTCTGGGCGAAGACGTTCGGCACCACTTCGGGCCCGCAATTCGGCAGTTTCTGCCATTCGTCCCAGGCATGTTCGAGGAAATCGAGGAAATCGGCCGTGTGCACTGCCTCGAGCGCGGCGCGCGGCGCCTCGGGCGGGGTTTCGGTCGCCAGGCCCAGCCGGTCCAGCCCGGCCAGGAGCAGCCGCGCGCGCTCCGCCTGTTCGGCATTGTGCAGCAGCCTGCCATGGGTCAGGCGGAACTGCGGGTCATGGGCCTCTGTTTCGGGGGCGTAGAAGCACTTCATCTTGGTCACTCTTCAAGCAGGCGGAATTGCTGGGTGACGAGGCGGCGCGCCTCGCCGATATGGTATTCGATGGCCGAGCGCGTGGCGGTCTCGTCGCGGGCGCGCAGGGCGTCGAGGATCGGGACATGCGTGTCGGCAATCCATTGCGGGTCGCCGTAGAGCCGGCCGATCACCATGACGCAGAGCTCGGTCTCCTTGGCGAGCTGGTCGAAGATCGCCGAGAAGCGCGGATTGCCCGAGGCGGCGATCATCCGGCGGTGGAACTCCATGTCCGCCTCCATCTGGGTCAGCATGTCGACCTCGTCGGAAGACACCCGGCGCAGCTCGCCGATCTGGTCGTCGAGCGTCTCCAGCGCCGCATCGGGCGCCTCGCGCACCACGCGCAGCGCGGCCGAGACCTCGATCACGATGCGCAGCTCGTAGAGATCGTCGAGCTCGCGGGCCGAGATCTTGCGCACGAAGAAGCCGCGATTCGGCTGGTAGTCGACCAGTCCCGAGCTTTCCAGCAGCCGCGCCGCTTCGCGCACCGGCGCGCGGCTGACTCCCAGATCGCGGGCGATGACCGATTCGGAAAGCCGCGATCCCGGCTTCAGCTTGCCGCGGATGATCGCCTCGCCCAGCAGATTGGCAACGCGGTCGACCAGGCCGTCGCGGCCCAGAGGCGAGAAATGTGCAGGGGAATCGGGCTTGTCCATAGGCTCTTCTGTCCGGAAAGATCGGCAAGACGCTAACTGTCCTGATGTCGACTGTCGACAATTTCTTGACATAGATCAAGGAGCGGTTTCTGTTCAGGCTCGTGACAGAGGAGTTTCCGATGCCCGACGGCATGACCGACCCGATCGCCGCGCTGCGCCGCGACCTTGCCGCCGCCTACCGGCTGATTGCCCTGATGGGGATGGATGACGGCATCTACACCCATATCTCCGCCCGCCTGCCCGACGGGCCGGACGGGCAGAAGCGGTTCCTGCTGAACCCCTACGGGCTGCGCTTCGACGAGGTGACCGCCTCGAACCTGGTGACGATCGACGAGACCGGCGCGGTGATCGAGGATCCCTATGGCGCCGGGGTGAATGCCGCGGGCTTCACCATCCATTCCGCCGTGCACATGGCGCGCCATGACGCGGTCTGCGTGCTGCATACCCATACCGTGGCGGGCGTCGCCGTCAGCTCGGTGAAAGAGGGGCTTCTGTCCCTCAACCAGTGGTCCGCGCAGTTCCACGACCGCATCGCCTTCCACGACTACGAGGGCATCGCGCTGGATCTGGCCGAGCGCGAGCGCATCGTGGCCGACCTGGGCGACCGCTCGGTGATGCTGCTGCGCAACCACGGCACGCTGCTGCTGGGCCGCTCGGTCGCCGAGGCGGTGAAGTACGCGATCAATCTCGAACGCTCCTGCAAGGCGCAGGTGGCGGCGCTGTCGATGGGGCTGAGCCCCGTGGTGCTGCCCGGCGAGGTGGCCGAGCATACCGCCCGGCAATACGCCCGCATGTACGACAAGATGGAGCTGGAAGGCGTGGCCGATCCGGAATGGGCGGCCATCCTGCGCAAGGTCGAGGCCGAAGCGCCCGATTTCGCCGCGTGACACGATCCCGGGCCAACCGGGACGGCACTTGAACACGAAAACCGACAGGGAATCCCATGCAATATCTCAAAGCGACGACCTTTCTCATCGCCGCCGCCTTCGCCGGCCATGCCTTCGCCCAGGAGGCCGGCGGACGGCTCGACATCGTGGTGCAGCCCGAACCGCCGGGGCTGATGCTGGGGCTGGTGCAGAACGGCCCGACCCAGCTGGTGGCGGGCGACATCTACGAGGGGCTGCTGCGCTACACGACCGACCTGGAGCCGGAGCCGGGCCTGGCGGAAAGCTGGGAGATCTCCGAGGACGGGCTGACCTACACCTTCCATCTGCACGAGGGCGTCAAATGGCATGACGGCGAGCCCTTCACCGCCGAGGACGTGGTCTTCTCCGCCGATGTCTTCCTGCGCGAGACCCATGCCCGGCTGCGCGCCTCGCTGGCCTATGTCGACACGATCACCGCGCCGGACGACCTGACGGTGGTGTTCAAGCTGAAGGAGCCCTTCGGCCCCTTCATCTCGGTCTTCGAGGTCGGCACCATGCCGATGATCCCGAAGCACATCTACGAGGGCACCGACTACGCCACCAACGAGATGAACGCGACGCCGATCGGCACCGGCCCGTTCAAGTTCGAGGCCTGGGAGAAGGGCAGCTACATCCACCTGGTCAAGAACGAGGACTACTATGTCGACGGGCTGCCCTATCTCGACGAGGTCTACTACCGGGTGATCCCCGACGCGGCCTCGCGCGCGGTGGCCTTCGAGACCGGCGAGGTCGACGTGCTGCCCGGCGGCTCGGTCGAGAACTGGGATGTGGCGCGGCTGACGGAGATGGACGGGGTCTGCTCCACCGGCTCGGGCTGGGAATTCTTCGCGCCGCTGGCCTGGATGTGGCTGAACAACCGCGAGGGGCCGACCTCGGACGTGCGCTTCCGCCAGGCGATCATGTACGCGATGGACCGCGAATTCGTCCGCGACGTGGTCTGGAACGGCTTCGGCAAGATCCCGACCGGACCGGTGGCCTCGGCGACGAACTTCTACTCGGACGACGTCACGCAGTACGACTACGACCCGGACAAGGCCAAGGCGCTGCTCGAGGAGATGGGCTATGACGGCGAGACCGTCCGCGTGCTGCCCTTGCCCTATGGCGAGACTTGGCAACGCTGGGCCGAGGCGGTGCGCCAGAACCTCTCGGAGGTCGGCATCAATGTCGAGATCGACTCGACCGACGTGGCGGGCTGGAACGAGAAGACGTCCCAGTGGGACTACGACATGGCCTTCACCTATCTCTACCAGTATGGCGATCCGGCCCTGGGCGTGTCGCGCAACTACACCGCCGACCGCATCCAGAAGGGCAGCCCCTGGAACAATGTCGAGGGCTACGAGAACCCCGGGCTCGACGCGAAATGGGCTGCGGCCGCGACCATGACCGACGCGGCGGAGCGCCAGGCGGCCTATGACGAGATCCAGAAGGAGATCGTCGACGACGTGCCGGTGGCCTGGCTGCTGGAGCTGGAATTCCCGACCATCTACCGCTGCAATGTCCATGACCTGGTCACGACTGGCATCGGCCTGAATGACGGCATCCGCAACGCCTGGATCGAACAGTAACCTGTCCCGCCGGTCCCTCCGGGGACCGGCCCCCGACCGGAGGCCCCCATGGCCGTGCTCGCCCCCATCCTCGGGCGGCTGGTCAAGGCGCTGATCACGCTCCTTGCCATCGCCGTCCTGAATTTCTTCCTGATCCATGCCGCGCCGGGCGATCCGGCCGTTGTCCTGGCCGGCGAGGCCGGTGCCGCCGACGAGCAGATGATCGCCCAGCTGCGCGAGCGCTTCGGCCTCGACCAGCCGTTCCATGTCCAGCTCGGTTCCTATGTCTGGAACATCGTGCGGCTGGATTTCGGCTATTCCTTCCGCCAGGGCGCGCCTGTCCTGGACCTGATCCTGGAACGCTTGCCCGCCACGCTGATCCTGACGCTGACCGCCTTCGTCATCTCGCTGACGCTGGGCATCGCGCTCGGCGTCGCCGCCTCGGCGCGGGTCGGCAAGGCCTCGGACAGCGTCCTGACGACGCTGGCGCTGCTGTTCTACGCGACGCCGCTCTACTGGGCGGCGCTGATGGCGGTGCTGGTCTTCTCGGTGGAGCTCGGCTGGCTGCCCGGCTTCGGCTATGAAACCGTGGGGGCCGGCTATTCCGGGCTGGCGCGGATCTGGGACGTGATCAAGCACCTGATCCTGCCCGCCTCGACGCTCGGCCTCTTCTTCATGGCGGTCTACATGCGCATGACGCGCGCCTCGATGCTCGAAGTCGCGCAGATGGATTTCGTCAAGACCGCCCGCGCCAAGGGCCTCAGCGGTCCGGTGATCCGCCGCCGCCACATCCTGCGGAACGCGATCCTGCCCGTGGTGACGCTGGCGGGCCTCCAGGCGGGGCAGCTGGTCGGCGGTGCCGTGCTGACCGAGACGGTCTTTGCCTGGCCGGGCATCGGGCGGCTGATGTTCGAGAGCCTCGCCGCGCGCGACTACAACACCATTCTCGGCGTCTTCCTCGTCTCGGCCGCCATGGTCATCGTCTTCAACATCCTGACCGACCTTGTCTACCGGCTGGTCGATCCCCGCATCGGAGCCCGCGCATGATCCGCCGCTTCGCCTCCAACAAGGGCGCCGTGATCGGCGTCCTCATCCTCCTGATCGTCATCGGCCTCGCGCTCTCGGCGGACCTGCTCTTCCCGCGCGGTCCCTGGGCGATGGTGCAGCGGCCCTTCCTAGTGCCCTTCACGATGGACGGCTTTCCGCTGGGCACCGACACGCTGGGCCGCGACGTTGCCGCCGGCCTCGTCCATGGTGCGCGGGTTTCGCTGCTCGTCGGGCTCGTCTCCACCATCGTGGCGCTGGCCATCGGCGTGCCCTTGGGCGCCGTCGCGGGCTTCTACGGCGGCTGGGCGGACGAGGGCGCGATGCGCTTCACCGAGTTTTTCCAGACCATCCCCAACTTCGCGCTGGCCATCGTGCTGGTGGCGATCCTGGAGCCGACGCTGACCTCGATCACGCTGGCCATCGCGATCGTCTCCTGGCCGCCCGTCGCCCGTCTGGTCCGGGCCGAGGTCATGGCGGTGAAAAGCCGCGAATATGTCGATGCCGCGCGGCTGGCCGGGCTGTCGAATATCCGCATCCTGACCGGCGAGGTGCTGCCCAACACCGTCTCGCCGATCATCGTCATGGCGTCCCTGATGGTCGCCACCGCGATCCTGCTGGAAAGCTCGCTGTCCTTCCTCGGCCTCGGCGATCCGAACGCGATGAGCTGGGGCTACATGATCGGCGCGGCGCGCACCGTGATCCGTTCCGCCTGGTGGCTGTCCTTCTTCCCCGGCGTCGCGATCCTCGTCACCGTGCTGGCGCTGAACCTGATCGGCGAGGGGCTGAACGACGCGCTGAACCCGCATCTGAGCCGGAAGGGAACCGCATGAGGACCGTGCTGTCGATCCAGGACCTGTCCATCGCCCTGCCGAAGGGCGCGGACCGGCCCCATGCCGTCGCGGGCATCTCCATGACGATCGCCGAGGGCGAGATCCTGTGTGTCGTGGGCGAGAGCGGCTCCGGCAAGTCGATGACCGCCAATGCGCTGATGGGGCTCTTGCCGCCGGGCGTGACCGTCGACGGCGGCCGGGCGGTCTTCGACGGGCAGGACGTGCTGTCCCTGCCCGAGACCGAGCGGCAGAAGCTCCGCGGTTCGCGCATCGCGATGATCTTCCAGGAGCCGATGACCGCGCTCAACCCGCTGATGCGGATCGGCGAGCAGATCGCCGAGGTCTTCGCCGCCCATGGCATGTACGGCCCGACCGAGCGCGAGAAGCGCGCGCTGTCGCTGGTCACCGAGGTCGGCCTGCCCGACCCGGCCAAGATCATGCGCGCCTATCCGTTCCAGCTCTCCGGCGGGCAGCGGCAGCGGGCGATGATCGCCATGGCGCTGGCGCTGGAGCCGGAGCTGTTGATCGCCGACGAGCCGACCACCGCGCTCGACGTGACGACGCAGGCGCAGATCCTCGAGCTGATCCTGGACCTGCGCCGCCGCCGCGGCATGGGGGTGATGTTCATCACCCATGATTTCGGCGTGGTGGCCGAGATCGCCGACAAGGTGATCGTGATGGAGAAGGGCATCGCGGTGGAGCAGGGCACCGCGGCTGCAGTGCTGGAGCATCCGCAGCACGCCTATACCCGCCGCCTGCTCGACGCGATCCCCACCGGGCGGCTGCCGCAGGCGCGCAAGCTGGAGCACGCGCCGGTGCTGGAGCTGAAGGGCCTGCGCAAGGTCTACCGCACCGGCGGCGGCCTCTTCCGCGAGGCGCGCGAGGTGCGCGCGGTCGACGATGTCTCCCTGACCATCGCCCGCGGCGAGGTGCTGGGGCTGGTCGGCGAAAGCGGCTCGGGCAAGTCGACGCTGGGACGCACGGTGGTGCGGCTGGTCACGCCCGATGCCGGGCAGGTGCTGGTCGGCGGCACCGATCTGGCGGCGCTGTCCGAGGAAGAGCTGCGCCGGTCCCGCAACAAGGTGCAGATGGTCTTCCAGGACCCCTATGCCTCGCTGAACCCGCGCCACCGCATCCTGCGCGCGCTGACCGCCGGGCCTGTCGCAATGGGCAAGCCGAAGGCCGGGGCCGAGGCGAAGGCGCGCGAGCTGCTGGAAATCGTCGGTCTCGGCGCGGAGGCGGCCAACCGCTTCCCGCATGAATTCTCCGGCGGCCAGCGGCAGCGGATCGGCATCGCCCGGGCACTGGCCATGGAGCCCGAGCTGATCGTCGCGGACGAGGCGGTCTCGGCGCTCGACGTGTCGATCCAGGCGCAGGTGCTCGACCTCCTGCGCGACCTGCGCGCGCGGCTGGGGCTGTCGATCCTCTTCATCACCCATGACCTGCGCGTCGCCGCGCAGCTCTGCGACCGGATCGCGGTGATGCAGAAGGGCCGGCTGGTGGAGATCGGCGGCGTCCATGACATTTTCCTTTCGCCGCAAGAGGCTTATACCCGGGACTTGCTGGCGGCCGTGCCGGGCGCGGACTGGGCGGCGGAGAACAGGACAAGAGGGGTCTCATGATCGGCGTAGTGAATAGTCAGGGGTTCGACATCCTCGATTTCCACGGCAAGGCCTTCGCGGAGCACGCGCCGGAGCTGACGCTCCTGCGGCCCGAGGAGGTCACGGATCCGGCGGCAGTGGAATTCGTCATCACCTTCCGCCCGCCGGAGGACTGCTTTGCCCCCTATCCCAACTTGAAGGCGGCGATTTCCTCGGCTGCCGGGGTGGACGGCATCCTCGCCTGTCCTTCGCTGCCCGCGGGCATTCCCGTCCTCCGGGTCGAGGATCCGGACCAGGCCCGGCAGATGGCGGCCTTCGCGATCTTCCACGTGCTCTGGCACCACCGCCGGATGGATCTGCATCTGGAGGACCAGGCGGCGGAGCGCTGGAACCGTCCGGCCCATGGCCGCAGCCCCGAGACCCGCCGGGTCGGCATCATGGGCTACGGAAATATGGGCCGCGAAATCGCCAGGGCCTTGGCCGCGCTCGGCTATCCGGTCGCGGTGCTGGCGCGCCGCCCGGTCGCGGCCGAGCCGGGGGTGGAGGTCATGCTCGACCGCGCGGCCTTCCTGGCGCGGACCGACATCCTGATCAATGTCCTGCCGCTGACCGACGAGACCCGCGGCTGCATCGACGCCGCGATGCTGGCGGCGCTGCCCGAGGGCGCGGCGCTGGTGCAGATCGGCCGCGGCGAGCAGCTCGACGAGGCGGCGCTGCTGGCCGCGCTCGACAGCGGGCACCTGGCGGGGGCGTCGCTCGATGTCTTCGCGGTGGAGCCGCTGCCCCGGGGCCATCCGTTCTGGCAGCATCCCCGGGTGCTCGTCACCCCGCACACGGCCAGCGCGCCGGAATCGAAGAATGTCGCGCTTTCGATCAGTCGCAGCCTCGCGGCGCTGCGCGACAGCCTGAAGGACACCGCATGACCGATCCCAACGGGCTGTCGGCCCGCGCGCTTGCCGCCGCCGTGACGAGCGGCCGGATGACCGCCGAGGCGGTGACCGCCGCCACGCTGGAGCGTGTCGCCCGCGCCAATCCCGCCATCAACGCCATCGTGCAGGATTGCGGCGAAGAGGCGCTTGCCGCGGCGGCGGCGCTCGATGCGCGGATCGCGGGCGGGCAGGGCGGCGGGCTGCTGGCCGGCGTGCCGGTGACGATCAAGGTGATCTCCGACCAGAAGGGCCATGCGACGACCAACGGGCTGAAGGCGGCCGCGGAACTGGTGGCGGAGCAGGACGCGCCCTTCCTGCGGCGGATGCGCGGCGAGGGCGCGCTGGTGGTCGGACGGACGAACACCCCGGCCTTCTCCTATCGCTGGTTCACCTCGAACCTGCTGCACGGGCAGACGCTGAACCCGGTGAACCACGCGCTGACCCCGGGCGGCTCCTCGGGCGGGGCCGGGGCGGCGGTGGCCGCGGGGCTCGGCCATATCGGCCATGGCACCGACATCGCCGGTTCAATCAGGTATCCGGCTTATGCCTGCGGCGTTCAGGGGCTGCGCCCGACCGTCGGGCGGGTGCCGCAGTTCAACGCCACCGGGGCCGAGCGGTCGGCCGGGGCGCAGCTGATGGCGGTCTCGGGGCCGATCGCGCGGCGGATCGACGACCTGCGGCTCGCGCTCGAGGCGATGTCGGGCTACGATCCCGAGGATCCCTGGAGCGCGCCGGTGCCGCTCTCGGGGCCGGAGGTGCCGCGCCGCGTCGCGCTGGTGCCGCGGCCGGACGGGATGGCGGTCGATCCGCGCATTCTCGACGATCTCGACCGCGCCGCCGCGATGTTCCGCGCGGCGGGCTGGGAGGTGGACACCCCGGCCGCGCCGCCCTTGGCCGAAGCGGTCGAGCTGCAGACCGATCTGTGGCTCTGCGACGGCTATGACGGACTGGTGGCAGCAGCCGAGGCCGAGGGCGATCCCGGCGCGCTGACCGCGCTCGGCCAGTTCGCGGAACGGGCGAAGGCGCTCGACGGCGCGCGCTTCGGCGAGATCTTCCGCCGCCGCGCAACGCTGGTCCGCGCCTGGCGGCGCTTCCTGGCGGACTGGCCGGTGGTGCTGATGCCGGTCTCGGGCGAGCTGCCCTTCAAGGCCGAGGAGGATCTGGCGGGGCCGGTGGCGCTTGCGCGGATCTGGACCGCGCAGATGCCGCAGATCGCGCTGCCGGTGATCGGCGTTCCCGGTCTTTCGGTGGCCTCTGGCGTCGAGGCGGGCATTCCCTCGGGCGTGCAGCTGGTCTCTGCGCCCTGGCGCGAGGATGTCGCGCTGCGCGCGGGCGAGGTGCTGGAGGCAGGCTTCGGGATCCCGGAACTCGCGGGCTGAGCCCGCGCCGGAAAGGTCGTCTCCGCGGGCGGCCGGACCGCCCGCGGAGCGCGGTCAGGACTTGCGCTGCCGCAGCATGGTGATGACCGAGCGCAGCGGCTTGGTCGCGCGCCAGGAGGTGCTGTTCTCCATCGCCAGGATCCACTCCTCCAGCCGCAGGCGCTGCTCGTCCGACTGGCGGGACAGCTCTTCGACCAGCTTCTCGTGCTCGGCCTTCAGCGCTTCGGTGGCGCGGTCGTGATTGTCCTGCTCGTCGGCGATCTGAGAGCGGATGCGGGCGGCCTCATTGCGGGCTACGTCGAGTTCGCGGGTCAGCGCGCGGCGCTGCGCGATCTGCTCGACCAGCTCGGTCTCGCGGCGGCGCAGCGTCTCCTTCAGCTCGCTGCGGATGCGGCCGTCATGCTCGGCATTCGACTCCATCCGGCCGATCTCGGCGCGCAGCCCGTCCATCTCGGCGCGGGCCTCGTCCACCTGCCGGTCGCGCTGCTTCAGCATCTCCTCGAAGGAGATCCCGCCGGCCCCGTCCATCAGGTCCTGTGCCGCGCCGACCCGCTTCTGCACCTGGGCCGCGGCGCGGCGCGACAGGGCGGTGAGCTGGCGGGTGTTCTGGTCGAGCCGGGATTCAAGCTGGGCGATCCGCGCGGCGCTTTCCTCCTGGCGGCGTTCCAGCGCCTCGCGGGAGGCGATCGCGGCCATCAGCTCGCGATGCAGGTCGTCGCGCTCGTGCTCGCGCTGGGTCAGCGCGCTGCGCATCACCGCCAGCTCGTCGGTGGTCGCGGCATGGGCGGCCTTCTCGGCCTCCAGCCGCTCGCCCGCCTGCCGGAACTCCGCCTGCAGCGCCATCTGCAGGGAATTGCGCGCGGTCTCCTGCTCGGCCACGTCCTGCCTGAGCGCGCCAAGCTCGGCCGAGAGCGCCTCGGCACGGTCCCGGGCGTCGGCTTCGGCGCTGCGGCTTTCGGCCAGGGCGGCCTCCATCTCGGCCAGCTTGGCCTGGAGCGCGGCCAGATCCGTCGGTGCCGCGTCACCGGCCCCGCTCGGCGCGGGTTCGTCCGCGGGTGCGCCGCGCAGCGCGTCGAGCGCGGCGTGATCGGCCGGATCCTCGCCCGCGATCTGCCAGCGCGCGAAGATCTCCAGCGCCCCTTCAGCGGTGCCGGGCTCGGGCTGGCCCTCAAGCAGCGCGGCGATCTCGTCCTCGGCGCTGCGCGCGGAGCGCGGCCAGCTCAGGTCGAGGGCGCGCCCGGCGGCGGCAAGGCTCTCGACCGGCGTGCGCGCCAGCAGCGGCAGGCCGATGATGCAGCGCGACAGGCCGCGGGTCGCGGCCTCGGCGGCCAGCAGGTCGCCGGTCGGGGTGCCCGCGTCATGGACCAGCAGCAGCCGGAGCTGCCGCCCGGCCGTCGCGGCGGCGGTGCCGAAAAGGGGCAGCAGCGCCGCGATCTGCGGATCCTCGATCAGCGCCACCTGGGCCCTGCCGTAATCCGCCTCGAGGATCTCCGCCGCCCGCGCCGAGAGCGCCGCGGCGGCCTCGTCCCCGGTCCCGTCCTCGCCGGTGACGGCCAGCGCCTCGGCCGCCAGCGCCTGCAGCGCGGGCGAGATGGCATGGCCGCCACGGGCGGGGTCGAAGGCGCCCTCGGGCAGGGTGGCATTCAGTTTCGCCAGGATCCCGGCCATCAGCGCTGCCGCGCCCGGCGGGACCCCGATCACGGCAAGCGCAGCCTTCGGCTTTGCGCGGGGCCGGGATTTCGCGGTTCTCTTCCTGGAAGATGACGTAGCCATGTCGCGCGTCCTCAGCCGGTCCGTCCGACCTGCTGGCGGACCTGGGCAAGCTCCTGGCGCATGCCATGGACCGACTGCTCCAGCTCGGTGATCCGGCGGGCCTGGTCCATCGTCAGCAGCAGCAGGTGCTCCAGCGCGCGGTGGCGCAGCGCGTCGACATCCGGCTGGTGGTAGGTCTTGCGGGCATCCTTGCGGATGTCGATGCCGAAGATCTGCGTGATCTCGTCGAAGAGCGGCGCATGCGCGTCGACGATCTCCTGGGTCTTGGTGTAGTCGAACATGCCCGCGGCGAGCTCGGCCAGGTCCGGTGAGCTGACCAGATCGACATTGGCCGTGGCGCGGTCGAATTCGGTTGGCAGCACCTGGCCTTCGCGCATGCCGTTGAACACGGCGCGCAGCGCGTTCTCGGCCGGGTCCTTGCGTTCCAGCGTGTTCTTCTCGGGCATCGGCAGGAAGAGGTCGAGCAGGCCGGAGAAATCCTCGACCACGTCCATGCCGCTGCGGAAATGGCGCAGCGAGATAAGGTCGCGATGCTCCCGCGCCCAGGCACGCAGTCCGGAATAGGTCGAGACCATCGCCGTAGTCGCCTCGCCATAGGTCGGGATCCGTCCCGGCATCGTCTTGTGGTAGAGCGCCCACTGGTTGTAGGCGGAGGGCAGCCAGCTATAGGGATCGCGGGCGTAGATCACCACCTTGACGTCGCAAAGCTGCTTCAGCTGGGCGAGGAAGGGCGCGAATTGCAGCGGATAGCCGTAGATCGACTCGTTCGAGATGATGAAGCGGTCATTGCCGGTATTCTCGGCCAGCTCCTTCAGCGCCCGGTGGAAGTCGGCGGCATGCTGCGCCATCGCCTCGGGGCCGGAGGCGAAGAACCGGTCCTGGCCGCCATAGCCGACGAAATCCGGAGACAGGATCCGGAACCAGAGGCCCAGATACTGCACCCCCAGCTTTGCCAGGTGCTCTTCATTGGCGCCGAGGACCTGCTGGATCGACGAGGTCCCGGTCTTGCCCATCCCGACGTGAAAAATCGCTTCCATAGTCTTACACCCTCTGTTCGTCGGGCTTGCTGACGAAAATGGCGTCCAGCCCCTGCTGGACCGCCATGGCGGGCCAGAGCCGCTCGATCATGTGGAATTCGGTCCCGTCATTCGCAATCGGTTCGTTCGGCCAGGGATAGTCGGGGCCGAAAAGGTCGTTCATCGCGTCGATCACCGGGCGGCGGACCCAGAACATGTTGCCCACCGGGAAGACCAGCGGGTTCTGCGGCAGCGGTCCGGGCAGCTTCGGCTCGAATTTCCGCGCCAGCCGCCGCGAGGCGTTCCAGCCGACGAAATGCGGCTCGAACGGCGCCACCAGCCCGGCCTGCTCGTGGCCGATCTCGATCAGCGCGGAGGAAAGGCCGGTCGTGTCGCCAAGCAGGATCCGCATCAGGAAGCGCCGCCAGACATCTCCGCCGGAGGTGGAGGTCAGCGACTTCTTCTGGTGGATATGGCACCAGATCTCGTCTTCGGGATAGGCGCCGGGCTCCTGGAAGAGCTCCATGAAGGGCAGGATGTCACGGCCGCGATTGGGCACAAGCCGGATTTCCGGCTCCAGCCCCTGGGCGCGCATGATCCGGGTGATCTCGTCGCCCTTCTCTCCGGTGTCGGTGGTCACGACGATGCGCCTGGCGTCGCGATAGGCGGCGTGGCGCTGGATGTCCTCGGCCAGCTCGTCGGTGTAGAAGGCGTGGATATGCATCGAGAAGGCGGGGGCATCCGCCCGCGAGGCCTGGGCGTAGCCGGCGATCCGGCAGCCCTTGTGGATCCAGTTCTCCGAGCGCTCCAGGGCCTGGGCGGCCTCGCGCGGGTCGCGCCACAGCATCCGCCGTCCGTAGCGCAGGATCTTCTGGCGCTCGCGCTCGCGGAGCGGCGCATCCTCCTCGTCGCCGGAGAACAGGATGGGCAGGTCGATCTCGGTTGCGCCACTGACGAAATAGCTCTGGTCCGCCAGGCGGGCCTCCAGCGCGTCGCGGATCGCGGCGAAGAGCTTCGGCATGACCACTTCGGGCACCGGATCGGGCGAGGGCTCCTTGCGGGGCATCGAGGTCAGCGCGTCGACCGCGGCGGCGGGGTTGCCGTATTCGACCTCCTGGAAGTGCGGCGCCTCGCGATAGGCCGGATCCGAGAAGCCGGTGGCATCGGCGAAGCTCACCACCCGGCAGCCGCGCTGGGTCGCGTCGAAGACCACATTGGGCAGCGGATCGAGCCGCGAGGCCAGGAACATCGCGTCCGAGGCCTTGAGCACGTCGAAATAGTGCGGGCCCGCGGGCAGGAAGAAGAGGTTGCCCTCGGGATTGCCGGCCCCGGCCTGGCGCAGATGGTAGTCGAACCAGACGCCGAAGCCGATATCCTCGATGTTCTGGCCGTCGCCGATCCACAGGAAGACCGTGTCGGGATCGCGCATCGCGGCGATCTGCGAGGCCATGACGAAGATGTCGGTGCCCTTGCGCCACTGGATATGCCCGGCGCCGCAGACCAGCCGCACCTTGGAGAGGTCGCGGCCGAGCAGCTCGGAGAGGTTGCGCCGCGCGCGCTGGTAGTCGGCCTGGTCGACCGAGCCGAAGATATCGGGGCGCTGCGGCACGATCAGGGTGTCGCGCGCGATGTCGAACTCGATATCGGTCAGGCGTCCGGTCCAGGACTCGCGCACCAGTTCGGAGGAGTAGATCACCAGGTCGGCGAAGAGGCCGATCAGGGTCGAGGTCCAGACCGGGAAGGAATAGTCAGCGAATTCGTGCAGATAGGCGCAGAAGGGCATGTCCTGCGCGACCAGCGGCGCCACGAAGAGCGCGCATTCGACCGAGTTGAGGATCGCGAATTCGATGCTGTCGAAGGCGTCGCCGCTGAAATACGGGAAGTCGATCTGCGGATTGGCGGTGATGACCACCTCGCAGGCATGTTCTAGGAACTGCTCCTCCAGCTCGCCGCCGCGCAGCGCTGCGATGACGACATTGTAGTCCTTCGCCGCCTCGCGCAGCAGGTCGCGGCCGACGATCGGCGCGCCGGTGCGGGACATTTCATGCACCGCGATCATGCAGGTCGGCAGGTCCGGCCGGAACGGCTTGCGCCCCGCCTTCTGGTTCTTGCGGACATCGGCGAGGGTGCGGCGGCCCGTCTCGTAGAAGCCGTAGCGCAGGTAGTGGTGCAGCGGATCCATCCCGGCGGCGACGATGTCCGGGTGCCATTTGAGATAGCCGCGCATCGAGAAGTCGGACATCAGCCCGTCGACCGGATCGCCGAGCAGGATCAGCTCGCAGGCGAGCTTCGCGGCTTCGGGATCGCCTGCCGCCATGGCCGCGGCCAGGTCGGGGTCAATGACCAGCGAGGCCAGCGCCACGTCGATGGCGGGCTGCTGCTGGTGGTGGATGTCGTAGAAGGTCGCGACGCGTCCGGGCTCGCCCTCGCGGCCGCGGTAATGCGCCTCGAGCACTTGCGGATCGCCGCCGAGCTGGGGATGCAGCGCGCCGTAGATGACGGGGTCGAACCGGAAGTCCGGACGCGAGTCCAGGACTTTGGCGATTGCAGCATATTTGCGCCAGATATCGTCCAGCATGGCCCTACCCGTCGAATCCGGCTGTTAGAAGTTCGGCGAATTGCCGGTCGGAGAGCCCTTCGGGGCGCACCGCCCCGGCGAAGGCGGGCAGCAAGGGCCCGGAGGCCGTGACCGCGTCGATCTGCAGCCAGGACAGGCGGTCCCCGGCGCCGAAGCCGGTGCGGATCACGGCATTCGCCCCGGTGGCAGGCGCGGCGTCGCAGCCGAGGATTCCCTCGTTGAATGCCATCACCAGCGGCTCGGTCCGGCCCTTCAGCCGGTGGCGCAGGAAGCCGATCGCGGAGCAGAAGAGCTCTGCCGCGTTTTCAGGCACTTGCAGGTAGTCGATCACGGTCGTGTCGGGATCTTCGGCGGGTCCGTGCGGGTCCGGAGAGGCGTCGCAGAGCAGGCAGAGCGACAGCTCCGGCCACATCTTCCGGACGTTCTCGGCCACGTCCGGGGAGCCGGATATGTGAGGGGAAATTATCAACATTTCAACAGTTTACTACCTGGTGCAGAGCCGGTGGCGGATACTGTCCGCCGACCGTTTTGCCCATCTTTAATCAGCCTCCCGGGGGGGGTCCAACGATTTTAGTGGATGAATCAGCGCACCCCCGGGCAATCTCCCCGTGTCCCGGCCGGAATGGTCCGCGACGGGCCGGACTGCCGCGGAAACGGGCAGCCGGCCGGCCGTCTAGGGTGCCGGGACGACCAGCCTGGCCGCCGCCAGCTTGGCGTGCCACACCTCGTCCAGCGCGGCCTGCAGGGTGCGGCCGTCATCGGCCAGCCAGCGGTCGATCGCCGTGCCGATCCCCTGCAGCGACCAGTCGGCGAGCTCCTGGGTCATCGCCCGCGGCGTGCCGGGCAGGCGGGTGTCGAGGCAGTCGGCCAGGTCGTCGCGCAGGCTGTGCAGGTGCTGGTCGAGCAGCCAGCGCACGCGGCCGTTCTCGCGGATGATCGGGCCGAGGCTGCGGATGATCTCCTCGCTGCCGGCCAGGCTCGCGAGATGCGCGTCGAGGAAGCGCTTCAGGTCGTCGGCCAGCGGTGCGCTGCCGGTTCTCAGCGCCTCGCAGGAGTCCTCGGAAAAGAGCGGAGGATTGCCGACGGAAGCCGCTTCCTTGTTCGTATAGTAGTTGAAGAAGGTGCGCAGGCTGATTCCGGCTTCCGCCGCGATGGCCTCGGTGGTCACATGGTCGAGCCCGCGTTCCGCGGCGAGCCGCAGCGTGGCGCGCTGGATTTCATTCGCGGTTTCCAGGCGCCGCCGTTCCCTTAACGGAAGTGTCATAACGCAAACCTTGCACTGTCAGCATTTTTTGCATTATACGCATCTAGCGACAGGACTAGTCAAGGGTTCAGCTGATGCAGGTACGGAGACTGGCGGCCATGGCCGCCTTCGGGCTTTCGGCCATGACTGCGTGCGCGCAGGCGCAGGACGGGGGCGGCATGCCGCCGATGCAAGTGGGCGTGATCGAGATGCAGCGCCAGGACGTGCCGAGGGTCGTGACCCTGCCGGGGCGGGCGGTGGCCTACCAGTCCGTGGCGGTGCGCCCGCGGGTCGACGGGGTGATCGAGGAGATCCTCTACGATCCGGGCCGGCCGCTGAAGGTCGGCGATCCGCTCTTCCGCATCGACGACGCCTCCTACCGCGCGCAGGTCGCCTCGGACGAGGCGGATCTGGCCAAGGCCGAGGCCAACCTGCCGGTGGCGCAGTCCGAATACGACCGGGCCCAGCAGCTGGCCGGGCGCGGCTATACCGCCGCCGAGGTCGAGAGCGCGCGCGCGACGCTGGCCGAGGCCAAGGCGACGCTGGATGCCGCCCGCGCGGCGCTTGACTATTCCCGCACGCAGCTGGGCTGGACCACGGTGACGAGCCCGATCGAGGGACGTCCGGATATCGCCGAGGTCTCGGTCGGCGACCTGGTGACGGCGGCGCAGAGCGACGCGCTGACCACGATCGTGCGCTCGGACCCGATCTATGTCGACATGGTGGAGGCCTCGGCGCGGATGCTGTCGATGCGCCAGCAGATCGACGCCGGCCAGGTGACGCTGAATGACGACCTGGAGGCGACGCTGACGCTGGAGAACGGCACGGTCTTCCATGGCACCGGCACGCTGGTGACGCCGGGCAATACCGTCTCGACCACCACCGGCACCTTCACCCTGCGCTTCTCCTTCGACAATCCCGGCTATGTCATCCTGCCCGGCATGTTCCTGCGCGGCGAGATCACGGCCGGCACGACCCGGGCCTTCCTGGTGCCGCAGCGCGCGGCGACGCGGAACAATTCCGGCATGCTCACGGTCTACCTGGTCGGCGAGGACGGCAAGTCCCGGCAGATCACCCTGGAAGACCAGGGCAGCTACCAGAACAGCTGGATCGTGCTCGACGGCATCGAGGAGGGCGACAAGCTGATCGTCGACGGGCTGAAATCGATGCAGAACGGCGCCGCCGTGACCCCGGTCGCGGTGACGATCGACGAGGATGGCGTCACCCGCGACGCCGATCAGGCAGCGGGCGACTGAGGCCATGGCAACCTTCTTCATTCACCGCCCGGTCTTCGCCTGGGTGCTGGCCATCGTCGTCATGCTGGCCGGCGTCTTCGGCCTGATGAGCCTGCCGATCTCGCAGTATCCCGAGATCGCCCCCACCACCGTGAGGATCAGCGCCAGCTATACCGGCGCCTCCGCAGAGACGGTCGAGAACTCGGTGACCACCGTGATCGAGGACGGCATGACCGGCCTCGACGGGCTGATCTACATGACCTCCTCCTCCTCGGAGGGCTCGGCCAGCGTCTCGCTGACCTTCGACGACACGGTCGATCCCGACATGGCGCAGGTCCAGGTGCAGAACAAGCTGCAGCTGGTGCAGTCCTCGCTGCCGACCTCGGTCACGCAGCAGGGGGTCAGCGTCACCCGCTCCACCAGCTCGATCCTGCTCGTGGGCGCGCTGGTCTCCGAGGATGGCAGCTACACCTCGCTGCAGCTCGGGGACATCCTCGGCAGCACGATCGAGGACCCGGTGCAGCGCACCGAGGGGGTCGGCTCGATCAACTCCTTCGGCTCGCCCTACGCGATGCGGATCTGGCTGAATCCCGAGCGGCTCTACCAGTACCAGCTGACGCCGGAGGACGTGACCTCGGCGGTCAGCGAGCAGAACACCAATGTCACCGTCGGCAGCCTCGGCGACCAGCCGGTGGCGAAGGGGCAGCAATTCACCGTCTCGCTCTCGGCGCAGTCGCAGCTGACCTCGGTCGAGGATTTCCGCCGGATCATCCTGAAAACCAACGAGGACGGCTCGGTCGTCTATCTCGCGGATGTCGCGACGGTGGAGATCGGCGCCGAGGATTACGGCAGCTCGAGCCGCTACAACGGCAAGCCGGCCGCGGGCTTCGGCGTCAACCTGGCCACCGGCGCCAATGCGGTGGAAACTGCCGCGCGGGTGCGCAGCGTGCTCGACACCCTCGCGGGCTCGCTGCCCGACGGGGTGACGATCGAGTATCCCTACGACACCTCGCCCTTCGTCGAGCAGTCGATCGAGCAGGTCTACCACACGCTGGGCGAGGCGATCGTCCTGGTCTTCCTGGTGATCCTGCTCTTCCTGCAGAGTTGGCGGGCGACGATCATCCCGACCATCGCGGTGCCGGTCGTGCTTCTGGGCACGTTCGGCATCCTCGCGCTCTTCGGCATGTCGATCAACACGCTCTCGATGTTCGCCCTCGTGCTGGCGATCGGCCTCCTGGTCGACGACGCCATCGTCGTGGTGGAGAATGTCGAGCGGGTGATGGAGGAAGAGGGGCTCGACGCGGTCGCGGCCACCGAGAAGTCGATGGGCGAGATCTCCTCGGCCCTCGTGGGCATCGTGCTGGTCCTCTCGGCGGTGTTCCTGCCGATGGCCTTCATGTCGGGCTCGACCGGGATCATCTACCGGCAGTTCTCGGTGACGATCATCTCGGCGATGGTGCTGTCGCTCTTCGTGGCTCTGATCCTGACCCCGGCGATGTGCGCCTCGCTGCTGAAACCCTCGCACGGGGGGGCGAAATTCGCCCCGCTGCGGTGGTTCAACGGCGGGCTCGACCGGCTGACAGGCGGCTATGGCGGGCTGGTCGGGCGGCTGGCGCGGCGGCCCTTCCGGATGCTCGTGGTGCTGGCCGCGGTCGGCTACGGCGCCTGGTGGGTCTATGACCGCGTGCCGTCCTCCTTCCTGCCGACCGAGGACCAGGGCGTGCTGATGGCGATGATCACGCTGCCCGACGGCGCGACCACCCAGCAGACCGCGGATGCGGTGGCGCAGCTCGAGCAGTACATGCTGACCGAGCATTCCGATGCGGTCGATTCCGTCTTCGCGGCGGTCGGCTTCTCCTTCGGCGGCTCTGGCCAGAACGCGGCGATGATGTTCGTCAAGCTCAAGGACTACGAGGACCGTCCCGGCATCGACGCCGCCGACATCATGAACGCGGCCAATGCGCGGTTCTTCAACGGCCGGCTCGGCCAGGTCTTCTTCCTGCAGCCCCCGGCCATTCCCGGCATGGGCAACACCTCGGGCTTCAGCATGTATCTCGTCGATCAGCGGGGCAACGGCCAGGACGCGCTCAAGGCGGCCGCGGACGAGCTGGTGGCCAAGGCCACGGCGGACGGGCGGGTGACCTCGCTCAGGGGCAATGACGACAATGCCACCCCGTCGCTGAAGCTGACCATCGACCAGCAGAAGGCCGAGGCCTTCGGCGTGTCGCTGTCGGATATCAACACCATGCTGGCCACGGTCTTCGCCGGCAGCTATGTCAACGACTTCCCGCTGGGCAGCGACCTGCGCGAGGTGATCGTCCAGGGCGGCGCCGACTGGCGGATGCAGCCCGAGGACGTCGACAGCTGGTACATCCGCAACGGCGATGACGAGATGGTGCCGCTTTCCGCGATCATGACCCGCAGCTGGGACACGCAGATGCCGAAGCTCGCCCGCTACGGCGGCACGAGGGCGCTGGAGATCTCGGGCTCGGCCGCCGCGGGCATCAGCTCGGGCGACGCGATGAACGCCATGGAGGAGCTGACCGCGGATCTCGACGGCGGCTACGGGTCGGCCTGGACCGGGCTGAGCTACCAGGAGCGGCTCTCGGGCAACCAGGAACCGCTGCTCTACACGCTCTCGGCTCTGGTCGTGTTCCTCTGCCTGGCGGCGCTCTACGAAAGCTGGACGGTGCCCTTCGCGGTGATGCTCTCGGTGCCGGTCGGCATCCTCGGCGCGCTGGTCTTCACCTGGGCCTTCGGCCAGTCGAACGACGTCTACTTCAAGGTGGGCCTGCTGACGACGATCGGCCTGGCGGCGCGGAACGCGATCCTGATCGTCGAATTCGCCGAGACGCTGCGCAAGCAGGGCGTGACGCTGCTCGAGGCGACGGTCACCGCGGCACGGCTGCGGCTGCGGCCGATCCTGATGACCTCGCTGGCCTTCGGCTTCGGCATCCTGCCGCTGGTCCTGGCCTCGGGCGCGGGCGCCAATGCGCAGAAATCCATCGGGACCGGGATGCTCGGCGGGATCATCTTCTCGGCCATTATCGGCATCGTCATGGTTCCCGTCTTCTATGTTGCAGTGTTGAAGGCCGTGGACATGCTGCGCCGCCGGCCGCAGGAGGTTCCGCAGTGAGGTATGCATCCGTTCTCGTTCTCCTGGCCGTCGCGGGCTGCGCGGTCGGCCCGGACTACCAGCGTCCCGAAGTGCCGCTGACCACGCGCTTCGCCGAGGGCGACGCGCAGTCGATCGGCCGCGTCGCCGGGGAAACCTGGTGGCAGGACTACCGCGATCCGATGCTGACCGACCTCGTCGACCGCGGGCTGAAGCAGAACCTCGACGTGATGGCCGCCAATGAGCGGATCCGCCAGGCCGAGGCCAATCTGCGCGCCACCGGGGTCAATTCGGCGGCCTCGGGCTCGCTCGACGCGTCCCGCAGCTTCGAGGGGGGCGAGGGGATCGACGGCACCTCGGCCGTCAATTCCGCCGAGCTCGGCGCCTCCTTCGTGATCGACCTCTTCGGCGGCATCCGGCGCGAGCGCGAGAGCGCGGCCGCCTCGCTGACCTCCGCGCGGGCCGAGGTGGAGACGACCCGGCTGGCCTGGCTGGCCGAGCTGATCGCCGCCTATTCCAATGCCCGCTACTACCAGGAGGCGCTGGCGCTGGCGCGCGACACGATCAGCGCCCGCGAGGAGACGGTCGACATCACCCGCACCCAGTACCAGGCGGGCGCGGCGACCGAATACGAGGTCGCCGAGGCCGAGGCGCTCCTGTCGAATGCCCGCGCGGCGCTGCCGCAATACGCGGCGCTCTTCGACTCCAACGTCTACGCCATCGCCACGCTGCTGAACGAGCCGGCCGGGCCGATCATGTCGCGCATGCAACGCGGCGCGCCGCAGCTGCGGACGCCCGGCGGGACCCGCACCGGCGTGCCCGCCGACCTGCTGCGCAACCGGCCCGACGTGCGCAGCGCCGAGGCCGACCTGGCCGCGGCGGTGGCCGAGGTCGGCGTGGCCGAGGCGGACCTCTATCCCTCGCTGTCGCTCGGCGGCACGGTCGGGCGGCTCGACGGGACGGACAGCTGGACCTTCGGCCCGTCGCTGTCGCTGCCGGTCTTCAACCAGGGCGCGTTGCGCGCTAGCCGCGACGCTCAGGTCTCGGCGGCGAAGCAGGCCGAGATCGAATGGCGCGCCTCGGTGATGCAGGCGGTGGAGGACGTGCAGGTCGGCGAGTCGAACCTGCGGCGCTACCGCCAGCGGGCGACGGCGCTGCGCCAGGCGGCGGATGACTACGGCCGCGCGCTGGCGCTGGCGCAGGAGAACTACCGCAACGGCGCGATCACGCTTCTCGACCTGCTCGACACCGACCGCAACACCGCCAGCGCCCGGATCTCGGCCGCCTCGGCGGTCAATGACGCCGCCCAGGCCTGGGCGACGCTGAAGATTGCCACCGGCGCGGGCGCGGCCGCCGAGGGCGTCGCCGGCCCCGCCACCGGCGGCTGATCCGGCAGGGGGCGGTCCGCCGCCCCCGCTCCGGCCTCCTCTTGCCCTTCGCGCCACGGCGCAGTAGCGCTTGTGACTGGACAAGGAGGAAGTCGGACATGGCGCTTCTCAAGCCTCCCGGCCCGCGCAAGAGCGGCAACTTCGCAGTGCTGGGTCTCGGGCTCTTCGGTACCACCGTGGCCCGCGAACTGATGCGGTTCGGCAATTACGTGATCGGCGTCGACCATGACGAGGCCCGGGTGACCGACATGGCCGACGAGCTGAGCCGGGCGGTCATCATCGACGTGCGCGACGACGACGCGCTGCGAGAGGCGGGGATCGCGGATTGCGAGACCGCGCTGGTGGCGATGGGCGACGATCTGGAATCGAGCATCATCGCCGCGATCAACCTCAAGACCATGGGCGTGCCGACGGTCTGGGCGAAGGCTTCGTCGAAGACCCATCACCGCATCCTGTCGAAGCTGAAGGTCGACCGGATCATCCATCCCGAGGTCGAGGTCGGCCAGCATATCGCGCAGGTGCTGCACAACCCGATCGTGCGCGACTATGTCAGCCTCGGCAACGGCTTCCACGTGGTGAACTTCAAGGTCCCCGAGAAGCTCGACGGCGTCTCGCTCCGGGAGCTGAAGCATCCCGACTACGACCTGCGCTGCGTCGGCGCGATGCGCGGCACGGAGTATCTGGGCTTCGACGGCCAGGACTGCACGCTGAAAAAGGACGACCTGCTGATCCTGCTGGGGCGGCGGGCCGACCTGAGAACCTTCGCGGCGAGCCTGCCATGGCCCTGACACGGCACAGCGTTCCGGCGCTGTCGCGGGGGATCATGCATTCGCCCCCGGCCTCGCTGGCGCTGCTCTATCTCAGCTGCATCCTGATCGGCGCGGGGCTCCTGAAGCTGCCGCTGTGCCATGACGGCACGCTGAACTGGGCGGATGCGGTCTTCACCTCGGTCTCGGCAGTCACGGTGACGGGGCTTGCCGTGGTCGATACCGGCTCGGTCTTCACCTTCGCGGGCCAGGCGGTGATCCTGGTGCTGATCCAGCTCGGCGGGCTGGGGCTGATGGCCTTCGCCGTGCTGCTGCTCTTCCTTCTGGGCGTGCCGATCGGCATCCCGCACAAGCTGCTGCTGCGCGAGGAGCTGAACCAGTCGGGCTATGGCGAGCTGCGCACGATCGTCTGGCTGGTCTTCTGGGTCGCGGTGATCTCGGAGCTGGCGGGCACGATGGTCCTCAGCACGGTCTTCGTGCCGGAATTCGGCCCCGCAGAGGGGCTGTGGATGGCGCTTTTCCACAGCGTCTCGGCCTTCAACAATGCGGGCTTCGCGCTCTTCCCGGACAGCCTGTCGCGCTATGTCACCGATCCGGTGGTCAATCTCGCCATCCCGGCGCTGATCCTCGTCGGCGGGCTCGGCTTCATCGTGCTGGGCGACCTCGCCGAGGAGCGCCGCTGGCAGCGGCTGACGCTGCATTCCAAGCTGATGATCACCGGCACCGTGGCGCTGCTGGGACTGTCCTGGGTGCTCTTCGCGGCGCTGGAATGGCGCAATCCGGGCACGCTCGGTGCGCTCGGCGGGCCCTGGGCGAAGATCGGCGCCGCCTGGTTCCAGGCGGTCAGCCCGCGCACCGCGGGGTTCAACACGGTCGACACTTCGCAGCTGCATGACAGCACGGTGCTCCTGACGATGGCGCTGATGCTGATCGGCGGCGGCTCGACCTCGACGGCGGGCGGGATCAAGGTGACGACGCTCTGCGTGCTGCTGATCGCCACGGTCGCCTTCTTCCGCCGCGAGACGGTGATGCGCGCCTTCGGCCGCAGCTTCGGCCCCGAGGACGTGTTCAAGGTGATGGCGCTGGCCACGGTGTCGACGATCACGATCATGCTGGGCATGTTCCTGATCTCGATCTCGCATGACGGCGAATTCACCGACCTGGCCTTCGAGGTGGTCTCGGCCTTCGGCACGGTCGGCCTGTCGCGCGGGGCCACGGGCGAGCTCGACGGGCTCGGCCGGACGGTCATCATGCTGCTGATGTTCCTCGGCCGGGTCGGGCCGCTGACGCTGGGCTTCTTCCTGGCGACGCGCGCGCAGCCGCGGGTGCGCTATCCCAAGGGGCGGGTCTATCTCGGATGACCCAGGGCAGCCCCGCCGGCTCCGGCGGGGCAGGGGAGGCCGTCAGGCGGCCTCCTGGCCCTCGAGCGGCGCGACCACCGTGGCGCGGAACTGGTCCATCCGGCTGCGCACCTCGTCGAAGCCGATCTCCAGCAGGTCCAGCGTGCAGCAGGTCTCGGCCCATTCGCGCGCGATCAGCTCGGGCGCGTCGCGCAGGTCGCAGCCATAGGTCGGCACGATCTGGCGCAGCTTCTCCTGCCAGGCGGCGCTTTCGACGCGATCGGGGAAAATCCGCGCCAGCAGGTCCAGCATGATCGGCGCGGCGGTCGAGGCCCCCGGCGAGGCGCCGAGCAGCGCGGCAAGGCTGCGATCGGCATCGGTGACGATCTCGGTGCCGAGCTTCAGCTCGCCGCCATGGCCCGGATCCTTCTGGATCACCTGCACCCGCTGTCCCGCCTGCCACAGCCGCCAGTCCTCGTCGCGGGCTTCGGGGTAGTAGGCGCGCAGCGCCTTCATCCGGTCCTTCTCGGTCAGCAGCAGCTGCCCCGCGAGATACTCGACCAGCTCGAAATTGCGGTAGCCGACCTGCAGCATCGGCAGCAGGTTGCGCCCGGTGATCGAGCTGGGCAGGTCCCAGAGCGAGCCTTCCTTCAGGAACTTGGTCGAGAAGGTGGCGAAGGGCCCGAAAAGCAGCATCTCGCGGCCGTCGATGCAGCGGCGGTCGAGATGCGGCACGGACATCGGCGGGCTGCCGGCCGCGGCCTTGCCATAGACCTTGACCGCGTGCTGGCGGACGATCTCGGGATTGTCGCAGACGAGGAAGGAGCCGCCCACCGGGAAGCCCGCATACTGCCGGGCCTCGGGGATGCCCGACATCTGCAAAAGCGGCAGCGCCCCGCCGCCCGCGCCCAGGAAGACGAAGCGGGCATCGACGCATTCCGTGCCGCCTGCGCCGGTGCTGGTCACGCGCCAGCCGCCCGCGGGATTGCGGCGGATGCCGGTGACGGTGCGGCCGGTGCGCATGTCGAAATTCGGGTGCTGCTGCAGCGAGGCCAGGAACTGCCGGGTGATCTCGCCGAAATCGACATCGGTGCCCTGCGGCGCCCAGGTCGCGGCGACCGGCGTGTCGGGGTCGAGCCCGCGGGTCATCAGCGGCGCCCAGCCGGCGATCACCTCGCGGTCGGTGGAGAACTTCATCCCGGCGAAGAGCGGGCTCTTGACCAGCGCCTGGTAGCGCTTGCGCAGGTAGGCGACGTTCTGCTCGCCCCAGACGAAGCTCATGTGCGGGGCGGGGGTGATGAAGGATTTCGGCTCCTTCAGCACGCCGGCCTCGACCTGATGCGCCCAGAACTGGCGGGAAATCTGGAACTGCTCGTTGATCGAGAGCGCCTTGGAGATGTTGATCGAGCCGTCGGGGGTCTCGGGCGTATAGTTCAGCTCGCAGAGCGCGGAATGCCCGGTGCCGGCATTGTTCCAGCCATTGGAGCTCTCGGATGCGACCCGATCCAGCCTTTCGGTGAGTTCAATTGACCACTCGGGTTCGAGCTCGTGCAGAAGCACGCCCAGAGTCGCGCTCATGATGCCTCCGCCCACCAGAAGCACGTCTACCTGGCGGTCCGCCTGCCGTTTTCTGAATTCCATCTTGCCACCCCAAATTCCAGGGCCTCCCCGCGGCGAAGTTATTTTGTTGCGCGGGACATGCAAGTGCTGCGCCGCAGCGCGCCTGCAACCTGCGGGAGAGCACGTAAAAGTGAGAATTCATTGCGGAATTATAACGGGTTGATTTTGAGGGATTTTGAAGGATTTTTCTGACGGGTTTCCGGAAAACCGGGCGATTTCCCGTCCTTTGATGCAGATCAAATATGCATCTGGCGAATAGCTATCGCGCCAAAACTGTCTCATCTTGCGCCGAACCCGCGGAGCGATCCGGGATGAATTCGGATTTTGGTGATCCTGTTTTTCCAATTTCTCCGGCCGGGACGGCGCGGTCATGCCCCGGCCGGTGACTGCCTGCCGCCCCGGCGCGACTCTGCCCTGCGCCGAAGAGGCCCCGTGCCCCTGCCGGCGGTCCCGCCATCGGGGCCCGGATCAGAACTGGAAGGGCTGCCCGATCATCATCTGCACCCGGATGCCTTCGTCGGAGAAGGCGGTATCCGCCCGGACGACAAAACCCTGGACCCAGGCGCGCAGGCCGGCGCCCGCGTTCCATTTCATGTCGGAATGCAGCTCTCCGAGGTCGTAGCTGCCCGCGACGCGCCCGATCTCGACGAAGGGAACGATCTGGATCCATTCGACGCCCAGGTGGTCCTGCACGGCCGGCCAGTTGTCGAAGGGGTTGCGATGCGGGGTCAGGCGCATCTCGGCGGAATAGTAGATGGCCGAGCGGTCGTTGAACCGCTGCGCCGGATAGCCCCGCATCCGCCAGAGCCCGCCCAGCGTGGCACCGGTATAGGAGGGGGCGCGGTGGCGGATGACATCGCCGTCATCGTCCCAGGAGGGCGTGTCGGCGGTCCAGAGATCGAAGGCGAAGATCCGGTTCCGGAACCAACCGCTCCGGCCGAAATCGTGATAGGCATCGACCTCGGCCTGCACGACCGTCCAGGAATCCGAGCTGTCGAACAGGCCGAAATCCCGGGAATACTGCAGTCTCACGCCATTGCCCGCCGAGGGGTTGTAGGGAAAGTCGCGGTTGTCCCAGAAATAGGCGACATCGACGCCATTGGTGCGGATGTCGCCGTCGAAATCCTCGCCGTCTATGTCCAGGGCCCGCTGGAACGGCCGGATCTCGAAGAAGCTGCGGCCGCTCTCGAAGGGATCTAGCGACGCGGCGCCGGTGGCACCGGAATAGAGGGCGCCGTCGAGCACCTTGTAGTCGGGGATGATCTGGTCGCGCCCGTGGCCGATCGGCAGGAGGTACTTGAAGCGCACGCGCGAGAAGACGTCCGAGACATTGCCGGACAGGAAATTGTCCTGGTCGGAGTCGTTCGTGCCGGCGCGCTGGCCGGCGAAATCCGGATTGCCGTCGATATAGGTATCGGCATCGCCGTAATGGCCGAGCGACAGGACCGGATCGATGAACAGGCGGTCGATGCCGGGGATGCGCAGATCCTGCGCCATCGCGAAGGCGAGCTGCGAACCCTCGGAGCCCGCCATGACCGTTCCCAGCACCCGGGCGGTCGGCTGCGGATACCCGACCCGCCCCAGGACCCAGCCCGCGGTGAGCCCGAAGGTTTCGTTGTAGAAGCCGAAGGGCAGGCTCAGCCTCATGCCGGAATAGTCCTCCACCTCGCCGGCGTGCGCGTGCCCGGGCAAGAGGGCAGAGCAGAGAAGGGCGGAGGCGGCGAGGAAGCGGGTGGCCCCGGCTCTTGGCGACGCGTGCTGGGCCGGTACGGATGCGGAATGCGATCTCATGGACACCTCGTACATGTTCTTCCCGATGGCCCGCAGAGCGCGCATCTCATCTTCAATATGCAAATTGTACCAATGGCAGCTCCCGCCGCCAGACGTCAACTGCGCCTTGTTGCGCATATCGGGGAGTGGCGGCCAGTGCGGGCGTCCCGAATGCCGGATCGGCTGCATGCCGAAGCCTCATGCCCGCGGCGACCGACGGACGACTTGGTGCAGTTTCAACACTTGGCTGGGGCGGCGCGTCTCCCTTGCGGCCTGGTTCGATCCAGGGACAGGCCGGCACGCCCGCAGAGCCCGAGAGCGCGGTCATCCCGCGGCCTTCGCGGAAAGAGCAGGCTCGGACACGGTCCGGCGACCGTTTCCACGACGCATGCCGTCCGGTCCTGCCTGACGCAGAAGTGCTGTCCGGCCTGCCGCGCCGCCAGAGTCGGCCGTTCCGGCGCCGCTGGTCCGAGCCGCGCGGCCCGCTGCCAGAGAGCCGGACCAATCCGAGACGGACCCTTCCGGTTGCGATCCCGTGTGCGGGGCGAGGAGGAGTCCATGAAGAGGCCCAAGTTCACGGAGGCGCGGATTGCGTTTGCGCTGAAGCATGTAGTGGACGGCTCATCGGTGGCCGGGGTGTGCCGCAAGGCTCGGATTGCCAAGGCAACGGTCTGCCACTGGCGCAAGAAACACGAGGGTCGATGCCGTCGGCGAGTCGCCATGACGCGCCATTGGTCCAGGCGGCTGAAGATGCTCGAGGATCGGTACTCGAAGCTGAAGCGTCGAGTTGCCGGCCTCTCTCGGAAAAAGGTGACCTTGCACCCGGATCCTGGACTGGGAGTTATCTTGCTCCCGCTGTGAGGGACCCCAGATGAGCAGACAGCCCCGCCGCCCCTTCACTGCCGAGTTCACAGAACAGGCCGTCGCCCGCCTGTCCAAGCCGGGCACCACCCAAACCAGCGTTGCCCGGGAACTTGGCGTGACGGCGTCGCAGCGGAAAGGCTGGCGGCTCGAGCTCGCCGCCGCGGGTCCGGCTGAGGCAATCCGGCGCCAGCAGGCCGAGGCCGCCGAACTGGCCGAGCTGCGCTGCGGGAACCGTCGGCTCAAGGAAGAGGTGGAGGTGA
>NZ_VATA01000046.1 GCF_005870025.1 Poseidonocella sp. HB161398
GCTGGCACAAGTCCGCAGACGAAATTCTCGCCTCAGTGAAGCGCTTCTGCCAAAAGACCGTATGTCAGGGACTTTAGATTCAGGTGACTAGGTCACGCACACCGTGTCGGCCTGGGGAAGGATGCTCTGACCGTCTATGAAAGTCTTATCGACGGATCGACGTTGCGCACCCTCGACGACGGCGAAGCCGCAACCATCGGCTGTGCCATCGAGCTCTCCGGAATAGCCCTGATCGACGAGCGAAAGGCGCGCCTTCTTTGTTCGGAAATGTATCCCGAACTGGCCGTTGTCTCGACCGCCGGGTTGCTGACCTGCGATCCCGTGAGAAGTCTTCTCGGAGAAAGCGGACAGGCCGACGCCTTATTGAAGGCATTGCGCATCGCACGGATGCGGGTCCCGAAAGAGCTCGTCAGCAGGGTATGCGGTATTATCGGCCCGGAAGAGGCCGCGTTGTGTACCAGCTTGCCTCGGAAAGCTTTGGCCTGAAATATTCTTCTTAAAGAATGCTAATCTTGGGTGCGATGGCTCCGGGGCTGAGTGCCCTCGCAGCCGAGGCACAGCAAGGGCAAGTCATGCTCTCGTGAAGCATGAGTCCTATAAGGCAGGATTACCGGACATATCGAGGGCGGCAAGAGGCGGCGGTATGAGGCGAGTAGGGGTGCAGAAAGCGCCGACGCGGCGGTCACGGATCGTACCGATAGTACCCCTTCACCGACAAGGCACGGTCCGGCGGCAGTATGACCCCTGCGATCTTGCCGCCTCAAACCTACTCTCGAACATGCGCGGACCTCGATGCCGCCAGTCGGGGATGGGCGCCTCCATTGACCTTCGGTGATGCCCCGAGGAATGGCGGTGGCGATCGGACCGCACCCCAATCCCGGGTCAAGCGCAGCTATTCGTCACCGAAGCGCCCATTGGACCCCTCTGAGTGGCCCTTATGCATCGGCCTACTCAGAGAGCAGGAGGGCCGCGCAACGGTGCCTTGTCCAGCTTTTGGACAGGCCCGTCCTGTCGCATGCAGCCCGAAGGCAATCCGCATCGTCCTGCGGTTCTCTGTGGCGGATTGCAGCACATCCGCCCCCCCCCGGACCAGCTGATCTTTTCCCGTTGATGTCGCCTGGAGCAGGCGGGGTCAAGCCTTTCGGCCCGCGCGGCGCGCGCGCATGGCCAACGGCGGATACCGGACTGTCGGAAGGGGGAGAAAAAGGCGCGCGGCAGGGGCGGCGCGCGGGTCCGGGTTGCCCCCGGAAGCATGTCCGGCGCGGCGGAGGCCGCCGCGCCGGGAAAGGGATCAGACCGCTGCGATCAGGCCCATGCTCTCGAGCTTCAGCAGAACCTGCTGGGCGCAGAAATCGACATCGGAACCTTCGGTCTCAAGGCGCAGCTCGGGGTTCTCCGGCACGTCATAGGGATCGGAGATGCCGGTGAATTCCTTGATCTTGCCTTCGCGGGCCAGCTTGTAGAGACCCTTGCGGTCGCGCTTTTCGCATTCCTCGATCGAAGTCGCGACATGGACCTCGACGAAGGCGCCGCCGGCCTCGACCATCTCGCGGACCTGGCGGCGGGTGGCCGCATAGGGCGCGATCGGGGCGCAGATGGCGATGCCGCCGTTCTTGGTGATCTCGGACGCGACATAGCCGATGCGCTTGATGTTGATGTCGCGGTGCTCCTTGGAGAAGCCCAGCTCGCTCGACAGGTGCTTGCGCACCAGGTCGCCGTCGAGCAGCGTCACCGGACGGCCGCCCATTTCCATCAGCTTGGTCATCAGCGCGTTGGCGATGGTCGACTTGCCCGAGCCGGAGAAGCCGGTGAAGAACACCGTGAAGCCCTGCTTGGAGCGCGGCGGCGAGGTGCGGCGCAGCTCGTTGACCACTTCGGGGAAGGAGAACCACTCGGGGATCTCGAGGCCCTCGCGCAGGCGGCGGCGCAGTTCGGTGCCCGAGATGTTGAGGATCGTGACATTGTCCTTGTCGGCGATCTCGTCATTCGGCTCGTACTGGGCGCGCTCCTGCACATAGACCATGTGTTTGAAGTCGACCATCTCGATGCCCATCTCTTCCTGGTGCTCGCGGAAGAGATCCTGTGCGTCGTAGGGACCGTAGAAGTCCTCGCCGGCCGAGTTCTTGCCCGGGCCCGCATGGTCGCGGCCGATGATGATGTGGGTCAGGCCGTAGTTCTTGCGGATCAGGCCGTGCCAGACTGCCTCGCGCGGGCCGGCCATGCGCATTGCCAGCGGCAGCAGCGACATGGTGGTGGTGGCCGCCGGGTACTTGTCGAGAACCGCCTCGTAGCAGCGCACGCGGGTGAAGTGGTCCACGTCGCCCGGCTTGGTCATGCCGACGACCGGATGGATCAGCAGGTTGGCCTGCGCGTCCTTGGCGGCGCGGAAGGTCAGCTCCTGGTGGGCGCGGTGCAGCGGGTTGCGGGTCTGGAACGCGACGATCTTGCGCCAGCCCATCTTGCGGAAATAGGCGCGCAGCTCGTTCGGCGTGTCGCGGCGGGCGCGGAAGTCGTAGTGGATCGGCGCCTGGATGCCGGTGATCGGGCCGCCCAGGTAGACGGGGCCTGCGTGGTTGTGCAGGTAGAACACCGCCGGATGCGCCTGGTCATCGGCACCGAAGACCTTCTCGGCCTCGAGCGACTTGTTCGGCACCCATTTGTCGGTGACGTTCATGGTCGCGAGGATGACGCCCTCGGCATCGCGCAGCGCGATATCCTGGCCGACCTCGACGCCCTCGGCGAATTTCTCGGACACGTCCAGGGTGATCGGCATCGGCCAGACGGAGCCGTCCGCCAGGCGCATGCCGTTGACCACGCCGTTGTAGTCTTCCTCCGAGAGGAAGCCCTTCAGCGGGTTGAAGCCGCCGTTCATCAGCAGCTCGAGGTCGCAGACCTGGCGCTGGCTGAGATCCCAGGACGCGAGCTCCCCGGCTTCATTTTTCAATTTCTGGGCGCTTTCGTACGAAACGTAGAGTTCCGGGACGGGCGCAAAGGGAGCAGTAGGCATCGCACTCACTCTTTCAGGACCTGATACAATTGTTCGTCTCCTCTTTATGGAGAGCTGCACCCGATCTCAAAGCGACACTTTGACGGGCGGGCAGAGCGGCAACAATCCTCCCGTCGCCCTGCCCTGCCGAGCTCCCTGCCGCGGCAAGACACGCCGGCCGGATGCGGGCCGCGCTGGCATTTTGACTGCTACCCCCTTGCACGCTAAGGGTTAAACTGCACTGGCCCGTAGCCCGGGAGGAGAATCCGCCATGTCCGCCCCTGCCCCCTCCCCGCCCGCGCCCGGCCGCAAGACGCGCCTGGGCAAGCCCGCCCGCCTGCTGCGGCTTATCGGCGCTTTTCTCGATCCGCGCGCCTGGGCCCACGGGGCGAAGCTGCTCAACTACTATAACTACTCGCATGTTGCGCCACTGCGCCGACTCGAGCGCGGGCCAGGCTGCGCGATCAGCCCCAATGCCGCCTTCTCCAATCCCGAGCGGATTCGCCTCGGCGCCCGGGTCTCGCTGGGGGCGCGCTGCACGCTCTGGGCCGGACACGCCCATGGCCGGATCGAGATCGGCGACGACGTGCTCTTCGGACCGGACGTGCTGGTGACCGCTGCGAATTACCGCTTCGACGACGGCCATCCGGTGACGGCCCAGGCGATGGACGAGGCCGACGTGACCATTGGCGCGGATGCCTGGCTGGGGGCCAAGGTGACGGTGCTGCCCGGCGCGCGGATCGGCGCGGGCGCGATCATCGGCGCGGGCGCGGTGGTGCGCGGCGAGATCCCGGCCATGGCGATCGCGGTCGGCCTGCCCGCCCGGGTGGTCGGCCGCCGCGAAACCCCCGGCCCCGCGGATCCCGGCGAATGACCGCGGCGCCGCGCCTGGCGGTCATCATCCCGCATTACGACGACCCTTTCCGCCTGGCGAAATGCCTCGCCGCGCTGGCGCCGCAGCTCGCCGCCGCGCCCCGGGCCGAATGCGTGGTCGCCGACAATGGCAGCCCCTGCGATCTGGGCCCGCTGCGCACCGCCCATCCCGGCATCCGCTTCCTCGATGTCCCCGAAAAGGGCGCGGCGGCGGCGCGCAATGGCGGGGTGGCGGCGACCACGGCGCCGGGGCTGCTCTTCCTCGACAGCGACTGCGTGCCCGGCCCCGGCTGGCTGGCAGCGGCGATGGCGCTGCTGGCGGCCTTCCCCGAGAAGGGCGCCGTGGCGGGCGGGCGGATCGGCACGTTCGACGAGACCCCGCCGCCGCGCTCGGGCGCAGAGGCCTTCGAGACGGTCTTCGCCTTCCGCCAGCGGGACTATGTCGCGCGCAAGGGCTTCTCGGTCACCGCCAACCTGCTGACCACCCGCCGCGTCTTCGAGGATGTCGGCCCGCTGATCGTTGGGCTCTCGGAGGATGTCGACTGGTGCCGCCGCGCCGTGGCGAAGGGCTATTCGCTGCGCTACGCCGACGGCCTGGAGGTGGCGCATCCGACCCGTTCGGACTGGGCGGCGCTGCGGCGCAAGTGGCATCGCACCACGAGCGAGGGGTTCCAGCTCAACGGCACCTCCGCCCCGGCCCGGGCGCGATGGGCGCTCCGGGCGCTGGCAGTGGCCGCCTCGGGGCCCGCGCATCTGCCGCAGGTGCTGCGCGCGGAGCGGCTCTCGGGGATCGAGAAGCGCCGCGCCGCCGCCACGCTGCTGCGGCTGCGGCTGGTCCGGGCGGGCTGGATGCTGGGCCAGGCGCTGCGCGGCTAGCCCCTGCCCTCCCCGTCGCGGAGGATCCGCCGCAGCGTCTCGAGCAGCGCCTCGTCGACCCCGGGCCCGCTGAGCGTCACGCTGCGCCGTCCGCCGCGCCCCGAGAGCCGCATCTCCACGCCAGGGCGCAGCTGTTCGGCGGCTGGCTCCGCCGCACGCCTCGCCGGGGGCTTCGCCGGGCGCGCCAGCCGCTCGAGCTGCGCCAGCTCCTCTGCCGCCCCGCCCGGTTCCGCCGCGGCCAGCGCCGCGCGCGCCGCGCCCGGCCCGGAGGCCCGCAGCTCGGCGACCAGCGCCAGGCCCAGCCGTTCGGGGATCGCCGCAGGAAAGCGCAGCAGGTCGCCCAGGGTCTCGTGGATCTCGACGAAGCTGGAGATCTTCGAGCGCTTGGCCCGGCTCGCCGTGGCGAAGAGCGCGCGCAGCGCCGCGGCCTGGTCGGGGAAGACCCCGCGCGCAGCCGTCTCGGCGACCACGCGGGCGCGCTCGTAGTAGCTCAGCCCGACGCGGATCTCGTTCTCCTCGATCATCGCGACATAGCTGTCGGCGGCGGTCTCTGCCGGGCGCACCAGCGCGCGCAGCGCCGCGAAGCGGGGCTCGCCGGTCTCTGCAGAGAGCTCGCCGAGCGCCCGCAGCCGCCGCCAGCCCGAGATCAGCCCGTAGCGCGAACCGGGCTCCGCCTCCCCGGGCTGCAGCGGCGTGACCTCCGCCGGGGTGCGCTGGCCATGGAGGCGGATCGACTCCTTCAGCGCGTCGAGCTCCTCGCGGTCGAAGACCACCCGGTCACGCAGCATGAAGCCCGCCGAAATCTCGGCCAGCGGAATGTCGAGCAGCATCCGTCCCTCTGCGCGCGCGGCCTCGATCCCCTCGGCCAGCTCGCGCAGCGCCGCCGCCTCGGCCGACTGGCCCGAGACCTTGGCGATCGGCGGCGCCGCACCGAAGGGCATCGCCTTGGTCTCGGGCGCGGCCAGGGCACCGGGCGCGCGGGCGCCGGGCTGGGCAGGGGTCAGGCGGCGGCGGGCCATGGGCGGTCTCCTCGGCGGTGGAAAAGGGAACCGGCAGGCAGCGTTTCGCATGCGAAACAGCCGCGTGTTTCGCGCGCGAAACACCGGTCGGTCAGGCGGGCGGCCCTCACTGCGCCGCCTCGCGGTCCAGCTCGTCCCGGCGCCAGACCCCGATCAGCAGCTTCTTGAAGGCGGCATAGGTGGCATCGAAGGTCTCGCGGCCGCGGATATAGGTCTCGCGGTTGAAGTCGCGGTAATCGGCCTCGTAGATGCCGTTCACCTGCTCGCCGGCCTGGCCGACAAGCGCGGTGTAGCCCTGGCGGAAGGGCGACATGAAGGGGGTGATATAGGCCTGCATCAGGTTGGCCATCTCCATCTGCTGGGAGGCGTCGAAGCGGGTCACCACCGCGCGCACCGCATCCCATTCGAAGCGCAGCTCGGGCTGGCCGAGCGCGCGGGCGGCAAGGTTCTCGCCCTCCTCGATCGAGGAGAAGGTGGCGTGGAGCATGTCGAAGAACCGGCCCGTGGAGTCGAATTCGAGAAAGCTCGCCCCGAGCGGCACCAAGAGGATGTCGGCGGCCGCCAGCGCGTTGATCGTCAGGTAGCCGAGGGCAGGGGGGGTATCGAGGATCACCAGGTCGTAGCGGTCGAGCACGCCGTCGCTGTCGAGCCGGTTGGTCAGGCTGTCCCAGAGCTTCCAGCCCTTCAGCCCCATCCGCCAGACGGGGATCTGGAACTCGGCCCAGTAGAGGTTCAGCTGCGCGCCGATCAGGTCGATATTCGGCCAGTGGGTGGACTGGATCACGTCCCCGGTGGAGATCTTCAGCGCCTCGGCCAGGGTCTCGTCGAGCGGTACCGGCGTTTCGCCGCGGCCCATCCGCAGCCGGTTCTCCTGCTGCAGGGTCTCGGCGTAGTCGCGCGCCAGCAGCGGGAAGACCGTCTGCCATTCATCCGCCACCCGTCCGCCGAAGATCGAGGTCATCGAGCCCTGGCTGTCGAGATCGATCACCAGCACCTTGTAGCCGTCGAGCGCCGCCGACATCGCCAGATGCGCCGCGGTCGAGGTCTTGCCGACGCCGCCCTTGAAATTGGCCACCGCCGCGATCTTGGCGGGCAGCCCCTTGGGGCGGTAGGGCAGGTAGTTCTTCGCCTTCGATCCCTCCTCGGCGAAGAAGGCGCGCAGCCGCAGCACTTCCTCGAGGGTGAACCAGCGGGTGCCGCCCTCGGTCTCCGAGCGGCCCTGGGGCAGGGCGGGATTGGCCTTCAGCACCCGGCGGAAATGCGGGGTCGCCACCGGGATCATGTAGCGGGTGACCTCCCAGGTGGAGAACAGGCGCAGCTCCTTGCGGCCCTCCGGATCGAGCCCGCGCGACATCAGGTCGGCGCGGCCCTCGGCGGCCATGCGCGCGGCATCGGCCAGCTCCTGCGTGCCGACCGGATCGCCCAGCTCGGCCAGTGCCTCGTCCGGGGAGAGGTCGAAATACGGCGGCTGCTCGTCTGCGGCGCCAGGCCGTCCGGGGCGGGTCGAGGGCGGCTTTCTCATTGGATGTCCTGTCTGCAACGGCTTGGTCCCGGCCCGCGATTCTCCGGATCCGGGGATCCGCGCGAGGGATCCGGCTGCTCGATATGCCGGTTATTCCCTTCTGTAGCAGGAAAATGCGCACATGTAACCAAAATACGCATCCATTTTAGAAATGCATGTATTTTCAATGTCTTGGTCAGCGTTATCCAGAGCCTGTCCCTGTGGCGCTCTGACGGCTCCTGCAAGTTATATTTGTTAGAGTCTAGTTAAGGGCTGCAACTGCTTCACGCAACATATTGATAATAATCCGCCTTTTCGGAGAATTCGGGAACGCGCGATTCCAGAACCACGATAGCGCGACTCTAGAACCACGAAACTCCGACTCCAAACCCCCGAAGCCGGTCCCGTCCCGGGCTTGCGGGGGGCAGGGCCGCTGCTTAGGCTCGGCGTAAATAAAACGACGAAACGTTCCGAGCAGTCCGCCCATGCCCATTCCCGCTCCGCCGCTCCGCCAGGAGGCCGCGCCGCAGATGCTGCCGCTGGGCGATTTCTTCGTCTGCGATATCGCCGCCGCCCTGCCCAAGGACGACATGGCGACGATGGAGCATCCGGTCTTCTCGCTCTCGACCCGTCCCGACCGCCGGGTGCTGCGCTACGAGCATGGCGCGGTCTCGGTGGAGATCACCCCCTCGGTGAAGGGGCTGGCGACGATCCACGACAAGGACGTGCTGATCTACTGCATCAGCCAGCTGGTGGCGGCGTCCAATGCCGGGCGTCCGGTGGCGCGCTCGCTGGAGCTGGTCGCCCATGACCTGCTGGTGGCCTGCGGCCGCGAGACCAGCGGCGATGCCTACCGGCGCCTGCGCGAGGCCTTCGAGCGGCTGGCGGGCACGCGGATCGTCACCAACATCCCCACCGGCGAGACCATCACCACCGAGGGGTTCGGCCTGATCGAGGGCTGGAAGATCGTCCGCCGCACCCGCTCGGGGCGGATGGTCAGCGTGACCGTGACGCTCTCGGACTGGCTCTACCGCGCGGTGCTGTCGCGCTCGGTTCTGACGCTGAGCCGGGACTATTTCGCGCTGAGAAAGCCGCTGGAGCGGCGCGTCTACGAGCTGGCGCGCAAGCATTGCGGCCGCCAGGCGCGCTGGCAGATCTCGATGGCCGTGCTCTGCGCCAAGTCGGGCTCGGCCTCGCCGCTCAGGGTGTTCCGCAAGATGATCCGCGACATGGCGGCGGCCGGCAACCTGCCGGAATACAGCCTGTCCGTCGAGCCGGGCGACATGGTGGTGGTGGTGCCGCGCGCAGGCGTGCTCGAGGAGGACGGGCCGGTGCTGGCGCCGGAGACGCTGGCGGAGGCCCGCGCGCTGGCGCCGGGATGGGATGTCTACGCGCTCGAGGCCGACTGGCGGCGCTACTGGCAGGCCTCGGGGCGGCCGCGGCTCAGAAGCCCGGCACGTGCCTTCCTGGCCTATTGCGTGCGCCGCGCCGGGGCGGGGCGGGACTGAGCGGCGGCGCGTGTTTCGCGCGCGAAACACCGCGCCGCCGGCGGGCGCCGTTCAGCGCTTTCTGCCCAGCCGTCCGGCAAGCCGCCGCAGCAGCCCTGCCGCCTCGGCGCGCAGCCCCGGCGAGACCGCGATCCTGAGCGCATAGAGAAGCCCGGTCAGCACGGCCAGGGCCGCCAGATGGGCCGCCGCGGGCAGCGGCTCCAGAACAGGGTTGGCGCCGTAGATCAGCAGGGCGGCGAAGAGGACGGCCAGAAGCATGTCGCCCAGCCCTGCGGTCGCCACGCAGCGCAGCGTCAGGGGGGTGTGCCGGACCGTCCGGGCGATCATCAGCGGCAGGGTGAGGAAGACCTCGACCAGCATGTTCGCGGCGGTCATCGCGACCAGCCCGTAGCGCGAGGCGTACCAGACGGTGGCGGCGACGATGGCCAGCCGGATCGCGGCATTGGCGAAGAGCGGACGGCTCTGGCCGCAGGCGATCATGACGTATTGCAGTCCGGAATTGACCCCGGCGCGCAGGATGAAGAGGCTCATCCAGAAGACCAGCGGCACCGCCTCGTCCCAGCTCCGGCCAAGCAGGATCTGCACGATCGGCGCGGCGCCCGACGCCATCAGCACCGCTGCGGGCAGCACCAGCAGGTTGGCCCGGCTGATCAGCCGGACATACATGTCCCGCAGGGCGGGGGGGTCGTCCTGCAGCCGGCTCAGCGTCGGGATGAAGGCTCCGGCCAGCGGCGTCAGCACCCGCCGGGTCGGCATGTCGCCCAGGAGCCGCGCGCGGTGGAAGAGGCCGCTGGCCGCCGGGTCGATCACCGCCCCAGACACGGCGGTGCCCGCGAACATGGTCAGCCGGTTCAGGATCGCCTGCCCGGCGACGAAGCTGCCGAAGGCCAGCGCCTCGCCCGAGCCCCGCAGCCGCGCCTTCCAGGGCGCGGAGGGCAGCCAGCCGCTGGCCAGCGCCAGGAGCAGGACCGAGATCAGGGGCGCAGCCACCTGCTGCAGCACCAGCGCCCAGTAGCTCATCCCGAGAAGCGCGCCGCCGATCGCCAGCGCGAGCCCCGCGAGTTCGCCATAGAGCAGCATCATCTCCGAGCTGCGCACCCGCAGCTTGCGGCGCAGGATCGCCGCGTACTGGCCCGCCATCGCCGAGAAGACGATGCCGAGCGAGACCCAGGCGAAGACCGCCGCCAGGCGCGGCTCGCCATAGACATGCGCCGCGAGCCCCGAACAGGCCGCCACCGCGGCCGCGGCGATGACGGAGAAGGCCAGGTTCATCCAGAACAGCGTGCTGACCTCGCCATGGGTGATCCGCGCCCGCTGGATGATCGCCTGCGGCAGGCCCATGTTCGACAGCGCCAGCGCCAGGGTCACCGCAGGCATGCTCAGCGCGAAGAGGCCGTATTCGGCCGGCGGGATCAGCCGCGCCAGTATGGCCAGTCCGGCGAATTGCTGCACGCTCTTGAGCAGCGCCACGAGCAGGATGATCCGCGAGGCGCTGCCGACCTGGCGGCCGATATCCTGCCGGAGCGCGCTGACATCGAAATAGGCGTCGCGGGGGTCCTCTCCCGCAGGGCCGGTGGGCCTGTCGTTCATGTCCGTTTCCGTTTCTGGTCTGTCTGCGCGCTGTGCCTGCCTGCCGCGGGCCGGTGCCGGTCCGCGGAGCGGGAAACCGGCAGGAGCGCGTCCTGCGCCGCGCGGTCCTGCCGGGTGCCGGAACGGCTCACCCGGCCGGCCGGGGGGGGCTGTAGCGCGGCCGTGCGCGGCTGCGGAGCGGGCGCGCCTGCCCGGCGCGGCTATAGGGCAGCCGTTTCCGCCGCGCCCCGCGGCCCTTCGGCGCCTCCTCGTCTTCGCCGTCCTCCCCGGGCTCCTGCGCGTAGAACAGGAACATCCCGGCCCCGACCATGAAATAGATCGCGGTCTGCACCGACTCCCAGATGTAGACGGTCGCCAGCGACAGGGTCAGGCCGATCAGCAGGAAGGTCCAGGAGACGCGGGCATGGTAGAGATCCGAGCCCTTGCGCAACCGCCCGCCGCCGGCCCGGAACATCGGCCACACGAAGATGGTCAGGCAGGCCAGCATGGTCGGCATCCCGTACATCACCGCCGTGGCCAGCCAGAAATTGTCGAGGCTCCCGCTCATCCAGTAGGGCAGGCCCGGCAGCCGGTTCGCGCCGATGCCCAGCAGCGGCGTCTTGGCGATCTGGGTCATGCCCTTCTCGAGGATCACCTCGCGCAGCCAGACATTCTGCGAGCTGAAGGCCAGCTTGCCCGCGATCGAGATGAAGGCGGCCTTGGTGGTGGCCAGCTCCAGCACCAGGTAGCTCGCCAGCGCGGCGCGGGTCGCCAGCTTCCACTGCCAGGGCTGGCTGTGGAAGGCCAGTGCGTAGAGGATCAGCATCCCCTGCAGGCCGATCACCAGCACCGCGCCGCTGGAGACCGACATGAAGGCCGAGAGCGCCGCCAGCCCGGAGACCAGCACCCGCAGCGCCAGCCCCCGCCGGTTGGCCAGCCCGAAGAAGAAGACCGAGAAGCTCAGCGAGCAGAAGATGCCGTAATGGATCGGGTGGATGAAAGCGGTCTGCGCCCGGTTCAGCCCCAGCCGGCAGCAGTAGTCGCTGTCGGGATAGCTGCCGAAGCCGGGCAGGCTGGAATAGAAGCCGAGAATGGGCGAGTCGATGTTGAGCAGCGCCTCTGCCGCGCCGAAGGGCAGCAGCACGATGGCGGCCAGCGCCATGAGCCAGGCCATGCGCTGGAAATCCGCCACCGTCCGGATCGCCGCCCGCCCGACCAGGTAGCCGCCGAAGATCAGCGCGACATTCGAGCCCGCGAAGGTGATCACCGCATCGGGGTGGTGATAGGCCATGGCGAGGGTCATCCAGAACAGGAAGACCATCATCGCGTAGTCGGGCACCACGAGCCGGCCGAAATCGCCGCGGATCCAGCGGAAGCCCAGCCAGGGCACCATGACCAGGCAGAACAGCCGGAGCGGCGTCATCAGCAGCCCCCCCAGATCGAAGGTGGCGGGCGTCAGCAGGGCGGCCAGCATCAGCGGAACCAGCGGGAAGAGGGCCGACCGGGTCGCGGCCTTCGGGGCGGAACGGGCCAGTACTGCCTGGGGCGCCATTGGGGACCTTTCAAGAAACGCAGTGCCGGCGGTCCTGCCGCCGACACCGGGCATCCTAATGGCAAATCCGCGGGGTGTCAGGCCTTGCCGGCCCGCGGCTCAGAGGTCGTAGAGGTCCTGCGGGCCGGCATCGAAGGCCGCCAGCGCCACGGTCTCGGCGATATGGACGAGCTCGGCATCGGCGGAACTCTCCTCCTCGACATAGACGGAAATCCCGGCATCGTCGCGCAGGTAGCGCAGCGCGGCCGTGTCGGCGCCGTTCTCGGTCTGCATCCCGGCCAGGAAGACGAAGCTGTCGGCCAGCGCGGCATGGCTGCCGCGGTGGTCGGCCTCGACGATGGCGGTGCGCGCGCCCGGGGTGACCGCGATCCAGTCCACGGTCTCGGCCAGATGGGTGCCGCCGGAGGCTTCCTCCTCCTGCATGCGCAGGCTGAACCCGTCTGCATCCAGCTGCGAGAGGCGGGTGGTCACGGTCTCTGCGCCGTTGCAGCTCGAGACCTGGGCGAAGACCGCCATGTCCGCCGCGCCGGACAGCGCGACCTGCCCGGCGCTGCTGCCGGACAGGACCGACTGGCCGAAGGCGATCTGCCGCCCGTCCGCCATCAGGTAGCTGCCCTCGGAGCCCGCGACCCAGCTGAAGGTCTCGGCGGCATGGCTGCCGTCGAGATAGCCCCATTCGGCGATCTTCACGTCGAAGCCGGTCTCGGTGACGTTCTGCACGCGCAGGACGGCGGGATCGCGCCCCTCCCGGCTCAGCGGGCCGAGCACGACGCGGGCATCCTCGATCGGCGCCTCGAAGCTGACATGGAACCAGTCGCCGGGCGCGGCCTGGGCCATCGTCACGCTGCCGGTCTCCATATGCGCGACGGCGGCCGGGACGGTGGCGGGACCGGCCAGCAGCACCGTCGTCGCCAGGGCCGCGCCCGGATCGGCATAGCCGGCCGGATCGGCATCGATGTCGAAGGCGGCCAGCTCGCCGGTGAAGCCCGTGGCCCCGACCTTCTGCGCGCCCAGCTTCAGGTCGTAGCGGATGTCGCTGTTGATCGCGCCCTCGAGCGGGATGGCGGCGCGGACGATCCCGTCCACCTCGAGCACCAGCCCGGTCCCGCCCGCGCTGCCGTCGAAGCGCAGGGCCAGGTCGTGCCAGCTGCCGTCCAGAAGATCCGCGCCGCTGGTCGTCACCTTGGTGCCGAGCAGCGTGGCGCGCAGCTCGCCGGCGCTGGTGATGTCGAGATCGAAGGCGGTCAGCAGATTGGCGACATCGCCGGCCGCCCCGGCCTTCAGCCGGGCGGTGAGGGTCATGCTGGTGGCGCCTTCCAGCGCGGGAACCAGGTCATCGGGAAGGACAACCATGCTGTCCGCTGCGAAACGCAGCGCGGCGGCGGGATCCTCTGCGCCGGTCCCTGCGGACAGCGGCTCTTGCGTGACGGCGGCTTCCGCGGCCATGGCCGGGGCGGACCGGACCAGCATCGCGGCATCGACGGCCATCTCCAGCGTCTCGCCGTAGCGCGTCACCGCGAAGCTCCCGCGCTCGGCATCGAGGGCCAGCAGGTCGCTGCCGGCGATGCGGGTGACCGCGCGGGCGGTGTCGGAGCTGCCGTCGGGCAGGGTGACGGTCAGCACGGCGGTGAATTCCCCGGCCCCGGCATAGCGGTGCGAGACCACCAGCCCCTCGCCGGTGGCGCCGTCGCCGAACTCCCAGGAGAAGCGCGCGCCGGGCATCGCCGCGGCGGCCCCGCCCGGCCCGGCGCTCAGCCGGGCGTCGAACAGCACCTCGTTCAGCCAGGGACCGGTCTCGGGGCGCACCAGCGCCGTCAGCGCGGCGGGTGCGGCGTCGTACCAGAGCGAGGGCGCCCCGGCGCCGGAGGCCGCGGCCTCGCTGCCCGGCAGCAGCTGCAGGTTCTCCAGCGCGCCGGTGCCGCTCATCGCGTTGACGAAGACATCGCCGTAGTAGCCGGGCTGGCCGGGGCTGTCCTGCTGGACCAGCAGGTTGTTCTCCACGCTCCAGTCCGCGCCACTGCCCGGAGCGGTGTAGTAGGCGCTCATGATGTTGTCCGAGAGGGTGACGCCGGTGCTGGCGGGATCGATGCCGATGCGCGGCTCGGGCAGGCCGCTGCCGATCGGGGCGATCACGGTGTTGCCGGTCACGGTGGCGCCATGGGTGGTGCCCAGCACGATGCCCTGGACGCGGCTGTTGATGATGACATTGCCGGTGACCTCGATATTCTCGAAGGCCACGTCCGCGCCATGGGCATTGCGCGCCGCGGCGTTGTGGGTGATCCAGATCGACTGGGCCGGGTCGCCCTGGCCGATATCCAGCAGGTTGTCCCGGATGGTGATGTTGCGCGGCAGGTCCGGATCGGCGGAGGAATAGACCTGGATCATGTCGGCATGGTCGCCGGTGGCCGGGTTGCCGCGGAAATCGTGGATGTGGTTGCCCTCGACCAGCACCCCGTCCGAGGAGGTGATGTTCAGCCCGTCCGAGCGGATGTCGGTGATCTCGTTGCCGCGCAGGATGACATCGGCCGAATTGCCGACGCCGATCCCCTTCCAGAAGCCGGAGAAGGCATTGCCCTCGAGGAGCACCTGCTGGCTGGTGCCGATGCTCAGCCCGCGCCCGGCCGGGTAGCCGTCGCCCTCGGTGCCGGTGCCTTCCATGTCCGAGCCGGTGAAGCTGCAGTTGCGGATGGCGATGCCGGTGCTCGACTGGACCTTGAAGAAGGTCAGGTAGTCCGGCTGGCCGTCCTGGTAGTCGTACTGGAAGTCGATCCCCTCGAGCGCGACATTGGCCGCGCCGCGGATCTGCAGCCCGCTGGCCTGGACGGTGCCGGGGATCTCGGCCTCGAGGGTGACGGTGCCGTCATAGCGGCCGCCGATGGAGAGGGTGCCGTAGTCTCCGGGAGCCAGGCGGATGGTTTCGCCGCCGGTCGCGGCAGACAGCGCTGCCTCGAGCTCGGCGGCATTGCTTACGCAGGCAAGTGTTCCGGACTGTCCCATCTGAAAGGCTCCCCATCGCAGTGACGGGGACGTCCTGGCAGCAAAGCCGGGCAGCCATGGGGAGGGGGCGGGACCTTTTCCCGGTCATGCCGGGGCAGAAACGTGCCGGGGCGGCAAAGATGGCCCCGCCATGGTCAGGGCGGGGCAAAGATGGCGGAACCGGGCCGTCCGCGGGGCCGGGCTCAGGCGCGGGCGCGCTGGTAGGCGGCGATCAGCGCGTCGACCTGGTAGTCCCAGCCGAGCTCGGTCTCGACCCGCAGGCGCCCGGCGCGGCCCATCTGGGCGGCGCGGACCGGATCGTCGAGCAGCTCGAGGATCTTCTCCGCCAGGTCGGCGGTGTCGTTCGGCGCGGCATAGAGCGAGCTCTCCTGCGCCGAATAGCGCCCCTCGGTCACGTCGAACTGCACGATCGGCTTCGAGAAGGCCATGTATTCGAGGATCTTGTTCATCGTCGACTTGTCGTTCATCGGGTTCACCCGGTCGGGATTGACGCAGACATCCGCCGAGGAGAGCACCTCGAAGAGCTCCGCGTCGGGGGCGCGGCCGGCGAAGGTGACATGATCGGCAAGCCCCAGCTCCGCCGCCATCGCCTTCAGCTCCTCCAGCGCCGGGCCGCCGCCGACCAGCACGAATTGCAGGTCGCGGCCGCGCTCGAAGACGATCTCGCGGGCGGCTTCGAGCAGCAGGTCGATCCCCTCCTGGTCGCCCATCACCCCGACATAGCCGATCATCGCCTCGCGGCCGTTCTTCCAGTCCGGGTTCGGCGGCATCACGTGCAGGCGGTTGAGATCGGGCCCCGAGCGGACCACGAAAATGTCCGCCGGATCCTTGCCGCCGCGCTCGATCGCGATCTTGCGGTAGCTCCGGTTGGTCGAGATCACCACGTCGGCGGAGCGGAAATTCAGCGTCTCGAAGAGCAGCATCAGCCGCCAGAAAAAGCCGCGCCGGCCGAACTTGGCCTCGTAGAGCTCGGGATTGATGTCGTGATGGTCGAAGATGTAGCGCTTGCCCAGCAGCCTGAACTGCCAGGCGAGCAGGAAGATCAGGTCGGGCGGGTTGCAGCCCTGGATGGTGTCGAAGCCGTGGCGGCGCAGGATCTTCCAGGCCAGCCGGGTCTCGTGCCAGAGCGCGGCGCCGTATTCCAGCAGGTAGCCGGCCGCGCCCTTGGCATCGAGCGGCAGCGCATGGCGGTAGATATGGACCCCGTCGATCTCCTCGTACTCCGCCTCGTAGCCCTTGCCCTTCGGGCAGATCACCGCCACCTGCGCCCCCGCGGCGGTCAGCGTGCGGCTCTCGTGCCAGACCCGGCGGTCGAAGGGCAGCGGCAGGTTCTCGACGACGATCAGGACCTTCCGACCGGCCAGCGGCCTGGAGGTCCGAACGGCATCGAGGAAGGGCATTGCGGTGGTCTGGCCGTCCATCTCGGAGCCTCCTGGATTCTTGCGCATCGGCTTGCTCATCTGCGTTCTGCAAGGCGCGCGTTAACGCCGATTTAACTCGGTCGGCTACCATGCGGGAGAAAGCGGCCGGCACTGGCTCGTGGGGTAGGATGGCACAGCCTTCCGCAGGCTGCCACGCGGCACCGGAACGCGGAAGCGGAGACGGGGCAGAGTGACCACTTAACACCCTGCCGGGGGCCGGGCTAAACCTGTCGGCAGACCCCGGCACCGCTGGAGGCGATGACCGGCGGAGCGTCGGCGGAAGGTAAGGTTGGGACATGATGATCCGCCCGATCAGTCTGTGCGGCGCAGCGCGCTGCCTGCCGGAGCCGGCATGACCGGAGGCCCTGCCGTCCTGCGCAGCCTCAGCCAGGCCCGTTCGCCGCTGCTCGACTGCATTCGCGCCGTCGCGATCATCCTGGTGGTGTTCTTCCATGTCGCCGCGCGCTATCCGGGCCAGGACGGGCTGGGCGAGCATTTCTTCCAGCTGCGCGGCTCGAAGGGGGTGGACCTGTTCTTCCCGCTCTCGGGCTTCCTGATCACCTCCTTCCTGCTGCAGAGCCGCAGGCCGGATTTCGTCAAGGTGTTCTTCCTGCGCCGCGTCTTCCGCATCCTGCCGCTCTACATGGCGATGGTCACGCTCGCGCTGGCGAGCATGACCGCGCTGGGGGAGGATCCGGAACTCGTCCGCCGGATCTGGATCAACTACACCTTCCTGACCTCCTGGTTCATCCATTTCCAGGGCCAGGAGGCGGTCCCCTACACCGTCACCTGGTCGCTCTCGGTGGAGGAGTTCTCCTACATCCTCTTCGGCCTGGCCGCGCTGGCCAGCCGCCGGGCGCTGCCCGCGGTGCTGCTGGCCTTCTCGGTGGCGCCGTTCTTCCTCAAGCTGTGGTACGTCTCGCAGGGGGCGGGCTTCTATTTCATGCCGCTGGCGCGGATCGACTCCATCGCCATCGGCGGGGTGGCGGCCTGGCTGATGATCACCGGGCGGCGGCCGCTGCTGTGGCTCTCGCTGGCGATGGCGCTGTGCTACGCGCTGGCCGCCTCGCGGATCGAGCTGCGCCACAGCCTGACGCTGGTGATCCTGGCGCTGTGGACCTCGCTGGCGATGGTGGCGATCAGCCGCTGGGCGCGCCAGGCGCGCAATCCGCTGATCTCGGCCGGGGCGAGCATCGGCTTCCATTCCTACTTCACCTATCTCTTCCACGTCTTCGTGATCGAGGCGGTCTTCCTGATCCTGCCCCGGACCGGCTATCCGCCCTTCCTGGCGGTGGCGGTTCTCTGCCTCGGCGCGACCCATGCCGCGGCGCTGCTGTCCTACCGCTGGTTCGAGGCGCCGCTGATGCAATGGGGGCGGCGGTTCGAAGGGCCCGCCCCGGCGCCCGAGGCCGCGCTGCCCGAGCCCGCGGCGCCGGAGGATGAGGCCGGCCCGGCCCGGCCGCTGCGCTCCTGAGCCTGGCCGCCCGGCGCGTTTCGGCCATGACCGGAAACGTCACGCATCGCCTTCCGCCTTGAGACCGGAGAGTCCGCGCCGCGAATGGCGATGCCGCTTCAGGGCGAACCGCTCTGGCCGGTCTCGACCAGCATGCCGGGATGGCGGTGGCGGATCACCTCGAGGTCTTCCTCGTAGCGGGTGCGCAGCCGGTCGGTCTCGGCCAGGGAGAGCGGGGCGTAGCTGCCATGCTCCGGGCCCGCCGGCCGGGCGGCGTAGATCGCGCGCACCCGCGCGATGCGCTCGGCGCGGGGCAGGGCGGGGTCGAGCGCCTCGGCCTCGGCCACGGCGGATGCCGAGGGCGAGCGGGTCAGCGCGGGCGGCGGCAGCTCGGCGAGCGGGCCGAGGGGGCAGCCGGCATAGAGGTCGAGGATCTGCCGCCAGTCGCGGCGGTAGTCCTCCTGCCGCCAGATCCGCAGCGATGCGCCGGGCAGCGCGGCCGCGAGCCTGTCTGCCAGCTCGGCCCAGCTCGGCGGGCTGCGCGCCAGTTCCGCGCGGATCCGCGCCATGCCGCCCGGCGGCGGCGGCACCGCCTTCAATGTCTGGGCATAGGCCGAGGGCAGGAGGCTGTCGAAGGAGCGGATGCCGAGGAAGACCGCGGTCTCGGCCCGTCCGGCCAGGTGGCGGATGACATGCAGCGCCTTCGGCCGGGCATAGAGCGGCGCGGCAAGCAGGTCGTAGGCGTAGCCCAGGAGGTCCTCGTCGGAGACCAGCACCCGCCCGGGGCCGCGGCGCAGCGCCTCGAACTGCCGGTCGAAGCGGCCCTTCATCAGCGGCCAGGCCCGCATCCGCCAGGTCCCGGCGCGGCTGTAGCGATGGGCCAGCGGGCGGAAGGCCTCGCAGGGCAGGTAGTCGGCGCCGCGCGCCAGCAGCGCCTCGCGGTGATGCGCCAGGGTGTCCTGCAGATGGGTCGTGGCGGTCTTGTGGGCGCCCAGGTGCAGCCGCAGCTGCCGCATCGGCTCAGCCATGCTCCGGCGCCTCCGCCCCGGCGGCGGGCAGGGCGGGCATCACCTCGCGGGCCCGCGCCAGCTGCGCCGCGTCCCAGTTCCAGCGCAGCTTCTGCAGCGGCACGGCGCCGCTTTCGAGCGCGGCGCGCACCTGCGCGGGATCGCGCCCCTTCAGCACGTGATCATGCACCAGATGCGGCCCGAAGGCGCCGAATTTCGGCATCTCCCGCCAGGCGCGGCGGACCTGCCGGTCGCTGCAGGCCAGGTATTCGAAGATCATGTGCACCCAGTAGTAGACATGCGCCGTCTCGCGCCCTTCCCAGTAGGCGAAGCTCTTTTCCTCCCAGCGGGAGACGATGGCGCCCTGAGGTTCGGAGGCCAGGAACCAGCTGGTCATCTCGCGGAAGACATTCGGCAGGATGAACCAGCGGTCGCGCCTGGTCCAGGCGAAGCCGAAGAAGCCGTGCTGCGCGGCCATGGGCAGCCAGTGGTCGAGCGGCCTGGTGCAGTAGCAGGTGGCATCGACCCAGACCCCGCCCCGGCGGCGCAGGAGCCGCAGCCGCAGCAGGTCCGAATAGGCCTGCACCGAGAGGCTGCCGGGCGGCGGCATCTCCGCGTGCTGCGCCAGGTTGCCCTGATCGAGCACGGTGACCTCCCAGCCGGGATTCATCTGCCGCCAGCTGTCGATGCAGGCCCGCACCAGGGGCGGGGCCGTGGCCTCGCCGGTCTGCCAGAAGATCCAGATCCGCTTCGGCACCGGACGGGGCAGCGAGGCGGCGAACCCGTCCGGGGACGGGCCCGCGAGCTTGCGCCGGGCGCGCCGGGCCAGGCTGTGCAGCTTCTTCAGCCAGACGAGCCCGGCAAGGGGCAGGATCCAGGTCTTCGGGGCCATGCTCAGCATCCCGCGGCGGTGTGTGTCAGCATATCCGGAGGACCATCCCCCGCCGGGCCGTCCCAGGCAAGCCCCCTGGCGCTGTCTCCGGGGCCGCGCGCCGCACCGCCGGAGGCCGGCGGCGCCCGAGAGGCGGCCCGGAAGCCTGCCGGAGAGGACGCTGGACAGGTCCGCCCGGCCCGGCCTATCCGGGTTCCGGACAGCGCAGGAAGAGGCAGGACATGGAGACCGGCGCAATCGCGGCCTATCTCGGCGGCGCCCTGGCGATGGCGCTTGGCGGCGTCTTCGTCCTGGCGCTCCTGCTGGCGGGGCTGCGGGCGCTGTCCGGGCGGTCCCTGCGGGCGGGCGCCGCCGAGGCCGGGCTGGCCCTGGCCGCGCTCTTCGCGGTCTTTCTCGGCCTCTCGCCCTTTCCCGATCCCGCCGCGCTCGACTGCACGGGCGGAGGGCCCGCGCCGATCCTGCGCCCCTTCGCCTTCCTCGACACCTACCGCCGTCTCTGGGCCGCCGGGCGGCCGCTGGAGGCCTGGCTGTCGAACCGCGGGGCGGTCTCTGCGCCGATGAATGCCGTGCTGTTCGCGCCGATCGGCCTGGCCCTGGCCTGGCGCGGCGGCGGCCGCCGCGCGGCGCTCGCCTGGGCGCTGGGGCTGCCGCTCTTCATCGAGCTGGCGCAGCTCAGCGCCCTTTTCGGCCTCTATCCCTGCCGCTACCGCCATTTCGAGGTGGACGACCTGATCCTGAACGGCGCGGGCATCCTGGCCGGGCATGCGCTCGGCCAGGGGCTCAGCCGGAAGCTCAGCCGGCGATCAGCGCGCTGAGCTCCGCCACCTTGCCCTCGAGCAGCCCGCGGTCGCCGCGGGTCTCGACATTGAGCCTGAGCACCGGCTCGGTATTCGACTTGCGCAGATTCACCCGCCAGCCGGGATAGGCGAGGCTGAGCCCGTCCAGCCGGTCGACCTCCTCGGCGCCCTCCAGATAGGCGGCCTCGACCCGGGCCAGCGCGGCCTCGGGATCCTCGAGATGGAAGTTGATCTCGCCCGAAGAGGGGAAGCCCGCGCGCATCTCGGCAACCAGCTCGCCCAGCGGGCGGCCCGCGCGGCAGACCAGCTCGGCCACGACGAGCCAGGGGATCATGCCGCTGTCGCAGTACATGAAGTCGCGGAAATAGTGATGCGCCGACATCTCGCCGCCATAGACCGCGTCGACCTCGCGCATCTTCGCCTTGATCAGCGCATGGCCGGTGCGCGAGACCACCGCCTCGCCCCCGGCCGCGGCGACCGTGGCCTGGGTGTTCCACTGCACGCGCGGGTCATGGACGATGCGCGCGCCGGGCACCTTGGCCAGGAAGGCCTGCGCCAGCAGCGCGACGATATACTCGCCGTCGACGAAGCCCCCGGTCTCGTCGAAGAGGAAGCAGCGGTCGAAATCCCCGTCCCAGGCAACGCCGAAATCGGCGCCCGCGGCGGTCACCGCCTCGGCCGTGGCGGCGCGGTTCTCCGGCAGGAGCGGGTTGGGGATGCCGTTCGGGAAGGCGGAATCCGGCTCGTGATGGACCCGCACGAATTCGATCCCGGCCGCCTCCAGCGCCGGGGCGAGCGCGTCGAAGGTCGGCCCGGCGGCGCCATTGCCGGCATTGACCACGATCTTCAGCGGCGCCAGCGCGGCAGCCGGGGCGAAGGACAGGACCTTCTCGACATAGGCCGGGCGGATGTCGCAGGGCGCGATCGTGCCGGGCACGGCAGCGGCAGGCCCGAAATCGCCGGCCATGACCAGGTCGTGGATCTGCCCCAGTCCGCTGTCCCAGGAAATCGGCCGCGCGCCCTCGCGCACCATCTTGATGCCGTTATAGTCGATCGGGTTGTGCGAGGCGGTGACCATCAGCCCGCCGCCCGCGCCCAGATGGTCGGCGGCGAAATAGATCTCCTCGGTGCCGCAGAGGCCCAGATCCTTCACCTCGACGCCCTCGTCGGCCAGTCCGCGCGCCAGCGCCGCGGCCAGTTCGGGGCTGCTCTCGCGGATGTCGCGGCCGACGGCCACCAGTGCGGGCGCGAAGACCCGGGCATAGCCGCGGCCGATCCGGTAGGCCAGATCCGCGTCGAGATCGACGCCCAGCCGCCCGCGGATATCGTAACTCTTGAATGCCGTATGGCGCATTGCCATCCTCCGCTCCCCTGCCGGGGCCTCCGCCGCCGGCCTTCCCAGGCTATCCCAGAGGCGCAGCGCCTGCGCCCGGCCCCGATGCCGCAGGGCGGGGCGTCCCCGGCCGGGCTAGAGGCCGAGCCTTCCCAGCTTGCGCCGCACCCGGCCCAGCGGCGAGGCCATCGCCTTGCGCGCGGCGGCGATTTCGCGGCGGCGCGCCTCGGGAAGCTCCGGCGCCGCCGCAAGCGGCGCGGGCGTGCCGGTCCGGTAGCCGAAACGCTCGAGATCGCGGGCGTAGAGCGCGTCGATCCGGGCGAGATCGGCAGGCCCGGGCACGGCCCTGTCCCGGGCGGTGCCGGCATTCTGGCCCTGCTCGTTGATCCGCGGCAGCGCGCGCGGCCCGGCGGTGCTGCCGGTCAGCGCGTCGAGCCAGTCGATGATCGCGTCGAGCCCGTGCTCGGCATGGAACACCGCCGCGCCCTCGGGAACGATCTCGTCCATCGGCCGGACATGGTTGTCGAAGACGAAGGGATCCGCCGCGCGGCGCTCGGCGATGTCCTCCAGCCATTCGCCGAAGCCGGTCGCGGCGGGGACGGTCTTTTCGACATCGCGCTGGAAATGGTAGGCGCTGACCAGCCGCGCGACCGGGTGGCGGACGATGGCGAAGGCGGCATCGAAGAAGCCTTCGGGAAAGAGCCGGGCGAGGCTGGCGCAGTCGACATGCTGCGGCGAGCTGCGCGACCAGCGCTGCGCGGGGGGGCGGTCGGTATGGCGGCTGTCGCTGAAGGCGAGCTTGCCGAAGCGCTGCGCCAGGTACCAGTTCACCGAAGAGCCGCCGCATTTCGGCACATGCGCATAGTACACCAGCTTGTCGGCAGCCTTGAAGATCGGCATGGGCGGGACTCTCCGGCCAGGAAGATAGCGCCCGCAGTATGCATTGCCGGACGGCGAAGGAAAGCCGGATCGCGGCTCTTCCGTCCAGGAAGGTTGACAGAAGCTTGACATCCCGCGCGAGACAGGGCCGCCGCGCGCGCCCCCCCTGCCGTTGCCGCTAGGATCGGCCGGGGACTTTGCGCCGCCGTCCGGGACGGGCTTACATGCGCCCGGCACCGCCTTGCTGGCGGGGGCCGCATGACCGGTCGAAGCTGTGAGGTCCGATGTCTGGAACTGTCGCTAAATATCCCTCCCGGGGGCCAACGAGAAGGACCACACTGGCCATGATGACCCAAATTTCGATCGGACTGGCGTTGCGCACGCAGCCTGCGGCGGGAGAGGCGGCCCCCCCTGAGCCGGAGATTACCTGGATCGCCACGGCCGGGGAGTTCAGCCGCGACCAGGTGATTTTCGACAGCGGCGCGCAGCTTGGCCTGGCGGCGGCCCCGGTGCCGCTCTCGGGCAGCACCGACGCTCCGGACGGCACCGCGATCGAGGCCCGGGCGGTGGCGGCCGAGGCCGGCGGCCAGGCCACGGGCTGGCGCCAGGTCGGCACGGCGCAGGGCGGCGCCTGGAGCGGCAGCTTCGTACTGCCGCGCAGCACCGCCTGGATGCGGATCCAGACCCGCCCGGCCGGATCGACGAAGATCCGCGCCATGGCGGCGCGCTGCGCGGCGGGGCATGTCTGGGCGGTCTGGGAGCAGTCGAACTGGAACCGGATCCAGGATTACGACAGCTCGATGGAGGACCAGCTCTTGCCGGTCGCCCGGCCCGGCGACATGCAGGTGGTCAAGCGCGACGGCCAGGGCGGCGCGGTCTTCGTGCCGGTCTCGACCGATGAGTTCGTCTCGCCCGCGGTTTCGGACATGGCCAATGCCTTCAGTGTCATGCGCCCGGGCGAGAAGCTGTGCATCCTTTTCCACACCCAGTCCGGCACCAGCCCGCAGGATGCCCTGACCATGGTGGAGGAGGATGCCGAATACGGCACCGAGGGCATCCGCGACTGGGCGGTCGAGGCGCAGATCCACGCGCTCGGCACCCAGGACGGCCAGGCGGTCGGCATGGTCTTCTGCGCCGGCTGGATCGCCTTCAATGCCGGGGCGGCGAGCACGCCGAACGTGATCGCCAACTACTTCCTCGGCCACAACATGGCGGGCGGGGCCACGACCCCGGTGGCGCAGGGCCTGCCACGGCTGATGCCGGCGGGCCAGGGCGGGCTCTACGACTACGGCTATACCCGCTTCGCCTGGGCCGGACCGCATGGCCGGGCCAAGTCGCTGCCCGCCGCTGCGGCCATCGCCGATGCGTCCCAGCTCCCGGGCTATGCCGTCACCGCCGATACCGAATATGACGGGATGATCGCCGCGCTGGCTGCGGGCATGGGCGCAGCGGAGAACCCCGAAACGCTGCCCTATATCGGCCCGACCTCGGGCGCGGAGCGCGATCCGGCCGACACTGCGCACATGACCAAGAGCACCCCGGAAGGGCGGCAGCGCCTGGCCCGGATCGGCCTGCACAACATGCTGCAGACGCTGGGCCTGGCTCCGACGGCCCTGCCGGTGCTCGACCAGCGCTGGGACGTGCCGGACGGCTCGGCGGCCTATTTCGGCATTTCCGGGCGCGACCTCTCGACCGAGCGGCTGCGCCAGGGGCTGCCCGCCATTCCCGGCCTCGAGGCCCATGGCGGCCCGGCTGCCAGCCACCGCACCGAGGTGATGGGCTTTGCCATCAACACCGCCCCGGCGCAGACGGCGGAGATCCATGCGGTCACCGCCGCGGAGGTGGCGGCGGGCTGCCCGATGGCCGAGGGGCAGAAAGTGGCCCGGGTGCTGCCCAATGCCGGCGTCTTCACCTATGCCGACAACATCGTCTACGGCCCCGGCGCGCTGCCCGGCTACCAGGTGGAGGAGGACTATGCCGACCGTGCCTGCCTGAACTGGCTGGTGGCGGACATGGGCCAGCCGCAGGAGCTCCTGCCCGCGCTGCCGGTGCAGCACATGGCGGGCGTGGCGCTGCCCTCGACGCTGACGGCGCCGCAGCAGTTCGCGGTGGCGGGCGGCACGGTCTTCAATGACCCGGACACGATCGGCAGCGGCCGGACCGCGATGCGCGCCCGGGTGGTCGGCAAGGTCACGGGCAGCCCGAATATCCACGGCCTGGCCAATGCCTATGTCACCAATTTCGAGCTCCGCTTCGACAATGGCGCCTTCGTGCTGATGCATAACGGCACCGCGCTCTCCACCGCGGCGGACTATGCCAAGGACGTGGTCTACGAGGTGGTCGGGCTGGTCGACATCGCCGCCGCCCGTACCGCGATCTGGGTCGACGGCACGCTGGTGGCCGAGGATGCCGCTGCGCCGGTCGCCCCCTTCGCCACCGGGCGCAAGGCCCAGTTCCTCGCCCGCTCGGGCGGTGCGAACAAGGCGTGGGGCACCTTCTCCAGCCTGGAGCTGTGGTTCAGCGATCCCGAGGGCGCGGGCGCGCCCTACAAGACTGTCGCGGGCACCGCCGCCGCGGTCAATGCCGATCCCTGGAAGACCGGAGACGACGCCGCCTGAGCCCGGCGGGCGGGGCGGGACATATTTGCCAGTCCGGCAAGGCTGCGCTTGTCCCGCCCCGACAGACCGCTATCCTGCTGCCCAACCAGGGGCCGGGCGCGGCCGCGAAGCGCCCCAGCAAAGAGCGCTGCCATGATTTCCAAGCTCAGGAATTTCCTGTTCCGCAAGATCGTCGTCAGATCCACTCTCTGGTGGTACCGGTCCGTCTACGGCATGGATATCGGCGACCATACCCGGATCTCGCGGGGGGTGCGGCTGGACCGGACCAACCCGCAGGGCATCCATATCGGCAGCTACACCGCCATCACCAAGGGCGTGTCGATCATCTCGCATGACTTCGTGATGCGCCAGTGGCGGCCGATCCGCATCGGCTCCAACTGCTTCATCGGCTTCAACGCGGTGATCCTGCCCGGGGTCACGATCGGCGACGGATGCATCGTCTCGGCCAATTCGGTGGTGGTCAAGGACGTGCCGCCCAATTGCGTGGCGATGGGCAATCCCGCCCGCGTCGTGGAGCAGAACATCCGCACCAGCTACTGGGGCATCCGCCTCGACAAGGGCAATGACAGCCCGGTGGCCTACTAGCCGGCGGCTGGAGGCGGATCCCGGCGCCGCCGCAGGGCGGTCGCGTTTTCCGGACGGACGGAAAGGGATCGGGAACCTTTCCGGTGCCCTACTGGCAGGGAAAGACAACGCGTTGCGTGAGCTCCGCCTGCCGGGCTACTAAAGTCCCGAGGGGCCGGGCGCAGCGGCGACGCTGCGCTTTCCGCCGTTAAGGCATATTCGAAAGGACCTAATTCTTGACCGACAGTCTCGCTCCCGAAATCCGCCGTGTCTTTGCCGATGTCTGGCAGACCGAGAACGGCACGGAGGCGCCCGAGCTGCAGGAGGATACCGTGCTCCTCGACTCCGGGCTCGACAGCCTCGGCTTCGCCATCTTCGTCAGCCAGCTCGAGGACGAGCTGGGCTTCGACCCCTTCACCCTGGCCGAGGATGCCTACTATCCGCAGACCTTTGCGGAGTTCGTCGCCTTCTACGAGAAATACCGGCCGAAGGCGGCCTGAGCCCGGCGATGGATAGCCCGCTGTCCGAGCGCACCCTGTCCCGCAGCATCCTGGCCCGGCCCGCCGGCGCGGACTGCCTTGCGCTGTCCCCCGCGGGCCGGCTCGGGGCCGGGCGCGCCCGCGCCCTGGGCCCCGCGCCGCAGATCGCCCCGGAGATGACCGTGGCCGTCTCGGTCGCCGACGGGCTAGCGCTGCTCGAGACGCTGATCGCGCTCGACGGCCAGGTGGCGGGGCTGCTCCTGGTCTCCGCCGCTGCCGGTCCCGGCGTGGTGGCCGGGCTGGCCGCGGCGGCCGGCGCCGCGGCCGTGATCTCGGACCGCGGCGATCTCGACGGCGCGCTGCCCCCGGCCGCGGCGCTGGGACCGGCGGGGCCGCCCCGCACGGCCACCACCTGGATGATGACAACCTCGGGCACCACCGGCCTGCCGAAGATCGTGCCGCACACGCTGCAGAGCCTGGCGCGCAGCGTGCGCCGCGATCCGCTGGCGCGCGCACCGGTCTGGGGCATGGTCTACGAGATGACCCGCTTCGCCGGGCTGCAGGTGGCGCTGCAGTCGCTGATCGGCGGCGGCACGCTGGCGCTGGCGCCGCGCCAGGCGCCGCTGGCGGAGCAGATCGGCTTCCTGGCCGCGTCCGGGGTCACCCACCTGTCGGCGACGCCGACGCTCTGGCGGCGCCTGCTGATGGCGCCCGGCGCCGCGGCGCTGCCGCTCCGCCAGGCGACGATGGGCGGCGAGATCGCCGACCAGGCGGTGCTCGACGCGGCGGCGCGGCAGTTCCCGCAGGCGCGGCTGACCCATATCTACGCCTCGACCGAGGCCGGGGTGGGCTTCGCCGTCAATGACCGCCGCGCGGGCTTTCCGCTGGCCTATGCCGAGGACGCGCCAGGAGGGACCGGCATCCGGATCCGCGACGGGCTGCTCTGGCTGCGTCCGCCCGGCGGGCGCGTCGCGCGCTACCTGGGCGGCCAGGCGCTGGAGACCGACGCCGACGGCTACGTCAATACCGGCGACCGGCTGGAGGTGGCAGGCGACCGCGCCGTCTTCCTCGGCCGCGACAGCGGCGTGGTCAATATCGGCGGGGTCAAGGTCCATCCCGAGCGGGTGGAGCATGTCATCGCCGCCGTCGACGGGGTGGGCCTGGCCGCGGTCTCCTCGAAGAAGAGCCCGATCACCGGGGCGCTGCTGGTGGCAACCGTGGTGCCCGCCGACCCGCAGGCCGATCGCGGGGCGCTGAAGGCGCGCATCCTCGAGGCCTGCCGCGGCAACCTGGAGCGGGAGGCGGTGCCCGCGCGGATCGCCTTCGCCGACACGCTGGAAACCAATGCCGCGGGCAAGATCGCCCGCCTCTGAGAGCCAAAGCACGAGACGCCCATGCAGAATGTCATCGTCACCGGAAATTCCCGCGGCCTCGGCCTGGCGATTTCCCGCCGCGTCGCCGCCGATCCGCGCTTCCGCCTGATCGGCCTGAGCCGCAGCCTCAGCCCCGACTACCAGGCGCTGATCGACGCCGCGCCGGAGCGGGTGCTGCACCTGCCCTTCGACGCCGCCGATACCGCTGCGATCCCGGGCCTCGTCAAGGGGCTGACCGAGACCCACGGGCCGGTCTGGGGGCTGGTGAACAATGCCGCCATCGGCATGGACGGGGTGCTGGCGACGATGCATGCCACCGACATCCAGAAGGCGCTGAAGGTCAATCTCGAAAGCCCGATCGTGCTGGCCAAGTACGTCTCGCGCTCGATGCTGTCCGCGCGGCAGGGGCGGATCGTCAATATCAGCTCGATCATCGCCTCCACCGGCTTCCACGCGCTCTCGGTCTATGCGGCCACCAAGGCCGGGCTCGAGGGCTTCACCCGCTCGCTCTCGCGCGAGCTGGGCAAGCGCGGCATCACCGTCAACGCGGTGGCGCCGGGCTACATGGAGACCGGGATGACAGCGGGCATCGACGAGCACAACCTCGCCATGATCCGCCGCCGCGCGCCCCTGGGCCTGCCGACGCCGGAGCAGGCGGCCGGGGCGGTGATGTACCTGCTTGGCGAGGATGCCGCGCGCACGACCGGCCATGTGATCACCGTCGACGGCGGCTCCACCGCCTGAGCGCACGGGACAGGGAGGACCGGCCATGACGACTTTCCCGACCGGCGCCGCGCTGATGGATGCCCGCCTGCAGGGCCAGGCCCGCGGGCTGGGGCTGCAGCGGGCCTATTTCGACCTGCGCGAATACGCCCGCGCCCGGCGCGAGCGCCTCGATCTCGCCGCCAACCGCGACGCCGGCGTGCTTTTCGTGCATGTGCCCAAATGCGCCGGCACCACCATCATCCGGCAGCGCCCGCTGGCCCATGGCCACCGCTCGGCGGCGTTCTTCAAATGGCGCGACCCCGGGCTCTTCGACGCCTGCTTCACCTTCGGCTTCACCCGCAACCCCTATGACCGGCTGGTCTCGGCCTTCCACTACCTGCGGTCGCAGAAGACCTCGGTCCGCGACGGGGAATTCGGCCGGCGCGCGCTCGGCCGCTATGCCGGGTTCCGCGATTTCGCCGAGGATCTCGCCCGCGGGCGCACCCGGCGCCGGGTGCTGGGCTGGGTGCATTTCCTGCCGCAGAGCTACTATCTGTGCGACGCCCGTGGCAATCTTCTGGTCGATTACGCCGGGCGGACCGAGACCTTCGCCGCGGATCTGGAGCAGATCAACGCTCGCACCGGGCTCGGGCTGCAGAATGCCCGCGAGCGCGCCGTCCCCCGCGAAGACTGGCGCAGCTTCTACACCGCGCAGAGCGCGCGTGCCTGCGAGGAGATCTATGCCGAGGACTTCGAGATCTTCGGCTATGAACGCCTGCGCGATTTCTGAGCCGCGCCCCCGAGAGGAGACGACATGCGCCCCATCTGCCTTCCCGCCGTCCTGCGGCGCGCCCTGCCGGGGGCCCTGCTGGCCCTGGCCCTCGCGGGCCCGGGTGCGCTCCGCGCCGCCGACTGGCCGGTCTCCGCCCCCGGTGCGCCGGCCGCTGCGGGCGGCTTCGCCTCGCTCGCCGCGGCGCTGTCCAGCGGGAAGCTGGCGGAGGGCGACCGGCTGCTGCTGGCCCCCGGCGACTACGGCAAGGTCGAGATCCGCGGCCTCCGCTTCGCCCGCACGGTGACGGTCGGCTCGGCCGATCCCGCGCATCCGGCGCATCTCGACCTGCTGCGGGTGCGCGGCAGCGCCGGGCTGGCCTTCGAGGATCTGGCCGTCTGGCCGCAGAAGCCCCTGGGCGGCCATCCGACCCTGGTCTCGGCCGATGGCAGCTCGCAGCGCATCCGCTTCTCCCGGCTCGACATCCGCGGCGGGCCGGAGGCGGAGGACTACTACAGCTGGCCCGCCGGCAAATGGCTGGAGACCTGGCGGCTCAAGGGCGCGCATCTGGCCGGGCCCGACATGGTGCTCGAGGACAGCACCCTGACTGCGGTCTCGATCGGCATCGGCGTCACCGGCGCGCGCGCGCGGGTCACCGGCAACGAGGTGCGCGGCTTCTCGCGGGACGGGCTGCGCGGCTTCGGCCAGGGCACGCTGTTCCAGGGCAACACCATCCGCGACTGCGTCAAGGTCGACAACAACCACGATGACGGCTTCCAGTCCTGGACGAAGGTGGGCGGCGCGCCGGAGGTGGTGCGCGACATCACCCTCGACGGCAACCGGATCTTCGAATGGACCGGCGATCCCGGCCATCCGCTGCGCTGCCATCTGCAGGGGATCAGCATGTTCAACGGCCCCTACCGGAACATGACGATCCAGAACAACCTGGTGGTGATCCGCGCCTTCCAGGGGATCGCGCTCTACGATGCCGAGGGCAGCCGCGTGGTCAACAACACCGTGGTCAATATCGACGGGCCCAGCCGGACCCAGCCCTGGATCATGGAGCGGCGCGAGAACACGCCCGCGGGCGCGGCGGAGAACCTGTTCGCCAACAACCTCGCCGCGGCGCTGAAGCTCGGCCCGGCGCGCGGGCTGGCGGCGCATAACATGGTGGTGCCGCTGCCTGCGCGGGTCTTCGCCGATCCGGCAGGCTTCGACTACCGGCTGCGGCCGGGCAGCCCGGCGATCGATGCCGGCGATCCGCAGGCGGCGCCCGGCCACGACATCGAGGGGCGGCCGCGCCCCGCGGGGGCAGGGCCCGATATCGGCGCCTACGAACGGCCCTGAGCCGGGCTCAGCGGGGGCCGCGGGCGAAGGCGCGCGCCGCCGCCTCCGCCGGGAGCCGCGCCCGCACCGCCCGCGGCGCGGGCAGGCCGAAGCTCGCCGCGATCACCGTCCAGGCCTCGTGCGGCGCGCGGCGCAGGAGCAGCCGCCCGGCCTGGGCCAGCGAATAGGCCAGACCGCCCGGCAGCGCCGCGGGATGGAAGCGGCGCAGGAAGCGGATGCGGCCGCGATGCTTGAAATAGAGCGAGAAGGCCGAGGCGCTGCGGCCGACCACCGGCGAGCCGATCGCCGTGCCGCCCCAGTGATAGGCGACGAGCCCGGGACAGTAGGCCAGGGGCATCGCGCCCCGGCGCATCGCCCAGTCGACTTCCTCGTAGTACAGGAAATAGTCCTCGGCCATCGGACCCGCCGCCTCGAGGAAGGCGCGGCTGGCCACCATCGAGGCGCCGGTGACGAAATCGAGCCGGGCAGGATCGGGCGGCGTGCTGTCCGCGGGGCGGCCGAGATTGTAGTTGCCGGTCACGCCGGTGCGCCGGTTCAGCAGCCCGCCGTCGATCTGGATCGTGTCCGGGCGCTCCAGGTAGATCACCCGCCCGCCCATCAGCGCATAGCGCTCGCCCTGGGCCAGCCGCCGGGCCAGCGCTGCGACCGAGGCGGCAGGCACCATCGCATCGGGGTTGAGCACCCAGAAATGGCCGGCCGCCGGATCGCGCGCCAGCGCCGCCAGGCCCAGATTCACCCCGCCTGCGAAGCCCAGATTGCCGCCCGCGCGGATCAGCGCCAGATCGGCTCCCTCGCGGGGCAGGGTCTCCGGTCCGCCCTCGGCCAGCGCCAGCGGGCGCGGCACCGGCGCCAGGGCGAAGGGCAGCCCGGCGGGCGGCGCATAGGGGCGGCTGCCATCGGCCCAGCCGCGCACCGCCCCGAGCGTGCCGTCGGGAGAGTCGTTGTCGACCACCACCACCCGCAGCTCGCCCAGCCCCTCCGCAGCCAGCAGCGCGCGGGCGGCCATCAGGCTCTCCAGGCAGCCCGCGATCACGTCCTCGGCGGCGAAGGTGACCACGACGACGCCGATCACGGGCAGGGCGGAGGGGGCGGGGGTCATGTCGGGCACCTTTGCGGAAGGGAGGAAGGCCGGGCTCAGCCCGGCGCGGCGGCGGTGATCTTGCGGCCCTGCGCGTCGACGGCCATGCCGCAGATGCGCAGGGCCTCGGCGCGCAGCGCGTCATCGGCGAAGAGCGCGCGGCCCTCGGGCCGGCCGAGCAGGACCTGCCAGCGCTCGTCGACCTTCATCCGGCTGCCGGTGGCGGGCGGCGACAGCAGCCGCCGCAGGTAGTGGCCCGGCCGCGCGGCCAGCCGCGACAGGAACTTCGCCGAGGCGTACTTGCCCGGGCGCGACATCATGCGGGCATAGCTCGGCCGCGGCACCCCGTCGAAGGAGCTGCCCGAGCCCTGGGCCGGCACCTGCTCCAGCGTCGCCTCGCTGTAGCGCCCGCCGAGCCGCGCGCAGAGCGCCCGGCGCCAGGCCGCGTCGGATTTCCAGCGATGGAAGGGCAGCACGCTCTGCGGATCGGCTGCCTGGCGCGCGGCGATGGCCAGCCAGTTGGCGCGGAAGAGCTCCCAGGAGGGATCCGAGGTCAGCGGACGGCCGCCGCTTTTCACCCGGTCATTGGCGGCGACGCGGCTGGCCCAGTTGTTGTAGGGGTCGCGCAGCACGGCGAAGTCGAAGAGCTGGCAGCCGGGGAACTGCCCTGCCGGGAAGGGCGCGACACTGTCGAGCAGCAGCCGCGACGGGTCGGCGGCATGGCGCACGGAATCCTCGAAGGAGAAGATCAGGCAGTCCGCCGGACTCTCTGCCAGCAGCCTCCCGAGCGCGGCGCGGTCGGCGAAGAGCGCATGGGGCTGGTTGTTGCGGAACTCGGCGCCGGGAAACAGCGAGACCACCCAGTCGAGGATGGCGTGGTTTCCGGAGCGCTGCAGCCCGGAACAGACGATGATCTTGCGCTTCGGCATGCTCCGCCCTTCAGCTCTGCGCGGCAAGTTCCGGGCGGGGAGGGCCCTCCGGCATTCTTGCCACAGCCAGGCGGCTCAGGGGAAGGGGCGATGGCGGAAGGCCAGGCCGCAGAGGCGCAGCACGGCATACTGCACCCGGCCGAGCCCGTAGAGCCCGCGGCAGAGCCGCGCCGCGGCCTCGTCCGATTGCGCCGCCGCACGGCGGATCATCTCGACCTGGCCCTGGCGCTGGCCGCGCATGTTGGCCGCCAGCGTGTCGCCGCTGTAGCGGCGGCGGAACTTCTCGCGCCAGCGCTCGAGGCTGACCGCATCGTAATGCGCGATCAGCGGCAGCGGCGCGGGCAGCAGCTCGGCCGCGGGGCGCGCGACCGGGCGACCGCCACGCTGCGGGGCATGGCAGCCGATCCGGTCATAGGCCCGGCCCGGCCGCAGCGCCGACTTGCCATGGGCATGCCCGGCCAGCCCCGCATGCATCAGCCGTCCGAGCCGCCCGTAGAGCAGCGGCCGCAGCGGCAGGAAGGCGCGGCTGGGGAAGGGGCGGCGGAAATAGCTGCTGGCAAAGGCCTCGCCGAAGCGGTCGCCCGGTCCCCAGACGGCTTCGGCATTGGGCAGCCGCACCGCCTCGACCTCCTCCGGCACCGCCGCGAGGATCTCGCCGAGCGGCCGCGGCGCGATCAGGAACTCGTCGGCATCCACGACCAGCAGCCAGTCCGAGCCGCAGCCGGCCGCGGCCCGGCGGTAGACCACGTCCTGCTTCTCCTCGATCGAGGCGGGCAGGCCGCCGCTTGCCTTCGCCCAGAAGGCGGCGTCGCAGAGCACGAGCTCCAGCCGCGGATCCGCCGCCGCGGGCGCCTGTGCGGCCGGGCCGTCCCAGAACAGGTAGAGCCGCTCCAGCGGCTGCGCCAGGTAGTGGCCGAGCACGCGCTGCATCACCTCCTCTGACTCGTTGGCGATGATGACGACGGAATAGCTGGCCATGTTCCCTCCGGATCCGCCTGCGCGATGGCGCGATCCTGCCGCGTTTGCCGCCGCCCTTGCAAGCCGGGCCGCGCGCCAGAAAGCCGCCCATTTGCCGTACTGCACTGTCGCCTCACCGGGCGGGGTTTGCTATGGCTCGGTATATTGTTGCCGTTCCAGGAGCGCATTCCATGCATATTGTGATTTTCGGTCTCGGATATGTGGGCTTCACCGCCGCCTGCTGCATTGCCAGCGAGGGCCATTCGGTGACCGGCATCGATGTCAGCGAGAAGAAGGTCCGGGACATCCTGGCGGGATCGGCGCCGATCGTCGAGCCGGGGGTCGGGGAGATGCTGCAGGAGGGGCTGGCCGCGGGGCGCATCACGGCGGCGACCGAGATCGGCAGCCATCTCGACACGGCCGACCTGGCGCTGGTCTGCGTCGGCACGCCCTCGGCGCCGGACGGCTCGCACAATATGGGCTTCATTGCCGGGGTCAGCCGCCAGATCGCGCTGGCGCTGAAGCAGGGCCCGGCGCGGGAGCGGCCGCTGGCCGTTGCCTACCGCTCGACCATCCGGCCGGGCTCGGTCGAGGATCTGATCCGTCCGATCTTCTCCTCGGTCCTCGGAGAGGACACGGAGCGCCTGGCGGAGCTGGTCTACAATCCCGAATTCCTGCGCGAGGGCTCGGCCGTGAAGGACTATTTCGCGCCGCCGAAGATCGTCGTCGGCACCCGCGACGGCCGCCCCAGCGCGGTGATGGAGGAGCTCAACCGCAATATCGCGGCGCCGGTCTTCCATGTCGGCTACCGCGAGGCGGAATTCACCAAGTTCGTCGACAACACCTGGCATGCGGTGAAGGTCGCCTATGCCAACGAGATCGGCCGGGTCTGCCTCAATCTCGGCATCGAGGCCTCGAAGGTGCACGAGATCTTCAAGTCCGACACCAAGCTGAACATCTCGGCCTACTACACCCGCCCGGGCGGCGCCTTCGGCGGATCCTGCCTGCCCAAGGACGTGCGCGCGCTGCAATTTATCGGAACCGACAGCGGCACCGCGATGCCGCTGGTGGACAGCCTCCTGCGCTCCAACGAGGCGCACAAGCACCGGCTCTACGAATATGCCGCCGAGGGGCTCGCCCCCGGGGCGAAGGTGCTGCTGGCCGGGCTGGCCTTCAAGGTCGCCACCGACGACCTGCGCGAGAGCCCCAATGTCGACCTGGCGCGCAAGCTGCTGCAGGCCGGCTACGACCTGGAGATCTACGACCCGGCCGTCGATGCCGGCAAGCTGGTCGGCGCCAATCTGGGCTACACCTATTCGCAGCTGCCGATGATCGAGAAGATCCTCGTCAGCCGGGCCAGGGCGGAATCGACCCCTTATGCCAGGGTCATCGCCGCCAATACCACGGTGGCCGGGCTGGACCTGCCCGCGGGGATGCCGGTGCGCGACCTCAACGCGCTCTGAGCCGTCTCAGCGGGAATAGCCCGGGCGCTGGTGCCAGGCCCAGGCCGTGGCGATCATCTCTTCGAGCGTCGAATGCGCGGGCGCCCAGCCCAGCAGCTCTGCCGCCTTCACCGAGCCCGAGACCAGCGAGGCGCAATCCCCCGCCCGGCGCGGCCCGACCGAATGCGGCACCGGCTCGCCCGTGACGCGGGCCACCGCTTCGACCACCTCGCGCACCGAGAAGCCGCGCCCGGTGCCCAGGTTGAAGACCTCCGGCGCGCCGCCCGCCAGCAGGTAGCCGAGCCCCAGCAGATGCGCCGAGATCAGGTCGGTGACATGGACATAGTCGCGCACGCAGGTGCCGTCCGGGGTGGGATAGTCCTCGCCATTGACGGTCAGCTCGGGGCGCCGCCCGCGCACCGCGTCGAGCGCCAGCGGGATCAGATGCGTCTCGGGGCGGTGGAACTCGCCCAGCTGGGTCTCGGGATCGGCGCCCGCGACGTTGAAGTAGCGGAAGAACACATGGCGCAGCGAGACGCCCGGCGCGGCGGCGAAATTGCGTACCAGATCCTCGACCGCGCGCTTGGAGGCGCCATAGGCGTTGGTCGGGGTCTGCGCGCAGCTCTCGTCCAGCATCACCCCGTCCTGCTCGCCATAGGTGGCGCAGGTCGAGGAGAAGACCAGGTTCTCCACCCCGGCTTCCGCCATCGCCTCGACCAGGCGCAGCGAGCCGACGACGTTGTTCTCCCAGTAGAGGCCGGGATCGCGGCTGGCCTCGCCGACATTCGACAGCGCCGCGAAATGCATCACCGCCGCCGGGCGGTGCCGCGCCATCACCGCGCCCAGCCGGTCGCGGTCGCGCAGGTCGCCCTCCTCGGCGGGGCCGAACTGCACCGCCTCGCGCCAGCCGGTGGAGAAATTGTCGTAGGTGACCGGCACATGGCCCGCCGCCGCCAGCGCCTTGCAGGCATGGCTGCCGATATAGCCCGCGCCGCCCGTTACCAGGACCGTTTCACCCATCAGACCGCTCCTGCTGTCCCGTCTTCCGCCGCGCCTCAGCGCCCGATCGCGGCATAGGCCTCGAAGCCCGCCGCCGTCACGTCCTCGCGGCTGTAGATGTTGCGCAGATCCGCCATCACCGGGGTCGCCATGGCCTGGGCCAGGCGGCCGAGATCGAGCGCGCGGAACTCGTTCCATTCGGTCAGCAGCACGATCCCGTCCGAGCCCTCGGCAGCGGCATAGGGATCGGTCATCCACTCCACCCCGGGCAGCAGCGCCTCGCCCTCGCGGCGGCCCTGCGGATCGACCACCCGCACCTTGGCGCCGCCGCCGACCAGCGCCGGAACGATGGTCAGCGATGGGCTCTCGCGCATGTCGTCGGTATTGGGCTTGAAGGTCACCCCCAGAATGGTCAGCACCTTGCCGTTGACCGAGCCGCCGCACAGATCGATCACCTTGTCGATCATCCGCCGCTTGATCTGGTCGTTGACCGCCATCACCGTCTCGGTGATGCGCATCGGCACGGCATGGTCCTGGCCGATCCGCGCCAGCGCCGAGGTGTCCTTGGGAAAGCAGGAGCCGCCATAGCCGGGGCCCGCATGCAGGAACTTGTTGCCGATCCGGCCGTCGAGCCCCATCCCCTTGGAGACCGATTTCACGTCGGCGCCGACCTTCTCGCAGAGGGTGGCGATCTCGTTGATGAAGCTGATCTTGGTCGCCAGGAAGGCATTGGCGGCGTACTTGATCATCTCGGCGGATTCCAGGTCGGTATAGACGATCGGGAAATCGCGCAGGAAGAGCGGGCGGTAGACCTCGCCCATCACGTCCCGGGCGCGGTCGTCCTCGATCCCGACCACGACGCGGTCGGGGCGCATGAAATCGTCGATCGCCGCGCCCTCGCGCAGGAATTCGGGATTGGAGGCCACCGCGAAATCCGCATCCGGCGCGGTGCGGCGGATGGTGTCGGCGACCTGGCGGTTGGTGCCGACCGGCACGGTCGATTTCGTCACCACCACGGCGAAGCCCTTGAGGTTCTTCGCGATCTCCTCGGCCGCGGCCATCACGTAGGTCAGATCGGCATGGCCGTCCCCGCGCCGGGTCGGCGTGCCCACGGCGATGAAGATCGCATCCGCCCCGTCCATCGCCCCGGCCAGGTCGGTGGTGAAGCTCAGCCGTCCGGCCTGGACGTTGCGGGCCATGACGCTGTCGAGACCCGGCTCGTAGATCGGCACCTCGCCGCGCTCGAGCATCTCGATCTTGGCTGGCATCTTGTCCACGCAGACCACCTCATGGCCGAAATCCGAGAAGCACACCCCCGAAACCAGCCCGACATACCCTGTTCCCAGCATCACGATCTTCATGAAAACCCAACGCGCGATGCGCCCTCTAAAAGTGACCACCTGCCATGCAGGTAATTCTGCATGATTGCCATCCTCCCGATTACCCTAGCTCCCGCCAGTTGTCAGCATGGCGTTTCGACTCCCGCCGCGGGCACCGGACAGACGACCGAGGGCAGGACCGGTCTCGGGGACCCGGATCAGAGGGAATCCACTACGGCCGGCACGGGGAATTCCAAGTTAAATATCTTTTTTTACAGATAGTTACGACCAGCCCTTTTCCGCGCCATAGCCGCGTCGGGCCATCCGCCTCCGCGCAGCACACGCCATTTTGCCGCAACTTCAGCAGACCTGCCGGAGGATTTGGAACGCTGTGCCGGACGGCATCTGCCTGTTTTCATGATGGGTCTACACGCACGGGCCGGTGGGCGTTGTTGCGCAACTTGCTGCTGAGGCATGATAGCCCCTTTCCCCGTCGACGTCATGCCACGCTGACGATCTCAGCGGTGCCGAGCGCATTGAACCGGTTGATGAGGGTGCTGCGGATCTGGATTTCGGCGGTTTGCCGGTCCGGATTTCTTGCGGCGATGCGCTCGCCGAAGGCCTTGAGGCACCGCATTTTCGCCTCGATCCGGCTTCGGACATGGCATCCGGTCCATCGCGTCCAGAACGCCCTGCCATAGTGCCGGGTGGCGCGAAGGGGTTCGTTTCGGGCGGTTGCCGCAGGGCAGTTCCCTTTCCACGGCCGACCTGCGGATAGGGATGATCGGCGTGGCCTGACGGTCGATGAGGGCGGCGTGGCAACGGCGCGTGTCTGCGCCCCATCCACTGCCCGGCAGGCGATTGCGCAGCAATCTGCCGAGAGGGGCGGTCACGGTGCCGATCTCTTCGCCCGCGGGGATCTGGTTGAACAGTTCCGGCAAGATAGGACTGTCACCATCGCTGCCGGGAGTGAATTCCACGGCGCGGATGTCAGAGGTGGCGGCATCCGTGGCCAGATGCACCTTGCGCCATTGGCGACGGCCCTGAACACCGTGCTTGCGCGCCAGCCACTCATTCATCGGGCTTTCGCGGCGCCACTGGCGCCACGGTCCCTCTTCATTCACCGGGAAACTTGATGCCGGTGCTGTCCGCTGCCCGGCAGGGCATTGCGCAGCAATGCCCGAGAGGGGACCAGCAGGTTCAGGGGGCCGTCGGCGCGCCGATACGGGAGCTGGACGGCGAGCGTCTTCTGCCGACGGCACAGGGTCGTGTCGTCCGGCACCGCCCAGTCCAGGCCCGCCAACTTCAGCAGGCTGGCAGCCATCCCGGTCGCTTGCCGGGGCGGCAGCTTGAACAGGACCTTCATGGTCAGACAGAACCGGATCGCATTCGTCGGGCAGACGGCCTCCCGGACCGTTTGCTGATCCTCCTCATTCCGAGAACAATGCGGGGCGGCCGGGGCGGCCGTCATGCCGCGCGAGCCAGGTCATCTCCTTGTCCAGCCAGATCAGTAGCGACCCGCGCTTGCGAAGCGAAGCCGTGTAGCTGGACCAGTTCGTCGTGCGGTAGAGGGCAGGTGCAGGCTTGCTCATGCACCTCGTCTAACCGCATGGTTTCACGATGTGACTCCTTTGCAGACTGAGTTCTGCAACAACGCCATTCTGGAGTATCTTTATGGTCTGAAATCGGAAAAGTTCAGCTTCCATCCTGACCTTATCGAACAATTATGTGAAGCAAGCCCTTCACAAATTGACTGGCTGGAGAGACGAATTGGCTCAACCCGGCCCGGAGACCGTTCAGGGGTGCATCCTGCCGCCGTCCGGTCTCTGAAGGAATTGATGAGACCTTCGCCTGAAACTCTGGACACCCTTGCCGAGACCGTTGGCCTATCCCCATCTGGGCTGACTTCGGCAGATCAAATCGTCGGTGACCTGAGAGAACTCGGCAAGCGCGCCGCCTAGATATTGCTGCGATTTTGCATCCGTTGAATGCGCCGTGGCTCTGGACTCTCGCCACTGAAGCATAGTCCAAGCCACCTCCTGCTCTCGGTCCGGACCTATAGCAGGATGGCGATGGATAATCGTCGATCCTGAGGGCCTGTCCATATTCGACAATCAGGATCAGGAAATCTCGCGTGCAGATATCGCGGGAGGCTATGGCTTCTGTCCGGGAAAAAGTCAGTCCATCAGCATCAACGCGGGGCACTCTCCCGGCCGCCGTCTGCCGGACTGCCTGTCAGATGACACTTGGAGTCTTGTCATGGATTGGTTCAAGCGGCCACCGATCCTTGATGCCGGCGGCCGGACGCGGGCGCGCTAGTCCGCTCCGGGCGGCCGGGCTTCAAGGCCCGGGTCGCTGCGAAAGTCAGTGCATAAATGCACACTTATGGGGCCGTTTTGGGTAATTTCAATCATCAGCGCAGAAGTCTAGGTTCCTTCTTGTCCAAGGCGGCACAGAGAGCCGCAACCAAGGCGCCGGGGATCGGCGCGAAGAAGGAAGAGATCAATGACCACCAAGTTTGCCGCCATCGCCGCCCTCGCCATCGCCGCTTCGGGCATCGCCGCAACCGCCAGTGCCTCCGACCAGCTCGCCCGCTCGCTCGGCGTCGCGCCGGGCGCCTACAGCACCGCCCAGCTGATCCAGCTGCGCAACGCCCTGGAAGACGGCGACAGCCAGCGCGCGGCCTTCATCATCGACGGCTCCTCCGCCGCAGGCGCCACCGCCGGCAGCCAGCTCGCCGCCAGCCTCGGCGTGGCACCGGGCAGCTACTCCACCGCCGATCTGGCCGCGCTGAAAGCCGCCGTCGAGAAAGGCGATGCAAGCCGCACCGCCTTCATCGCGGACAGCCATCAGGTCACCGCGCGCAATGCCGCCGCCGTCTCGGCGAACCGCCAGCTGCCGCTCAGCCTGGGCGTCGCTCCGGGCGAGGCCGACGCGGCCACCCTGGCCGCGCTCTATCTCGACGCGACCGGCCGCGCGGACGACTGACCCGTGCTTCTTTCCGACCTTGCCGAAGCGCCCCTCCGGGGGCGCTTTTGCATGTCCGGTCCCTGGTGCCGCGGGGCGGGGATGCCGGGAAATTAACCGGTATTTCAACGATCTGCTGGCTGACCTTGCCCCCGGTTCCCGGACTGGGCTGATATTCGCTATGCGGCGATCGCGGCGGCCATGTCGATCCTTGCCTGCTCGGGCGTGCGGTATCCGATGCTCGAATGGCGGCGGCGCCGGTTGTGGAAGATTGCGATGCACTCGAACAGCGCGGACTTCGCCTCCTGGCGCGTCCTGAACCTGGTGTGGCGGACCAGGTCATTCTTCAGGGAACCGAAGACGCTTTCCATTGGAGAATTGTCCGGGAAATTCCCCCTTCCTGCTGCCTCATGCGGGGTGGTTGTCACCGGCGCTGGTCTACTAGCCGAGAAATGATATCAGCCAACCCGGTCAGAAGGTGCGACGAGTAGCTTAAATTACGCCAGATCCTGTTCAACGACCGGGGAGCGGTTCGATGCATTGTTTCCGGGAGCAGTTCCGGGCCCGCGAGGCTGTAGCTCGTGCTTTGCCCGCCGCCCTCGTCCTTGCGCAGAACGCCGGGCCCGGCTCCGAAGAGGAAAATGCGGTGCGCCGCCGACGGAACGTGACGGAAAACCGCGCCCCGCCAGAAACCGTTCGAGGCCCGCCGCGGGCTTTCCGGTAGACACGTTCCGGCAAGACGTCGATTTTCATGAATCGAATGCGGCACAAATGCGGTTCAAGGGATCAGGACATCATCTTCCGGTGAAGAGGTGCAGATTGTCAGGGAGCTGCATGGAGCGCGGGACTTGCCGCAGCAGTTCCAATGACCGCGTCCTGAAATGCCACGCGGCAGCTTGCGGTCCGGCGGCATGACATCATGTGTCCTGCTGGCAGGCCGCTGTCCGCGACGGCCCTGGCGCGGCGAGGCCGCTGCGTGGACATGGCCCGACCTTGCCATCAGCTCCGGCACGGCGCCGGAGGCTGGAAATGCGGTCCCCCGGCGGCAGGCGGCGGAGGAACCCCACGGCGAGCCACTCCCAGCCTCCGCCGGCCGCGGAAGGCCGAGTCTGCGGTGACCTCCCCCAACCAATTGATTTAAATTTATAAAAATTGTGGAAATGCACCCCGGGGCGCTTGGACTTCATCTTCCGGCTTGCGCCACACCAGCTCCAGTGCCGGGCGGAATTCCTCCCACGGCACGATGGTATCAAGCTCGGCAAGCGGGTCCTTCTTGGCAACCAGGCTTGCATAACGATCTGAAAGATCGAAGAAATCCATCTGAGACATCGTCATGCCCCAACCGCTGAACGCCTCACACGTCATACCCCGGTCGAGGCGCAGCGGCAATTTTCAGAGGTGCCCCTGAGTGAATGCGGATGGCGGTCCCTATTTCCTGCCTGCCATTGCCGCGCTGACACCACTGGTGCGAAAATTGCTCTGGAATCTTTCAGCAACTTCAATATGCTCAGAAAAAAGCAATCTATGGCACAAGTGATGAATGCAGCCGAGATTGGGCAGGCTATCACAAAATTTCCGGAGGAACCCTTCAATGCAAATGAGTTCCATTGCGCATTTCTGTCCGCGTTCGGGAATAAACCACCGACGGTCAAGCGCTTGCGCTCCGGAACGTCCTGTTTCCCTTCGAGGACAAAGGCGCATGAGGCCGTCGTCGACTATTTCTTCGGACTCTGGGCGACACGAACTGAACCCCCTGAATCTCGTGGTATCTGCGACGACAAGACCATTTACGTGGCGCCAGCGCACCCGGCACTGGTCGTTAGGCCCTCGGCGGAAAACTTGGGCCGCGACTGATTTTTGCCTGCATGAGTCTCAATGAAAGTCTTGAAGAAACTTCTTTCGCCTGAGCGCCTATTCAGCGGGTTTGTCCGGCGCGGACATCCTCATCTCGTCGATCTTCGTTCCATGAGACAGGTCACTCTCGCAGATTTGGGAAATTGCTCACTGGCGCGCTCGATATCGCAGTGCCGATACATTGGCTCCGGGGTGGTCATTTACTTTCTCGACCCCGAACGCATTCAGATCGGCAAAAACTCAGAATTGCGGGACTATCTTGTTCTGGAGGTAGGTGGAGAACTATTGGTGGGTGAAAATTCCGTGCTCGGCGCTTACAACTGGGTTCAGGCGAGCGGCAGTGTGCGTATCGGTTCTGGCGTCATCATCGGCCCTCATGCCGCAATTGTTTCCACCACACACGAAAAGCCGAGCGCGAGCAGCAATGTGCATGAGACACCGCTAGTTCCGGGAACAGTCACAATAGGTGACAACGTTTGGATCGGTGCACAGGTCTCCATTCTGAAAGATGTGAATATCGGAGCAAACGCAATGATCGGGGCGGCGAGCGTAGTTACAAAAGATATTCCCTCTGGAGCAACAGCTTTTGGAACGCCTTGCAAACCCATCGTGCCGGTATGACGAACTACCTGTTCACGATAGGTCTAGGTGTCGAGGAGGCCCCCGAAAGATGGACTGCGATCTGCGCAATCTATGGGAGACTTGCCAGAGGCCTAGACCGGCTTGGGCATTCGTCCTCATTTCTCGTCAACCCGAAGGCTTTTGATCAGCGCGCGCTACAGGCATTCGATGCTGTGCCGGGAGATCACGGCACGCTGCGCGAGATGATCGGGCGTCATCGAATGGATGCAGGATTTGTCTGGGGGGGCAGGATCGCCGCGGACAGGGAAACCGTCGGTATTCTTCGGGAATATGGGGTCCGGCCGATATTTTCCGAGCTGGGCTGGTTTCCGCAAAAAGGCACCATATACTTCGACGATACCGGCACAAATTCCGAGATCGGAAAGCTTGTTTCCAAGAAACTCCCGCTCTGGAGACAGTTGCAATTTTCCATCAAGAGAAAAGCAATGTGTAAGAAGATCTATGGCAGAGCGCTTCACGTTGGCTCGGAAAGTGGCGTCGCTAAGCGGGTTTTTGTTCCGCTTCAGGACGAAATGGATACCAACATAACGCTGGACAGTCCGTTTTCCACAATGGATCAGATGGTCGGTTTCCTTTCGCGGCGATATCCCGGATGCCAGTTCGTTGTCCGCCATCATCCGAAGGCCTTGCCTGCCTTTGTGGACAGCTACCCCAACGTGGAGATTCAATCAGCAAAGACAAACCTTTACATTTCGATGCTGGATTTCGATGCGGTCGTCGGGATCAATTCAACGGTCCTTTCCGAGGCAGCCCTCCTCGGACATCCGGTCTTCTGTTTCGGAGACGGGATAGCTTCACGCTTCGGATTGGCAAAAGGCCTGGAACCAGATAATCCGCCAGAATCTCTGGAGATCATGCCGGAAACAGCAGAAATCCGGGATGCGTTGGCCTATCTAATCCAGTACAAGCAACTGGATCAAAAGCGGCTCTCGTCTCCGGGATACCTCAAGAAGAGCTACTTGAACGAGCTTCTAGATCTTTAGTACCCAGCGGGTTTTTGGAAAAACGTAAGGTAAGACAGACATGAAGTTTCATTTTGGCGTTGTCCTGTATCACACGTCAGCACGAGACATTCATCGCCTTGAGAAAAGCATCCATGTGGCCAGTGAGATCGCAGGGATAGACTATTCTCTGAGCCTCCTGCTGAACTCTGACGAGTCTTCGGTCCTTCATGTGGAGATTCTCGAACGAGCGAAGGTAATCCCCTTTCAGAAGAACCTAGGCTTCGGCAAAGGACACAACAAGATCGTCGAATCTCTGGGGGACAGCACCGGTTTTTACGTCGGATTGAACCCGGACGGCTACGTCTCTCCCTGGGCCATTTCCGCAATTCTCGATGCCGCACCAGTTGCTGGAAATCTATACGAATTCCAACAGTTTCCGCAGGAGCACCCGAAGGTATTCGACCAAGTCACAGGAGAGACTGCCTGGTCTTCTGGCGCTGCATTTCTAATTGATATCGGTTCATTTCGGCAGGTCGGTGGCTTTGACCCCTCGTTCTTTTTGTATTGCGAAGACGTCGATCTTTCCTGGCGCGTCCGTGAACGCGGGGGAAAATGTATTCTGCTACCACGAGCGATATTCTTTCATGACGTGTCCGACGAAAGACAAAACCCGAGAACTTACGCACGGATGCTGCTGGGTCAAGTTCAACTTTCAAAAAAATGGGGAGCACGACGCATATATAAAAGGGTCCTGAAACAACTCCGAAGTTTTGAGACCCGAAACGGATTAGGACACCTGGACCTTCCGGAAATACCGATAAACGAAATACGAAAGTCTCCTCCCGGTTTTTGCAATTTTGGGAAATGTGGCAGTTACAGCGAAACTCGATGGTAAGAGAGAAAATGTCAGTTGACGAGCCCGCGATAACCTACATCGTGAGGTGCCACAGCACCTCGACCCTGCCCAAGATGAAATCGGCACTGCTAAGCATTGCTGGCCAAACCTATCAGCCTGTCAAAGCCCTTGTCGCTCTGCAGGATCTGGCTGAAGACGACGTTGCCACCGTGAAGGACATCACGGCCCCGATTTCAGATGGTACGGGACTGAATATCGATGTCGTGAACTTTGAGTTCCCGGCTAAAGGTGACCACAGGGGCGCTCTTTTGAACAAGGCGCTGGAATGCGTTAAAAGCCGATATGTCGCCTTTCTGAACTACGACGACGTCGTATACCCGCACCACGCGGAAACACTAATCTCGGACCTGAAAGAGAATGCAGATCTTGGTGTCGTCGCAAGTTTCGGGGGGTGCATGCGTGCGTATTACGATGATCTTGGAGACGGCGCGATCTACGTGACCCGGAAACGTCTGTTCAGGTCACAGGCTTCGGTGTCAGATTGCATCATTGAGAACTGCTTTCCTATCCACAGTTATGTGCTTGATATGGTGGGCCTGCCGAAACTTCCTCGCTTCGGCGAAGACATGCACGGCTTTGAGGACTACATTTTTCTGCTTGAATTGATGGAACACTACCGCGTTTCGACAACCTATGCTCGCCTGCCTTTGTGTGAGTACCGGCTGAACAACGACAACTCGAACACGGTCGCGATCAAGAACCTCAAGGCATTACGCGATAGAGAAAAAGAGGAGATTTGGCGGGCTACTCAGGCCGAAATCGACTCTGGAAAGAGAAAACGTTTCTTTCGCGTGCCCTATGCCGAGATTTCTGCTCCTGGCGGCACCCTGATCCTATCGAAACAACCTTTCCTTCGGGGGCTCTTCGTCTGCCAGATAGCCAAGAGCATCAGGAAGAAAATCGGCCCTGAAGAAGCCGAAAAGTTCCTGAGAGACCCCAAGCGCTACGCCAGATCGCTTCCCAAGAAGAAGCGATCGCTTGTTTTCCGGCTGCTGTTTTAAACCAGCATCCGTTATCTGACGCAGGCCGCGCCCTTGCCCCGGGACCCGTCGGCCGGCCAGCGCGCCTGCAGTGCCCAGCGTCAGGCGGCGGCGCCAGAGCAGCTGCTCCAGCCAGGCGGGATCGAGCTCTGCCGGGGCCGCAAGAGCGGAAACTTCCATGCCGAGAAGTCCACGAGATGGCCGAGGAGCCCGGGGAAGGGGAGGAGCGTCCTCATCCGCCTTCCGTCGCGGCGGAACGAGGGCGCGGCGTCACCAGGGCCAGGCCAGCGCATCCTCCCGGTTCAGCCGGACGCCGATCCCGTCCTGGCCGCCGCGCATCGCGGTCTGCGGTGGCGACGGACATGGCTTGGGGACCGGCAAGCTGCCTCCGGGATGGATCGCGGTTCCTGCGCCGCGCTTGGCGCGGCGGTGATGCCGTAGCTCCACGTGCAGGACCCAGGATCGACATGGATCGACCAGATCTCAATCCTGCCGCCATGCCCTGCGCCGCGGATGATCGGGCTGTCACAGCGGTGTCCGGTCCCGATGGCCGCGGCTGGAGCGGAGCGCCCCCGCCCGGCAGTCTCCCGCAGTCGCTGCGCGTCCGTATCCTTTCAGGTGGGACAGGGAATGGAGGCAGTCCCTGGCAGACGGCCCTTGATCCGTCGCCAAAGGACAAATTGCAGCAATGATGAGATGATTCACGGCATTCCCCTCAAAAATAGCTTCCATATGAGCGGAAAGCCTGCGCCAATCCCCTCATGCAGATCTGGAACTCCCCCGCCTGGCCGAACTTCCGGCACGATCCCGCCCTGACCGAGGCGCCGCTCGCCCGCGTCATGGCCCGGCTGGGCACCATTGCGGGGCTGCATGCGGGCCTGGCCCCGGCGGAGCGCGAGGAGATCTTCCTGCGCGCCGTCACCGGCGAGGCCCTTGCCAGCTTCGCCATCGAGGGCGCGCCGCTTGCCGCGGCCGAGATCGAGGCCTCGGTCGTTGCTTCCCTTGCCCACCGCCAGGCCGTGCCGCAGCGCCGGACAGATGCCATCGCCGAGCTGATGCTGGAGGCGCGCGCCGGGCAGGGGCCGCTCACCGCCGCGATGCTGCAGCACTGGCACAGGCTTCTGTTCCACGGCGTCGAGGCCGAGGAGCGCGGGCAGTGGCGCAGCTTCGCCATGGAGATCGTCCGGCGTCCCACCGGGCGTCCCGAAGACGTGCTCTACAATGCGCCGCCCCCCGAGCGCATGGAGGCGGAGATGGACCGCTTCCTCGCCTGGCTCGCCGCCGACGCGCGCCCGCTGCCCCTGCGCGCGGCGCTCGCCCATCTGTGGTTCGAGTCGATCCATCCCTTTGCGGACGGCAACGGCCGCATCGGCCGCGCGATCATCGAGCATGTCTTCGCCACGGAGGCGGCGCTGCCCTTCTCGCTGTCGCGGCAGATCGAGGCCGACAAGCGCGGCTACTACGCGGCGCTGCAGGCCGGGCGCCGGACTGCCGGAGACGCCATCGACGCCACGCCCTTCGTGCTGTGGCTGCTGGACCGGCTGGAGGCCGGGATCGACGGCGCCGGCCGCGAGGCGCGCTTCCTCGTCCGCCGCAACGCCTTCCTCTCGGCCCATGCCGGCCTGCCGGAGCGCCCCATGTCCGTCCTGCGCCGCCTCTTCGCCGCGGGCGAGGACCGGGTGGGGCAGGGGCTCTCGGCCGGTCCCTACGGCAAGATGGCGAAGGTCTCCCCGGCGACGGCCACGCGCGACTTGGCGGATCTCGAGCGCCGCGGCGTCCTGGTCCGCGCCCCGGGCGGCGGGCGATCGACGCGCTACCTGCTGGACTGGTGAACTCACCGCCGCGCAAGCGCGGCGGACGGCCGCCAAAACTGAAGAACGGAGCTTCCGATAACTGAAACCGGCTGATCGCCGGTCCCGCCGAAGTGGGGAATTTTACTTCGGCACTTCTGGGGAATTTTTGACTCGGCGTTGACACTTCAACGCGCCCGGCACCGCCGAGGTCGTCCGCGTGGCCTGAGCCTGAACGGGAAAGGGGAACTCGCGCCTCAAGCCGACTTTCTGCAAAAACGCCGCCCCGCTATCGATGCAAAAGAGCCGGGACAAGGAATGACTCGTCTCCCCGCACGGCGGAGTCCGCAAAACTGGGTGTCGCTTGATACGTGACAAAGAATCATGGTTCCGCCTCTTGCCATTCCGTAAGTGCAACCACGTAGAATTTTTCGATTTCCGCTTCTTCTGCCTCTGTCAGATATTCACGATAGCCGGGGCCCAGAAATGCTATCTGTGCTGTTGCCCCTACCTGCATCACGTACCGGCCGCAAAGGTTGCGCAGCCGCTCGATCTCGGCAGCGGCTGACAGGATCATGTCTTCGTCCCAATCGTTAAGGCTAAACTCCAGTTCTAGCAGCTTTTCCACGATGTCGGCCATCGACGAATTCCTCCGGTTCCTGCGTGCCGGTCGACGAAAGAGCTAAAGCCCGCGCGACGGGCAACGGTGCCGAAGCGGCCGTCGCCGTCGGTTGGAGGTGAAACGTGACGGTCAAATGACCAATCCTTGGCTATCGACAAGTAGTTTTAGCGATAGCCGTCTGCTCTTCCGGCAGGTTCGGGAAATGACAGCCACGTGCAGGGATCATTGTCTGATCACCTTGCTATCCGAAATTGGGCTCCTCATTTTCGGCTACATGCCTCCGTGTGGCCGATATGTTGGGGTTTCCGTCCTAACCCACCGAATGACATGGGGAAGTGTATCCGTACCGCTGCAACTTGTACGAAAACCGTTCAATCCATGCAGAGTAAAAACATTAAACCGCCTCAAAGGCACACAAGACACCAAGTGCGGAAATCAGATCTCTCCGGAGCTTCTATTTCTGTCTCATAGTCCAGAATTTCCCTTCCTCAGCGAATATTGGAAACGGGGGATAAAGCGGTATGTGTCTTCTGGAGATTCTTGGAAAGAACCTTAGAGCAAGGGTGCTTTTAATCTGTCGCTATTTCTTGTCTGTGCAGGAGCATTTGAATATCATGAATTCCTCCAAAAAGAATTGCATGCTGAGCGCTTAAGTTCATCGAAAAATGCACGATTCTGAGTGATCGGTGCGGGATTGCAGGTCGGACAACGGAAAGCTCGCAAGAACATCTGAAAGAGGCATGGGAGATGATTTTTGGAGATTTTCGAAAACACATCTCGACACAATATTAAAGATTCGGCCCCCACATGTAAATCCGTTCAAATATTTTTATCACTCACCTGAATACTACCCCGCAACAAACTGATACTACAGTTAACGCTAGGCAAAAATACTTTATAAGATAATATATTTTTGAAGTGCATGTTTCTTCGGCCCGTTCTTGTTGTCATCATAAAAATGCAAAACCAAAAATTTTACATGAGCATATTTTTGGCATTAAACTCCCTCGAAAGCTTCTTCCTCCGCATCCTCAGGATTAACTTCCGTGCTGTTTTTACCACAGTTGTCGCGTTCTTCCGAGCAAAAATTTTGAAATGCATTTCTATTCTTTAGGTGCAGCGCGTTGAGCTGAAAAAACCGATCCGCGAAGTTGATAGAAGAACGCGGTTCCCATATGGGGATTCTTCGGCGGGTGCAGTGGTTCGCCATGTGACACGGCTTGCATTCTTATTTGGGGCTTGGCATGACGAGTTTCCGGAGGCCTAGGCCGTGTTGACAAAAGGGATTCACAGTCGGGCGCTTCCATGATTCAAGATCACCGTTGCGACGGAGGTGATCTTGGCGCGAAATCTGATGTCCGATGCGGAATGGCGGTTCTTCGAGCATTTCATCGCCGCCATCCGCGCCCCGAACGGGCGCAAGCCAGTTGATCATCGCCTTGTTCTAGATGGCATATTCTGGAGTGAGGCGTGAATGCGCCACTGGTTCGAGCATCACGTCGAACACGGACCGGTGCCCCGTGGCGGGACCTTCCGGAGGAGTTCGGAAAATGGGGGTCCGTCTACCGCCAGTTCCGGCGCTGGAATGAGCCATCCGCGCCATCGGTCCGAGCGCGATGGCGAATGCCGGACTATGGGAGGCCATCCTCCTGTTCCTCAACGACAGCGACCTCGTTCCGGCCCGTGTCCAGATGATCGACAGCACCGTCATTCGCGCC
>NZ_VATA01000047.1 GCF_005870025.1 Poseidonocella sp. HB161398
CCAGTCGAGCCTGTCGCGCGCAGCCTCGCCCCAGAACCCGTCGGGGTCCGCGATCGAGCGGGCATACATCTCCTGGTACTGCGCCTCGTTCACAAGCGCCGAGGCCTGCACCTCCGCAAGCGGGGGATAAACCCCCTCCGTCTTCTCCAGCATATGTCTCTCCCTAGTCTCCGGATCCGCGCGGCGGACCGGGTGTCCCTCGGTGCCGGGCAGCCCGGCAATCCTCGCGCGGACGGTCGGGCGCCGATCGGGCATTTGCAATGCGTCAATTGCGAAGACCGGCGCTAACACCGCGGCTCTCTGACCAAAGTACGAGACGGATCCGGCTTTTCAACCGGGGTGCGGTCATAAATCATAACCAAAGCGCGACGCGCTTGGCCTATCCAAGCGGCGGGGCGGCCGGCTAGACTGTCCTGCGCCGCGCGGGAGGGCAGGGCGGCAGAGGGCAGGGAGAATTCACATGCCGCGCAGTGCATTGACCGGCACGCGGATCCGCGAGCGGCGGACCTTGATCGGGCTGAAGCAGGCCGAACTGGCCCGCGCGGTGGAGATATCGCCCTCCTACCTGAACCTGATCGAGCACAACCGCCGCCGGATCGCGGGCAAGCTCCTGGCCGAAATCGCCCGCGAGCTGAAGGTCGAGGTGGCGCAGCTGACCCGCGGCGCGGAGGCGGAGCTGCTGGACCAGCTCGGCCAGGCGGCGGCCGACCTGCCGCAGGCCGGGGCCGAGCTCGACCGCAGCGACGAATTCACCGGCCGCTTTCCCGGCTGGGCGGCGCTGGTGCAGGCGCAGCACCGCCGCATCCAGGAATTGCAGGACCGCATCGAGGGGCTGAGCGACCGGCTGAGCCATGACCCGCGGCTGAGCTCGGCGATGCACGAGGTGCTGTCGAAGGCGACCGCGATCCGCTCGGCCGCCTCGATCCTGGTCGAGACCGAGGATATCGACGAGGCCTGGCGCCGCCGCTTCCACCGCAACCTCCATGGCGACAGCCTGGCGCTGGCGGAAAGCGCGCAGGCGCTGACCTCGTTCCTGGACAGCGAGGACGAGGCGCGCGCCGAGGCGGGCACGCCCTGGGAGGAGCTGGAGCTGTTCCTGGAAAGCCAGCGCTTCCACTTCCCCGCGCTCGAGGAGGGCGGGGCGGCGGCAGCGGTTCTGGCCGAGGCGACGGAGCTGTCGCCCCCGGCGCGGGCGCTGGCGCGGCACTATCTGGAACGCTACCGCCGCGAGGCGGGGATGATGCCGCTGGCGCAGGTGACCGCCGCGCTCGGGGCCGGGCTGCCCGATCCGGCGCGGATCGCCTCGGAGCTGGGCCTGCCGGTGGCGACCGTGCTGCGGCGGCTGGCCTCGGCGCCGCAGCTTCCGGGGCAGGATCCGGTCGGGCTGGTCTTCTGCGACGGCACCGGCGCGATCGCGATGCGGAAGCCCACCAACGGGTTCCTCGTGCCAAGGACGGGGCATGCCTGCCCGCTCTGGCCGGTCTACGAGGCGCTGGCGAGCCCCGGCCGCCCGGTGGCGCGGCGGCTGACCCACAGCTCCACCGCGGGCATGCCGGTCGCCGCCTTCGCCGTGGCCGAGCCGCACTGGCCCTATGGCGCGGAGGGGCCCTGCCTCAGCGAGGCCTGGATGATCCTGCTGCCCCAGCCCGAGACGCCGCGGCTGCGCGCGATGCCCGTCGGCAGCGCCTGCCGGGTCTGCGTGCTGGCCGATTGCCGGGCGCGCCAGGAGCCCTCGGTGATGGCGACGGGGCTTTGACTTGGAGGGCCAAAGCAGGGATAACTTGGCCGATAACAAGAACGGACCTGCCCGCGGAGGAGCGAGGATGGGACGACACGTCTTATTGATCGAGGACGAACCCAATATCACCGAAGCGATGCGCTTCATCCTGGCGCGGGACGGCTGGACGGTGTCGAGCCATGCCGACGGCGCGACGGCGGTGAACGCGGTCTCGCGGGCCAAGCCCGACGTGGTGGTTCTGGATGTCATGCTGCCCGGACGCTCGGGCTATGACATCCTGCGCGACCTGCGCGCCAATCCCGATACCGAGGCGCTGCCGGTCATGATGCTGACGGCGCGCGGCCAGGTGCGCGACCGCGAGCGGGCGGAGAGCTTCGGGGTCAGCCATTTCATGACCAAGCCCTTCTCCAACCGCGAGGTGCTCGACACGCTCAACAGCCTTCTGGGCCCATGAGCGCGCCGCGGCCGCCCCTGTTCCTGGAGCGCGAATCCTACCGGCACCGGCGGCTGGTCGATGCCTCGCGCATCGTGCCGGTCTTCGGCATGATCCTGTTCTTCGTGCCGCTTCTGTGGCCGCAGCCCGAAGAGGCCCCGTCCGCGCTGGCCGAGCGCGGCATCTACCTTTTCGTGGCCTGGGGCGGGCTGGTGGCGGCGACGGCGGCGATCTCGGTGCGGCTGCAGTCGCGGCTGCGCGACGAGGCGGGCCCGGCGGGGGAGACGGATGTCCTTTGACCTGCTGGTCTCGGTCTCGCTGGTCTATGTCGGCCTGCTGTTCGTCATCGCCTACTGGGCGGAGCGCCGCGCGCTGAAGGGCGGCGTGCGCTGGCTGCGCTCGCCCTTGGTCTACACGCTGTCGCTGTCGATCTACTGCACCGCCTGGACCTTCTACGGCGCGGTGGGCTATGCCAGCCGCTCGGGGCTCGAATTCCTGACGATCTATATCGGCCCGACGCTGGTGCTGATCGGCTGGTGGTGGTGCCTGCGGAAACTCGTGCGGATCGGCCGGTCGCAGCGGATCACCTCGATCGCCGACCTGATCTCCTCGCGCTACGGCAAGTCGGCGCTGCTCGGCGGCATGGTCACGGTGATCGCGGTGGTGGGCACGACGCCCTATCTGGCGCTGCAGCTGCAATCGGTGACGCTGAGCTTCGGGGTCTTCGCCGAAGGCACCCCCGGCAGCTTCCCGGTCCCCGACCAGCGCGCCACGGCGGTCTGGGTGGCGGTCGGCATGGCGGTCTTCGCGATCCTCTTCGGCACCCGCAATGTCGACGCGAACGAGCGCCATCACGGCGTGGTCACCGCCATCGCGCTCGAGGCGCTGGTCAAGCTCTTCGCGCTGCTCGCGGTGGGCATCTTCATCGTCTGGGGCGTGGCGGGGGGCATCGGCGCGGTGGCGGAGCGGATCAACGCCTCGCCCCTGGCCACGATCCCGCTCGACCGCAGCCGCTGGCTGGCGCTGATCTTCGTCTCGGGCGCGGCGATCCTGGTGCTGCCGCGGATGTTCCAGGTGCTGGTCGTCGAGAACGAGGACGAGCGGCACCTGGCCACCGCCTCCTGGGCCTTCCCGCTCTATCTCGCGGCGATGAGCGTCTTCGTCATCCCGATCGCCGCCGTCGGCATGTCCGAGCTGCCCTCCTGGGCCAATCCCGACCTCTTCGTCCTCACCCTGCCGCTGGCGCATGGCCATGACCTGCTGGCGCTTCTGGCCTTTCTCGGCGGCTTCTCCTCGGCAACCTCGATGGTGATCGTCGCGGCGATCGCGCTGGCGACGATGATCTCGAACCATATCGTGCTGCCGCTCTGGCTGTCCCTGCGCGCCGAGGCGCCGGGCAACCTGCGGCTGGTGCTGCTGACCTCGCGGCGGCTCTCCATCGCGGGCGTGCTGGCCCTGGGCTATGTCTACTATGTCTGGTCGGGCGGCGGGCGCGAGCTGGCGGCGATCGGCTTCGTCAGCTTCACCGGCGTCGTCCAGGTGATGCCCGCGGTGGTCGGCGGCATCTTCTGGCGCGGCGCGACCCGGATCGGGGCGGCGATCGGGGTCAGCCTCGGCGCGCTGGTCTGGGCCTATACGCTCTTCCTGCCGAGCTTCGGGCCCGACGTGATCCTTCCCGCGCGGGTCTTCGCCGAGGGGCCCTTCGGCCTCGGCTGGCTGCGCCCGCACGCGCTCTTCGGCATCGAGGGGCTCGATCCGGTCGTGCATGCGGTGATCTGGTCGATGGCGGTCAACTGCACCGGCTTCCTCCTGGGCTCGATCGCCAGCTTCCCGACGCCGCTGGAGCGGCTGCAGGGGGCGCAGTTCGTCAATGTCTTCGACTATTCCCGCGGTCCGCGCGGCTGGAGCCAGTCCAAGGCCGAGGCCGAGGATCTGCTGATCATGGCGCAGCGCATCCTCGGCCCGCTCGAGGCGCAGGACCTTTTCGCGGAGGAGGCGCGGATCCAGGGCAAGGCGGGCTTCCTGCCCGACACGACGCCGGATTTCCTCGACCGGCTGGAGCGCGAGCTGGCGGGCTCGGTCGGCGCCGCGACGGCCCATGCGATGATCGGCCAGATCGCCATCGGCACCACCGTCTCGGTCGAGGATCTGATGGCGGTGGCCGACGAGGCGGCGCAGATCATGGAGCATTCGATCCAGCTGCAGGCGAAATCCGAGGAGCTCTCGCGCACCGCGCGGCAGCTGCGGGAGGCCAACCAGAAGCTGACCGAGCTTTCGGTGCAGAAGGATTCCTTCCTCGGCCAGATCAGCCACGAGCTGCGCACCCCGATGACCTCGATCCGCGCCTTCTCCGAGATCCTGATGGACGGGGCGGGGATGGAGGCGGAGGAGCGGCAGCGATTCGCGACGATCATCCATGATGAGGCCGAGCGGCTGACCCGGCTGCTGGACGCGCTGCTGGATCTCAGCGTGCTGGAGCATGGCCAGGCCTCGCTGAATTGCGACACGGTGCGCCTGCGCGACGTGATCGCCCGGGCGCTGGCGGCGACCGGCTCGGTGCAGCCGGGGGCGGGGATGGCGATCCGGCGCGACACGCTGGACGAGGACATCCTGATCCATACCGATACCGACCGGCTGGCGCAGGTCTTCATCAACATCATCGCCAATGCCCGCAAGTACTGCGACGCGGCAGAGCCGCAGCTGCGGATCGTCGCGACTCGCCGCGGCGGGTCGGTCGCGATCGATTTCATCGACAATGGCAGCGGCATTCCGGTGCAGAGCCAGAGCGTCATCTTCGAGAAGTTCTGCCGCCTCTCCGACCAGTCGGCCGCCGGCAGCGCCGGGCTCGGACTCGCGATCTGCCGCGAAATCATGCAGAAGCTGGGCGGATCCATCGCGTATCTGCCCGGCCAGGGCGGCGCGGCCTTCCGGGTGACGCTTCCCGTGGGGATTTCCGAGCGCGCAGCGTGAATCGGCATCCCGGACTTCAAGCTTTGGTAACGGCGTTCGGGGCAGTTTGGCCGGGTTAGCAACCATTTTGCCCGCATGAGTTCAGAAACCCACGCCGCCATTCTTCGCAGCATGACCCGCGCCGGACGACCGCCGCCCGAATTCGGCGAGGTCAGCCCGGCCAAGGCGCTGCGCCTGGCGCTGGCCAAATCCGGGCAGGAGATCCTGGAACAGGCAGTGACCGGCTCGGGGATCGAAGAGCTGAAGGTCGGCATTCCCGCCATCCAGAAGGAGCTGCCCGAGAGTGCGCTGGTGCTCGACATGACCGGTCCCGGCGGCTGCCGCGGCCTGGTCGCGCTCGACCGCTCCTGCGTGGCCGCGATCACCGAGGCACTGACCACCGGGCGGATCAGCGGGGGCGAGCTGCCAGAGCGCAAGCCCAGCCGCACCGACGCGCTGCTCTGCCGCAAGTTCCTGGTGATGGTGATGACCGTCTTCGCGGCGCGGCTGGTCGGCCATCCGGATTCGGACTGGGCGACGGGTTTCGTACCGGACGAGCCGGTCTTCGACCTGCGCCGCCTGCCGGTGATCATGGAGGACGTGCCCTACCGGCTCCTGCGGATGGAGACCGATTTCGGCCTCGGCGCGCGGATCGGCCAGGTCTGCATCGTCGTGCCCTGGGCCGGGCCCGCCGCCGTACCGCCGCCGGCGGAGGCCCTGCCGCCCCCGGAAGAAGACGCCGCCGCCTGGTGCGAGGCGCTGGAGGCCGCGATCATGCCCGCGCGGGTCGAGCTCGCCGGCGTGCTCTGCCGCCGGGAAATAACGGTCCGGGACTACGAGGCGCTGGAGGCCGGCAGCCTGATCCGCATCCCGATGTCGTCGATCGCCAATGCCACGCTGGAAACCGCGACGGGACAGAAGATCTTCCGCGGCCGCCTCGGAGAGCTCGACGGCGACCGGGCGCTGAAGGTCGAATGGACGTTCGAGGATGGCGAGGAAGGCGAGACCCTGTCGGCCGCGCAGAACGATGAGGCGGACGAGATGGGGGGCATGGACCTGGCGGATGCGATGTCGAAGGTGCCGCCGGTCGATCTGTCGCTGCCCTCGCTCGAGGACGAGCCGGAGCCCGAGCTTCCGCCGCTGGATCTGGATGCGCTGGAGGCCGGAGAGGGGCTGCCCGATCTCGGCGACGGCGGATTCCCGGCGATGGATCTGGGCGAGTTCAACATGGACGAACTGGACGACCTGCCGGAGACGATCGACTGATCCGGCAGGGGGCCGGGCGCCGCAGCGCCCGGGGTCGGGCTCAGCCGCGCTCGGCGGCGGCCTCGAGATAGGGGCGCAGCCCGCTCAGGTCGTAGCCGGCCTTGCGCGCGGCATCGAGGATCTCGGCCACCGGGATCTGGCCGGCCACGGCCAGGGCCCAGGCCACCGAAGAGCGGTTGCCGGAGCGGCAATAGGCGAAGACCGGACCGCTTGCCGCGGCGATGGCGTCGCGCTGGACCGGAACGGCCTCCTCGCCCAGCGTGCCGCCTTCGACGGGGTTGTCGATGAAGGTCATGCCGGCCGCCTCGACCGCGGGCCGGATCGATTTCGCCTGGTAGATGGGCGGAATCTCGTGATCCGGGCGGTTGCAGATGACGGTGGTGAACCCGGCCGCTTTCAGGGCGGCCACGTCCTCCACGGAAATCTGGGGCGAAACGGCGTAATCGGGCGTGAGATGGGCGATCTGCATGGCCGAATCTTTACCCTTTCGCGGGAAGAGCGTCCAGCTTCCGGCGCGTCCATGGTGTCACAGCCATGCCCGCGATCATCGAGGCCACGAAGAGCCAGACATGCGGGTTGCCGTAGCCGATCGAGGCCATGGCCGGCCCCGGGCAGAGCCCGGCAAGCCCCCAGCCGACCCCGAACATCGCCGAGCCGAGGACCAGGTTGCGGTCGATTACCGGATCGGGCTTCGCCGGGAAGCTGCCGCCGAGCGCGGGCCGGCGGCCTTCGGCATAGCGCCAGGCCAGGAACATCGGCAGAATCGCCCCGCCCAGCACGAAGGCCAGCGTCGGATCCCAGTCGCCGAGAAAGTCGAGCCATCCCTGCACCTTGGCGGGGTTGGTCATGCCCGAGACCATCAGTCCGAGCCCGAAGAGGCCGCCCGAGGCGGCAGCAAGCAGAAGGCGCTTCATCACACTGCTCCCAGCATGTGGCGGAACACGTAGAGGCTGACCGCGCCGGCGGCCAGGTAGACCGCGGTCGCGACGATGCCGCGCAGTGACAGGCGGGAGATGCCGCAGACCCCGTGGCCCGAGGTGCAGCCATTGGCCAGCCGCGTGCCGATGCCTACGAGCAGGCCCGCCGCCACCAGTGCGGCGGCATTGCCGGTCAGCTCGGTCTCGGGCGGCCCGCCGCGCAGCAGCACCGCGATCAGCGGCGCGCCCACGAGCCCGCCGAGAAAGGCGAGGCGCTCGCCCAGATTGCCGCGGCCCGATCCGTCGACCACGCCGCCGATGAGCCCGCTGGCCCCCATGATCCGGCCGTTTCCGAGCAGGAACAGCGCCGCCGCCCCGCCGATCATCAGGCCGCCGACCAGCCCGTAAACCCAGTCCATATACATCACTCGTTTCCGTATCCTGTGAGCACCGGCATCACATAAGACAACGTGAATGTATATTCAATGCGGTTTGAGTTGATCCTGAACAAAGCACGGGACTTTGGATTCGGCTAAAGCTGGGGCACACTCGGCGCGAGGCGAGCCGGAGCGGGAGACTCCGGGTGACTCGGGCGGAGACACGGGTGGCGGGATGCCGTCGCCGCGCATTCGCAAACTGGGGGATGACCATGACGATCGCACTGACGGACCTGCACCGCAGGCTGGAGCAACTGCGCGAGGCCGCGCGGACCGGATCGGAGGATCCGCGGGTGCTCTTCGACGAGGCCCAGGCGCTGATCGACGGGCTTGAGGCGCAGCTGGCGCCAGTGCCTGCGGAACTGCGCGAGCTGGGCGCCGATCTGGAAGCCGGCGTTCTGGAGGATTTCTACGACAACCTGCCGGTCTGAACCTGCCAGTCTGGACCTGCCGGTGTGACACCGCGGCCCTGGGCAGCCCGGGCGTTCCGGGCTTCCCTTCGGACGGGCAGGGCGCTAGAGCGGGGCCATGCTGAAGACCCGTGTCATTCCCTGCCTGGACGTGAAGGACGGCCGCGTCGTCAAGGGCGTCAATTTCGTCGATCTGATCGATGCCGGCGACCCCGTGGAGGCCGCGCGCGCCTATGACGCCGCGGGCGCCGACGAGCTGTGCTTCCTCGATATCAACGCCACCCACGAGAATCGCGGGACGATGTACGATCTCGCGACCCGCACCGCCGAGCAGTGCTTCATGCCGCTGACGATCGGCGGCGGGGTGCGCAGCCATGAAGATGTCCGCGCGCTGCTTCTGGCGGGCGCTGACAAGGTCAGCTTCAACTCCGCGGCCGTGGCCAATCCGGATGTCGTCGCCGAGGCGGCGATGCGGTTCGGCAGCCAGTGCATCGTCGTGGCGATCGACGCCAAGACGGTGGCGCCGGGCCGCTGGGAGATCTTCACCCATGGCGGCCGCCGCACGACCGGCATCGACGCCGTCGAGTTCGCGCATACCGTCGTCGAGAAGGGCGCGGGCGAGATCCTGCTGACGTCGATGGACCGCGACGGCACGCGCTCGGGCTTCAACCTGGAGCTGACCCGCGCGATTTCCGATGCCGTGCCGGTGCCGGTGATCGCCTCCGGCGGGGTCGGCACGCTCGACCATCTGGTCGAGGGCGTCACCAAGGGCGGGGCGAGCGCGGTTCTGGCCGCCTCGATCTTCCATTTCGGCGAATTCACCATCGGCGAGGCCAAGGCGCACATGGCCGCGGCCGGCATTCCCGTGAGGCTGACATGAGCGTTCTCGAAGACCTGGCCGCCACGATCGCGTCGCGCAAGGGCGCCGATCCGGAAAGCTCCTGGACGGCGAAGCTGTTCGCCAAGGGGCCCGACAAATGCGCCGAGAAGTTCGGCGAGGAGGCGGTGGAGGCGATCGTCGCCGCTGCGAAGGACGACCGGGGCAACCTGGTCTACGAGGCGGCGGACGTGCTTTACCACCTGATCGTCATGCTCGAGGCGCGGGACGTGAAGCTGTCCGAAGTGCTCGACGAGCTGGCGCGCCGCCAGGGCACGTCCGGCATCGCCGAGAAGGCGTCGCGGGGCTGATCGCCCCGCAGGGCGGGGGCTAGACCAGCAGCCCCAGCCGCGGAATTTCCTGCTTGGGACAGCGGTCCTGCACCACGTCGATCCCGCGCGCGGTGGCCATCTGCGCCGTCGCCTCGTCGCGCAGCCCCAGCTGCAGCCAGATGGTGCGCAGATGCGGCAGCGCGTAGAGCGCCTCGTCGACGACATCGGGGACATGTTCCAGCCTGCGGAAGACATCGACCATGTCGACGGGGATGTCGCGCGGGATGTCCGTCAGGCTGGCATAGATGGTCTGGCCCAGGAAATCCTGTCCGGCCAGTCCTGGATTCACCGGCACGACCCGTTTCCCCTGGGAGACCAGGAATTGCGACACGTAGTGGCTGGGGCGGTCCGGATTGGCGGAGAAGCCGACGCAGGCGATGATCTCTGTGCGGCGGAGGATCTCGGCAATCTGGGCATCATCTTCGATCATGCGCACAGCCTTAGTCGCTAACACTTCCGGTGGAAAGGCATGGCGCAGGGTTGCGGCAATCGGTCTGCAACAGAAAAGCGCCCGGGGCAGGACCCCGGGCGATAAGTGCGGAACGAGGGACAGTGAAGTCGCGGCAGAGTTCCGGTCTACCGCGCTTGTTTAACAGATAGGGGTTTCCGGCGCTTTGCAAAGAGGGTGCTCGCCGGAACGTGAAGAGCGGCGGTCTCCTGCTAGTCCAAGGTGTCGAACAGCGCCCCGGCTGCCTTGCGGATGAGCGTATTCCGCAATTTCCGGGCGTGTTTCCGCCGCTTGCATTCGTCCCTGGGGGGCATTCCGGCGGGCGGCGGCAGCGGCTGCATCCGGCGGGGGGCCTTCGGGCGCCGGGCGGGCCTGCCCCCGGCGTCGCGCCTTGAGGTCCGCCAGCGGCGCGCCGCAGCCGACCAGGTCGTGGAGGTCGGCGCCGGCAAGGACCAGCGCCTCTTGCCGGCTGCAGGTGGCGATGCGCGCCGCGCTTACCCGCGCCCGGCCATCGCATAGAGCCCGACCGCCGCCGCATTCGAGACGTTCAGCGACCCGAACTCGCCCGCGAAGGGCACGCGCGCCATGATCTGGCAGGTCTCGCGGGTGCGGTCGCGCAGGCCCGGCCCCTCGGCGCCGAGCACCAGCACGACGGGCTCGCCCGCGCAGGCCGAGACCGCCTCGGCGAGGGTGTGGTCGGCCTCGCCGTCCAGGCCGACCGCGCGGTAGCCCATGCCGATCAGCGTCTCGAGCGTGTCCGAAAGGTTCTTCACCCGGATATAGGGCTGGCGCTCCAGCGCGCCGCAGGCGGTCTTGGCCAGGGCGCCGGTCTCGGGTGCGGAGTGGCGCGAGGGGGCGATCACCGCACGGGCGCCGAAGACCTCGGCCGAGCGCAGGATGGCGCCGACATTATGCGGGTCGGTCACCCGGTCGAGCGCGACGACCAGCGGCGGCTGGCCGCCCAGCCGGCAGACCTCCTCGACGGAGCCCCAGTCCAGCGGCTTCACCTCGACGGCTGCGCCCTGGTGGACGGAGCCCGGATCGAGCGGCACCGGGAACTTGCGGGCATCGGCGATCTCCGGCTCGATCCCGGCGCCGGGCAGGGCGTCGGCCAGCCGGTCGGCGGCATTCCTGGTCAGCACGAGCCGCAGCTTCTCGCGCAGCGGGTTGGAGAGCGCATCGCGCACCGCATGGATGCCGAACATCCAGAAGGTCTCGGCGGCGGCGGCTCGGCGCGAGCGCTCTTTCTCGATCACCCATTGGGGTTTTTTCATGTCTGTTTTCCCGGCGTTGCGGCTTTCCGGACAGATGCGGGAGAGGGGATGCAAGGGCAAGCGAAATTCCTGAAAATTCCTGCTTGACCCCCCCCGCGGCTATATGTAGATCACCCCCCACGTCAGGGCGACGAGCTGCAAGGTGCGGCAGCGGACTGTAACTCCGCCGGGGAGACCCACGCCTGGTTCGATTCCAGGGTCGCCCACCACTTCCCCTTGGGGAAGTGGCGGGTTCCCGGAATGACATCGGTTGATCCCAATTCCTGCCCCCAGTTGCCGTGGGAATCAAGCGGTTTTCCTGCTATCGTCTCCGCCGTTGCGGCAGGCCTGCCCGTCTGCCGAAATCGCGTGCGTGACGGAGTGCTGCCGATGTCCCTGCTTGCCGATCTTTCCTCGACCCTCTTCGACCGCCGCTATCTCCGCGTCCGGCGCGAGAAGCGCAACGGCCGCTCGATCGAGGACATGTGCAACGACCTGCTGACCTCGCGCGGCGATGTCTCGGGCGTGGCGCTGGCCTCCACCGTGCTCGACGCCTATGCCGCGCTCGACCGGGCAGGGCGGCTGGACTTCTTCCGCTACCTGGCCAGCGAGCTTGATATCGACACCGCGGCGCTGGCCGAGGCGGTCGCGGCCTATGCCGACGGCCAGGATCCGGGCGACTACCGGCGGATGATGGCGCTGGCCGAGCCCCGCCGCCAGGAGCTGGCGCGGCGCATGAACCAGGTGCCGGGCGCCACCCACCAGCTGGTGCAGATGCGCTGCGACCTGATGGACGCGCTGCGCGAGGCGCCCGAGCTGGCCCGGCTCGACATGGATTTCCGCCATCTCTTCAAGTCCTGGTTCAACCGCGGCTTCCTGGTCCTGCGGCCGATCAACTGGGAGAGCCCGGCGCATATCCTGGAGAAGATCATCGCCTATGAAGCGGTCCACGCGATCCACAGCTGGGACGACCTGCGCCGCCGCCTGCAGCCCGCCGACCGGCGCTGCTTCGCCTTCTTCCACCCCGCCATGCCGGACGAGCCGCTGATCTTCGTCGAGGTGGCGCTGACCAAGGGCGTGGCCGGCTCGATCCAGGGCGTGCTGAGCGAGGGGCGCCGCCAGATCGACGCGGGCGAGGCCGACACCGCGGTGTTCTACTCGATCTCCAACTGCCAGAAGGGGCTTGCCGGGATCAGCTTCGGCAATTCGCTGATCAAGCAGGTGGCCGAGGATCTGGGCCGCGACTTGCCGGGGCTGAAGACCTTCGTGACGCTCTCGCCGATCCCGACGCTGATGAAATGGGTGTCCGCCGAGGGCCGCATGGCCGAGGCCGCCACCCCCGAGGGGCTGCGGCGGCTGGCGGCGCATTACCTGGCCGAGGCCAAGCGGCCCGACGGGCTGCCGATGGATCCGGTTGCGCGCTTCCACCTGGGCAATGGCGCGATCCTGCACGATGTCCATGCCGGGGCCGACACCTCGGAGAACGGCATGGCGCAGTCGGGCGGGGCGATGGTCAACTACCTCTACGACCTGGCGAAAGTGTCCCGCAATCACGAGGCCTTCGCCCAGGGCGGCAAGGTGGCGGCCTCGGGGCCGATCACCGCGCTGGCCAAGCAGGGCCAGCCGCCCGCGCCCAAGGCGGCCTGAGCCGGGTTTTCCTTGACTCAAGGGCAGCGCTGCGGTTTCGCGGAAACATGAGACTGCCGCGCATCTTCCGTTCGGCGCTGCTCCTGGCGCTGTCCGCCGGGGCAGCCGCCGCGCAGGTCTCCGACCCCGCCGAGCCGACCCTGCCGCTCTGGGAACTGGGGCTCGGCGCCGTGGGCCGGGTCGAAACCAGCTATCCCGGCGCCGATAGCTACCGGCTGCGCGGCTCTCCGGTGCCCTACGTGAAATACCGCGGCCGGTTCCTGGAACTCGGCGGCGACGAGGCGCTGCGGCTGATCCCCCTGCGCACCGAGCGCTTCGAGCTGGGCGTCAGCCTCGACAGCTCGGCTCGGGTGGCCAACCGCGTGACCTCGCTCGGCAATGTCGTGCCGGATGTCGACGCGCTGGCCGAATTCGGCCCCGAGCTGATCTACCGCGCGGCGGAGCCGGGCAGGCTCGCCGGAGGCCGCCTGCCGGGCCAGCTGGAGCTGCTGGTCCAGGCGCGCGGCGTCTTCTCGGTCTCGGACTGGTCGCGGATCGGCTACGAGGGCGCGCTGCTGCGCCCGGCGATCCGCTACCGCCAGTTCGGCGTGCTGCGCCCGGGCAGCCGCATCCAGGCCGGCCTCGGCCCGGTCTTCGTCAGCCAGGGCGTGCAGGCGGAATACTACGAGGTCGCGCCAGGCCCCGGACAGCCGGGCTACGAGGCCAGGGGCGGCTATCTGGGCACCGAGGCGCGCGTCGCGATCCGCTATCCGCTGACCGGGCGGCTGACGCTGTTCGGCGGACTGACCGCCAGCTATCTGGGCGGTGCGGTCAACCGCGACAGCCCGCTGATGAATTCCGACTGGGATGGCGGGGCCTATATCGGCGTCACCTATTCGATCTTCCAGAGCAAGCGGCGCACGACGCGCGACCGCTGATCCGGGGCCGCCGTGCGTCCGGGAACTTCGCGGGGCGGACCCGCGTTCTCCTTTTACCCAAGGCGTTCCAGCGCGACGCTGGCGCACCCGCCGCTGCCCGGTTCCCGCGTTCCGCGCAGCCGGCCGGGTCCCGTCCCGAGTGACCTTGTCCCCAGTTGACGCTGAAACGCTCAAAGAACGGAGACACGCCATGAAATACGGATGGAGACTTCTGCTCATTCCGCTCTGGGCGCTCTGCATTGCCGGAGCGGCCCTGACCGCCTTCCTTGCGGCGGGCTGGATCGGCTGGCCGGCCTTCGCGCTGGCCGCGGTGATCGGCCTGGCGCTCGGGATCCCGGGCGGGCTGTGGAACACCCGCAAGATCCGGCGGGACGACCCTGCCTGGCCCTGAGCCTGGTCAGGGCGGCAACTGCGATGCGCCCCTGCCGCAACAGGGGCGCAGGCGCGGCTAGCCCGCGAGACGGCGGGCGATGTCCTCGGCAAGCTGCTGGATGGCCTGGCCATGGGCGCGGGCGCGCTCGGCGGTGCCGGCATTCTCGGGCAGCGGCACGACGATGTCGAACCGCCCGCCGCGGTCGCGCAGGCTGCTGACCACCGGCGAGATCGCATAGGCGCCGGCGAGTTCCAGCCGGCCGGTCTCCGAGGCCAGGAACCGCTCCACCGTGACATTGACCGAGACGGCCGGCAGGTCGGAGAAGGGCCAGGGATCGGCCGCGACCCGCGCGCCGGTGATGGCGGCGAGGTTGCGCACCAGCGCCAGCGTCGCGCCGCGCTCGGGCGTGTCGGCCCAGACCTCCTTGGGATCGGTCGTGACCGAGCCGTCGGCCTGCAGCAGCGCGATCCCGTCGGCAGCCGAGGCGTATTGCGGCAGCGAGATGCTGCGCACCTCGATCGAGCTGACCCGCGGCGCGAGCCGCATCTGCGAGGTGGGCGCGTCCAGCAGGAACTGCGTCGGCGGCGTGGTGCAGGCGGCCGCTCCGAGGAGCAGCAGCAGCGGCAGGATGGTGGTTGTCTTCATGGATCAGCGCCCCCGTATCAGCGCGGCAGGATTGCGTTCGATGGTGCGGGCCAGCGATGTGACGGCCCGCGCGGCCTCGCGCATGTCGTTGATGGCGGCCAGCGTCTGGACGTTGAACCGCGAGCGGTCGCCATAGGTGGCCAGAAGCGACTCGCCGGTCGTGACCAGGCCGTTCAGCCTTGCGCTGAGCTCCGGCAGGGTCGCGGCCGCGGCCGAGAGCGCATCGGCGGCATCGGCGGCCGATTGCAGCGTCGCGTTGACGTTCTCGACGGTGCCGCCCTCGCGCAGCTCGGTCAGGCTGGCCGTCAGCTCGCCGAGCGCGGCGTTGAGCGATCCGGGCAGCGCGCGGGTCTCCGGCTGGTTCAGGAGCGAGTCGGTGGAGTTCAGCAGCTGGTCGGCCGAGCTCGCCAGGTCCTCGAGCGGCAGCGAATCCGCCTTTGCCACCAGATCGGAGATCTGGCCGCGCAGCTCGGGCAGCCCGTCGACCGTCTGCTCCACCGAGGCGGTGATCGCGTCGAGCCGCTCGAGCGCGGCCATCAGCGATCCCACCCCGTCGGAGCTGTTCACCTGGTCGATCACCTCGCGCAGGCTCGAGACCGCGGCGGAGAGCTCGCCCGGCAGCTGCTGGACGCCCTCGGAGGCGATCAGCCCGCGGGCATCGCCGAGCGCGCCGTTGATCGTGCCGGGCAGCGCCTGGGTTTCGGGCGAGGCGGCGAGCGCGGCCAGCGACTCCGCCGTGCTGGTGGCCGAGTCGACCAGCGGCTGCAGGTCGAGCGCCTGCACCTTGCCCATCACGTCCGAAAGCTGCGCGCGCAGCGCGGGCAGGCCGTCGGCGGTCTCCTGGATCGAAGCGGCGATGCCGTCGAGCCGCTCGAGCGCGGCCAGCGCCTCGCCGAGCCCCTCGGAGTCGCGCACCTTGTCGAGGATGTCGGTCGCCGCGGCAACGGCGGCATCGGCGCGGGCGGGCAGGGACTGCATCCCGTCCGAGGCCAGCAGTGTCTGCGCCTCCTGCAGCACCGCGCGCAGATCGCCGGGCAGGGCCCGGGTCTCGGGCGAATTGGCCACCTGCGCGACCGCGTCGAGCGTTTCCTGCGCGCTGTCGACCAGCCCCTGCAGCTGCAGGTCGGCGACGCTCTGGGTGGCGCTCTGCGCCGATTCCATCAGCGGCGCGAGCTGCTTCGCCGCCGCGTCGAGCTCGGCCAGCATCGAGTCGACCCGCTCGAGATTCTCGCCGCTGCCGACCTGCGAGATCACCTGGCGCAGATCGGCCACCGCGGCCGAGACATCGGCCATCAGCGGCTCCACATCGAAGGCGTCGACCTTGCTCTTCGCGCTGTCGAGCATGCCGACCACCGCCTGCGGCACTTCCTGGATGCCGGGCGAGCTGATCAGCGTGTTGGCATTGTCGATCAGCCGGGTGATGCTGGAGACCAGATCCTCCACTGGCAGTGCGGCGATGCGGTCGGCGATCCCCTGGGCCGAGGCGTTGAGGCTGCTGACATCGACCGGGGCGGCGGGAATGACCGGATAGCCGTCCTCGGTCTCCTCCATCGCGTCCGGTCCGCGCCCGGAATGCTCTGCCAGCACGATCTTCAGCCCGCCGGAGAACAGGCTCTGCACCGTCAGCTCGGCGCGCAGCCCGCCGGAGACCTGCTCGGCGATATAGCTGCGGACGTCGTCGTCGGAGGCATCGTCCGCCAGGCCCAGCGGCTGGGCACGCAGGCCGATATCGACCCGCAGCCGCGGCTGGCCGTCATGGGTGTCATCGGCGACGTTGCTCATGGCCAGCACCTGGCCGACCTGGACGCCGGACATCTCGATCGGCGCACCGGGCTCCAGCCCGCCGAGCGCCCCTTCGAAGATGGTGGAGAAGATCACCTCGTCGGCGCGCTCCTCGGGGGCGATGCTGCTCATCGCGGTCTCTTCGTCGGTATAGACGGTGAAGGTCGCGTCCTCGCCCACGGCATTGCCGGGCAGGCCCATCGTGCCGAAGGTCACGCCGCCCTCGATCAGCGAGGCGATGTTGCCGACATCCAGCCGCAGCCCGCCCGGGCCGACATTGACCGAGAAGCCGCTGATCGACCAGAAGCGCGAATTGGTGGTGACCAGGGCGTCATAGGGCGCGCGGATGAAAGCATGGGCGGTGACGCCCGAGCCGTCCGGGGCCAGCTGCGGCTCCTCGAGCTCGCCCACCGTGACGCCGCGGAAGACGACCGGCGCGCCGGCCTGGATGCGCCCGCCCTGCAGCGCCTTGAGCGTGACGACCGTGCCTTCCTCGCCCGAGCGCACCAGGGGCGGGGTGTCGCTGCCGGTGAAGCGGCGCTGCGGTTCGCCGCGCGTGCTGTCCCAGCTGCCCTCGATGAAGATCCCCGACAGCACCGTGTCGAGCCCGCTGACCCCGCGCGCTGTCACCTGCGGCTGGACGATCCAGAATTTCGCGTCGGCATCGACGAAGTCGGCCACCGACTTGTCGAGCCGGATATGGGCGATCACCGCCGTGAGGTCGTCATTGAAGCTCAGCCTCTCGACCGTGCCCACCGTCAGCGAGCGGTATTTCAGCTGGGTCTGCCCCGCCACCAGCCCGCTGGCCTGGGTGAAGGAGACCTCGATCAGCGGCCCGCGCGAGGCGTAGGTCTGCCAGGCGATGAACAGCGCGATGGCCACCGCCGCCAGGGGCACCACCCAGACGACCGAGAAGCGGAAGCCGCCCCTGCCGCCAGCGTCGCGGATCTCCATGCCGGGAAAATCGTCATTCATGTCTGGGCTGCTCGCTCGCGTCGTAGATGAGGCGCGGATCCAGGGCCTGGGCAGAGAGCATCGTGAACCCGACCGAGGCGGCGAAGGAGACCGCCGCGATGCCGGGATGGATGCTGACCACGACCGAGAACTGGACCAGGGCCGAAAGGATGGCGACCACGAAGACGTCGATCATCGACCAGCGGCCGATGAATTCGACGACGTCATGGACGCGGTGAAGCTGGTGGGCGGAGACCGACCCGCGCGGCCGCCGGATCGCCACGGCAATCCAGGCAATCGCCATGAACTTGGCAAGCGGAATGCAGATCGAGGCGAAGAAGACGACGAAGGCGACGAAATAGGCGTGGTGCTGCACCAGCTCGACCACCCCGCCCAGGATCGTCGAGGCCATTTCGCTGCCCAGCATGTCGGTCTTCATCATCGGGAAGAGATTGGCCGGGATATAGGCGATGATGCCCGCGCACCACCAGGCCCAGACCCGCTGCAGGCTGTCATGGCTGCGGCTCGACAGCGCGCTGCCGCAGACGCCGCAGGTCCTCGTGCCCGCGGGCCAGACATGGGTGCAGTGGCGGCAGGCCACCAGCCCGGCGGCGCGGGCGGTCAGGAGGCTCTGAGAATGTGCCACAGGGTTCTCTCGCAGGTGACGGCGTCCTTGGCGGCCAGCAGCAGCGCGACCGCGGCGAAGGCCCAGAAGGCGGGGCCGAAGCTGATCGTGGCCAGGTCGGCGACCTTGACCATGGCGACGGCGACCCCGACCATGAAGATCTCGGCCATCGACCAGGGGCGCAGCTGGACATTCAGCCGGAAGGCGGTGCGCGCGCCGGGCCAGGCGCGGCCGCCGAAGACCAGCGGCAGGGTGACATAGACCAGCAGCAGCAGCCGCAGCGTCGGCAGGAGCAGGATCAGCACCGCGATGGCGAGGCTGAGCGGCGCCATGTCGTCGACCGCGTAGCTCGAGACCGCGTCGATCACCGAGGCCTGGGCGGTCAGCCCGTTCGCGTTCATGGTCAGGAAGGGATAGTCGAGCGCGATGGTCATCAGCGCCAGCGCGGCCAGCGCCAGCGCCAGCACCGTGCGGATCGCTCCCGGCCGCGGCGCGAACAGCACCGTTCCGCAGCGCGCGCAGCTTGCGGTCTGCCGCGGACCCGGCGGCGCGAAGCGGTAGAGCGCATCGCAGGTCGGGCAGGCGACCAGCTCTGCGGGGTCGGGATGTCTGCTGCTCATGCCTCAACCATCGGGAAGCCGGAGGGGGCTGTCAAAGCCATATAGGCATTTCGGCGTCCCGGGGCGCGGCGCGCGCCTGCGGAGTGACATTCGGCCGCGATCCGGGGCGGGATGGCGCCGCCCGCGCGGAGAGCCGCGCAGCGGGCTTGCAACCGGCGCGAGCGCGGCGCGGGCCACCGGCTCAGCGCCCCGCCGGCGCATCCCGCCAGCGTCCCGGATCCAGCCCGTCGAGGGACCAGCGGCCGATCTGCGCCCGGATCAGCCGCAGGGTGGGATGCCCGATCGCCGCGGTCATCCGCCGGACCTGGCGGTTGCGGCCCTCGGTGATGGTCAGTTCCAGCCAGCTGTCGGGCACCGATTTGCGCACCCGGATCGGCGGATCGCGCTGCCAGAGCCCCCCGGGCGCCGGGATGGCGCGGGCCCTGGCCGGGCGGGTCGGCCCGTCCTTCAGCGTCACGCCACTGGCCAGCGCGGCGATCGCGTCTTCGCCGGGAACGCCCTCGACCTGGACCCAGTAGGTCTTCGGCGTCTTGTGCCGCGGATCGGCCAGCCGTGCCTGCAGCCGCCCGTCATCGGTCAGCACCATCAGCCCTTCGCTGTCCTTGTCGAGCCGTCCGGCCGGATAGACGCCGGGCAGATCGATGAAGGCCGAGAGCGTCGGCGAGGGTGAGGACGCGGTCGAGCTGTCGGTGAATTGCGACAGCACGCCGAAAGGCTTGTTGAAGAGGATCGTGCGGGCCATGGGGCGCGGCTAGCAGGTTGGCCGGGCCGGCTCAAGCGTGCTCAAGTCCGCCGGCCGCGCCCCCGCGCTCAGTCGTCGCCCAGAAGCGTCGGTCCCGCTTCGCCAGGCAGGCGGCCGGCCAGCTCCGCCGGGTCGGGCAGCTCGTAGGCATAGGGCGGGTCCCAGTCGACCGTGGCGCGCAGCGGCTTTTCGGGGTTGGCGGCATTGTAGAGCGCCACCAGATCGGCCGGGGCGCCATTCACCAGCGAGCCGCGGTCCTCGATCATCTCGCCCTTGTAGGATTTCACGATCTGCGCCGGATCGATCCCCTCGGGCAGGACGAAGGCATTGGCCTCGGACAGCAGCCGCGACTGCTTGCCCGCGCCGAGCGCGTAGTCGAAGGCATAGGGCCCCTCGGCCGAGGGGGTGAAGAGATTGCCGAAGACATGCACCTCGCCGAAGCGGACGCGGGGCAGGCGCTGGCGGACATTGTCGTACCAGTTGCCCGCGAGCGTGACCTTGAGCCGTCCCAGATCCTCGGTGCGGCTGTCGGAGGAGCCGATGATATGGGTCTTGTCGTGGTCGAAGAAATGGCTCGCGGTGATGGTGACGTAGCTGGCGCCGTTCTTGATGTCGATCAGCCCGTCGTGATGCTGGTGGACGCGGCCGAAGACCGGCGGGATCGCGTCATCCGGGCGCGCCCCGTCCGAGAAGGCGGCATGGTCGATCCAGACATGGGTGGTCCCGTCCTCGATCGCGATCAGGTCGTATTCGGCATTCCAGTTGCCCTGGCTGCCATCGGTGGCGTCCCATTGCGGGAAGAAGTCCCAGCTGTCCTCGAAGGCGATGTTGCGGATGATGACGTTCTCGACGCCCTTGAGCAGCAGCGTGCCGCCCGCAAGCGTCGCGCCGGGCAGGCCGATCAGCGTCTTGTTGGAGCCGACGCGGATCATGCCATGGGCCTTCTGCGCCTGTTCGGAGCGCTCGCGCGCCTCTTCCAGCGGGCCTTCGGGCTCGCGGTCGCGGCCATAGCTTTCGGGATCGTAGGTGGCGATATAGGCGGCTTCGTCGTAATCCGTATCGGCGAAATCCGCGGCGCCCTGCGGGCGGCCCGCGTCGTCGGCGGTCAGGTCGATCCGGCCCGCGATGACGATCACCGCCGGATCGGCATTGGCGGCATTCTCCAGGTTCTGGCCGCCGAGCGCCGCCACCAGTTCGGCGCGGCTCGTGACCACCACGGGCGCGGCGGTGCCGCCGCCGGTGGTGCCGCCCTCTTCGGTGGCCCAGCCGAGTGGCGCGGGCATGGCCGCAAGTGCCTTCAGCGCATCGGAAACGGGCGCCTCCGCCGCGGCCGGAAGCGCGGCCGCCGTGGCCAGAAGGGCAATCAGAGTTCGTGACATTCGGTCCTCCCCGAGTTCGGTGTCTCCTCGGGTGTCACGCTAGTATGCCAGATTCACCGGTCCAATGGCGGAAAGCGGATGGACGAAACCGCAGGTCGGGAGGCTATTCGGCGGCCTCGCGGCGGCGCATCGGCATGCCGTCGACCAGGTCGATGATCTCCTGCGCGGAGACCGGCGCGGCAGCGCGCAGCTTGACCCCGCCATCCTTGCCCACCAGCAGCAGCGCGGCATCCTCGGCGCCGATCCCCCGGCGCAGCTCGCTGCCCGCGGCGGGATCGGTATCGGCGAGCACCACCATGTCGCGCTCGGCCAGTTCCTCTGCGGCGGCCTCCAGCGCCTCGATCTGCGCCTGGTAGCGCGGATCCGCGGCATCCGGGGCGAAGACCAGGATGGGGCGGCTGTCCCCGCGGTAGCGCTCGAGCGCGGCTTCGCTGGCAGGGGCGGCCCCTTCGGGGATTTCGGCCTGGGCCAGGGCGGGCAGGGCGAGCGAGCCCAGAAGGGCGGTCAGTCGGAGCGGGTGCAGCATGGGTCGGAGCCTCCTTTGCCGCATAGCTAGCGCGCCACGGCAGGGCGCCAGCGGCGGCGCGGACACGAAACCGTGTGCGCGAGGCGAGCGCGGAGGCCCCGGCGCGGGGGCCGGGGCGGGACGGCGCGGGGTGCCGGACGACGGCGCCGTGCTGCCGCGGGGCAAGAAGAAACCCCCGGCCGCGCGGGCCGGGGGCGTGTCTGTTCGCTCAGGTCGGGAGGCCGCGCTCAGCGGTTCTCGACATCCGTGTAGTCGCGCTGCGCGGCGCCGACATAGAGCTGGCGCGGACGGCCGATCTTCTGTGCCGGATCGCCCAGCATTTCCTTCCACTGCGAGATCCAGCCGACGGTGCGCGACAGCGCGAAGATCGGCGTGAACATCGAGGTCGGGAAGCCCATGGCCTCCAGGATGATGCCGGAATAGAAGTCGACATTCGGGAAGAGCTTCTTGTCGATGAAGTAAGGGTCTTCCAGAGCGGTCTTTTCGAGTTCCTTGGCGACCTGCAGGATCGGGTTGTTGTGGACGCCGAGCAGCTCCAGCACCTCGTCCGCCGATTCCTTCATCACGGTCGCGCGCGGATCGCGGTTCTTGTAGACCCGGTGGCCGAAGCCCATCAGGCGGAAGGGATCGTTCTTGTCCTTCGCGCGGGCGATGAATTCCGGGATCCGGTCGACGGAGCCGATTTCCTTCAGCATCTCGAGGCAGGCCTGGTTGGCGCCGCCATGGGCGGGGCCCCAGAGGCAGGCGATGCCGGCCGCGATGCAGGCGAAGGGGTTCGCGCCCGAGGAGGAGGCCAGGCGCACCGTCGAGGTGGAGGCGTTCTGCTCGTGATCCGCATGCAGCGTGAAGATGCGGTCCATGGCGCGGCTGAGGATCGGGTTGACCTCGTATTCCTCGGCGGGAACCGCGAAGCACATCCGCAGGAAGTTCGACGCGTAGTCCAGGTCGTTGCGCGGATACACGAAGGGCTGGCCGACATGGTACTTGTAGGCCCAGGCCGCGATGGTCGGCATCTTCGCGATCAGGCGGATCGAGGCGACCTCGCGCTGCCAGGGATCGGAGATGTCGGTCGAGTCATGGTAGAAGGCCGACATCGCGCCGACGATCCCCACCATGATCGCCATCGGATGCGCGTCCCGGCGGAAGCCGGAGAAGAAGTTGCGCATCTGCTCGTGCAGCATGGTGTGGTTGGTCACGCGGCTCTCGAAATCCTCGAGCTGCGCTCCGGTGGGCAGTTCGCCGTAGAGCAGCAGGTAGCAGACTTCGAGGAAGTGCGACTTGCTGGCCAGCTGGTCGATCGGATAGCCGCGGTGCAGCAGCACGCCCTCTTCGCCATCGATGAAGGTGATGGTCGACTCGCAGGACGCGGTGGAGGTGAATCCCGGATCGTAGGTGAACACGTCGCCCTGGGCGTAGAGCTTGCGGATGTCGATCACATCCGGGCCCAGCGTGGGCGACATCATCGGCAGTTCCACGGTCTTGTCCCCGAAGGTCAGGGTCGCGGTCTTCGCCGGTTGCGCAGTATCAGGCATTGGCATCCCTCCTTTGCCGACCTGTCCCCCGGAGCGGGCGGACAGGCGATGGGTATGTCTTGCGCCGGCCGGGTCAGTCCCGGCCAGTGGATAATACGTCTCCGAGGCGGGCGAGAGTCTCCTCACGGCCCAGTACGAGCATCATATCGTAGACGCTCGGGGTCACAGTGCGACCTGCCAGCGCGGCCCTGAGCGGTCCGGCCAGCTTGCCAAATTTCAGTTCCCGAGGGTCCATGAAGTCGGCGATCGCCGCCTCCAGATCATTGCGGGTCCAGCTAGCACTTTGCAGCTGCGGCGTCAATTCGGCCAGTATACCAATGGATACTGCATCCAGCGCCTTCGCTGCCTTGTCGTCTGCCGCGAGCGGGCGGGATGCGAGGGCAAAATGCGCCTTTTCCAGCAGATCGGTCAGGGTTTTTGCCCGGTCTTTGAGGCAATACATCGCAGAAGAGAGCAGGTTCCGTTGCGTCTGCGACAGTTCGGGCTGTGCAGTTGCAGAAAGAAATGCCTCGATCTCCTCCAGAAGTGCCGCATCTTCCATCATCGCGATATGCTGGCCCGACACATTTTCGAGCTTCTTGAAATCGAACCGGGCAGGCGCCTTGTTCATGCCGTCGAAGCCGAACCAGTCCAGCGCCTGGGCAGTGGTGAAGACCTCGTCGTCGCCATGGCTCCAGCCGAGCCGCGTGAGGTAGTTGCGTAGCCCCTCCACCGGGTAGCCCATGGCGCGGTATTCCTCGACGCCGAGCGCGCCGTGGCGCTTCGACAGCTTCTTGCCGTCGGGGCCGTGGATCAGCGGGATATGCGCCCAGACCGGCAGGTCCCAGCCCATCGCGGCATAGATCTGGCCCTGGCGCGCGGCATTGGCGAGGTGGTCGTCGCCGCGGATCACATGGGTGACGCCCATGTCATGGTCGTCGACCACCACCGCCAGCATGTAGGTCGGCGTGCCGTCCGAGCGCAGCAGGACCATGTCGTCGAGCTGGTCGTTGCGGAAGGTGACCGTGCCCTGGACCTCGTCCTCGATCACGGTCTGGCCCTCGCGCGGCGCCTTCAGCCGCACCACATAGGGCGCGTCGGGCCAGGTCGCGGGATCGGCATCGCGCCAGGGCGACTGGAACAGCGTCGAGCGCCCCTCGGCGCGCGCGGCGTCGCGGAAGGCCTGGATCTCCTCCTGGGTGGAATAGCAACGATAGGCATGGCCGTTCGCCAGCATCTCCAGCGCGACCTCGGCATGGCGCGGCGCGCGCTCGAACTGGCTGATGATCTCGCCGTCATGGTCGAGCTTCAGCCATCTCATGCCTTCGATGATCGCGGCGGTCGCCTCGGGGGTGGAGCGTGCGCGGTCGGTATCCTCGATCCGGAGCAGGAACTTGCCGCCGCGGCCGCGGGCATAGAGCCAGTTGAACAGCGCAGTGCGCGCGCCGCCGATATGCAGGAAACCGGTGGGCGAGGGGGCGAACCTCGTCACGACGGGGGCGTCAGCCATGATCGGACCTCGTGTCTTGCTCGATTGAGCGCCGGTTTAATCCCTGTGCCCGACCGGGTAAAGCGACGCCGGGCCCGTCCTGATCGCATGGCCGCCCTTAACTGCGTGTAAACCACGTTCGGGCGATGCCGGAGGGGTTAACCTTCTGGCAAGGAGCTGGGCCGGTGCTGACCGACGCCCTGATCGCCCCGCAGCGCGGGCATCTCTTCCCCTGGGTGCCGGTGATGCTGGCGCTCGGCATCGGCGGCTATTTCGCGCTTCCCGCTGAGCCGGGGCCGGCCGGGCTCGCTGCGGCCGCGGCGCTGGCCGTGCTGGGCGCGGCGGCGAGCCTGCGGGCGCCCGAAGGCATCGCGCCGCTCGTCCTCGGCCTGGCGCTGGTCGCCGCGGGCGGCGCGCTGGCCGCCTGGCGGACCCAGTCGGTGGCCGCGCCGGTCCTGTCCTTCCGCTATTACGGCCCGGTGGAGGGGCGGATCCTCGAGATCGACCGCTCGCTCAGCGACCGGCTGCGGCTGACGCTCGACCGGGTGGTGCTGACCGGCGTGGCGCCCGAACGCGTGCCGCTGCGGGTGCGGGTCTCGCTGCCCGACGACATGCCCCATGCGCCGCTCGAGCCCGGGCTGACGGTGATCCTGACCGGGCATCTCTCGCCGCCGATGGGTCCGGCAGAGCCCGGAGGCTTCGATTTCCGCCGCCATGCCTGGTTCGAGGGGCTCGGCGCGGTCGGCTATACCCGCCTGCCGGTGCTGGCGCTGGAGCCGCCCGCCCGCAGCCGCCCGGCGCTGGTCGTCGCGGGGATCCGCAGCCATCTCTCGGCCGCGATCCGCGCGCGCATCCCGGGCCAGCCCGGCGCCTTCGCCGCGGCGGTGGTGACCGGCGACCGCTCGGGGCTGGAGCGCGGTACGCTCGACGCGATGCGGGCCAGCAACCTGGCGCATCTGCTGGCGATCTCGGGGCTGCATATGGGGCTTTTGACCGGCTTCGTCTTCCTGGTGCTGCGCCGCGCCATCGCGCTCATCCCCTGGCTGGCGCTGCGGATCGACGGGCGCAAGGCGGCGGCGGTCGTGGCGCTGGCCGCCGCGGCGGGATACCTGGCGCTGTCGGGGGGCAGTGTCGCGACCCAGCGCGCCTTCGTCATGGCGGCGGTGATGCTGGGCGCGGTGCTGCTCGACCGCCGGGCGCTGACGCTGCGGGCGGTGGCTCTGGCCGCGGTTCTGATCCTCGCCGCCCGGCCCGAGGCGCTGCTCGGCGCCGGGTTCCAGATGTCCTTCGCCGCGACGGCCGCGCTGGTCTGGGTGTTCCAGATGATGCGCGCGGCGCCCTTCTGGCCGGGGCCGAAGCTCCTGCGGCCGGTGCTGGCGCTGGTCCTCTCCTCGGCGGTGGCCGGGGCCGCGACGGCGCCGGTCGGGGCGGCGCAGTTCAACCAGATCGCGCAATGGGGGCTCCTGGCCAATCTGGTCTCGGTGCCGGTCATGGGCTCGCTGGTGATGCCCGCGGCGGTGCTGGCGGCCTGCCTTGCGCCTTTCGGCCTGGCGCAGCCGGCGCTCTGGGCGATGGGGCTCGGCTGCCGCTGGATCCTCGGCGTGGCGGGGCAGGTCTCGGCGCTCGAAGGGGCGGTGGTGCCGGTCGTGTCGCCCGGGCCTGCCGTCCTGCCGCTGATCGCGCTCGGCGGGCTCTGGGTCTTCCTCTGGCAGGGGCGGCTGCGCTGGTCGGGGCTCGCGGTGCTGGCGCTGGGGTTCTGGCTCTGGTCGCAGAGTAGCCGCCCGGCGCTGCTGATCGCCGAATCGGGCGGGCTCGTCGGCGTGCTCGAACCGGGCGGGCGGGTGCTGAACAAGTCCAGTGGAGACGGCTATGCCGCGCGCGCCTGGCTGGAGAATGACGGCGACCGGCGCCTGCCCGAGGTCGCGGCGCGGCCCGGGGCGGCGGGGTTCGAGGCGGCGCTGCCGGGGCTGCGGCTGCGCCAGCTTTCGGCGGCGCAGCTCAAGGCGCTGGCCGATCCCTGCGCCGGGGCCGATCTGGTGGTGACGGTCAAGCCGGTGGCGGCAGCGGACTGCCTGGTGCTCGACCCGCCCCGCCTGGCGGCGAGCGGCGCGGTGGCCGTCTGGACGGGTCCGGAGGGGCCGCGCGCCGTGACGGCAATGGAGCGCGCCGGCCGCCGCCCCTGGGTCCCCGAACCCGATGACGGCCGCTTCGCCGTCATCCTGCCCGCGCCGGTGCGGATCGCCGCCGGAGAGGGGCGCTAATCCCGGGCCGTACGGAAAAGTCCAAGCGCCGGCGCGGACCGGTCCGGGATGGACCGCGCCTCTGCCCCTGGCGGGGCGGGCCCTTGGGCGGCCGCTTCGCCACATCCTTGCCCGGTGCCGCCTTGGGTCGCCACTGGGAAGGGCCGATCCCGGGTGCGGGCAACGGGCGACCGGGTGCAGCAGCGCTTCGCTCGGAGAAAGAGCACGCCGGGCGCCATCTCCGGGATTCGCGTCTGCCGGTGGTCGCGTGCGAACCATTCGGGGACCGGCTCGGATCGCTGCCGGAGAGGCGCACCGATCCTCGAGCCCGGATGGCAGGAGCCCGGCGCCGCTGCACCCGGCTCTGCGAAGCAGCGCGCCGGTCGCCGTCCCTCGTTACCCGCTACGCCGTCACCTTGCCCGGGCTGCCTCGGGTCGCTGCCGGAGCAGCGGGCCGAACCTTGCGGCCGGATCGCAGGAGGTCCGGCGCCGCTACGGCCCGGTCCGGGTGGCAGCGTTCTGCCGCTGCTTCCGGCAGCACGTCCCAATTGCAGCCAGCTCGCCCGTGCTGTCTCGGGTCGCTACCGGAGCAGCGGGCCGAACCCTGGGAGCGGATCGCAGGACGTCCGGCGCCGCTGCAGCCCGGTCCAGGGGGGAGCGTTCCGCAGCTGCCTCCGGTAGCACGTCCCAATTGCTGCCTGCTCGCCCGCGCTGCCTCGGGTCGCCGCCGGAGCAGCGGGCAGAAGCCAGGGACCAGATCGCGGGACATCCGGCGCCGCTGCGGTCCGGTCCAGGTGGGAGCGCCCCGACGACGCTGCTTCCGGCAGCTCGTCGCAATTGCCGTCAGTTCGCCCGGGCTGCCTTGGGTTGCTGCCGGAGCAGCGGGCCGAACCTTGCGGCCGGATCGCAGGAGGTCCGGTGCCGCCAACGCCCGATCCGCGAGGAAGTGCGCCGTCGCTGCTTCTGCCAGGCCGCCCCTTTCGCCGTTGCCCCGCTCGCGCTGCTTCGGATCGCTGCCGGGCAAGGGCGCTGATCCGGGAGGCCGGACAGCAGAAGACCGGGCGCGCGGCTGCGGCCCGGTCCGGAATGCCTGTCGGGGCAGGGGATCAGTAGGTGCGGATCAGCCCGACCAGCTTGCCTTGAATCTGGACGCGGTCCTCGGGATAGGTCTGCACGACATAGGCCGCGTTCGCCGGTTCCAGCGCGATGGTGCGGCCGCGGCGGCGGTAGCGCTTCAGCGTCACGTCCTGGTCGTCGATCTTGGCAACGACGATCTCGCCATTGTCTGCCGTCTCGGTCTCGCGGATCACGACGATGTCGCCGTCATTGATCCCGGCATCGATCATCGAGTCGCCCTGGACCTCCAGCGCGTAGTGGTTGCCGCCGCGGCTGAGCATGCTGCCCGGCACGGTGACGGCCTCTTCCTGGCGCACCGCCTCGATCGGGCCGCCGGCCGCGATCCGGCCCTGCAGCGGGATGTCGAAGGCGCCGCCGCGCTCCACCTGCATCGCGCCCGCGGGCGCCTCGCGTGCCGATCCCTCGATCACGCGGGGGGTGAAGCCGGGGCTCGCCAGATTGTCGGGCAGGCGCAGGATCTCGATGGCGCGGGCCTTGTGCGGCAGGCGGCGCAGGTAGCCGCGTTCCTCCATCGAGGTGATCAGGCGGTGGATGCCGGATTTCGACCGGAGCCCGAGATGGTCCTTCATTTCATCGAAGGAAGGCGGAACGCCGTCATGGCTCTGCCTCTCATGGATGAATTCGAGGAGCTCGAGCATCTTCTTGGTCAACATTCGCCTGCGCCATTTCTAGGTTCTGGTTTGGTTTGGCAAATGTTCTACGCGCGTTCCCCCTTTGTGTCAACATCGCTTCCTAAAGGGCAATGTATTCCACACTGGCGCCGGTGTCGCGGGCAGGGTCGGAAGGCGGCCGGACCAGCAGCGCATCCGCCTGCGCGAGGATGCCCAGCAGGCTGGAATCCTGGCTCGGCAGCAGGGCGATCCCCTCCGGGCCGAGCGTGGCGCGCATGTAGTGCTCGCGCGGGCCGTTCGCAGGGATTGGCGCGGCCAGCCGGATGGTGGCGCGGGCGGCAGGGCGGGCCGTCCGGCCGGTCATCGCCTCGAGCATCGGCACCACGAAGATGCGGCCGCAGACCATGGCGCTGACCGGGTTGCCGGGCAGGCCGACCATCGGCACGCCGCCCATGCGCCCCGCCATCAGCGGCTTGCCCGGGCGCATCGCGACCTTGTGGAACTCGAGCGCCATGCCGCGGGCGCGTGCGACATCGGCGACGATGTCATGCTCGCCCACCGAGGCGCCGCCGCAGGTCACGACCAGATCGGCCTCTGCCGCCAGGTCGAGGCACTGCTCCAGGCTCTCGGCGGTGTCCCGCGCGATCGGCAGGATCCGGGCGGAGGCGCCGGCCGCCTCGAACATCGCGGCCAGGCCGAAGGCGTTGGAGGTGACGATCTGCGACGGCCCGGGCGTCTCGCCGGGCATGACCAGCTCGTCGCCGGTGCAGATCAGCGCCACGTCGGGACGGCGGTAGACCGCGACCTGGGGGATGTTCATCGCAGCGAGAAGCGCGATCTCCGCCGGGCCGAGACGGCGGCCGGGGGCCAGCATCTCGTCGCCTTCGGAGAAATCGCCGCCCGCGGGGCGGATATTGGCGCCGTCGCCCAGCCCCTCGGCCAGCGTGATGCGGCTGCCCTCGCGGCGCGTGTCCTCCTGGATCACCACGTGATCGGCGCCCGCGGGGACCGGCGCGCCGGTGAAGATGCGCACCGCTTCGCCCGGGGCGAGCGTGCCGGGATAGGATCCTCCGGCCGCGCTCTCGCCGACGACCTCGAAGCCCGCGCCGATGGCGAGCTCGGCGCCGCGGATCGCGTAGCCGTCCATGGCGGAGGCGGCGAAGGGCGGCTGGGTGCGCCGCGCCACGGCAGGTTCCGCCAGCACGCGCCCCGCGGCCTGGCGCAGGCCGACGGTTTCACGGCCCACAGGAGCCGCCAGCGCGAAGATCCGGTCCAGCGCCTCGGCGACGGAGATCATGAACCCGCCTCGTAGCGGCCGGACTTGCCGCCCTCCTTCAGCACCACGCGGATGCCGAGGATCTCCATGTCCTTCTGCGCGGCCTTCAGCATGTCGTAGACCGTCAGCGCGGCCGTCGACACGGCGGTCAGCGCCTCCATCTCGACGCCGGTCTGGCCGGTGGTCTTCACCGTCGCCTCGATCCGTATGCCGGGCAGGGCCTCGTCCGCGGTCAGCTCGACTGCGACCTTGGTGACGGGCAGCGGATGGCAGAGCGGGATCAGCTCGGCGGTCTTCTTCGCCCCCATGATCCCCGCCAGCCGCGCCACGCCGAGGACATCGCCCTTCTTGGCGGTGCCCTCGGTCACCAGCCGCAGCGTTTCGGGCGACATGCGCACCGCGCCCTCCGCCACGGCGACCCGCGCGGTCACGGCCTTGTCCGAGACATCGACCATATGCGCGTCGCCCTTGGCGTCGAAATGCGTGAGCATCACATGCCCCCGCCCGAGACCAGCGGCTGCGAGAGCAGGTCGCGCGTCGCGGCGGCGACGTCCTGCTGGCGCATCAGGCTTTCGCCGATCAGGAAGCAGCGCACGCCATAGCGCGCCATGTCCGCCAGATCCTCGCGGGTGAAGAGCCCGCTCTCGCCCACCAGCCGGCGGTCGAGCGGCGCGCGCTTGGCCAGGCTGCGGGTGGTGTCGAGCGAGGTCTCGAAGGTCTTGAGGTTGCGGTTGTTGATGCCGAGGAGCTTGGAGGAGAGCAGGCTGGCGCGCTCCAGCTCCTCCTCGTCATGCACCTCGATCAGCGCATCCATGCCCCAATGCGCGGCGGCCGCCTCCAGCTCCTGCGCCTGGGCGTCCGAGACGCTGGCCATGATGATCAGGATGCAGTCGGCGCCAAGCGCGCGGGCCTCGGCCACCTGGTAGGTATCATAGAGGAAGTCCTTGCGCAGCACCGGCAGGCTGACCGCCTCGCGCGCGGCAACCAGGTACTCGTCCGCGCCCTGGAAGCTCGGCCCGTCGGTCAGCACCGACAGGCAGGTCGCGCCGCCCTCCTCATAGGCCCGTGCGATGGCGGGGGGATCGAAATCCGCGCGGATCAGCCCCTTGGAGGGGCTCGCCTTCTTCACTTCGGCGATCAGCCCGTAGCCCTTCTGGCTGGCATCGTGCAGCGCGCGGGCGAAGGGGCGCACCGGCGAGGCGGCGCGGGCGCGGGCCTCGATCTCCGAGAGCGGCACGGCGGCCTTGCAGGCCTCGATATGCTCGAGCTTGTAGGCCTTGATCCGGTCGAGAACCGTCTCGCTCATGCCGTCACCTCCGACGTGATGCGCGCCAGCGCCGCGACCTTGCAATAGGCGCCGCCGCTATCGATGCTTTCCGCGGCCAGGGCCGCGCCTTCCTTCAGGTCCGCCGCCTTGCCGGCGATGACCAGCGCGGCCGCCGAGTTCAGCAGGACCGCGTCGCGATAGGCCGATTTCTCGCCGTTTAGCAGCGCGCGGAAGGCAATGCCGTTCTCCTCGGGCGTGCCGCCGACGATCTCCTCGAAGGGATGGACGGGCAGGCCCGCATCCTCGGGATGGACCTGGAATTCCGAGACCTTGCCGTCCCTCAGCTCGGCCACGGCGGAGGGGCCGGAAATCGCCAGCTCGTCGGTGCCGTCAGAGCCGTGGACCAGCCAGGCGCGGGTGGTGCCGAGCGTGCCCAGAACCTCGGCCATCGGCCGGATCAGCGCCGCGGTGAAGGCGCCGGTCAGCTGGAACTTGACGTCGGCGGGGTTCGACAGCGGCCCGAGCACGTTGAAGATCGTCCGCGTGCCGAGTTCCACCCGCGAGGGGCCGACATGCTTCATCGCCGGATGGTGCATCGGCGCCATCATGAAGGCGATCCCGGTCTCGTCCAGCGCCCTCTGCACGACGGCGGGGCCGACCATGACCTCGACGCCCATCTGCGCCAGCGCATCGGCCGAGCCCGATTTCGACGACAGGTTGCGGTTGCCGTGCTTGGCCACCGGAACGCCCGCGCCCGCGACCACGAAGGCGGCGGCGGTGGAGATGTTCAGCGTGCCCTTGCCGTCGCCGCCGGTACCGACGATGTCGATCGCGCCCTCGGGCGCGGTGACCTTGGTGGCCTTGGCGCGCATCACCCGCGCGGCGGCGGCGATCTCGTCCACGGTCTCGCCGCGGGTCCGCAGCGCCATCAGGAAGCCGCCGATCTGCGCCGGCGTCGCGCGGCCCTCGAAGAGCGCGAGGAACGCCGCCTCGGCCTCGGCGCGGCTCAGCGGACCGTCCGCGGCCTTGCCGATCAGGGGTTTGATATCGTCGCTCATGCCGGTTCCTTCAGCCCGTCGAGGAAAGTCTTGAGCATCGCGTGGCCATGCTCGCTGCGGATGCTCTCGGGGTGAAACTGCACCCCCTCGATGGGCAGCTCGCGATGGCGCAGCCCCATGATCGTGCCGTCCTCGAGCCAGGCGGTGACCTCGAGGCAATCCGGCAGGCTCTCGCGCTCGACGATCAGCGAATGGTAGCGCGTGCCCTTGAGCGGCGAGGGCAGCCCGGCGAAGACGCCCGCGCCCTCGTGCAGGATCGAGCCCATCTTGCCATGGACGATCTCGCCTGCGCGGACGACCTTGCCGCCGAAGGCCTCGCCGATCGTCTGGTGCCCGAGGCAGACCCCGAAAAGCGGGATGCGCTCGGCCGCCGCGGCGCGCGTCAGCTCCAGGCAGATGCCGGCCTGGGCCGGGTCGCAGGGACCGGGAGAGAGCACGATGCCCGAAGGTCGCCACGACAGCGCCTCGGCGACACTCAGCGCGTCGTTGCGATGCACCTCCACCTCGGCGCCGAGTTCGCCGAAATAATGGACGAGGTTGTAAGTGAAGCTGTCGTAGTTATCGATGAGCAGAAGCATGGCGGGTCCTTCGGTCTGGGACGCAGTTGCACCCTTCGCGCCATCGTGGTCAAGGGGCGGGGGGCCATGGCGGCCGCGGATGGCGTCCGGAAGGGACGATCTGCTATTGTCCGCGGCAGGCAGGGCTGACAGGCTTGGAAGAACGGATCGGGACGAACAGGACGTGGGACGCGTGACGCGGGGATTGCTGGCTGGCCTGGTCTTCGGGCTCTTCGTTGCGGCTCTGGTGCTTGGCATCGCCGCGCTGCAGCTCGAACGGGCGAAATGGCCGGAGCCGCCGGTGATGATTCCGCCCGTGGTCGCGGAGCGCTTCGCGCTGCCTGAGGGCCCTCTGCCGCCCGAGCCGCGCGCCGTGCCGCCGGTGGCGCCGCGGCCGGAGGCCGGCCTGCCCGCGCGCGCCGTCTTGATCAGCCTGCCGCAGCCCGGCACGCCCGCCGCACCGGTGCTGCCCGCACCGCCGCCCGATCCGGCCCGGGCGCGGCTCTATCTTGCGCCGCCCGCCTCCGGCATTGCCGGTCCCGACCTGCGCGGGGCGCCCGGGACGGAGCCGCCCGCCGCGCCCTCCGTGGCCGCGCCGCAGGCGCTGGCGCCGCTCGCCATCCCCGCGGATCTCGCTGAACCGTCCGAGACCGCGCAGCCCGGCCTCGCCGCGCCCGCACCGGCCCCCGCGCTGCCCGACACGGTCGACACGCTCGTCCCCGGGCCCGGCGTGCTGGCCGCAGGGCAGCCCCTGCCGCGGATCGAGACCGTGCCGCCGGCGCCTGCCGGAGGCGGCGCGACCCTTGTGCCGGCCGCGCCGCCGGTGCCCGGGGACAGCGCGCTCCTCGCACCCTCGGGGCTCCCGGCCGCGCCACCGGCGCCGCCCGAAAGCGCTGCGCCGCCCGCGCCGCCCTCCGTCGCGGCGCTGACCGCGGGCGCGCCCGCGACCGTGCCCGCCGCCACGTCGCCCGCCATGCCCGCCGCAGCGCCCCGGCCGCCCGCCAATGCCGCCCCGGCGGCGGAACCGGCCGCGCCGGGTGCCCTGCCGGCGCCGGACCCCTCCGGGCTGGATGCCGTGCAGGCGGCCCCCGTCGCGCCGGACTTGCAACTTGCCGCACCGGAGGTTTCGCCCGCATCGGAACCGGCGCAGCAGGGCACTCTGCCGACGTCCGAGGCGCCGCCTGCCGCCCCGGGAACCGCAGGCGAGGACGGGCCGCCGCTCCTGGCAGTCGTGCTCGTCGATCCCCGCGCGGCACCGCTGCCCGAATGGGCCCGTTCGGTGGCGCTGGCGCCCGCGGAGGCGGAGACGGCGCCTGCGGGGCGCGAAGTGCTCCTCCATCTCGACCCCGGCACGGATGAGGCGGCCCTGGCCGCGGCGGGGCAGGCGCTGGCCGGTCTGGCCGCGCCCGGGCCGCTCCTGATCACGGCCGGACCCGGCGAGGGCCTGCCGGGCGCGTTTGCAGCCCTTGCGGCCTCCTCGGGGCAGGGGGCGGTGATCGAGGGCGGCGCGGCGCCGGCAAGGGGCCAGGCAGCCGCCTATCCCGCGGCGCCGCTATCGGCGCAGCTTGCGCGCGCGGCGGTCCATGCCCGACGCGACGGCGCGGTGATCCTGGTCCTGCCCGACAGCGCCGCGGCCCGCCGGGCGGTCGGAGACTTCCTCGATGGACCGGGCAGCGACCTCATCCCGGCCACCGCGGGCGAAGCTCTGAGGCTCCTGGCGCAGCCCTGACAGCGCGTCCGTGCCCGCCCCGCGGCCCAGCCCGTCTGCGAGGCGGCAGAACGGAGCCGGGCGGACGCAGCGCCTTTTGACAGAGCGCGTCTGTCGGGCAATCTCGCCGCGGCGGAGATCATCCTGAGCGACGAGGAGGTCTCCCGGATCGATGCGCTGGCGCGCCCGGACGGACGCATCGTCTCGCCCGACGGGCTGGCGCCCGGCTGGGACTAGCGCGCTCCGGCAGGACGGCCCGCTCCGGCGATTGCCGGTGCGGGCGGCTGCGGCCTCCCGTCCGCCCGGCGCCGCCCGAAGCGTCCGCTCCGGCGGCAGTTCCGGCCCCTGCGCGGCAGCGTGCCTCCCCTGGCGGAACCCCGGAATTGCGGCCTCCACAGACGAGCGATGCCCAGCCTCCTCCGGCACCCGGAGCGCGGCCAGGCGGATGGGCGGCCTGCGAGAAGGCGGTCCCGGACCATTGCGCACCCTGGGCGTTGCTGCAGACCTCACCGGCTCCCGGGAGTCACGGCGGGAATGCGGTGGTTGAAGAACCGGCCATGACGAAGCCCGACCCTGCCCGCCGCCGCACTGCGAGGGGGAAGTCTCATCGCGAGCCATTGATGCGCCACTGGTCCGAGCACAATGGCGGACACGCAGACGCGGCGCGGGTCGCTGCCCGTCTGGCTGGACCGGGACAGGGCCCGGCTCGCGCCGAGGGCAGGCAAGCCGGGGCGTCCGCCGCACGTCTCCGAATAATGAGGATCAGCCGACGGTCCGGAGGAGTCCGGACCGGTCCGCGCCAGCGGCACCTCCTCCGGGGGCGGCTTCGGCGCCCTGACAGACGAACGCCTTCCAGAGCCTGACCGGTGGGAGCCCCCCAGCCGACGGCGTTGCGCAGGGCGGGCGCCGGGCCCGGGGTCCGGAGCCCGCCGGTCCGGAAGGGCCTCCATCCGCGCAACTCCATGCCAGCCGGCGGCAGGACGAGGCCAAGCGGGCCCTGCGCATGTCTGCAGCCGGCCACTGCCCGGCGGGACACGGCCATCACTCGCGGCACGCACATGCCTCATGGCGCAGGTGCTCCCCGGCCCGGCTGCCATTGCCGCGCCATCGGCCCGGGTGGCAAGCGTGTCGCGCCATGCGGCCGGAATGGTCTCCGGCATCCTCGAGATGGCAGGGCTGACTGGCCGGCACCCGACGTCTCCACGCTCAGCCGGGGCCGGAGCGAGTCGGGGCCGCGGAAGCCCATCGACTGATCCACATCCAGGTGCCGTCCCGCGGGGCTCCCGGCCGTCTGAACCTGGCGCCCCCCTCTCGGGTATTGCAGCGCAATGCCCTGCCGGGCCGGCAGGGCTGCGCGGCGCATTCGGCACCTGCGCAGCGGCACCTGTTTTCCCGCGTTTCCCGAGGCGCGGGGCTCGGTCAAGAAGGCCCTCGCAGCGGCGATCCAGGACGCAGATGTCCATGGCGTCTCGACACGCACCATGGACGATCCGGTCCAGGCGATGGGCGCGGGCGGCTTCTCCTGAGGCCAGATCAGCCGCCTCTGCGCGGAGACCGGCGAGCGTGCGGACACCTTCCTGAGGCGGCCGGCCGGGGGCGGATGGCCCTTCGTCGGGGAAAGGCTCCCCCTCAGCCTTTCCTGCTCCGCCCTGGCTCGTGGAACGATGCGACCTGCCTCGAACTGCGCCAGGGCGGCCGGAAAGCAGCGGACGCGGTCGCGCTCGCGGCTTGCATCGGCACCGCCTGCCGGCAGCATCCTCCGAATGCGCCTGCCGGGCATGGCGCCCGGCGACCGGCGCCGCCGGGCCCTTCCGGAGCGGCTGCGGGACTTTCGCGGCGCGACCGGCGCCAAGGGTCCGGCCCACCCTGGAAACGATGCTCCGGCCACCATGTCCGGAGCGGCATCGAGGCCGGGAGGAGACCCCTCAAATCCTCCGCCGAGCGGATCGCCGCGAAAGACCCCGACCGCCAGGCCGCCGAGATCCGCATCCGCGCCAGTCGCGGCTGCGCCCGGACCGACTTCGCCTGCCGCGCCTCCAAGCACCGCTTCAACGCCCCCGGCGCCGCCGAGATCCGACCCGTGCCCCGACCTCGGCTCCGGAAAGGCGCATCACGTCCGGATACGGACCTTTGAAACACTGCCCAGAAGCGCGCAGAGCTCCGCCGGGATGCGTCCCACTGTCGGACAGGACGGGACGCGGCCGCCGCTGGCGCGGGTCGCATCCATGCGCCAGCTATCTGAGGGAAGATGTCGGCTTGCGGCAGAGGAGCGACGTCGCGGCAGTTTGGAAGTCAGGCAAGCTGGGATCGGGGGCCGGGATAGCGGATTGGACCCCGTTTCGGTCGAGGTTGCTCGGAGATCGAGGCTCCGGCGGCGGTTCCGGCCGGGCGGAGTTGCGCGAGGCGCGGGCTACCGTTTGGCGGCGGGGCTGTCTTCGGGACGACCCTCGCGGCACTGGCGGAACGGGTGCTCCGGAGGATGCGGCAGAGGAGAGTGCAGGGCGGCAGTCGGCGTTCTGGCGGCGGGACTGCCCTTGGGGCGGCCCTCGGGGTACTGACGGAACGTGTGCTCGGCGGGTGAGCGTGCACGGCGGCAGCCGGCGTTCTGGCGGCGGGGCTGGCCTTGGGGCGGCCCTCGGGGTACTGACGGAACGTGTGCTCGGCAGCTGAGCCTGCACGGCGGCGGTGGGTGTTTGGCGGAGGAGTGCCCGGGGGAGACGCCCGCGGAATGTCTGGAACGCCCGGTTGCAGGCTGCCGGCGGCGCGGGGGGCATTCGCCAGTGCAGCGGTCCCGGGGGAACGTCTCGAACCGGCAGTCCGCGAGGCGCGCCTGCAGGGACCTGCGCCGCGGTATGGCGCGCGCGGCCCGTGGGGGCCGCGCTAGCGGTCAGGAATTGCCGGTGGAGAAGCGGCCGGCCTCGGCCGCGGCCTTGCGGATGGCGGCCGACTTGTTGACCGTCTCCTGCCATTCCGCCTCGGGGTCGCTGTCATAGACGACGCCGCCGCCGGCCTGGATGTAGAGCTTGCGGTCCTTCAGCACCGCCGTGCGCAGCGCGATGCACATGTCCATGTCGCCATTGGCGGCGAAATAGCCGACGCCGCCCGCATAGACGCCGCGCTTCTCCGGCTCGAGCTCGTCGATGATCTCCATCGCGCGGACCTTGGGCGCGCCCGAGACCGTGCCCGCGGGCATGCCCGCCAAGAGCGCCGAGAGCGCGTCCTGGTCCTCGGCCAGCTCGCCCACCACGTTCGAGACGATGTGCATGACGTGGCTGTAGCGCTCGACGGTGAATTCCTCGGTGGGCCGCACCGTGCCGATCTTCGAGACCCGCCCGGTATCGTTGCGGCCGAGATCGAGCAGCATCAGGTGCTCGGCCAGCTCCTTCTGGTCCGACAGCAGGTCCTGCTCCAGCGCCTTGTCCTCCTCGGGCGTGGCGCCGCGCGGACGGGTGCCGGCGATCGGGCGGATCGTCACCTGGCGGCCGAAGACCCGCACGAGGATCTCGGGCGAGGCACCGACCACCTGGAAGCCGCCGAAATTGAAGAAGAACATGAAGGGCGAGGGGTTCGTCCGCCGCAGGCTGCGGTAGAGCGAGAAGGGCGGAAGCTCGAATTCCTGGGTCCAGCGCTGCGAGGGCACGACCTGGAAGATGTCGCCGGCGGTGATGTAGTCCTTCGCCTTGCGGACGGCCTCCATGTAGCCGTCCTTGGTGAAGTTCGACACCGGGTCCGCCTGGGGCAGGGCCTCGCCGAGGCCGCGGGTCTCGGTCACCGCCTGGCGGTCGAGATCGCGCAGCGCGTCGGAGACGCGTTCGGCGGCCTGGGCATAGGCGGCGCGCGCCGAGAGGCCGGATCCGGCCCAGGCGGGGGCGACGAGGATCACCTCGCCCTTCACGCCGTCGAGCACCGCGACCACCGAGGGCCGCATCAGACGCGCATCCGGCAGGCCGAGCGGGTCCGGGTTGGCGTCCGGCAGGCGCTCCACCAGGCGGATCATGTCATAGCCGAGATAGCCGAAGAGCCCGGCGGAGGCCGCGGGCAGATCCTCGGGCATGTCGACCCGGGTCTCGGCGATCAGCGCGCGCAGCGACTCCAGCGCCGGGCGGCCGTCCTCGACCCAGGCGGTGTCGTCGAAGCGCGCCTCGCGGTTGATACGCGCCTGCTGGCCGCGGCATTCCCAGATCAGATCCGGCTTCATCCCGATCATGGAATAGCGTCCGCGGATCTCTCCGCCGGTCACGGATTCCAGCATGAAGCTGTCGCGCCCCGCCTGGGAGAGCTTCAGCATCAGCGAGACGGGCGTGTCGAGATCGGCGGCCAGCCGGGCATAGACCAGCTGAGAGCGCCCGGCCTCGTAGCCCGCGCGGAAGGTTTCGAAATCGGGAGTGATCTGCATCTGTCGGCCTTACTGCAGGGCGCTATGCACCGCGTTCAGCGCGGTCTGGTTGAGGTCGAGCCCGGCCTCCTGGGTGACGGTCTGGCTCAGCTCGCCGAGGATGTCGTCGGCCAGGGCCAGCCCCGTGTCGCGGTTCAGCCGTGCCAGCGCGGCGCGGGCCTGGTCGCTGTCCATGTCGAACGGCGTGACGCTGTCGACGCGCACCAGCCAGGCGCCGTCCTCGCCCGCGACAACGGCGCTTTCGCCCGCGCCGAGATCGTAGAGCTTGTCCAGCACCGGGCGCGGCAGCTCGTAGGAGGGGGACTGGCGGATCAGGCCGGTCTTGACCTGCGGCGCCAGGCCGAGCTGGGCGAAGTCCTCGCCCGCATCGGCGCGGTCCTTCAGGCCGGTGCCGAGCGCTTCCAGCGCCTCGACGCGCTTGGCTTCGGCGGCGCCGGCGGTTGCGTCGTCGCGCACCGCGTCGAGCGGCTGCAGCTCGGAGGGCTTCGAGGCGTCGAGGCGCAGCGCGAAGAGCAGGCCGCTATCGGTCAGGGCGATCTCGGGGAAGTCGCCATCCGCGACCGCAGCCGCGGCATTGAGGAATTCCGGCTGCGCGGCGGGATCGGCCTCGGGCAGGGAGGCGCCGTCCCAGGTGATGGTGCCGATCTGCATCGGGCTGTCCGCGGCCAGCTCCTCGAGCGTGGCGCCGGCGGCGAGCTGGTCGTCGAGCGGCTCCATCTCCTGCTGGACCAGCGACTTGGCCTTCTCCAGCGCCAGTTCGCGGCGCAGCGTCGGCAGCGCGTCCTCGTAGCTGGTGGTCTGGGCCGAGAGGATGGCGTTGACGCGGAAGAGCGCCGGGCCGACGGCCGAGGCGACCGGGCCCGCGATGCCGGTATCCTCGATCCCGAAGACGGCATCGGCGGCATCGGCGGTCAGCGCCGAGCGGGCGATCGTGCCCAGATCGACATCGGCCTCGGCCAGGCCGCGCTCGTCGAGCAGCGCGTCGAACGTGGTCTCGCCCGCCTCGATCGCGTCCTTGGCGGCCTGGGCCGCTTCCATGTCGGCAAAGCCCAGCCGGTCGACCATGCGGCGCTCGGGGCGCTGGAACTCGGCGGCGCGGGCCTCGTAGCCGGCGCGCAGCTCGTCCTCGGACAGGTCGACCTGGTCGAGCATCATGTCGGGCGAGAGCCAGGCATAGGTGATGTCCTTGCGCTCGGGCAGGGTGAAGCGGTCGGGATGGGCGTCGTACCAGGCCTGCACCTCTTCGTCGCTCGGCGCTTCGGGCGCGGCGGTCAGCAGGCTGTCGGGGATCGGCGCCCAGGTCACGGCGCGCGCCTCGCCGAGGAAGTTCAGCAGCGTGGTGCCATAGGCCTGCGGCGGGGTCAGCCCGTTCAGCAGCGCGCGCTGCAGCAGGTCGGCCGAGGCCTCCTGGCGGACGCTGTCCTCGAAGCCCGCGATGGTGCGGCCCGAGCGCTTGAGGATGTCGCGATAGGCCTCGGGGTCGAAATTGCCGTCCATGCCCTGGAAGGCGGGCACGGCGGAGATGCGGCGCGCGACCTCGTCATCGCCGACCGACAGCCCGGCCCGGCGCGCGGCCTCCTGCAGCGCGGCGGTGGCGACGGCCTGCTGCAGCACGATCGTGGCAAGGCCCGACTGCTGCGCCTGGTCGAAGGTCATGGTCTGGCCGGTCTGCTGCGAGACCTGGTCCATCCGCTGGCGCAGGAGCCCGTGATACGTCGCGGCGTCGATCTGCGTCTCGCCGACGCTGCCGACCGAGCGGACCTGGGTGTTGAAGCCGGTGACGCCGTAGCCGCCGAGGCCGAGAAGCAGCACGCCAAGGAGCGCGATGACCAGGAAGTTCGACAGGTGCTTCTTGCCCTTGGGTTTCTCGGACGTCTCGTGCTTGGCCATGCTAGGCTCCCCGGGGATGGACCATCAGTGGCCGAGGGTCTAGCCGGATGCCTAGGTGGTCGCAAGCGGGAAGGGCAGACCCGCCAGGCGCCGCGCGAGCTCGCCGATCCCGTCCCTGTCGATATTGGCGAAGGCAATGCGCAGCTCGCGGTCGCCGCGGGCGCGGCCTGCCGGGCCGAAGAAGGTTCCGGGCAGCGCCAGCACCCCCGCCTCGGGGACCATCGCGCGGCACAGATCGGCCGCGCCCATGTCGAAGGGATGCTCGATATAGGCGAAATAGGCGCCGGTCCCGCGCAGCCGCCAGCCGGGCAGCCCGGCCATCGCCGCCTCGAGCGCGGCGCGGCGGGCGAGGATCTCCTGCCGCTCGCCGGCAAGCCAGGCATCGAGGTTCTCCAGCCCCCAGAGCGCGCCGATCTGCCCCGGCTGCGACACGCAGATCACCATCGTGTCGAGGAACTTCTCGATCTCGGAGATGTGACCGGGCGCGGCCGTGATGGCGCCGACGCGGTGGCCGGTCAGCCGGTAGGCCTTGGAGAAGGAATAGAGCTGGATGACCGTGTCGTCCCAGTCGGGATCGGCCAGCAGCTCGTGCGGGCGGCCGTCGCCGGCCATGAAATCGCGGTAGGTCTCGTCGACGATCAGCGCCAGGCCGCGGGCGCGGCAGAGGTCGCGGAAGGCGGCGATCAGCGCGGGCGGGTACTCGACCCCGCCGGGATTGTTCGGGCTGACCAGCACGATGGCGCGGGTGCGCGGTCCGATCAGCGCGGCGGCGGCCTCAGGGTCCGGCAGCAGGTCGTCGCCGGTCTCCAGCGGACGGGTGACGATCCCGGCCATGTCGAGCCACATCGCGTGGTTGAAGTACCAGGGGCAGGGCAGGATCACCTCGTCGCCGGGCGAGGCGAGCGAGGCGATGGTGGCGCAGAAGGCCATGTTGCAGCCCGCGGTGATGGCGATGTTCGCCGCCCCCACCTCGGCCCCGTAGATCCGCGAGACCCGTGCGGCCAGCGCCTCGCGCAGCGCGTCATTGCCGAGAACCGGCCCGTAGAGATGCGCCTCGGTCCGCGTGAGGATCGCCTCGGCCATCGCCTGGCGCAGCCCCTCGGGCGGGGCGGCGACCGGGGCGGCCTGGCTGACATTGATGAGCGGGCGGTCGGCGGGGAAGGTCAGGCCCTTCACCCAGGCGCGGGACTCGACGATCGGCGAGGCGGTGCAGTTGTGCAGCGCCGGAGCGAGGGGCAGGGGCATTGGGGCTACTTCCGGTAGGGCTCGACGTATTGCAGCGCCATGTCCCAGGGGAAGAAGATCCAGGTGTCCTGGCTGACCTCGGTGATGTAGGTATCGACCTGCGGCTTGCCCTTGGGCTTGGCATAGACGGTGGCGAAATGCGCCTTGGGGTACATGCCCCGAATCAGCTCCAGCGTCTTGCCGGAATCGACCAGGTCGTCGACGATCAGGATGCCGGTTCCGTCGCCCATCAGCTCTGCATCGGGCGCCTTCAGCACCACCGCATCGGCCTGGCTCTGGTTGTCGTAGGACTTCACCGAGATCGTGTCGACGGTGCGGATGTCGAGCTCGCGCGAGACGATCATCGCGGGCGCCATGCCGCCGCGGGTCACCGCGACCACGGCCTTCCAGGCGCCGCCATCGGGACCCTGCCCGTCGAGCCGCCAGGCCAGGGCGCGGCTGTCGCGGTGGATCTGGTCCCAGCTGATGTGGAACCCCTTCTCATGGGGCAGGCGGTCGGTCATGGCGGTCCCTTTCCTGGTGTCTTCCTGGAGGTCAGCTCAGCGCGAGTTTCAGGCCGAACCCGGCGAGAAGCGTGCCGAAGACGCGCTCCACCCGGGTCTTGAGCCGGATGTAGATGGCTCTTGCGCGCGGCAGGGAGAAGATCCGCGCGACGAGCAGGTTGCTCGCCAGTTCGTTCATGCCCACGATGGCAAGGATCAGCGCCAGGCCGGACAGCGGCGTCTCCGGCGGCACCAGCGTCACGAAGACGGCGCCGAAGAAGATCGCGGGCTTGGGATTGGTCAGCTGCAGCACCAGGCCGAAGCGGATGGCGCGCGGCACCGACATGCCCGCGGCGGTGCCGCCGGTGGCCAGCGGCGCCGAGGCATGGCGGAAGGTCATGAAGCCGACATAGACGAGGAAGGCCGCGCCGATCAGCTTCATCGCGACGAAGAGGCCGGGCAGCACCTGGAAGAGCACCGACAGGCCCAGCAGCGCCGCGGCCGCCCAGATGACCGCGCCGATCATGACGCCCGCGGCATAGGCGGCGGCCGTGCGCATGCCCTGCGACGCCGCCAGGCGCACGGTCATCAGCACCGCCGGCCCCGGAGAGATCGCGGCGGCCAGATGGGTCAGGAAGACCGGCAGGAGCACGGCCGCGGGGATCACTTGGCGATGTCCGGCGCGTCGACGGCCTTCATGCCGACGACATGGTAGCCCGCATCGACATGGTGGATCTCGCCGGTCACGGCGCGGCCCATGTCGGACAGCAGGTAGAGCGCGGACTGGCCGACCTCCTCCTGGGTGACGGTGCGGCGCAGCGGGGCGTTGTACTCGTTCCACTTCAGGATGTAGCGGAAATCGCCGATGCCCGAGGCCGCGAGCGTCTTGATCGTGCCCGCCGAGATGGCGTTGACGCGGATGCCGCTCTTGCCCAGATCCTCGGCGAGGTAGCGCACCGAGGCCTCCAGCGCCGCCTTGGCGATGCCCATCACGTTGTAGTGCGGCATGACCTTCTCGGCACCGTAATAGGTCAGCGTCAGGCAGGAGCCGCCCTCGGTCATCAGCTTGTCGGCGCGCCGGCAGACCGAGGTGAAGGAATAGACCGAGATGTCCATCGAGGTGCGGAAGTTGTCGCGGCTGGTGTCGACATAGCGGCCGCGCAGCTCGTTCTTGTCGGAAAACCCGATCGCGTGGACGAGGAAGTCGAGCTTGCCCCAGCGCTCCTCGAGTGCGGCGAAGAGCGCGTCGATCGAGTCCTCGTCGGCGACATCGCATTCATAGACCGCGTCCGAGCCGATGCTCTGGGCCAGGGGGATGACCCGCTTCTTCAGCGCTTCCCCTTGGTACGAAAAGGCAATTTCCGCCCCGGCATCGGCGCATGCCTTGGCAATGCCCCATGCGATCGACTTGTCGTTGGCGACCCCCATGATGAGGCCACGCTTGCCGGCCATGAGCTGTGTTGACATTCTGGTTCTCCGACAGTCCTTGATTTGAGGTCCATTAGGCGATTGTGTAAACGGCATCAAGCGCAGAGCCCGGCAGCTCCGGAGAGCTGTGCGCGGTGACAACACGAGTTCGGGCAGGTTGGGCGCATGAGTGACAGAGACGGCATATTCGCGGGCGGGGACCCTTACGCGCTGCTCAGGCGCTGGCTCGCCGAGGCCGCGGAGACCGAGCCGAACGATCCCGAGGCGATGTCGCTGGCGACTGTCGACGAGACCGGACTTCCCAATGTGCGCGTCGTCCTGCTGAAGGACATCGACGATGACGGGCTGGTCTTCTTCACCAATTACGAGAGCGCCAAGGGGCAGGAGCTGATCACGGCGGGCAAGGCCGCGATCGTGCTGCACTGGAAGAGCCTGCGCCGCCAGGTGCGCGCCCGCGGCACGGTGGCCAAGGTCCCGGCCGAGCGCTCGGACGCCTACTACCGCAGCCGCGCGCTGCAGAGCCGCCTCGGCGCCTGGGCCTCGCAGCAGTCCCGGCCGCTGCCCTCGCGCGGTTCGCTGATGGCCGATGTGGCGAAGCTGACCGTCTCGAAGGGGCCAAATCCGCCCCGTCCGGACTACTGGGGCGGCTTCAAGATTGACGTAACGGAATTCGAGTTCTGGGCGGACGGGGCCTTCCGGCTTCATGACCGTTTTCGTTGGACAAGGGAGATCGCTCAGGAAAACTGGTCAGTTACACGGCTCTACCCTTGAGGGGGCGGTCGAATTCGGTCTAAGTAAACGGAATATTAGATTTTTCTCCTTGCAACCTATGAATGCGGTCTCCTAACGTGGAACCGGGGAGAGGTTTGGAGGAAGGTCATTGCAAATGTACGTGAACCGCATGGATACAGAGCAAGACGGTCAGATCGTGCAGGGCCATGTCAAATGGTTCGATCCCGGCAAGGGGTTCGGATTTGTCGTGTCCCAGGCCGGTGGTGGCGACATCCTCCTGCATGCCAATGTGCTGAGGAATTTCGGGCAGAGCTCGGTAACCGATGGCGCAGCGATCGAGGTGGTGGTGCTGGAAACGGCACGCGGCCGCCAGGCGATCGAGGTCCTGCGGATCGAGCCGCCCGAAAGCGGCGAGGAGGAGGACGGATCGTCCTTCCTTCCGGGGGGATACAAGTCCGAAGATGTGGGGCCGCTGGAGCCGGCTAGGGTCAAATGGTTCGACAAGACAAAGGGGTTCGGCTTCGCCAATGCCTTCGGCAAGCCCGACGACATCTTCGTTCACATCGAGGTGCTGCGCCGGTCGGGCCTGGCGGATCTTCAGCCGGGCGAGGCGATCTGCGTCCGCGTGGTGGAAGGCCGCCGCGGGCTGATGGCGACCTCGGTCACCTCCTGGGAGAATGCGCTGCACGAGGCCGGGACGCAGGAGCCTGCACCGCAGGAGAGCGCCAGGGACACGGACGAGGAAGAGGAAGAGGAGGTCTGACCGGCCGCCTCGCCGGGCTCGCGCTCGGGTGTCTTCTTTCGGCGGGCGCCGCGCTCGCCGATGGCTGCGCGGCGGACCGCGCCGATCTGCGCGGCGACTGGGGGCAGGCGCGCTTCTCGGTCGAGCTTGCCGTTACGCCGGCGGAGCGCAACCGCGGGCTGATGAACCGCGATCACCTGGCCTCGACAGCGGGGATGCTCTTCATTTTCGATCCGCCCCGCAGCGTCAGCTTCTGGATGCGCAACACTCTGATCCCGCTCGACATGATCTTCCTCGACCGCGACGGCGTGGTGCAGCGCATCCACGAGAACGCGGTGCCGCTCGACGAGACGCCGATCCCCGGGGGCGACGGCATCTTCGCCGTGCTCGAGATCAATGGCGGCCTGTCGCGCGCTCTCGGCATCGCGCCGGGCAGCCAGCTGCGCCATCCGGCCTTCGGCAGCGGCGCGGCCTGGACCTGCGCCGGGACATGACGGCGGATTGGGGCTTCCGTTCCGCGGGGAGCTGGGATAGGACCACGCAAATCGGGGCGTAGCGCAGCCTGGTAGCGCGACGGTTTTGGGTACCGTAGGTCGCAAGTTCGAATCTTGCCGTCCCGACCACCACTTGGAACAATTTCAAGACGTACCTTTTACACCAGCGTTGTAAGGCTACGCCGAAGGCCGTCTTGATTTAGGCCTTTCCTCATCGGCCATGACGCGTTCGATGACATCGGGCTCGCAATTCCGTCGCGCAGGAACTCGGGGGTTCCGCCTTCCCAGGTACGGATGTCGGCACGGAACTCCTGCACGCTTTCGATGCCCCGGGCCGTTCAGGTCGTGATCCCGCTCTCGGTGCCGTCGTCGACCAAGATCATCTCGGCGTAGTCGATGTTGTCGGAATTGGCCCTGATGACCTCGATGAGCTCGAGGGTTTCGGCGATCCGCCTGGCGACCTCGCCGATGGAAAGGACCTGCGTGACGCGGGCCATCAGGCGGCCGCCACGGAGCGGCCTTCCGGCCGAATCCAGTTCCAGGGAAGCAGTTCGGGCAGCCACGAGACCGGCAGGTCGGAGATGCGCGCGATGGCATCGGCAAGCCAGGCCTGGGGGGCGATGCTGTGCAGCTTGGCCGTTCGGATCAGCGTGTACATGGCGGCGGCGCGGTGGCCGCCGCGCTCGGAGCCGGCGAAGTTCCGGGATTTCCGGCCGAAGGCGACGCCGCGCAACGAGCGCTCGGCGCAATTGTTGCCGAGGCAGACCCGGCCATCCTGGAGGAAGCGGGTGAAGCCGGGCCATTGGGCAGACGACAGAAGGTGGTCGATCGCCTTGGCGACCTTGGCATGCCCGGAAAGCTGGGCCCGCTCGGCGCGCAGCCAGGCTTCCATTTTGCCGACCAGCGCTCCAGATGTCGGTGATGATGTAGAGGTAGAAGAACTTGCCCGCGACCGGACCCCCCCCTTGTGCAGGGTTGTTGTCACCGTCCTTCGATCTGAAACTATGCAGCGAGGCGGGCAGGACAGGATGACGAGTGGCGTACTCACCGGAACGAAAGGCGGCGGTTCTCGCGAAGATGCTGCCGCCGAACAGCACCCCCTTGAACCGGCTGGCGGTTGAAGAGGGGATCTCGCGGGCGACGCTCGCGAAATGGCGCGCTGAGGCTCGGGCGAAGGGCAAGCTGCTGCCCGAGGCCGACGCGAATGTCGAAGGCTGGACGTCGAGCGACAAGCTTGCGGCGGTCATCGAGGCAGCGGCGTTGAACGAGGCGGAACTGGGCGACTATTGCCGCCGCCGCGGGACCTATCCCGAGCAGATCGCGATCTGGCGGGAAGCCTGCGAGATGGCGAATGACTGGGACCGGACGGCCTCGGCGCGAATTGTCCGCGAAACGAAGGACGACAGGAAGCGCATCAAGGACCTGGAACGGGAGCTGGCGCGCAAGGAGAAGGCGCTTGCGGAGGCCGCGGCGCTCCTGGTCCTGAGAAAAAAGGCGGCGGCGATCTGGGGGTGACACGCGGTCCGGCAGAGCCGGATCGGGCCGTCCTGTGGACGGACCGAAGCACGGAACGCCCGGAGCCATGCGAAGCGCCGGCGGGCGGACGGCGAGGACGAATGACCTCTGCTCCCGATCGCCGGAAGATTGCCGGGCTCATCGACGACGCGATGGCCGCAGGGGCGCGCCGCGCAGCGGCCTCCGCGGAGCTCGGCCTGCATCCGCACACGCTGGCCCGTTGGCATGATCCGCAGGGCGGCATCGGGGAGGACCAGCGTCCGATGGCGCCCCGGCCGGTACCCGCCAACAAGCACAGCGACGAAGAACGCGCCCGCATCATCGCCACCTGCGCCCGGCCGGAATTCGCCAGCCTGCCGCCCGGCCAAATCGTCCCAATGCTGGCCGACAGCGGCACCTATATCGCGTCGGAATCTAGTTTTTACAGGGTCTTGCGCGAGCACGGCCAGAACCATCGCCGGGGCCGTGCCCGGGCGCCGGTCCGCCGCAAGGCGCCGACAAGCTTCGGCGCCAAAGGGCCGTGCCAGGTGTGGACGTGGGATATCACCTGGCTGCCAGGGCCGGTCGCGGGGCGGTTCTTCTACCTCTATATCATCACCGACATCTGGAGCCGGAAAATCACCGGCTGGGAAGTCCATGAACGCGAGACGTCGGAGAACGCGGCGGCGCTGCTGCAACGCGCGGCCTGGGCCGAGAAATGCGTGGCTAACCCGCTGGTTTTTCATACGGATAACGGCAGCCCCCTCTCGGGCATTGCCGGGCATTGCCGGGCAATGCCCTGCCGGGCAGCGTATGAAAGTAAGCGGTGCTCCCGGCTCACGGGATCTCAGGTTGACGGCTTGAAATTCCATGGAAGAAGTTCGTCGATCCGCTTCTTTGGATGTCCGGCGGCAATCGCCTCGAGCGTGGCCTTGAGATAGGCGGAGGGTTCGACGCCGTTGATCTTCGCCGTCTCGATCAGCGACGCAATGCGGCCCCAGGACCGGCCGCCCTCGTCATGGCCCGCGAATAGGGCATTCTTGCGGTTGAGGGCCATCTCCCGTTCATTCTGCCCATGTCGGGCAGGTTCGACGCGTCCATTACCGGTGGCACGCCTATTTCGGTTCTGACGTCAGGGTGTTCCGGACGTTCAACCGTTGCGACGGCCGGATTGTCGGCATCGAACGCGATGCAGGCGTTGCCGTGCTTGCTCCCGCCTGGGTTCTCGACGCGGCGGCCTGCCAGGCGTTCGACCTGGGTCCGCCGATGGCCTCTCTCGATGCGCTGTTGGAACTGCATTCAGTTCTCGAGGCTCTCGGTTTCCGGCGAGGCTTCCCTCGCGACGATTCACCGAGGGAGGCTTCGCATGACACTGCCCAATTCCACGAGCCCGGCCCAGCTGCCGCTTCCGTTCCAGTCACGAATGACGGCGTCGCTGACCCCGCCGGACCGCCAGTCGGCCGTGACGGCGCTCGCGCAGCTGCTCCTGGCCGCGGCGGCAGCTCCGGGAGGACAGGACGATGAATGACATGGGGTCGGCCGGCTTTCCGCCGGAGCTGCTGAAGCGGCAGGCGGTGATCTATGTGCGGCAGTCGACGCAGAGCCAGGTGATGACGAACCTGGAGAGCCAGCGGCGCCAGTAC
>NZ_VATA01000048.1 GCF_005870025.1 Poseidonocella sp. HB161398
TCAGACCAGACCCTTGTCCCTGAGTTTCGCCACCAGCTCGTCGACCGAGCCCACCATCTCGCCCGCGGCCCGCGCGGGCGGCTCGGCGGTCTTCACCACCGTCAGCCGCGGCGTCACGTCGACGCCCAGATCGGCGGCCGTCTTCATGTCGAGCGGCTTCTTCTTCGCCTTCATGATATTGGGAAGGCTGGCGTAGCGCGGCTCGTTGAGGCGCAGGTCCACGGTGACGATCGCCGGGAGCGCGACCTTGATGGTCTGCAGCCCGCCATCCACCTCGCGGGTGACGATGGCGCTGTCGCCTTCGACCGCCAGCTCCGAGGCGAAGGTCGCCTGCGACCAGCCCAGCAGCGCCGAGAGCATCTGCCCGGTGGCGTTCATGTCGTTGTCGATTGCCTGCTTGCCGGCCAGGACCAGCTGCGGCTGCTCCTCCTCGACGAGTTTCGCGAGGATCTTGGCGACGGCGAGCGGCTCGATGTCCTGGTGGACGTCCTCGGCCGCCTCGACCAGGATCGCCCGGTCGGCGCCCATGGCGAGCGCGGTGCGCAGCGTCTCCTGCGCCTGTTTCACGCCGACGGAGACAGCGACGATCTCGGTGGCGACGCCCTTCTCCTTGAGCCGGATGGCTTCCTCGACGGCGATTTCGTCGAACGGGTTCATCGACATCTTCACGTTGGCGAGGTCGACACCGCTGCCATCCGCCTTCACGCGGACCTTCACGTTGTAGTCGATCACCCGCTTAACGGGCACGAGGATCTTCATTCGGTTTTCCTTTCGGGATCCGGAGCGGCGCCTTCGGCCGCGGCGATCAGGGCGCGGGCGCGTAGTCGGACCGGCTCGTCCACCATGGCGCCGTCGACCCGGGCGGCGCCATCGCCGGAAGCCAGCACGCGGCGCGCCCAGTCGAGTTCGGAAGGGGCAGGGGCGAAGCCTGCCAGCACCGGGCCGATCTGGCGCGGGTGGATGCAGAGCTTGCCCGTCATGCCGAGCGCGCGGGCCCGGGCGGTGTCTGCGGCCAGCGCGGCGGGATCGTCGAGCGCGGTGGTCACCCCGTCGAGCGGCGCGGCGATTCCGGCCAGGCGGCTTGCCAGCACCAGCTCGCTGCGCGCGGCGAGGAGCGGCTCGGGCTGATGCGCGCAGCCCAGATCGGCGGCATAGTCGACGGAGCCGAAGGCCAGGCGCTGCACCGCCGGATGGGCGGCGATCTCGCGGGCAGCGGCAATGCCACGCGCAGTCTCGACGAGCGCGATGACCGCCAGACCTGCGGCAGCGAGGCTGCCGAGCACGGCCAGATCCTCGGCTTTCGGCAGCATCACCGCCGCTGCGCCGGAGGCCGCCGCCAGATCCGCCGCATGCCAGGGTGTCCCGGCGGCATTGATCCGCAGGATCACCGGCAGCGCGGTGAAATCGAAGCGCAGCTGGGCGCGCGCGCGGTCCTTGTCGCCCGGCGCCACGGCATCCTCGAGATCGAGGATCACCGCATCGGCGCCCGACTCTGCGGCGCGGGCGAAACGGTCGGGGCGGGTCGCAGGCACGAAGAGCGGGGCGCGGACAAGGGTCACCATCGCGCTCTCTCCTTGATTGCCAACTGCCGGTCGGGCCCCGCGGTCAGTGCCCTCCGCTTTGGAGTTGCGTTCGCGGCCATCAACTGCCGGATTATTCCGGCGGTCCCGGTCGCCGGCATCTCCGGGCGGGCCGCGCGGTTGCGGCGCTGCCTGCCCGGCATTCGGTCCCTGGTGGCAGGGGCCCGGACCATCTCGGAAGCGGAAATAACCGCATCGGCGCGCGACCTGGCTGCGCGGGCGGAACGGCCCGGGCTGGTCGCAAGGGAGAAGAGCGAGGTGCGGGCGACAGTCACCATCGAGCGACTTCCTCCAGTTGAGCGGGCCTGCCGGGTCGCGTGCTTCCGGGCTGCGGTGCATCGGTAGTCGCCGCTGGACGTGTCCTTCCGGGACTTCGGGTCGGGGAGCTGATCGGCAGGGCCTTGCAATCGCGGCGTCGCTGGCCTGGGGTCCGCTCCCCGGGGCCAGGCGCCCGGGCAGTCTCGGGATCGGGACCCATTGCGCCAGCGCCGCACAATCCGGCGGTTCGGGTGACGGGCCCGCAGATCGCCGTCCAGCAAAGAACTGTCATGCCGCGGAAATTTCTCTGGCCCATGTGCTGCGCGTTCCGGACCCGGTTGCCCGCAAGGCCGTCACGGGCATTTTGCTCCCGCGGTGACGGATCGGGGGCCGCGGGGCCAGTCCCTGCGGCGGATGGGGTCGCGAGGCTCCCGGAGTGGGAAGCGCTGCCGACGGGCGCCGCCGGACGCGTCCCGGGGACCGTGGCGCACACAGCGCACCGTGCCGCGACGGTGCCGGCCGCCGCTCTGCATCCCGGCCGGGCAACGGGCGCGGCGCAGGGCAGGTGGACAGGGGTCACCATTCTGCCGTCGCCTCCATGGCCGCGGGTCCGCCGGGCCGCGCGGTCCAGAGCCTCATCGCCGGCCCGTCCTCGTCCGCATTCAGCATCACCGGCGCCGTGTCGAAGAGCGGCGTGCCGCTGCGGAAGGAGAAGCGCGCCAGCGGCGCTCCGCGCAGATCGGCGGCGTAGAGCGCCAGCAGCGTCGCCTGCAGCGGCCCGTGCACGATCAGGCCGGGATAGCCCTCCTCGCCGGTCACGTAGGGCTGGTCGTAATGGATGCGGTGGCCGTTGAAGGTCAGCGCCGAGTAGCGGAAGAGCAGCACCGGACCGGCGTCGATCCGGCGGTGCCGCGCGCCTTCGGGGGCGGCGGGAGGCGCGGCGCGGGAGGCGGAGACGGCCTCGCGGTAGACGATGTCCTGGCGCTCGGTCACGGCGAGCTGCCCGCCGCTTTCGATCCGGTGCTCCACCGTGACGAAGCAGAGCGGTCCGCTGCGCCCGGATTTCAGCGCCACATCGGTGATGGCCGAGCGGCGGGTGACGGTCTCGCCGATGCGGATCGGCGCGTGGAAGGCAAAGGCGCCGCCTGCCCACATGCGCCGCGGCAGCGGCACCGGCGGCAGGAAGCCGCCGCGGGCGGGATGGCCGTCGGGGCCGAGCTCGGCCGTCGGCCGGGCGGGCTGGCAGAGGCAGAGATGGATCAGCTGCGGCGCCGCCGCGCCGGGCGCGAGCGCCGCCTCGCGGTCGAAGGTGGCGGCGAAGCGCTGGACCAGCTCGGGGGCGAGCGTCTCGGACTGGGTTTCGCTGCGGCCGATCCAGCCTGCGAGATGCGCGAGATCGAGCGGGGTGGCAGGGGCGTCCATGCTCAGAAGCTCCGCGGCAGGCCGAGCACGTGCTCGGCGACATAGGAGAGGATCAGGTTGGTCGAAATCGGCGCCACCTGGTAGAGCCGGGTCTCGCGGAACTTGCGTTCCACGTCGTATTCGGCGGCGAAGCCGAAGCCGCCATGGAACTGCAGGCAGGCATTGGCGGCCTCCCAGCTGGCCTTGGCGGCAAGGTACTTGGCCATGTTCGCCTCGGCACCGCAGGGCGCGCCCGCGTCATAGAGCCGGCAGGCCTTCTCGCGCATCAGGTTGGCGGCCTCGATCTCGATATAGGCCTCGGCGATCGGGAACTGCACGCCCTGGTTCTGCCCGATCGGGCGGCCGAAGACCTCGCGCTCGGAGACATAGGCCGTGACGCGGTCAGTGAACCAGTAGCCGTCGCCGATGCACTCCGCGGCGATCAGCGTGCGCTCGGCATTGAGCCCGGTCAGGATGTACTTGAAGCCCTGGCCCTCCTCGCCGATCAGGTTCTCGGCCGGGATCTCGAGATTCTCGAAGAAGAGCTCGTTGGTCTCGTGATTGACCATGTTGCGGATCGGCTGGACGGTCATGCCGCCCGCCATCGCCGCCTTGATGTCGACGAGGAAGATCGAGAGCCCCTCGGATTTCTTCTTCACCTCGGCCAGCGGCGTGGTGCGCGCCAGCAGGATCATCAGGTCGGAATGCTGCACCCGGCTGATCCAGACCTTCTGGCCGTTGACGACATAGCGGTCGCCCTTGCGCACGGCCGTGGTGCGGATGCGGGTCGTGTCGGTGCCGGTCGTGGGCTCGGTCACGCCCATCGACTGCAGGCGGAGCTCGCCCGAGGCGAGCTTCGGCAGGATGCGCTGCTTCTGCTCTTCCGAGCCGTGCCGGACCAGCGTGTTCATGTTGTACATCTGGCCGTGGCAGGCGCCGGAATTGCCGCCCGCGCGGTTGATCTCCTCCATGATGATCGAGGCCTCGCCGAGCCCCAGCCCGGAGCCGCCATAGGCCTCGGGGATCAGCGCCGCCATCCAGCCGGCGCGGGTCAGCGCGTCGACGAAGGCCTCCGGATAGGCGCGGGCCTCGTCGATCTCGCGGTGGTAGCTGTCTGGGAACTCCGCGCAGAGCGCGCGCACGGCGTCGCGGATGTCCTGGAAGTCGTCGGTGCGGTTCTGGTACATGGCTGTTCCTCCCTGGGGGGCTGTCCGGACCTGTGTGACGCCGCGGGCGCACATAAATCCAATATATATTTTGCCTCGTCTCTATATTGAAAATATATAGCTACAGGCGCTGGCGATCCGGCGCCGCAGAGGCGACGCACCGGAGGCTGCAATGGATATCCGCCAGCTCAGGCAATTCCTGGCCATTGCCGAGGAGGGCGCCTTCTCGCGCGCGGCGGCACGGTTGAACGTGGCCCAGCCGGCGCTCTCGACCGGGCTGAGGAAGCTGGAGGAGGAGCTGGGCGTCGCGCTTTTCCTGCGGGGGCCGCGCGGGGTGGTGCCGACCGAGGCGGGAGAGCTGCTCCTGCGCCGCGCGCGCGGGCTGATCGGCGATCTGGAAACCGCGCGCGAGGAGGTCCGCTCGCTCGGCCGCACGCCCCAGGGGACGGTCTGGCTCGGCCTGCCGGGGACGGTCTGCGGCATCCTTCCCGCGCCGCTGATCGCGCGCTGCCGCGACCGCTATCCCGGGATCCGGATCATCGTCGCCGAGGCGATGAGCGGCTTCGTGCATGAATGGCTGCTCGAGGGGCGGATCGAGCTGGCGGTGCTCTATGCCGAGCTGCGCGAGACCGGGATCCTGTCGCGCCCGCTGCTCGACGAGGAGCTGGTGCTGCTCCTGCCGCCGCGGGAGGACGCGCCCGGGGGACTGCCCGCGGGTCCGCTGATCCTGCCGAGCCCGGCGCACGGGCTGCGCCGCATGCTCGACGCCGCCTTGCGCGCCGGCGGGGCGAAGCGCGCCCCCGCCTACGAGGTCGACAGCTACCAGGCGATCAAGCAGCTCGTCGCCGGCGGCTATGGCTGGTCGGTGCTGCCCCGCCATGCGGTCGCGGCCGAGGCGGCGGCGGGCGAGCTGGCGCTCCGCCCCTGGCCGGGCGCGCCGCTGCAGCGCCGGGCCTGGCTGTCCCACATGTCCGCAAGGCCGCTCAGCCGTCCCGCGCAGATCGTCTCGGATCTGCTCTTCGAGACGGTGGAGGGCCTGATTGCCGAAGGCCGCTGGGCCGGGGCGGCGCGGGCGCAGGACTGAGGGCGCGGGGCAGGGCATCTCAGGCCAGCTCCGCCGCCAGCCCCGCCAGCAGCGCCGCGACCGCCGCGGGCGCGTGATCGGCGGCATGGTGCCCGGCATCGAGCAGCGTCATCCGCGCTCCGGCCACCCGCCGGGCCGCGGCCTCGACATAGGCGGGCGGGCGGAAGACATCGGCGGAGCCTGCCGCGAAATGCACCGGACAGCGCAGCCCGGGCAGCAGCGGCAGCAGGTCGGTTGCCGCCAGCATGCGGAAGAAATGCGCGAAGGAGACCGGGTCATTGCCGCGCCAGCGCCCGCGCAGCGTGGCGAAATGGCCGGGATTGCGCGCGCGGTAGGCCTCCGGATAGGTCCGGTCGAGCAGCGCGGGCTCCATCGCCGCCATGCCCTCGGCCGCCATCCGGTCGGCCAGCGCCAGCACGCCCGCGCGCGCCGCCTCGGCCACGTCCATCGCCGGGCCCAGCGGCGCCAGCCCGGCCGTCCGGTCCGGATAGTCGAGCGCGAAGCGCACCGCCACGCCGCCGCCCACCGCGCAGCCCGACAGGATCACCGGTGCCGTCAGCCCCAGATGGTCGAGCAGCGCCAGGACATCCGCGGCGATCTCGCCGAAGCCGGGCGTCGCGGCGATCTTCTCGGAGCCGCCCATGCCGCGCATCTCGGGCAGCACTACGCCCAGCTCGGGCGGCAGATGCGCCAGCACCTGCTCCCAGCTTTCGATCGAGCCGCCCATTTCGTGGATCAGCACCAGATAGGGCCCGCGCCCGTGCCGGATGCCGTAGCGGAGGGCGCGCCCTCCGGTCTCGAACCACCGCATCTGTCCTCCCTCGCATCATTTGTCCGCATTACGAACCAATGTCCGAATTATGGCGAGGGCGCGGGGAAACGCAATCCCCGAATCCGGGGGCGCGCCAGATCGGGGGCGGCTACCAGCCCATGGTGCGCGACAGCGCCAGCCCGGCCTTCTTCAGCTCGGGCAGGAAGTCGTTCACCAGGTTCTCGGCACTGTGGCGGGCGGAGATGGTCGAGGCGTTCAGCGCGGCCATGGTGCGGCCGCTGGGGCTGACGATCGGCACGGCGATCGAGCGGATGCCGATCTCCAGCTCCTCGTCGATCACCGCATAGCCCTGGGCGCGCACCCGGACGATCTCGTCCCAGAAGGCCTGGCGGTCGGTGATGGTCTTCGGGGTCATGGACTGCAGCCGGTAGGATTGCAGCCAGTTATGCAGGTCCTGGTCGGGCAGGGCGGCCAGCAGGACCCGTCCGATCGAGCTGCAGGCCGCGGGCAGGCGGGTGCCGTTGACGATGCGCGAGGAGTAGATGCGGCGCACCTCGACGCGCTCGATATAGATGATGTCCTCGCCGTCGAGGATGCCGACCGAGGCGGATTCGTCCAGCGTCTCGGTCAGGCTCTTGAGGATCGCCGCCGAGCCCTCGCCGACCCCCAGCGGCATCAGGAAGCCGCGCGAGAGGTTGACGAGCTTCGGCGTCAGCCAGAAGACCTTGCCGTCGGTGTCGACGTAGTGCAGCGCCGCCAGGGTCAGCAGCAGCCGCCTTGCCGTGCCGCGGCTGAGCCCGGTCAGCTTGGCCGCATCCGTCAGGGTCAGCCGCCCGCGCTGGCGCACCGCCTCTTCGGTGGTGAAGCATTCCAGGACCGACATGGCGCGGCCGACCGCGCTGACGAAGTCGGGGTTGCGGGCATCGGCCTCCGGGGCTCCGGCGGCGGGCTCTTCGGTCATTCTTCCACCTTTCTGCGCGGCGGGCGCGGTCCGTCCTGCGGTCCGGCCGCCCGTCGCGGCGCCTGCGTGCACCTATCCTGATACCGGGTTTCCCATTTCCGGACAATCGTCCGTTTTCCGGCATTGAACGCGCCGCCCTCCGCTTGGGCTTGACAGGGCCCCCGCAGCTGCGCAAATTACGGACATATGTTCGCAATGCGGACGACGTGTCGATTTCGGGCGGGCGCGGGCGCCGGTCCGTCGACCCGGCTGCTAAGGAGGAGAGTTGGGGAATGATAGACAAATTCGTCCCCTCGATCGCGGAGGCCCTGGAGGGCATTCCGGACGGGGCGACCCTGCTGCTGGGAGGCTTCGGCGCGGTCGGGCAGGCCAATCTGCTGATCGAGGGGCTGCTGGAAACCGGGCTGGGCAACCTGACGGTGGTCGCCAACAATGCCGGCTACGGCACGGTCGGGCTGGCGCGGCTCCTGCGCGAGGGACGGGTGCGCAAGCTGATCTGCAGCTATCCGCGCATCGCCGGGTCGACCATCTTCGAAGAGCTCTACGCCGCGGGCAGGATCGAGCTGGAGCTGGTGCCGCAGGGCACGCTGGCCGAGCGGATGCGCGCGGCGGGGGCGGGGATCCCGGCCTTCTACACCCCGACCGGCGCGGGCACCGAGCTGGCCCGCGGCAAGGAGATCTGCGATTTCGACGGCCGTCCGCATGTACTGGAGCATGCGCTGCACGGCGATGCCGCGCTGATCGAGGCCTGGGAAGCGGACCGCTGGGGCAACCTGACCTACCGGATGGCGGGCCGGAACTTCAACCCGGTCTGCGCCGCCGCGGCGTCGCGGACCATCGCCCAGACCCAGCATGTGCGCGAGCTGGGCAGCCTCGACCCCGAGGCCGTGGCCACGCCCGGCATCTTCGTCGACCGCATCGTGCACATTCCCTATGGCGATCCCCAGGACTGAGAGGCGCAGCATGACACGGACAGACTGGACGCCCCGGAGCCGCAGCGCGATTGCCGCGCGGGTGGCCGAGGACATTCCCGAAGGCTGGTACGTCAATCTCGGCATCGGCGTGCCGACGCTGGTCGCCGACCGCGTGCCCGAGGGCCGCGAGGTGATCTTCCACGCCGAGAACGGCATCCTCGGCATCGGCCCGGCCCCCGACCCGGCAGCGGTGGAGCGCTGGCTGGTCAATGCCGGCAAGCAGCATGTCACGCTCCTGCCCGGGGGCTGCTACTTCCACCATGCCGACAGTTTCGGAATGATCCGCGGCCGCCATCTCGATCTCTGCGTGCTCGGCGCCTACGAGGTCTCGGCGGCGGGCGACCTGGCGAACTGGGCGCGCTCGGTCGGCGACACCGCCCCGGCGGTCGGCGGCGCGATGGATCTGGCGATCGGCGCGCAGCGCGTCTGGATCGCGATGGAGCATGTCACCCGCAAGGGCGCGCCCCGGCTGGTGGAGCGCTGCAGCTACCCGCTGACCTCGCCGGGCTGCGTCAAGCGGATCTATACCGACCTGGCGGTGATCGACGTGACGCCCCGGGGCTTCGAGGTGCGCGACATGGTCCCGGGGCTGACGCTTGCGGCGCTCCAGGACATGACCGATGCTCCGCTCGCGCTGGCCGTCGCGCCGGACGCCCTGCGGATGGGCTGAGACGACCGAATTGCCACGCCAGAGGGAGGAAACCTGGTGCCCGAGGACATGACCACCGTCGAGGAGCGCCTGCAGGCGCTCGAGGACCGCGCCGAGATCGCGCAGCTGCGCGCGCATTACTGCCATGTGCTCGACCATCGCGACTGGCCCGCCCTGGCGGAGCTGTTCACCGCGGATGGCGAGTTCCAGGGGCTCGCCCACGCAAAGGGGCGGGCCGAAATCCTGCATTTCTTCTCGAAAACCGTCGATCCGATGGCCGAGGGGTTCTGGCATTTCTGCACCAACCCGACCGTCCATCTGGACGGCGACCGCGCCACGGGGCGGATCTCGATACAGTACCTGTCGCAGGTCAGTGGCACCAGCTACGTTTCGGCCGGGCATTACGACGACACGCTGATGCGCGAGGACGGCGTGTGGAAGTTCCGCAAGCGGCAGATCACCTTCTACTACATGGCGCCCCTGGCCGAAGGCTTCACCGGCCGCCCCACCTATATCGACATCGACGGCCGGCCGCTGGTGCCCCAGCCCTGCTGAGCCGCCGCCAGGAAAGGACGACAGACGATGATCCAGACAAGACGGATCGGCGAGGCGCGGGTGACCCGCGTGGTGGAATACTCCGCGCCGACCCATGACCCGGCCTTCCTCTTCCCCGATCTCTCCCGGGAAGAGCTTGACGGCTTCGCGGCCGAGCTGGCGCCGCATCACTACATCCCGCCGATGAACCGGCTGGTCGTCACCATCCAGATCTGGGTGGTGGAGATCGGGGACAAGGTGATCCTGATCGATACCGGCGTCGGCAACGGCAAGCCGCGCAGCGCGCCCAGGATGCGCAACCTCAACAACCGCGTGCCGGAATGGATCGAGGCGGCGACCGGCGGGCTCGACCGGGTGACGCATGTGGTGCAGACCCATCTGCATGCCGACCATACCGGCTGGAACACGGTGCTCGAGGACGGCCGATGGGTGCCGGCCTTCCCCAATGCACGCTACCTGATGCCGAAGGCGGATTACGACTACTGGGCAGAGGCGATCGCCGCCAATCCCGACATAGCCATGGACAACAGCTGGGAGGACAGCGTCGCCCCGGTGGTCGCAGCGGGCGCCGTCGATTTCGTGGAAAGCGATGCCGGGGTGATCCTCGGCTGCCTGAAGGTGGAGCCGGTGCCGGGCCACACGCCGGGCATGCTGTCCTACCGGCTGCAATCGGCGGGCGAGGAGGGGCTGTTCTGCGCCGATGTCTTCCACTCGCCGCTGCAGATCCTGAAGCCCGATCTCAACACCGCCTACTGCGTCCTGCCCGAGATTGCCCGCGCCACCCGCCGCCGGGTGCTGGAGGAGGCGGCGGAGACGGGCACGCTGCTGATGCCGATGCATTTCGGCGTGCCCTATTGCGGCTATATCCGCCGCCGCGGCGAGGGCTTCGCCTTCGAGGGCGCGGACTGGCCCGAACTGGCACTGCCCGACCCGGCCTGACGGGCCGATGGACGGACGCGAAAGCCCCGGCCTCAAGGCCGGGGCTTTCTGCATTGCGGCTGGCGCGGATCACTCCGGGCGGGGATCGTCGCGGAATTCCGTGGCGATGACCGAGGGGCGCGCCGCGAATGCCGCATGCCAGGCGGCGAGCTGCGGGCGCCCGTTGCGCCAGCCGAGCGCGTCGAAGCGGAAATCGAGATAGCACAGCGCCACTCCGACAGAGAGCTGCCCGGCATCGAAGTCCCGCGCCGCCATCTCGGCGGCATGGCCCTCGAGATAGCCGAGCGCGGCGGCCAGCTTGCGCTCGCAGGCGGCGGTGACGCGGGGGTCCTGCGCCTCGGGCGCGCGCATGAACCGCTCGATCAGCATCGCCACCCCGGTTTCCAGCATGCCGGTCCCTAGCGCCTCGTCGGCGAGCACGCGCAGCCGCGCCTCGGGATCAGCCGGGAAGAGCGCCGGGCCGGTCGTCCCGGCCTGGTCGGCCCATTCCAGGATCACCCGGCTGTCCCAGAGCGGCGGCTGGCCGTCGCGTTCCAGCGTCGGGATCTTCGCCAGCGGGTTGACCGCGAAGAAGTCCCCGGGCGGCACCATCGGATCGGCCAGGGTCCGCACGCAGGTCACGGCATCGGCCAGCCCCTTCTCGTGCAGCGCGACCATCACCTTGCGCACATAGGGCGAGCGCGGCGACCAGTGCAGTATCGTCATTTCGTTCCTCCTCCTGTCGCAGCCCGGGCCTCAGCGCCAGGCCGCCGTTCCGGTGATGTCGCGGCCATGGATCAGCGCCAGGATCCCCTGGGTGCCGTCGGGCACCTGGAAGACCCGGGCATCGGCCCAGAGCTGCGCCAGGCCCAGCTCCTCGGTGATGCCCATCCCGCCGCAGAGCTGCATCGCGGTATGTATGACCTTGATTGCATTGCCGGTTGCAAGCCGTTTCGCCATCGCCGAAAGCCCGTTCGAGCGCGCCCCGGTGTCGAGCGTCGCCAGCGCCATCAGGCAGGTCAGCCGCGCGCTGGTCAGCATCGCCTCCATGTCCGACAGGTCCTGCTGGATGAGCTGGCGCGCGGCGAGCGGCGCGCCGAACTGCCGCCTTTCGGTGACATGGGCCAGCGCGGTGTCGTAGGCGCGCCGCGCGATCGCCAGCGCCATCAGCCCGATCAGCGGCCGGTTGGCGTTCCAGACGATGGTCATGTACTTGCCCGCATCGCCCGGCGTGCCGATCAGGTGGCTCAGCGGCACCTCGGTGCGATCGAAGGTGACCTCGCAGAGATGCCCCTGCTTCAGCCCCGCCAGCGGCGTCTCGGCCAGCCCGACGCGAGATTGCGACAGGTCGACCAGAACGCGCTGCGGCACCGGCCGGCCGCGGTCGTCCCTGCCCGCCGAGCACGAGACGATCATGCAGTCGCAGACCGAGGCATTGGTGATCCACATCTTGGTGCCGGTCAGGTAGGCGCGGTCGCCCTCGATCTCCAGCCGCGTGGAGATGGCGTTGCTGTCGGAACCGGCACCGGGCTCGGAATTGGCGGTGCAGACGATCTTCCGGCCGCTGCGGAAATCGTCGAGATAGGCGGCGCGCACCGCTGGATCGGCGCCTGCGTTGAAGCGCACGGTCGAGCCGTCATGGGACAGCAGCGACAGCGCCACCACGGCGGGCAGCTGCTCCATCACCAGCCCGTAATCGAGCATCGAGAGCCCCGAGCCGCCGAATTCCTCGGGCAGCCGCGCGGCGGTGATGCCGAAATCCGCGAGATAGCCGTAGATCTCCTGCATGGCGGCTTTAGATAGCGGCGTGCCGGCGGGCTCGCGGGCCAGGACCGGCTCCAGGTTCTCCTCGGAGAGGCGGCGGGCGGCATCGGCCAGCATGGTCTGGTCGCTTGTCAGGTCGAATTGCATGGGACTGCTCCGGGTTGGGGGCTAGGCGCCGCTGTAGCGCGGCTTGCGTTTCTCGCCGAAGGCGGTGCGGCCCTCGATCCGGTCGGCGCTGTCGCGCAGGAGGCCCCAGGCGGTGTTCGAGCGCGCGATGAACTCGGCCGGGGCCAGATGGGCGGTCTCCTGCGCCAGCTTCTTGACCATCTGCACCGCCAGCGGGCCGTTCGCCGCGATGCGCCCGGCCAGATCCAGCGCGGTCTCCATCAGCTGCTCCGGCGCGACGACATCGCTGATCAGCCCGATGGCAAGCGCCTCGGCCGCGCCGATCCGCTCGCCGGTCAGCGCCATCTTCATCGCATGCGCCGCGGGCACCGCGCGCAGGAGCGCCTGCACCCCGCCCACCGCCGGGACGCTGGCCACCGTCACCTCGGGCAGCCCGAAAGAGGCCGTCGCGGAGGCGATGCGCAGGTCGCATTGCAGCGCCAGCTCCAGCCCGCCGCCGAGGCAGTAGCCGTTCACGGCGGCGATCAGCGGCTTCCAGATCTCGAGGTCGCTGAGATCGAGCAGCCGGGTATAGCCGCCATCCGCCGCCTCCGCCTCGCGCCCGATCAGCGCGTTGCGGGCGAAGCTGCGGGCGGGCGGGAAGGTCTTCTTCAGGTTCGCGCCGGTGGAAAAGGCGCGCTCGCCCGCGCCGGTCAGCACGATCACCCGGCAGGTCTCGTCGTCCTGGCAGGCGCGCAGCACCCGGCGGAGCTGCATCAGCCCCTCGGGCGCCAGCGCGTTCATCGCGCCCGGATCGTCGAGCTCGACGATGGCGGTGGCGCCCTGCTGTCTATGGGTCACGCTCATCTGGGTCCTCCCTCTTCCGGCTCACGCGCTCGGGCTCGACAGCGACCGGCCGCCGCAGACATAGAGGAGCTGGCCGGTGACATAGCTGTTGGCTTCCTCGGCGAAGAAGCCGACGGCGCGGGCGATCTCCTCGGCCCGGCCCATCCGGCCCGTCGGCACGGTCGTCTCCAGCCGCGCGCGCTGCTCGGCGGTATAGCCCTGCATCAGCGGCGTCTCGACGATGCCCGGGGCGACGGCATTGACGGTGATGCCCTTCCGCGCCAGCTCGATCGCCAGCGTCCGGGTCAGGCTGACCACGCCGCCCTTCGAGGCCGAGTAGTTCGCCTGGCCGAACCCGCCCAGCCAGGCGCGCGACGAGATGTTGACGATCCGGCCGAACCCGGCCGCGATCATCCCCGGCACCACTGCCTTGGCGCAGAGGAACTGCGATTTCAGGTTCACGTCGAGGACCAGGTCCCAGTCCTCCTCCTCCATGTTCACCAGCCGCTTGTCGCGCGAGATGCCGGCATTGTTGACCAGCGTGTCGGGCGCGCCCCAGCGCGCGGCGATCTCCGCGGCGGCGGTGGCGATGGCGGTCTTGTCGGTGACGTCGACCTGCTGGCCCGCCAGCCGCTCCGGCCCCGCGCCGAGCGCGTCGGGCAGGGCGGAAAGCGCCTCGGGGTCGCGGTCCCAGACGGCGACGCGGCAGCCCTGTTCCAAGAGGCGGCGGGCGATGGCCTGGCCGATCCCCATGGCGCCGCCGGTGACGATTGCGGTTCTCTCTTTCATCGCGCGCGCCTCACACCGACAGGATTGTGACGACGGCGACGGCGCTGTCGCCCGCCAGCTGGCCGCCATTGTTCTCGGCCAGCGCCACGCGGGCGCCCTCGCGCTGGCGCGCCCCGGCCGTGCCGCGCAGGTGCTGGACCAGCTCGATGATCTGGCCCGCCCCGGTGGCGCCGATCGGATGGCCGCGGCTCAGCAGCCCGCCCGAGGGATTGACCGGCACGCGCCCGCCCACCGCCGTCTCGCCCGAGCGGATCAGCCGGATCGCCCCGCCCGGCGCGCAGAGGCCGAGATTCTCGTAATGGATCAGCTCGGCCGGGGCCGAGGCGTCATGCAGCTCGACCACGTCCAGATCTTCCGGCCCGATCCCCGCCATCTCGTAGGCCTTGCGCGAGGCGGTCACCGCGACGAGCTCGCGCTCGCCATGGGCCCTGGCCGAAACCACGGCCGAGGCGCGCACGCGGATATCGGGCGTCGCCAGCGTCTTCGCCTTCTCCGCCGAGGCCAGCACGATCGCCGCCGCCCCGTCGCCGATCGAGGAGCACATGAAAAGCGTCAGCGGGTCCGAGATCATCCGGCTCGACATCACCTCTTCGACGCTGGTCTCGCTGCGGAACTGCGCGGCCGGGTTCAGGCTGCCGGCATGGCGGCTCTTGACCACGACGCGGGCGAAATCCTCCGGCCCGCCGCCGGTCGCCTCCATCCACTTGCGCGCCTTGGCGGCGTAGAGGTCCATGAAAAGCGAGCCCGAGCCCTTCTCGTAGCCGGGCGGCAGCGGCTCCTCGAGATCGACCGCGCGGGCGAAGGCGCCGAAGGAGACGGCCTTGTCCTCGTGTGTCAGCTTCTCGGCGCCCATCACGATCACGCACTCGGCCTGGCCGCTGGCGACCATCAGCCAGCCCAGGTGGAAGCCCGAGCTGGAGGAGGCGCAGGCGTTCTCGACATTGAACATCGGCACGCCGTCGAGCCCGGTATTGCGCAGCGAGGACTGCGCGCGGATCATCTCCTGCCCGGTGACGACGCCGGCGGCGGCATTGCCGAAGACCACCTGGTCGACATCCTGCGGGCCGATCCCGGCATCCGCCATGGCGGCCGCCACGGCCTCTTCCGACAGGGATTTCAGGGTGCGGTCCATGAACTTGCCGAAGCGGGTCATGCCGATCCCGGAAATGACGACGTCTCTCATTGGTGTTCCTCCGAAGTCTGGCCCGGACTGGCCGGGAATAGTCGCTTGAAGCAGCCCGCGGCCTGGGCGACGGGCGTTCCGTCCTGGTCCAGCACCTCGCCCTGCGAGAAGACGATCCTGCGGCCGCCGCCGGTGATGCGGCCCCGGGCGCGCACCAAGGGTCCGCGCGGCGCGGCGAGATAGTCGATATTGAGGCTGAGCGTGACGGCGCGGACCAGGTCCTGGCCGTCGCCGAGCACCCGCACCGGCAGGCCGCAGGCAGCGTCGAGCAGCGAGGCGATCATGCCGCCATGCATGCGCCCCTCGGCATTGAGGTGCCGCCGCTCCTGCAACAGCTCGAAGCGGGCGCCGTCGCGGCCGAGATAGGTGAAGCAGATCCCCAGCCCGGCCAGGAAGGGGCTCTCGCCCAGGATGGCGCCGAGATCCCAGGGCGCGCGGTAGGAGGCGGGGATGCTCATGCCCGCTCGAACACGGCCGAAACGCCCATGCCCCCGCCGATGCACATGGTCTCCAGCCCGTAGCGGGCGCTGCGGCGCTCCATCTCGTGAAGCAGGGTCGCGAGGATCCGCACGCCGGTCGCGCCGATCGGATGGCCCAGCGAGATGCCCGAGCCGTTGACATTGACGCGGTCCTGCTCGTCGATTTCCAGCGCCTTCAGCACGGCCAGCGCCTGGGCGGCGAAGGCCTCGTTCAGCTCGATCAGCTCCATGTCGCCCAGCCTGAGCCCGGTGCGCGCCATCAGCTTCTGCGTCGCCGGGACCGGGCCGATGCCCATGCGCCCGGGATGCACGCCCGCCACCGCCCAGCCCGCCAGCCGTGCCATCGGCGCCAGCCCGTGGCGGTCGAGATAGGCGGCCGAGACCACCAGGCAGCCGGCCGCGGCATCGTTCTGCTGGCTGGAATTGCCCGCCGTGGTCACGCCGCCCTCGCGCAGCACCCTCAGGGCCGCCAGCGTTTCGGGCGTGCTTTCCGGGCGGATTCCCTCGTCGCGGGCAAGGACCGTCGCCGGACCCTTGCGCGCAGGCACCTCGACCGGGACGACCTCGGCAGCGAAGCGGCCGGCCTCCCAGGCGGCATGGGCGCGGGCGTGGCTCTGCGCGGCGAAGGCGTCGGCGGCCTCGCGGGTGATCTGGTACTCGCGCGCCAGCGTGTCCGCGGTCTCGGGCATGCCGGAGATGTGGCCGAAGCGCTCTTCGGGCTGCGAGCGGACCCGGCCGCGGTCCAGCCGGTCGTGGAACGTCACGTCGCCCGCGCGGCTGCCCCAGCGCATGTCGGTCGAGTAGTACTCGATATTGCTCATGCTCTCGACGCCGACGACCATCACCGCCTCGGCCTGGCCGGTCTGGACCGACATGGCGGCATTGATGACGGCCTGCAGCCCCGAGCCGCAGCGCCGGTCGAGCGTGTAGCCCGGCACCTCGAGCGGCAGCCCCGCGGCCAGCGCGCCGTAGCGGCCGAGGCAGGGCGCCTCGCTGGAAGCATAGGATTGCGAGACGATCACGTCGTCGAGCGTCGCGCCGTCGATGCCGGTCCGCTCCAGCAGCGCGCGGACGACATGGACCATCAGCTGGTCGGCGGCGAGCGGCCGCAGCGCGCCGCCGAACTTGCCGATCGGCGTGCGCATCGGCGAAACGATATAGGCGTCCTGGAGTGCGGTCATTGCGGCGGGGGCCTCCCTGGCTTTCCGGCGGCGCTGATGAGGGCGCAGGGGCCGGAATGGTCTTTGTGTTCGCATAGCGGACATATGTCCGTAAATATGAAGGCGGAAACCGCGCTGTCAACCCCGCTGCGCGGCCGGGGCGGAAATTCCTGCGGCATGGCCTTCGGGGGGTGCGGGACAAGTGCCGAGACCCCCGCGCCGGGGGGCGCGGGGGGATCCGGAGGGAAGGTGCCGGGCGGCTAGAGGATGCCGGGCAGCCAGGTCGCGAGACCCGGCACCAGCGACAGCAGCACGATCGCCAGCAGGAAGATCGCCAGCACCGGATAGGAGGCGCGGAACACCTCGGCGACGCTCAGGTTCGGCGCCGCCGCCGAGAGCGCGAAAAGCGTGTAGCCGAAGGGCGGCGTCACCCCGCCGACGGTCAGGTTGACGAGGAAGATCGTCCAGAACCAGATCGGGTCAAAGCCGAGCGCATGGACCAGCGGCTCGTAGAGCGGCACGGCCATCAGCAGGAAGGCGATCTGGTCGATGAACATGCACAGGATCAGCGGCAGCGCCATCAGGATCCAGAACATCGCCATCGGCGGCAGCCCCAGCTCGCCCGCCCAGGTGACCATCGCCCGCGAAGCCCCGGTGAAGGCCACGAGCTGGCTGAAGAGCGTCGAGGAGGCGACGATCACCATGATCATCACGCTCAGCCGCGTGGCCGAGGCGATGGCGCCGCCGAGCATCGCGAAGCTGGCCCGGCGGTAGAGCATCGCCACCAGGATCGAGCCCAGCACGCCGGTCGCCGCCGATTCCCCCGGCGTGGCGATGCCCAGCATGATCATCCCCATCACCATGAAGATGATGAACATGAAGGGGATCATCCGCAGCACGGCGCCAAGCGCGCTGCCCTGCGGGGCGTCGTCCCCGGCGCTGTCCTCGGGGGCCAGCGAGGGGTCGCGCATCACCGAGAGCGCCACGTAGCCGGCCGTCATCAGCGAGATGATGATCCCCGGCACGATCCCCGCGACGAGGAGCCCCGCAATCGAGACATCCGCCAGCGAGCCGACGATGATCGCGAGGAGCGACGGCGGGATGATCGGCGCCAGCGAGGCGCCCGCCAGGATCACGGTCGCGGACATGCGGCGCGAATAGCCGCGGGCCTCCATGTTCGGCATGGCCGAGCGGCCGAGCATCGCCGAGACCGCGACCGCCGCGCCCGAGAGCGCGCCGAAGATCGTGGCGATGACGATCACCACCGCATAGAGCCGCCCGCGCACCCGCCCGACCAGCCGATCGACCGAGTCGAAGAGCACGTCGACGCTGCCCGAGCGGAACAGGATCTCGCCCATCAGGATGAAGAGCGGGATCGTGGCATAGCCGCCATTGGTGACGCTGTCGGCCACGCTGTTGACGAAGAGCCCGAAGCCGCGCTCGCCGATCAGCAGCGCCGTGGCGGTGAGATTGACGATCAGGAAGGCGACGAAGACGTTGATGCCCGTCATCATCAGGAAGAGCAGCGCGCCGAAGAAGGCGGCGAGGTCGAGAATCCAGTCCATGGCGTGTCAGGGCCTTTCGCGCGGCAGGAGGGCGAGGGCCAGGAAGACGAGCCCGGCAATCGAGAAGCCCGCCGCGATGCTGCCGGTGATCCAGACCCGCGGAATCCGCCAGGTGCCCTGGGTCAGCACGTCGCGGGCGGCCTGGGCGAGGGCCACGTCGAGGGCGAAATAGGTCACGGCGAAGCAGGCCAGGGCGCTGATGCCCGCAAGGAGCCGCAGATAGGGATGGCCCGGGCGCAGGTGCCCCGCCAGGAGCGCGATCGAGACATGGCCCTCCTCGCGGGTGACTTCCGGCAGGCCCAGCATGATCAGGAAGGCCAGCAGGTAGCGCACGCTGTCGGACACCCAGGAGGTCGGGCTGTCGAAGAAGTAGCGCATCGTGATCTCGTAGATGGTGATGCAGACGATCACCACGAGCGCGGCGCAGGCGACCCAGAAGGCGGCCTTCACCAGGAGGCCGGCAAGGGCGCCGGCCTGCTGGCGGAACGACGTCGGCCGGGATGTCACTGCAGCAGGCCCGCTTTCTCGGCCTGTTCGTGCATTTTCTCGGCCAGCGCGCCGCCGGTGCTCCGCGCCGTCGCCCAGGCGCCGTCGGAGAAGAGCGTCTCCAGCCGCTCGGCATCTTCCGCCGGCATTTCGGTCAGCTCCATGCCCTGCTCGATCAGGAAGGCCTCTTCCTTGGCGGCGAGCCCGTCGAACTGCTCGACCGAGGAGTTCTCGATCTCGATGGCGGCTTTCGAGATGATCTCCTGCTCTTCGGGCGAGAGGCTCTCCCAGCTGTCGAGATTCATGAAGACGAAGAGCCCGACCGTGCCGAATTTCGGCCGCGAGAGGTAGTTGGAGACCTCGTACCATTTCTTCTCGGCGATCCCGGTCAGCGTCGTGCCCGCGCCGTCGATCACCCCGGTCTGCAGCGAGGAGTAGATATCTGTCATCGGCAGGATCACCGGCGCGCCGCCGACCCCCTCGATCACCGGGTTGTAGGTCTGGGTGCCGCGGATCTTGCGGCCCTCGAGCGAGGGCGCATCGCCGATCGGGTCCTTGAGGATGAAGTTGAACGCCACCGAGCCCGCCGGCGCCACCGCGATCACCTTCAGCCCGAGGTCGTTGTAGTATTCGTCGAGCGTGTCGATCACCCCCGAGGCGCGGCGCAGTGCGGGATCAGCCTTCATTCCCTCGATGGCAAGCCCGATCGAGGCCGCGCCGATATGGTAGGCGGGATGGGTGAAGAGCAGGTCGAACACGCCCGCCTGCACCGGCTCGAGCTGCTCGAAGGCCGGGACCACTTCGGGGCCCGCGACATCGATGGTGATCCCGCCGCCCGAGAGCTCCTCGATCTTCTCGACCAGCGGCGTGACCACATTGGCGGTATAGGACTGGTTCGAGGGCCAGCTGGAGAGCATGCGCAGCTCGGTGGCCGAGCCGGGCAGGGCGATGAGCGTGGCAAGCGCAGTGGATGCGAGCAGAGCCGTGAATTTCATGATGTCCTCCCTGATAGACGCTGCGGCGAATCCGGTTGCCCATTTCCGCCGAAAAGTCCGCATTGCGAACTTATGTCCAAATACACGACGAGCGCCGCCCTCTGTCAAGTCATTCCCGCGGCCGGTCGCGACAATCCCGCGGTGTTGACAGATTGCGTCTTCGTCCATTAATGGACATATGTTCGCAATACGGACACATGGGGAGGAGCGGAAATGGCAGGGCAGATACCGCCGAGAATGGCGCCGGAGACGCTGGATCTGGCGCGCTGGATCCGTCCCGGGGACAGCCTCGCCTGGGGCCAGGCCGCGGCCGAGCCCGAGGCGCTGACCGCGGCGCTTTCGGCCCAGGCGGCGGCGCTCGGGCCGCTGACGGCGACGATCGGCTACAGCCTGACCGAGACCCCCGATCCGGCGCTGGCCGGCGCCCTGCGCTTCCGTTCCTATTGCGGCAGCGGCACCAACCGGCGGCTGGAGCGGGCAGGCTGCCTCGAGATCCTGCCGGTGCCCTATTCGGCGCTGGCGCGGGTGCTCGACCCGGTGGACGTGCTCTTCCTGCACCTGCCGCCCGCGGGGCCGGAGGGGCGGCACAATCTGGGGCTCCTGCACGAATACATCGCGCCGCTGATCGCCCGGGCGCGCTGCATCATCGCCGAGGTCAACGACCGCATGCCCGATGTGCCGGGCGAGGCGACGATCGGGCCGGAGCAGATCGACGTGATCGTCGAGACCTCGCGGCCGCTGCGCGAGCTGCGCCTGCCCGCGCCCGGCGCGGCGGAACGGCAGATCGCCGCCCATGTGGCGGGGCTGGTGGAGGACGGCTCGGTCCTGCAGATGGGGCTCGGCCAGCTCCCGGAGGCGATCCTCGCCGCGCTGTCGGGCCATCGCGACCTCGGCATCCATTCCGGGGTGATCGGCGACAGCGTCGCGGATCTGGCCGAGGCGGGCGTGATCACGAATGCCCGCAAGGCGACCGACAGAGGGCTGAGCGTCACCGGCTGGCTGCTGGGGACGCGGCGGCTCTACGATTTCGCCCATCGCAACCCGTCGCTGCGGCTCTGCGCCTCCTCTTACACTCATGATCCGGCGGTGCTGGCGGGCCATGACCGCTTCGTCGCGGTGAATTCGGCGGTGGAGGTCGACCTGACCGGGCAGATCAACGCCGAGACCGCGGGCGGGCGCTACATCGGCTCTGTCGGCGGCGCGGCAGAGTTCCTGCGCGGGGCGCATCGCTCGCGCGGCGGGCTGCCGGTGATCGCGCTGCCCGCGACGGTGGCGAAGACCGGCGCGTCGCGGATCGTCGCCGCACTCTCGGGGCCGGTCAGCACGCCGCGCAGCGAGGCGGGGATCATCGTCACCGAGCACGGCATCGCCGATCTGCGCGGCCGGACGCTGCGCGAGCGGCGGCGGCTGATGCTGGAGATCGCCGCGCCGGCGCACCGCGCCGCGCTGGCGGAGGCAGACGGGATGGCCGCGCGCCCGCTCTGAGCGCCGCGGCCCGAAGGACGGCGCCGCGCCCCGCCTCTCCGGCGCGGCGCCGTCCGGCGGGACAAGGGTGCCCGGAGGCGGCGGCGCGGCGAGACCTTCCCTCCGCGCGCAGTCGCGCGCGTGGACACCCGGCCGGGCTCTCCCCGCGCTGCGGCGATCCGATCCGGCCGGTGGTTCCTGCGCCCATTTGACGGTGACCCGGACAACGGCTGAGTCCTGCGCCCGCTGCAGTGCTGCGCGGAGAACCGCCGCTGGCGACGGGTCGCAGGGCAAAGGGCGGGACCTTGCGGGTCGCCGGACGGACCGTTCCAGGGCCTCCTCTCTCCTCAGCCCCTATATCTCTTGGCTTCCGGCCGTATCCCGAAGCGGGGAGACAGCTCTCGGTGATCCCGTCAGCAGCACTCCGCGAGGCGCAGCCGATGTCAGCAACTCCGCTGCCTGCGCGGCCAGTGCCTGGCCGCCGCTTGCGGGCGCTCGCCTCCTCGACCCGGCGGCCGGTTTCATCCTGCCGCCCGCCCTGCCTGCCGGGCGCGTCCCCCATGCCATCCGGCCCCGGAGGCGCGGGAGAGGCGGAGAACCCAGCGCGGCCGGCAGCCTCCGGCCCGGGCGCCCCGGGGCAGCGGCAGCGGCTCCTCGCAGCGAAGATCGGGCAGGCAGGGCTGGCGCTCGACGCGATGCCGGAGCAGGGCCTTCACGGGCGCAGCGGCCAGAGGCGCCGAACGCGGCGCCGCGCCGGGAGAACGGCGCCAATGTCGAGACCTCGCCAGGCGGCGGATGCGGCAGGAGCGCGGCGGGGCCTGCAGGACACGGCTGCGGGGGCAGGGGGCGGATGCCGTCGCGGCCCGCTTGCGCAATGGCGCGGTCCGGCCTATCCCGGACGGGTCCCGGGGGCGGGGCTCCGGTTTCGGGAGCCCCGCCCCCGGTGCTTCCGCCCTCCAGCCCCGCCCGGACACCAGCAATGCAAACGGCCAATCCGTCCCTAGACCCGTCCCGGTCCCCGCCCGCCGGAGAGACCGAAGCCCGCGACCGCCAGGTGATCCTGCTGCTGGTGGTCTCGGCCTTTACGGTGATCCTCAACGAGACCATCATGGGCGTCGCGCTGCCGCGGCTGATGATCGACCTCGACGTGACCGCCGGGGCGGCGCAATGGCTGACCACGGCCTTCCTGCTGACCATGGCGGTGGTGATCCCGGTCACCGGCTTCCTCTTGCAGCGGCTGCGCACGCGGCAGGTCTTCGCGCTGGCGATGGGGCTCTTCTGCCTCGGCACCTTCGGCTGCGCGCTGGCGCCGGGGCTCGGGGCGCTGATCGCCGGGCGGATCGTCCAGGCCTGCGGCACGGCGATCATGATGCCGCTCTTGATGACCACGGTGATGACGCTGGTGCCGCCAGAGGGGCGCGGCCGCACCATGGGCAACATCTCGATCGTCATCTCGGTCGCCCCGGCGATCGGGCCGACGATCTCGGGGATCATCCTCAACCTGCTCGACTGGCGCTGGATGTTCTGGCTGGTGCTGCCGATCGGCCTGGCGGCGCTTGCGCTCGGCTGGGCGCGGCTGAGCGATGTCGGCGAAACCCGCCGCGCGCCGCTCGACCTGCCCTCGGTGCCGCTCTCGGCGCTCGGCTTCGGCGGGCTGGTCTACGGACTTTCCAGCCTGGGCGAGGGCCATGGCGGCGGGCCGGTCCCGCTCTGGCTGCCGCTGGCGGCCGGCGCGGCGGCGCTTGCGCTCTTCATCCGCCGCCAGCTGAGGCTCGGGCGGCAGGGGCGGGCGCTGCTCGACCTGCGCACCTTCCGCGTCCGCGTCTTCAGCGTCTCGGTGCTGATGATGGCCTTCTGCATGGTGTCGCTTTTCGGGATGATCATCCTCCTGCCGATCTACATGCAGGGCGTGCTGGGGATGGAGCCGCTGGCGGCGGGGCTGCTGCTGCTGCCCGGCGGCCTGCTGATGGGGCTGATGGCGCCCTCGGTCGGGCGCGCCTTCGACCGGTTCGGCTCGCGGCGGCTGGTGATCCCGGGCGCGGTCTTCGTCAGCGCCGGGCTCTGGGCGATGGCGGCGCTCGGCACGGACAGCTCGGTCTGGGCGGTGCTGGGCAGCCATGTGCTCCTGAGCATCGGGCTGGCGCTGCTTTTCACGCCGCTCTTCACCGCCTCGCTCGCGGCGCTGCCGAAGGAGCTCTATTCCTACGGCTCGGCGGTGATCGGCACGGTGCAGCAGGTGGCGGGCGCGGCCGGGATCGCGCTTTTCGTCTCGGTGATGTCGCTGGCGGGCGCGGCGGCGGCGGCCGGCGGGGCGGATCCGGCGGCGGCGCTGGCGGCCGGGGTGCGGGCGGGCTTCGCCACAGGCGGGGCGATCTCGCTGGCGATGATCGCGGCGAGCTTCCTGGTGCGCCGCCCGCGCGAGACGGTCCAGCTCTAGGAGCGGCAAGCAGACCGTTCCCCTGGCGCGCCGGGAGGGCTAGAGAGGCGGCATGAGCCAGTCCTCTCCCTCCCTCGCCGATCTGGCCGCGCTGCTGGAGCGCCGCCGGTCCTGCCGCGCCTTTCTCGAGCGGCCCGTGCCCCGGGCCGATCTGGAGCGCATCCTGACCGCCGCGCGCCAGGCGCCGAGCGGGGCCAACCTGCAGCCGGGACGGTTCCATGTGCTGGCGGGCGCGCCGCTTGCCGGGTTCTGCGACGCGATGGCGGCGGCGGCCGAGGGACCGGCAGAGCCGCCGGAATACGGCTATTTCCCCCAGCCGCTGCCGCCCGAGCTGAAGGCGCGGCAGCGCGCGGCGGGCTATGCGCTCTATGCCGCGCTGGGGATCGACCGGCGCGACCTCGCGGGGCGGCGGGCGCAGTTTGCCGCCAATTACCGCTTCTTCGGCGCCCCGGTGGCCATCGTGGTGACGATCCGGCGCGACATGGGGGCGGGCTGCTACATGGATCTGGGCATGGCGCTGATGGCGCTGATGCTGGCGGCGGAGGCCGCGGGCTATGGCACATGCGGCATCGGCGCGCTGGCGCAGTACGGCCGGGCCGCGCATCGCGCGCTCGCCCTGCCGGAGGAAGAGCTGGTGGTCTGCGGCATCGCCCTCGGCCATCCCGATCCGGAGGCGCCGGTCAACCGCGTCCGGACCGAGCGCGCGCCGCTCGGCGGCTATGCCAGCTTCCGCGGCTGGCCCGGCGAGGTGCCGGAATGAGCCTGCATGCCTGTGCCGGGATGCCGCTGGAGCAGGCCCGTGGCGCGACGGCCGACGCGCTCAGGCGGCTTCTGGATCTGGCGGCGCGCGGGGCGGCCTTCCGCGCGGGCCATGGCGCGCCCTGGATCGGGGAGCTGCCCGGAACCGGCCATCTCGACTGCGTCACCTCGGGCAGCAGCGGCGCGCCGAAGGCGATCCGGCGCAGCCTCGCCTCCTGGCAGGCGAGCTTCGAGGTCAACCGGCGGCTCTTCGGCCTGGCGCCGCCCGACCGGATCGCGACGCTGGGGGCGCTCGGCCATTCGCTGGCGCTCTACGGGGTGATGGAGGCGCTGCATCTGGGGCTCGGCACCGAGACGCTCCACGGGCTGCGCCCGGACCGGCAGATGGCGCGGCTCGCCGTCTCGGGGGCGAGCGTGCTCTACGCGACGCCGACCCAGCTGCGGCTGCTCTCGGGGGCGCCCGCGCCGGGGCTGCGGCTGGTGCTCTGCGGCGGCGGCGCGCTCGATCCGGCGACCCGGCGCCAGGCGGCGGCGCTGTTCCCGCAGGCCGAGTTCCGCGAATTCTACGGCGCCTCCGAGACCAGCTTCATCGCGCTCGGCGGGCCGGACACGCCCGAGGGCGCGGTCGGGCGCGCCTATCCCGGCGTCGAGATCGAGATCCGCCGCCCCGTCGAGGGCATCGGCGAGGTCTGGGTGAAAAGCCCCTATCTCTTCGAGCGCTATGCCGAGGGCGAGAGCGCCGAGACCCGCCGCGAGGGCGGCTTCCTGACCGTGGGCGAGCTGGGGCGGATCGATGCCGGCGGGTTTCTCTGGCTTGCCGGGCGGCGCGGGCGGATGGTGACGATCGCCGACCGCAACGCCTATCCCGAGGCGGTGGAGCGGCTCCTGGCGGCGCATCTCGACGGCCGCGGCGCGGCGGTGACGGCCGCGCCTGATCCCTTGCGCGGCCATGCGCTGACCGCCTGGATCGAGGGGGCGCCCGATCCCCGGCTGGAGGCGGAGCTGCGCCACCGGATCGGCGCGGCGCTGGGGCCGCACATGGTGCCGCGCCGCTTCGCCTGGATCGCGCGGCTGCCGCTTCTGGCCTCGGGCAAGCCCGATCTGCTGGCGCTGGCGGGGCGGGCGGAATGAGCGTCCTTCTGGCCGCGCGGCGCAGCGCCGTGGTGCCCCGCGGCGGCGCCTTTGCCGGGCTGGAGCCGCATGCGCTGGCCGCCCCGGTGATCGCCGCGGTGCTGGAGGCAGCGGGGATCGCCCCGCGCGAGACCGGCCAGCTGATCCTGTCGAACGCGCTCGGGGCCGGGGGCAATCCGGCGCGGATGGCGGCGCTGGCGGCAGGGATGGGCCATGTCGCGGGGCTCAGCCTCGACGCGCAATGCGCCGGCGGGCTGGAGGCGGTGGCGCTCGGCGCGGCGCTGGTCGATGCCGGGCAGGCGCGGGTGGTGGTGGCAGGCGGGGCGGAGAGCTATTCCCGCCGCCCGCTGCGCGCCCGCCAGACCCCGGAGGGGGTACCGCAATTCTACGCGCGGCCGCCCTTCAGCCCCGATCCCGCCGCCGATCCGGACATGACGGCGGCGGCGGCCGCGCTTGCCGACGCGCATGGCATCAGCCGCGCGGCGCAGGACGCCTATGCGGTCGCCTCGCATGCAAGCGCGCTGGCCGCGCGCGACCGTCTGCGCGCCGAGATCGTGCCGGTTCTGGGCGTGGCCGACGATCCCTTCGCCCGGGCGCTGAGCCCGCGGCTGGCGGCGCGCAGCCCGGCGCTTGCCGGCAGCGTCAGCCTGGCCGCCACCGCCTGCGAGGCCGATGCCGCCGCCTTCTGCGTGATCGTCGCCGACGATCTGGCGCCGCCGGGCGCGGGGCTGCGCCTGCTTGGCCATGCCGCTACCGGGGGCGACAGCCGCCAGCCCGGCATCGCCCCGGTCGCGGCGATCCGCCAGCTCTTGGGGGAGGGGCCCGCGCCGGAGGTGATCGAGCTGATGGAGGCCTATGCGGTGCAGGCGATCCTGTGCCAGCGGCTGGCCGGGCTGCCGCCGGAGCGGATCAATCCCGGCGGCGGCGCGCTGGCCCGCGGCCATCCGATCGGCGCTTCGGGCGCGGTGCTCCTGTGCCGCGCGATGGCCGAGCTGGAGCGGCGGCCGGGCCGCGCGCTCTGCGCGATTGCCGCCGCCGGGGGCATCGGCTCGGCGTTGCTTCTGGGTCCGCGGCAGGGCTGAGCCGGGCTTTCCGCCGCCCGGGAGGCATGTTTTGCGGGTTCCGGCGCGCGGGCGGGGTTGTCTCCGGCGCGCGCTTCCGCTCTACCGGCGGCCAAATCGAAACCTCTGGCATCCGGAATCTCAGATGCAACGCGAAACCACGACAGGCGCCGCCATCACCTTCGACGGCGTGGGCAAGAGCTACCCCAAGAAGGGCGGCGGCAGCGTCATGGCGCTCGAGGGGGTCGACCTCGAGGTGCCGCCGGGCGCCATCACCGGCATCATCGGCCGCTCGGGCGCGGGCAAGTCGACGCTCTTGCGCATGGTCAACGGGCTGGAGCGCCCGACCGCGGGCACGGTCCGCGTGGGCACGCGCGACATCGGCGCCGCGCGCGGCGCGGAGCTGCGCGAGATGCGCCGCGAGGTCGGAATGATCTTCCAGCATTTCAACCTGCTCTCCTCGCGCACCGTCTACGAGAATGTCGCGCTGCCCCTGGAGATCGCCGGCCGGCCGGCCGCCGAGATCCGCCGCCGCGCCAGCGACCTGGTCGCCCGCGTCGGGCTGGAGGCGCTGGCAGAGCGCTATCCGGCCGAGCTCTCGGGCGGGCAGAAGCAGCGCGTCGGCATCGCCCGGGCGCTGGCCACCGGGCCGAAGGTGCTGCTCTCGGACGAGGCGACCTCGGCGCTCGATCCCGAGACCACGCAGACCGTGCTGAAGCTCCTGGCCGACATCAACCGCGATCTCGGCCTGACCATCCTGCTGATCACCCATGAAATGGCGGTGGTGCGCGACATCGCCAGCCATGTGGCGGTGATCGAGGGCGGCCGCATCGTCGAGCAGGGCGCGACCTACGACATCTTCACCACCCCGGCCCATGCGACCACGCGCTCCTTCCTGTCGGGCGTCACCGGCGTGACCCTGCCGCGCTTCATCGCCGACCGGATGAACGCCGAGCCGCCGGCCGGGCCCGCGCGCGAGGTGATCCGCATCACCTTCCTCGGCGACCGGGCGACCGATCCGCTGCTGGCGCAGATGAGCGGGGCGCTGGGGCTCGAGGTCAACATCCTCGCCGGCGCCATCGAGGAGATCGGCGCGCGGCCCTTCGGCAACCTGCTGATCTCGGTCCCGGCCGATCGCGGCGCCGAGGCGCGGGCCTACCTGGAATCGCATCAGCAGCGCACGGAGGTGCTGGGCTATGTCGGCTAACCTGATCAACATGCTGATGGAGGCGACCTGGCAGACCCTCTACATGGTCGCGGTCTCCACCGTGATCGGCGCGGTCTTCGGCCTGCCGATCGGCACCTTCCTGGCCTGCTCGCAGAAGGGCGAGCTGCTCTCCGCCCCGGCGGTGAACAAGGTGCTGGGCATCATCGTCAACGCCACCCGCTCGGTGCCGTTCATCATCCTCGTCGTGGCGATCATCCCCTTCACGCGGATGGTCGCGGGCACCTCGATCGGCACCACGGCGGCGATCGTGCCGCTGAGCATCGCCGCCATCCCCTTCATCGCGCGGCTGATCGAGAACGCCATCCGCGAGGTCGATAGCGGCCTGATCGAGGCGGCCCGCGCCATGGGGGCGACGCCGCTGCAGATCATCCGCAAGGTGCTGATCCCCGAGGCGCTGCCCGGGATCACGCTGGGCCTGACCCTCGCGGTGGTCAGCCTGATCGGCTATTCGGCCATGGTGGGCGCGGTCGGCGGCGAGGGGCTGGGCGATCTCGGCATCCGCTACGGCTACCAGCGCTTCATGCCCGACGTGATGGCGATGGTCGTGGTCATCCTCATCGTCCTCGTCCAGCTGGTGCAGACCGCCGGCGAATGGATCGCCCGGCGCGTGGACAAGCGGGCGCCCCGCAACCGCGGCGCCTGACAAGAACAACTATAGGAGTTCCGCTATGAAGAAGCTGATGACGCTCGCCTCCGTCCTTGCCCTGAGCGCCGGGATGGCCGCCGCCGAGGATATCCGCGTGGGCGTGTCCCCGGGCGAGCATGCCGAGATCATGGAAGAGGTGGCGAAGGTCGCCGCGCCCATGGGGCTGAATATCGACGTGATCGAGTTCTCCGACTACGTGGTGCCGAACCAGGCGCTGGCCGATGGCGACATCGAAGCCAACTCCTTCCAGCACGAGCCCTATCTGGACAACCAGATGAAGGACCGCGGCTTCGCGCTGGTGCCGGTGGCGACGACGATCACCACGCCGATGGGGCTCTATTCCGACAAGATCTCCGGCCCGGACGAGCTGGAAGAGCGCGACACGGTCGGCATCCCGAACGATCCCACCAATGGCGGCCGCGCGCTGCTGGTGCTGCAGGATCTGGGGCTGATCACGCTGGCCGAGGGCACCGGGCTGGTCCCGACCGTGCTCGACATCACCGAGAACCCGAAGAACCTGCGCTTCCAGGAGCTCGACGCGGCGCAGCTGCCGCGCTCGCTGGCGGATCTCGACGCGGCGATGATCAACACCAACTACGCCATCGCCTCGGGGCTGAACCCGAAGACCGACTCCATCGCGATGGAGAAGGCGGACAACCCCTATGTGAACATCATCGTGGTCCGCCAGGGCGACGAGGAGGCCTCCTGGGTCGCGCCGCTGATCGAGGCCTACCATTCCGACGAGGTGAAGGCCTTCATCGAGGAGAAGTACCACGGCACGGTGCTGACCTCCTGGTAATTCCGGCTCTCGCAGCCAGACGGACGGGCGCCCCCCGGGGCGCCCCTTTGCGTTTCGCCGCCCCGCGGGAACGGCGCGCGACGGCGCGGGATCCGCTTGGCGGCGGTCCCGAGCGCCGCTTCCGGGTTTGCCGCCGGATGGCCCAGCCCTGCCTGCCTCCGGCACGGGACCATGGCCGCGGGCCATGTCCGGTCTGCGCGATCGCCCGCCGCCGGCCATCGCTGCGCCTCCGGACTGCAGGACGGTTCCTCGCGCATGGCGGCCCGCGGTCCGCCCGGCACGCCGGCGGGCAGCCGGAGCGGCTGTCCGCAAGGGGCGCGGCGACGGCCCCGGCGATGCTGAAGAGTGTGCGCAAGCCGGACCGGGCTGCGGCGCGGCCTGGCCTTCCGGGCTGCGGGGTGCGGCGCCTGGTCGATCGACCGCTAGAGCGCGCCGGTCCCGGGCCAAAGGCAGGCGGCGGTCTGGACCGACAGGAAGCCCAGCGTGCCGTCGTTCCGGATCCGGGCCTGCATCGGCGCGAGCTGCTCCGGCCCCGCGCCGCCGCCGGAGACGTGCAGGCCCCAGCTTGCCGCGAGCCGCCCCGGATCGGCCGAATGCAGGAGCTGGAGGCGGATCAGCTGCATCTGCTCGCACTGCACCGCCGCCGGGCCCTCGCTGCCGACGGCCAAGATCTGCGGATGGCGAAATCGCCGATCCGGTCATCGGAATCCATGAGCTGACGGCGGGCCCATTTGGGGGCGCTGCCATGGTGGAGCACGATCATTGTCCCGCCCGGAGGCGCCGCCTCGCGCAGGCTCCAGGCGCCTGGGCAAGGCTCTGCCGGGCGAGATCCGGGGCGGGCTGCGCCCAAGCTGCGATCGGATCATCCGTTCCTTCCTCCAGCGGCCGTCCCGCCGCGCGGGCCAAGGGGTGCAGGCCAGCCGGGCAGACAGAAGCCCGCGAGAAAGTCGTTCTTAGGATCCATATTCCGTTGATATCGTTCTTTGCCGACCCGTCGTTTATTCCCGCCATCACCTGGGCGCCACGGCTCTAGGCCGGAGAGAAGACGCGGATCCTGGTCCGGGATGCAGGGACGTGCCGGTCGATATCGGCGCGCATGAGACGCTCTGACGGCCGTCGGGGCGCAGTTCGCCCGGCCCGGTCCGCGGCGGCTGCGCATCGGATGCCGCAAGGGCGGCTGCGGCGCCTGCAGGGTGTCGTCGGCCTGCCGCAGGCGCCGAAGCTGGTGTCGCTCCCGCCGCTCTCGCCGGCGAGGACCTGCCATCCGGGCATGATCCCGATGCGTGCCGTCGCCGCCCGATCGGGCATGAGCCGCGAGATGTTCCGCGCTGCGGGCGCCTGGCTCGGGCACCGCCGCGGCGGGCTGGCGCTGGCCACCATTGCCTCCTGCGCGGCGGTCCCGGGCTCTGCGATCGCCACCGCCGCGACCCTGGCCAAGGTGGTGCTGCCCGGGATGGGGCGCGCGGGTTATTCCGGCACCGTCTCCTCGGGCGCGATCGCGGCGGGCGGGATGGCCGGCATCCCGATCCCGCCCCCGATCATGCCCGCGGTATGCGGCATCATCACCGGGCAGGACTTCGGCAAGGCCTCATCGCCGGGCCGGTCCCGGGGCTGCCGGTCGGGCTCTGCATGCGGGCGGTCTCGGTTCTGGCGCTCCTGCGCCGCGATGCCATGCCGCTCGGACCGCGCCGGGGCCGCGCGGTTCTGCGCCTCTTCCGGAGATGTCACGTTAACCAGCGCTGATAGCCGGTCGGACGATTTGAACATGCCGTCTCTGATGCAGGCATCGCCCGGCATCAGCCACAAGCGCCACCGCTTCCCGCCCGAGATCACCGTCCACGCCGTGTGGCTCTACGTCCGGTTCAACCTCAGCCTGCGCGAGGTGGAGGAGATGCTATTGGAGCGTGGGACCGACCTGTCCTATGAAACCATCCGGCGCTGGACCGTCAAATTCGGCCCGCAGATCGCGCAAAACCTCCGGCGCAGGCAGTGTCGCCCCGGGGACGTCTGGCGTCTGGACGACGTCCCGGTGAAAATCGCGGGCAAATCCTTCTGGCTTTGGCGCGCTGTCGATCGGCATGGCGTCGTGCTCGACAAGGTTCTCCAGGCGAGACGGGACAAGGCGGCGGCAAAACGGCGTCCGGTCGCGCTGTTGAAACGGACCGGAGCCGTCCCATGCTGTTGAAAAACGCGCAACTCTGCCCGCGGACCTTCAACTCGAGGGAAGACGTTCCGCGATCGGGCGCAAGTGCTTCGATATCCGACTTCTCCAGCCAAGCTTGGGAACAAGGTTCCAGCTTCGGGCCCCCTCTCGACCGCACCTGGCGTTTTTCAACAGTATCATCCCATGGCGGATCGCCACCGACAAGCTCCGCTCCTATGACGCGGCCAAGCGCGAGGTTGCACCCGGCCTCGACCACTGGCCGCACAAGGGGGTCGACTACCAGGCCGAGAACAGCCATCTGCCATTCCGGAAGCGGGAGGGCGCGATGCATGGGTCCCGATCTCCCGGCGCCCTGCAACGTTTCGTCTCCGTCCACTCCGCCATCCGCAGCAGTTTCTCCGTTCCGGCACGCCGCCGGACTGCGCGGGCCATCCGCTACCACCGGATGGAAGCCTTCGATGCCTGCAAATGGCCAGCCGGCATCGCCTGAACCGAGCTGCGAGACGCTCGTGTCAACGCGCACGAGGTAATGTGACAACTCCTTCCTGCCCTCGCTGATGCAGGCGGGGCCCGGGGGGCGGCGGGGCGGTCAGGCGTCCGACCAGCGGAAGATCAGCGCGGCGCCGCTGGCATCGGGGTCCGTGGCCTCCTCCGACGCCGGAATCGGGCAGATCCGCACCGACAGCCGCCCGTCCCCATGCGTGCCGGCATGCTCCTGCGGGCGGCCCGAGGCGATGACCTCCGCCGTCGCCGCCGGCAGGTCGACGAAGCCGAGCCGCGGCCCGATCACGCCAAGCGAGCGCAGGATGTCGTGGGATTCCAGCTCGAAGCGGCGCGCGACGATCTCGCTGAAGCGGCGCAGCCGCGCATTGCGGTCGACGAAGATCACCCCGACATGCAGCGCGTCGAGCACCAGCTCGATATGGCCGTTGAGCTCCGAGAGGGTCTCGATCTGGCGCTCGTGCTCGGCGCTGACGGAGACCAGCTCTTCGTTGACGGCATGGAGCTCCTCGTTCGAGCTCTGCAGTTCCTCGTTCGAGGCCTGGAGCTCCTCGTTCGACGCCTGCAGCTCCTCGTTTGAGGCCTGCAGCTCCTCGCCGCTCGCCTCGAGCCGCTCGGTGACATGCTGCAGCGTCTCCTCGGTCAGGCGCAGGTCGCGCTCCAGATCGACGATGCGGCGGGCCAGCAGACGGGTATCCTCGCTGCCCGCGGTCTCCGCGGCGGGCGGGGCGGGCATGTCCCCGGCCTCCGGACCCGGCAGGGGGGCGTCGCGTGCCAGGCGCTCGTCGGTCGACAGCGCCACCAGCATGAGGCGGCTTCCCTGTACCTCCTGCAGGGGCTCGATGCGCACGTCGCACTGGATCTTGCGGTCGTCGGAGAAAGTGACCTCCACCTTGCGCTCGTAGGTCTCGAGCTGCTCCTGCCGGAGCTTCTCGCTGGCGACATTGATGACGAAATGCAGGTCGGGATGGACGATCCCCTCGACGGTCCATTCCGCCAGGTTGTTCATCGTGTCGATGAAGGCCGCCGCAGCGCCGAACCAGGCCAGCACGCCGCCATTCTCGGTCACGAGGATCGAGGCTGGGGCATAGCGTTTCAGCAGCGCGTCATAGCCGCGGATCAGCGACTCGCGGTTGCGGAACTCGGTCATCTCGCGCGGCAGCTGGAAGCGCTGGGTTCCGGCCTGGCTGCGCAGCGCCACGTCGGAGCGCATGCTCTGTCCCAGCCGCGGCGAGAGCACCGCCCGGTCGAGGCTGCGCTTGGTCGTGGCCTTCTGGTAGAGCCGCCAGCGGCTGTCGACATTGCGGAATTCGCCCGAGAAGCGGCCGAGGCTCTCGGAGCTGCCGAGCAGCAGGTAGCCGTCGTTGCGCAATCCGAAGAGGAACATCGACATCATCCGCGCCTGTGCCGTTTCCGTCAGGTATATCAGCAGATTGCGGCAGGAGATCAGGTCGAGATGCATGAAGGGCGGATCGCTGAGCACGTCATGGACCGAGAAGATGATCTTCTGCCGCAGCGCCGGGGTGACCACGTAGCGGTCCTGCACCCGCTCGAAATAGCGCGCGCGCAGCTCGTGCGGGACATGCTCCAGGGTCTCGGCGCTGTAGATGCCCGCCGAGGCCAGGTCGATGGAGCGGCGGTGCACATCCGTCGCGAGGATGCGGAAGCTGCGCTGCCGCCCGGCGATGGCCAGCGCCTCGCTCAGCTCGATGGCGATCGTGTAGGCCTCCTCGCCGCTCGAGCAGGCCGGCACCCAGATGCGCAGCGGCGCCTTCTCCTCGGGATGGGCGGCCAGGATGTCGAGCACCTTGACCCGCAGCGCGCGCATCGTCTCCTCGTCGCGGTAGAACTGGGTCACGCCGATCAGCAGGTCGTGGTAGAGCTCTTCGAGCGCGGCCGGGTTGTGCTCCAGCGCCAGGCGGTACTCCTCGGCCGAGGCGAAGCCCTGGAGCTGCTGGCGCCGTTCGATGCGGCGCTGGACATTCTGCGGCTTGTAGTCGGTGAAATCGATGCCGTGGGCTTCCTCGAGCAGCTTGAGGATGCTCTTCGGCCCTTCGCCGGGCTGCCGGACCGCGCCCGAGCCGGTGCGGGAGCCGCTGCGGAAGTACTCGTCGAGCGCGCGGGGGATGTCGCGCACCGCCAGCACCCGGTCGGCCACCTCGTGGGTCAGCGCCGAGCGCGGCATCGAGGGAAACGAGGCCTCGGCCAGGGACTGCACCAGGATCAGCCCGCCGGCCGCATGCATGGACTCGGCGCCGCGCGTGCCGTCGCTGCCCGAGCCCGACAGGATCACCGCGGCGGTCCGCGCCGGATCGCGCCCGGCAAGCGAGCCCAGCAGCGCGTCGATCGGCAGGTTCGGGGTGCCGTCCGGGCTGCCATAGGCCTGGGTCCGGAAGGCCTCGCCCTCGAGCGTCGCCAGCGTGCTGGGCCGGTTGAGGAAGATCGTGTCCGCCGCCAGCGCCACGCCGTCGTCGATATGGCGGATCTTCAGCGGCGAGCGCCGCGACAGCAGCTCGTGCATCATCGACTTGTAGTCGGGCGACAGGTGCTGGACCACCACGAAGCACCAGCCGGTCTCGCGCGGCAGCGCCTCGAAGAAGGATTCGAGCGGCTCGAGACCGCCGGCCGAGGCGCCGATCACCACCAGCGGCACCATGCCCTCCGATCCGGCGTGAAGAGTGTCGGCTGCCATCTTCCGCTCCCTGCCGCGTCCTGCTACCCCAAACACGTATCACATATTCGAAAGGCTTCAACGCGGAGGATCGACGGGTGGCGCGGATACTGATTGCGGATGACGACGTTCCCTATCTGGACGTGTTCTGCGAGGGGATGCAGGCGATGGGGCACGAGGCCGTTGCCGTGACGTCGGCCGAGCAGCTTCTCGGCCAGATCGCGCAATCGGGATTCGACATCGTCTTCCTCGATGTCGTCATGCCCGGCGGCGGGGCGATCACGCTGACCCATGAGGTGGAGAAGGCCGATCCGGAGCTGCCCGTCGTCATCATCACCGGCCGGCCGGAGCTGATCGAATCGCCGATCCTGCAGCAGGGGCTGCGCAATGCCTGCGCCCGGGTGCGCAAGACCGCGACGCTCGAGCAGCTCGACGCCCTGGTGCACCGCTACGCCCGTCCCGCGGGCGAAGCGGCCGGGGAGGCGGGCTAGATGCCGCCCGCCGGGCCGGGCGCCCGCAGGCCGCCGGTCCTGGCGCGGGGCCCGGCCTGATGCCCGCCACCCGCCAGCGGCTCCGGACCTGGGCCGGGATTCTCGCCGGCATCGTGCTGGCGACCGGTATGTCGGTCCTGCTGGCGGGCTGGGGCGGCGGGCTCGACTGGCTGGTGCGGTTCCGTCCCGGCGCGGCGGCGATGGTCCCGGCCACCGCGGCGAGCCTCGCGGCGCTGGCGGCGGCGCAGCTCCTGCAGCTGCGCCAGCGGCCCGGCCCTCCCCTGGTCCTGGCCCGTCTGCTGGCCCGTCTCCTGGCCCTGGCCGTGGCGGCCTTCGCGGCGGCGAAATGCGGCCTGACCGTCGCGGCCTATCTCGCCGCGCCGCCGGGTAGCGGCGACCGCATGGCGCTGGCCACCTCGGCGGGGCTGGTGCTGGCCGCGGCCGGGACGCTGGCCTCCGGCGGGCGCGGGGCGCTGGCGGATGCCGTGACCTCCGCCCTCGGCGCGGCGGGCGTCCTGCTGACCCTGACGGCGATCGGCACCTGGCTGCTCGACCGCCCGGCCTACGAGGCGGCCCTGGCCTTTGCCGGGATGGCGCCGCACAGCGCCGCCGCGCTGCTGCTGCTTTGCATCTCGGCGATGCTCGCCCGGCCGGATTTCCGCTTGGCGCGCACCGCCTTCGGCGAGGGGCCGGGCAGCCGCTCCGCCCGGCGCCTGCTGCCGCTGCTGCTGCTCGGGCCGCTGCTGGTCGCGGAGCTCGCGCTCGAGATCGGCCGCCGCGGCTGGCTCGATCCCAGCATCTGGAGCGCCGCGCTCGCCGCGCTGCTGGCGCTTTCCGCGGTCGTGACGGTCCTGCGCCTGGCCGCCTACCGCAACCGCGAGGACGCGCGGCGCCAGGAAGAGGAATGGCGGCTGCGCATCGCGCTGGACGGGATCGACGCGGCGGTCTTCGTCTTCGGCGCGGACCGGCGGCTGCGGCTGGCCAATCTCGGCGCGGAACGGCTGTGCGGCGGGGCGGGACCGCCCGGGGAATGGCTCTTCGGCGCCCGCTTCCATGCGCTCGGCAGCCGCCGCATCCTCGCCGCAGAGGAAAGCCCGGCGCGGCGGCTCCTGGCCCGGGACGGCCCGGCGGAGCTGCATGCCGGCTGGCTCGACCCGGAGGGCGCCGAGCATGCGCTGCGCTTCGTGCTGCGGCGGCAGGCGGCGGGCGGCTTCCTCGTGCTCTCGGTGCTCGACGAGACCCAGGGCTGGCTCCTGCGGGAGAATCTGGCCCGCACCGAACGGCTCGACGCGGTCGGCCAGATGGCCGGGGGCATCTCCCACGAGATGGCCAATATCTTCGGCGTCATCCGTCTCGGGGCGGACACGGCGCTGCTTTCCGGGCGCGAGGAGGTGCTGCGCCGCCATCTCGGCGCCATCCAGGCCGCCTGCGTCCGCGGGGCCGACCTGACCGAGCGGCTGGTCGAGCTCACGCGGACCCGTCCCGCCGCTGCCGCGCGCCTGGATCTGCGCCGCGAGCTGGCGAGCCTGGAGCCGGTGCTGCGCGCCGCGCTCCCGGCGGGGATCGGCCTCGCGATCCGCTGCGACGGCGCCGCGCCGCTTTTCCTGCGCGCCTCTGCCGGGGATCTGCAGGCAGCGCTGCTCAATCTGGTGCTCAATGCCCGCAACGCCATCCTCGACAGCGGCGCGCCGGGCGGCACGGTCGCCCTGTCGGTCCAGGGCGGCGCGGCGATCCGCATCACGGTGCGCGATGACGGGCCGGGCATGCCGGCCGCGGTGGCCGCGCGGGCGCTCGACCCGTTCTTCACGACGCGGCTGGAGCGCGGCGGCAGCGGGCTGGGCCTGGCCATGGTGGAGAATTTCGTCCGCCGCGCGGGCGGCAGTGTCACGATCGACACGGTGCCGGGCGAGGGCACGTCCGTCATGCTCGACCTGCCCGCCGCCGGGCCCGACGGTCCGGACGCGCCAGAAGAGGCCGGTTCCGCCGCGCCGCCCGAGCTTCACGGGCTGCAGCTCCTGGTGATCGAGGATGACGCCGCTCTGCGCAGCGTCGTGGCGGAGCTGCTGGCGCTGCTCGGCGCGGGGGTCGAGCAGGCGGCGGGGGCGGAGGATGCGCTGGCGCGGCTGCGCGGGGCCGGCCCGGTCGACGCGATGCTTTGCGACATCCACCTGCCCGGTGCGCTCGACGGCAGGCAGCTCGCCACGGCGGCGCGCGCGATCCGCCCGGGCCTGCCGGTGATCTACATGACGGGCTATGCCGCGCAGCTGGCCAGCGCGCCGCCCGAGGTGCCGGGCCTGGTGCTGCGCAAGCCCGCGGGAAGCCGCGAGCTGGCCAATGCGATCAAGCTCGCCCTGAGCCGGCCCGAAGGGCGGGATCCGCCTGCATGAGAGCGGCAAGGTCGGTCTGCGCCGCCGCGCCGGGCAGCGCTTCGGGCGGCATCGGCCGTCCGAGAAGGAATCCCTGCCCGCGGCCGCAGCCCATCTCCTGCAGAACGGCAAGCTGGGCGGGCGTCTCGATGCCCTCGGCCACGACCTCGAAGCCGCAGCGGCCGGCGATCGCCAGGATCGCCTCGGTCACTGCGCGGTCGCGCAGGCTGCCGTCGATCCGCTGCACGAATTGCCGGTCGATCTTCAGGATGTCGATCGGCCAGTCGCGCAGGTGCTGCAGGCCGCCATGGCCGGTGCCGAAATCGTCCATCGCCAGCCGCGCGCCGCGCGCCCGGAGCTCTTGGAGATGGCGGTGGATCTGGCCGTTGCAGTCGCCGAGAATGACATTCTCGGTGATCTCGATGGTGATCCGCGACCAGTCGAGCCCGCGCAGGCCGAGCTCGGACTGCAGGTCGAAGACGAATTCGGGATTGAGCAGGTCGAAGGCGGTCAGGTTGACCGCCAGCCGCGCCGTCCGCGCCGCGTCCCCGGTCCTGGCGAGCCAGCGGCCGAAATGGCCGAGCCCCTCGCGGATGATGCTGCCGGTCAGGAGCTCCGCGGTCTGCGGGTCGCGGAAGATCGCGCTGAATTCAGAGGGCAGCTTGACCGAGCCGTCCGGCCCGTGCCAGCGCACCAGAAGCTCGAAGCCGGTGCAGGCGCCGCTCTGCAGGTCGACCACCGGCTGGAAATGCGGCGTGATCCGGCTCTCCTGGCAGGCGCTGCGGAACTGCCGCGCCAGCTCGCGGCTGTTGAAGAAGGCGTGCCGCTCCGGCTGGTAGAGCTGGGTGGCGGCGCGGCCCGCGGCCTTGGCGGCATAGAGCGCGGCATCGGCCTTCTCGAAGAGCGCGGGATAGCTGTCGGCCTGGCCGGGAAAGAGGCTGACCCCCATGCTGATGCGCCCCAGCTCCGGCCGGCCCAGCAGCGCGCCGGCCCGCAGCACGCTGCTGCGGCAGCGCGAGAGCAGATCCGACATGTAGGCCCGGCCGGGATCGGGCAGGGCGGCCAGGATCGCGAATTCGTCGCCGCCGATCCGGCCGATCAGCGCGTCCTCGGGACAGGCGGCCAGCAGGGCGCGCGCGACGGAGGTCAGGTACCTGTCGCCGAAGGCATGGCCGAACACGTCATTGACCCGCTTGAAATGGTCGATATCGACCAGGATCAGGCACTGCGCCGTGGCGCGGTTGTCGAGCCTTGCCCGCGCGCCCTGCTGGAAGGCGCGGGTATTCGCCACCCCGGTCAGGGCATCGGTGCGCACCTGCCGGCGCAGCCGGGCGACGGTGGTCTCGGCGGCCTCCAACTCGGCTTGCAGCCCGCGGCTCTGCGTCCGGTCGGCCAGGCGGCCGAAGACGAGGGCGGCGGCCTGGCGGATCTGGATGTCCCGCTCGGGCAGGGCGGCCGGCCCGTCGAGGGCCAGGACCGCGGTCCATCCGCCGGCGCCGAAGATGCGGAACTCTGCCAGCCTGCCATTGACGGCTGCGGATCTGCGGAAGGCGGCCATTTCGCCGGAGGGCAGGGCCGGACCCGCGCCGCCGGCCATCTGCGCAAAGCGCGCGGCGAGGGCGGAGGCTTCGGGCGTGCACTCGCCCGAGGGCAGCAGCCGGCCGTCATCGGCGCCGAGCCAGCAGCAGGCGGCCCCGGTCGCCGCGGCCAGCTGCTCGGCGAAGCTGCAGAGCTCCGGCTCAAGGAGCCGGCCGGCGCCGCCCGGCCGTGCCGGCGGACGCTGGGGCCCGGACCCGCAGCCGCCCTGCAGCGCGGGCCGCGGCGCATTGGCGGCCGCCCTTTCCAGGCAATCGCGGGGCCGGGTCTCTGCTGGGTTCCGCTCTGCCTGACTGGTCATCACCTGCCTCATTGCCGCTCCGGCCCGTCCGCCGGCCCGCAGTCACCATTCGTTGATTCACGGTTAATCTTTGGTAAATGCCGGGTGTCCGAGCGGTTTCTCCTAGGCCCGGGCGCGGCGGAGCACCGCCGGTCGTGCCCTGCAAAGCGGCATCCGGAGCGTCTGCAGCGTCGTGGCAGACGTGCCGGGCCGCCTGGCCCTGCCCTCAGGCCAGCAGGGAAACCGTTCCAGCCCGAGCGCCTGCCGACTGGCGCCGCCCGAGGGGCGCGCCCTGTTCCGTGTCCCAGTCCCGCGCTTGGCGGATAGTGGCCATGGCGGGGTCCCGAGGGCGCGAAGCGGCAGCTGGGCTCCACCCCGCTCGGGATGTGTGGCGGGCTGCGTCTTCGACCATCCCGGCCCGCATGCGACAAGGCTCCGGCTCACGCGCCGCTGCTTCGGGCAGGGCTGTCCGCTGGCGGTCTTCGGCGCCGCGGATGCAGGCCGATGCCGGCAGGGTCAGCGATGGACCGGGGCCGTTGGCGGCTTTGCGCCGGGCGCGCGCGCCGGGCGGCTGCTGGCTGCCAGGGCGGCGTCGATCACCGTTTGCAGCGCATCGGGGCCGCCGAACCCGCCGGATTTCGTTGCGATGCGCAGCATCTCTCCGGGGCCGGAAAGCTGCGCGACGGGGATGCCGGGGGCCAGTTCGCCCTCGAGCAGCAGGAGCTCTGCGCCGAGCGCGCCAAGCAGGGCATCCGCGGTCTCGCCGCCGCAGGCCAGCACCGCGGCGGGGGGCTGCGCCCGGACCAGCTGGGCAAGGCCCGCCGCGAAACGGTCCGAGACCACCGCCGGGGGTTCCGCTGCAGGCCCGGCGGTCATCTGCAGGATGCGCAGCGGGGCGTCGGGAACCTGCGGCAGGGCGCCGTTGGGGGCGGCGTGGACTGGATGGGCGCGGATCGCGGCGAGCTGCGCCAGGGTGACCGGATCGCGCGAGCCGATCGCCAGAAGGAGCGGCAGGCGGAGCGGGGCGGCCGGGCGCGGCGGGGTGCCGGGGCACAGCCGCCGGGCCAGCGCCTCGGCGAGCCCGGCCGCGCCGACCAGGACCGACGCCCGCGGATCGGCGGGCAGGGCGGCGTTCAGATCCGCCTCGCTGGCGATGTCGGGAATGGCGGCGGGGCGCCCGATCCGGGGCGCGATGGGGATCGGCTCGGCCACCGCCGTGCCCGCGAGCGCGCCGCCCTCCACCCTCCGGCCGAGCCGCGGCAGGGCCGGGCAGGCGAAGACCGGCCGCGGATCGGCGCCGAGGAGCCCGTCGAGCTCGGCGGCGATATTGCCCTTCAGCCGGCTGTCGATCTTCTTGAAGAGGATTGCGCCCCCCAGAGGCATCGCGGCACGCAGCCCTGCATGGACCTCGCGCGCCTCGGTGGCGGGCCGTTCGCGCGTGCCGGTGGAGACCGCGATCACGTCGGCGCCCGTGGCCAGCGCGGCGGGCAGGGCGGCAGCGCCGCGGGCGACGGCGGTGCGCATCCCGCGCGCGGCAAAGGCGGCGCCGCTGTCGAGCGCCCCGGTCAGGTCGTCGGCGACGAGGAAGAGCGCGGGCATCGCGGTCAGTAGGCGGCGGCGTAGAGGCCGCGGATGTCGGCGGCGCTCAGATCGACCGGGTTCCAGTCGAGCAGCCGCCGGATCGCATGCGCCTCTTCGGCCATTGGCTGCAGGTCGGCCTCGGCGACGCCATGGGCCGCGAGCGACATGTCGATGCCGAGCCCGCGGCAGAAGTCCAGCGCGCCCGCTCGCACCGCCTCTGGACTGTCCGCGGCAAAGCCGAGCGCGGCGCCGACGGCGGCGGTCTTCTCCGGCGTCGCCGGGCTGTTCGCGGCCAGCGCATGCGGGAAGATCAGCGCATTGGCCAGCCCGTGGGGCATCTTGTAGCGCGTCCCCAGCGGATAGGAGACGGCATGGCCCGCCGTGGTGTTGACCGGCCCGAGGCAGACCCCGCCATAGAGCGCGGCCAGCGCCATCCCGGCGCGCGCCTCGGCATCGGCGCCGTCGGCAACGGCCCGGGCAAGATACTTTCCCACCAGCGCGACCCCCTGCAGCGCATAGGCGTCGATCACCGGATGGGCGCGCTTCGAGGTCAGCGCCTCGACGCAATGGGCCATCGCGTCGACCCCGGTCGCGGCGGTGACATGGGCCGGCACGCTATGGGTCAGCAGCGGATCGACAATGGCGATATCGGCCAGCATGTGGCGGCTTTCCGTGGCGATCTTGGCGAGGCTTTCGGGATCGGTGACGAGCGCGCGGGTGCCGACCTCGGAGCCGGTCCCGGCGGTGGTCGGCACCTGGGCCAGCGCCGCCCGGCGCGGCGGCGCGCGGTTCGGGCCCGAGATCTCGGCCAGGCTGACATTGCGCCCGGCCATCACCGCGACCAGCTTGGCCAGGTCCATCGCCGAGCCGCCGCCGAAGCCGATCACCAGATCCGCATCCGCCTCGGTCGCCGCAGCGACGGCGGCGGCGAGATTGGGCACCGAGGGCTCCGGCTCGACCGTGCCGAAGCAGGCCGGGGCGCCGAGGCCCAGCCGCTCCAGCCGCGCGGCATTGACCGGGTCGGCGACCACGAAGGGGCGGCGGCAGCCCTGGGCCTCCGCCCAGTCCGCCAGTCCCGCCAGTGTGCCGTCGCCGAAGCGCAGGACCGGCGGGCGCTGCATCTCGATGGGGTCGGTCAGGGTGAGCATGGCGGTCCTCCCGGGCTGTCTCGTCCTCGCCAGAGGGTAGGCGCGGCGGCAGAAATTTGTCAATTCATCATTCCTGAATCATCGGCCTGGCGGCGGATTTCTAGATGGAATCCGGGGAAATGTCATTGGAAATAGCTGAAAGATAACGATAAAAATACTCACCCGACGTCCTTCTGCCTCCCGGAGAAAGGCGGTTGACAGGTTTGCAACTATTCGGGATGCTCAGTCCGAACGGTGCAGGAGGAGCGCATGACCGGGAAACAGGCCTTCGTCGCGGTGGTGACATGCTTCCACGAGGACGAGCGCGTGAACTACGCCGCGACCCGCGCCCAGGTGCGGCGCCAGGTCGAGGCGGGCAACAACATCATGTGCGCCGGGACCAATGGCGATTTCACCGCGCTGACCTACGAGGAGAAGGTCCGCCTGACCGCAGAGGTGGTCGAGGAGGCGGATGGCCGGGCGCAGGTCTTCGTCAATGCCGGCATGCCCGGCACCTTCGAAACGGTGATGCTGGCACGCGACCTCGCCGCGACCGGCGTCGACGGGATCGCGGTCATCACCCCCTTCTTCATCGACTGCACCCAGGACGGGCTCTACCGGCATTTCGCTTCCGTGGCGGATGCGGTCGACCGGCCGGTCTATCTCTACGACATCCCGGCGCGGACCCAGAACCATGTCGAGCCGGAGACCGCGCGCCGTCTGGCCGGGCACGGAAACATCAAGGGGATCAAGGACTCGGGCGGGGCGCAGGAGACGTTGGAGGCCTATCTGCAGGTCGCGCGCGAGGCCGGGGATTTCGGCGTCTGGTCGGGGCCGGACCATCTGGTCCACTGGGCGCTGGAAAACGGCGCGGCGGGCTGCATTTCCGGGCTGGGAAACGTGATGCCGCAGGTGCTGGCGCAGATCGTCGGCTGCTTCAACGCGGGCGACCAGGCAGGCGCGGCGGCGGCGCAGGAGATCTACGGCGCGTTCCGGCGCGACCTCTACGGGCTCGGCTATCCGCCGGCGCTGGTCAAGCGCGCGCTCTGGGTGATGGACCCTTCGGTCGGCGCCTCGCGCCAGCCGGCGCTGCTGCCCGATCCCGCGCAGGACCGTGCCATCGAGGCGGTGCTGCGCAAGTACGACCTGATGGCGGAGGCCTGAACCGATGAGCCGATCCCCGATCGTGATCACCATGGGCGACCCGTCGGGCGTCGGTGCCGAAGTGACCGTCAAGGCGCTGGCCGCGCTGCCCGAGGCCGAACGCGCGGGCATCGCCGTGATCGGCGACCGCGCGACGCTGGCCCGCGCGGCGGAGGCCGCGGGCGTGGCGCTGGCGCTGCGGGACCATGACAGCCCGGGCGGGGCGGGCGCGATCCGCGTGATCCATGTGCCGGTCGAGGGGCTGCCGGGCGAGTTCGGCGTGCTCAGCCCGGCCTGCGGCGAGGCCTCCTTCCGCTATATCGAGCGGGCGGTGGAGATGACGGCCGCGGGCGATGCGGCGATGATCGTCACCGCGCCGATCAACAAGGCGGCGCTGAACGCGGCGGGGCACCATTACGACGGCCATACCGGCATGCTGGCGCATCTGACCGGGCAGAAGACCTCCTGGATGCTGCTGGCCTCGCCGACGCTGAACGTGCTGCATGTCTCGACCCATGTCGCGCTGCGCGAGGCGATCGAGCGGGCGACGACCGAGCGGGTGCTGGAGACGATCCGCATGGGACACCGCCATTTCCGCCGCATGGGCGTCGCGACCCCGCGGATCGCCGTGGCCGGGATCAACCCGCATTGCGGCGAGAACGGGCTTTTCGGCACCGAGGATGACGAGCGGATCGCGCCCGCGGTCGCCGCCGCCCGGGCCGAGGGGATCGACGTCGCCGGGCCGGTCCCGGCCGATACCGTCTACTACCGCGCGCATCAGGGCGCCTTCGACCTGGTGATCGCGCAGTATCACGACCAGGGGCACATCCCGATCAAGCTGATCGCCTTCGACACGGCGGTGAATGTCTCGCTCGGCCTGCCGATCGACCGCTGCTCGGTCGATCACGGCACGGCGTTCGACATTGCCGGAACCGGCCGCGCCAACCACGTCAACATGCTGGCGGCGCTGAGCTATGCCGGGAAACTTGTTGCAGCCCGGGCCGCGGAACCGGCATGACAGGAGAGACCGGCGCCGGAGGGGCGGCGGACTCGAGGGGGGAACATGAATGACGCAGCAGCAGGCACGGGCCGGGCTCCTGATCATGGTCGCGGTGACGATCGGCGGGGCGGCGGATTCGGTGATCGTGCGTCTTCTGGCCGGCGAGATCCCGGCGATGCAGATCGGCTTCACCCGGGCGCTCTTCGGCGTCGTCGCGCTGGCGCCGCTGATCGCGCGGCGGCCGGAGATCCTGCGGACGAGCGCGCGCTGGAGCCATGTGCTGCGCGCCGCGCTGAAGCTCGTATCGCTGGTGCTGCTCTTCGCGGCGCTGCAGCGGGCGCCCCTGGCGACGGTGACGGCCATCGGCTTCGCCTCGCCGCTTTTCGTGGCGCTCGGCGCCTGGCTGGTGCTCAGCGAGGTGCCGGACGGGTTCCGCAGCGCGGGTCTGATGCTGGGCTTTGCCGGGATCGTGGTGATCCTCGGCCCGGCCCTGGGCGAGGCGCAGGGGCCGGCGCTGATGCTGGCGCTGGGATCGGCGGTCACCACCGCGGCGATCCAGCTGATGCTCAAGGTCATGGGGCGTGCGGACGGCGCGCTGACGCTGGTGGCCTGGAACCTGATCGCCTCGGTGCCGCTGGCGCTGCTGCCCGCGGCGCTGGTCTGGGTCTGGCCGAGCCCGCTGCAATGGGGGCTCCTGGCCGCGCAGGGGGTGATCGGCACCGCCTGCCAGCTCGGCGTCACCCGGGCGCTGCAGCTGGCCGATGCCTCGCTGGTGGCGCCGGTGGACTTCCTACGGCTGCCCTTCGTGGCGCTGGCCGCCTGGCTGGTCTTCGCCGAGCTGCCGCCCCCGGCGACCTTCCTTGGCGGGGCGATGGTCTTCGCCGCGGTGATGGTGCTGTCGCTGGCGGCGCGGCGGCCGCGCCGCGCGGAGGGCCGCGGATAAGTGCAGGACAAAGCGGCCTGGACGGGCCGCCGGACGAGGGACACCGGAGCCGCCCGTAAGACGCCAAAGGCGCGACGGGCGGATCCGGACAAGCGCAGACCGGCCGGCGCGAACCGGAACGGCCGGCAACTTGGGAGGAGAAACAAATGGATAACCGCCTTGCCCTGCTTTGCGGGGCTGCCCTGTCCTGCCTGGCGCTGCCGGCGCTGGCAGCCGATACGGATGTCACCATCGTGCTCAATGAAGAGCTCGAGACGCTGGAACCCTGCATGTCCTCGCAGTCGAATATCGGCCGGGTGCTCCTGCAGAACATCTCGGAGACGATGACCGAGCTCGACCCGTCGAATGGCAGCCTGATGCCGCGGCTGGCCACCTCCTGGGAAGAGACCGACGACGCCACCTGGCGCTTCCACCTGCGCGAGGGCGTGACCTTCTCCGACGGCTCGGCCTTCGATGCCGAGGACGTGAAGCATTCGGTGGAGCGCACGCTTTCCGACCAGCTCACCTGCGAGATCGGCGCCAAGTATTTCGGCGGCATGGCGATCACCCCCACCGTGGTCGATGCGCATACGATCGACATCGCCTCGGACCCGGCGCAGCCGATCCTGCCCTTGCTGATGTCGACCCTGACCATCGTGCCCTCGGAAACCCCGATGGAATTCACCCGCGATCCGGTTGGCACCGGCCCCTACGAGCTGACCGAGTACAATGTCGGCCAGAACATTACCCTGACGCGGCGCGACGGCTACTGGGGCGACGCGCCCACGGTGACCAAGGCGAGCTATGTCTTCCGCACCGATGACGCGGTGCGCGCGGCGATGGTGCAGACCGGCGAGGCGGATATCGCGCCGCTGATCTCGCAGACCGACGCGACCAACGAGGCCACCGACTTCGCCTATCCCAACTCCGAGACCACCTATCTGCGCATCGACGCGCTGACCCCGCCGCTCGACGATCTGCGGGTGCGCCAGGCGCTGAACATGGCGGTCGACCGCGAGGCCTTCCTCGGCACGCTGATCCCCGAGGGCGCCGAGATCGCCACCCACATGACCGTGCCCTCGACGCTGGGCGCGGACGAGGATCTGGCGGTTCCGGCCTATGATCCCGAGGGCGCCAGGGCCCTGCTGGAAGAGGCCCGCGCCGACGGCGTGCCGGTCGATACCGAGATCCTGCTGCTGGGCCGGCTGGGCAACTTCCCCAATGTCACCGAGGTGATGGAGGCGCTGCAGTCGATGTTCGCCGATGCCGGCTTCAACGTGAAGCTGCAGATGGTCGAAGTGGCGGAATGGGTGAAATACTACTCGAAGCCCTTCGCGGCCGGCGACACCCCGGCGCTGGTGCAGGCGATGCATGACAACAACCGCGGCGATCCGGTCTTCTCGATGTACTTCAAGTATGCCTGCGACGGGCTGCAGTCGGGCATCTGCGACGAGGAGCTCGATGCCGATATCGCCAAGGCCACCGGCACGCCGGGCGACGGCCGCGCCGCGGAATGGCGCAAGGTCTTCGCGCGGGCGCATGACATCTCGGCGGACGTGTTCCTGTTCCACATGGTGGGCTTCTCCCGGGTGAGCGAGCGGCTCGACTTCACCCCGACCATCGCCACGAATTCCGAGCTGCAGCTGTCGCAGATCGAGTTCAACTGACCCGGCGGGGGCGGCGCTGCGCCGCCCCTCTTCCGCGGGACCGAGGCCATGACGACCCCAGACACATCGAAGGCCGCTCCTGCGGCCCGCAAGGACCCCGGCGAGCCCGGTCCGGTCCGCACCTTCCTCAAGCTCCTGTGGGCCGACAAGATGGCGACCTGCGCCGCCATCTTCCTCGTCGCCGTCATCGCCTGCGCCGTCTTCGGCCCGATGCTGCTCGAGGCGGTCTCGTCCAAGCAGAACCTGCGCGGCCGCAATGCCGTGCCCTTCCTCTTCGAGCAGGACTGGACGATGTGGCTCGGCGGCGACCAGCTGGGCCGGCCGCTGCTGGCGCGGATC
>NZ_VATA01000049.1 GCF_005870025.1 Poseidonocella sp. HB161398
ATTGAAGAGCGTGACCTCGTAGGCATCGGGCGCCAGCGAGAACAGCTCCTCCAGAGCCCGCCCCGACGCCATCCCGGCGCCGATGATCACTAGTTTCTCGGTCATTGGGAACCTCCTGGGGCAGCTGGGCAGGCCGCCGGTTTCGGCCCGGGCCGGGAGGGAGATCCGGCGGGCAGCATCGGGACAGTCGGGTGACGGAGCGGGGCGCGGTCGCGCAGGCGGCCCCGCGTCAGGGACGCGGCGGCCGGGGAGCAGTGCCGGGGGGCGGCGGAATGTCCGCCTGCATCTGCCCGGCGAGCCGGTCGAAGGCCTCCGCCCAGGCGGCGCGTGCCCCGGGACAGAAGCCGGGCCCCATCTCCTCGGCCATGGCGGCGAGCAGCGCCTCCCGCATCAGCGGGAAATGCGCGGCCTCGACGCCGAGCGAGGCATGGAAGAGCCCCAGCCGCGCGGCCTTCGGCAGCGGCTCGCCGGTCTCCGCGGCGCGCAGCATCAGCGCCAGCTCCTCGACCATCATCTGGTGCCGCGCGCTGAACGCCCCGGAGAAGAGCGGCCGCAGTTCCGGCGCCCGCTCGAAGAGATGCCGGTAGGCGGCCGCGCCGATCCGGGCCTTGGCCTGGTAGATGGCGGGAAAGCTGTCTTTCAGCAGCGCGGCAGGGTCTCGGGCGGGGCAGGGCATGGGCCAGGTTCCGGGATGGGCAGGTCGGGCCATCCTCGGAGCGCGGGCTTAAGATTTCCTGACGCGCGCCGCCCCGGAGCGGGACGGGCGGGCCGGAGGGGGAGGGGAAGATCGTCATCGCCGGCCCCTTCAGAGATACCAGGCGACGACGAAGGCCAGCTCGGCCTCGAGATAGACCGGCAGCGCGACCATCAGCCGGTAGCCTGCGGGCAGCCCGGCCGGGCCTGGCTGGACCAGCGGCATGCCGGTGCCCAGAACCTGGCCCACCGGTCCGCGCCAGGCGGCGGCGGTGGCGGCATCCACCGGCGGGTTCTGCTTCGGTGCCAGCGGGCCCTCGCGCTCGCAGATGCCGTCGATCAGGACCGCCTCGGGCCCCTCGCCGCCGCGGGAGGCGGAGACGCGCCAGATCTCGAAGCGCCGGGCGATCGGCGTGCCGCGGGCGGAAAGCAGGGTCAGCACCCGGGCTATCCCGTCGGGGCTGTCGACCGGCAGGCCGAGCCCGGTGGTCAGCCCGGCGCGCCCGGCGCTCTCGGAGCGGATGAAGGCGTAGCCCGAGCCGAGATCGCGCATAAGGATCGGCGTCTTCGCCGCCCAGACGCCGCCCGGCAGGCCCTGGCCGCGCGGGAAATGCGTGTGCTGCGAGACCCATTCGAAATGCTTCGCCGCGCCGAAATAGCCGTCCTCGAGCATCAGGACGTCCTTCTCCTCGGCCCAGACCTCGATCGCGCCGGTGCGGGCGTCGTCATCGCCGCAGAGCACGACCAGCACCGCCTTGATCTCGGGCCCGGCGAAGACCGGGATGGCGACCGCGGCGGTCAGCCCGGCCTCCTTCGCCGCCTCGGTGCGCTTGAAGTAGGAGCCGTCGAACTCTTTCAGAACGACCGGCCGGCCCTCGGCCCAGGCCTTGCCCGGCAGGCCCTCGCCCTTGCCGAAGCGCTCGCTGCGGGAGGCCGCCTCGAAGGCGCCCAGATCGCCGTAGCTGCCGCCCTTGTGGACCAGCATGCCGCCCTCGGGCACCCAGATTTCCGAGACCTGGATGAAGGTCTCCGTTGCGGTGGTCATCACGTCGGACATCAGGCGGCCTCGCTGGTCTTGGGGTGCGCTTCGGCAGCGGGCGCCTTGCGGGGGTCCCTGCCGTGTTCGTATTCCTCGAGGAAGCTCAGCAGCTGCTCGCGGTAGAGGTAGTAGTCGGGATGCTCCAGCAGCGCCTTGCGGGTGCGCGGGCGGGGCAGGTCGACCTTCATGATCTTGCCGATCGTGGCCTGCGGGCCGTTGGTCATCATCACCACGCGGTCGGCGAGCAGGATCGCCTCGTCGACGTCATGGGTGACGCAGACGGCGGTGACCTTGGTGCGCGACCAGACTTCCATCAGCACCTCCTGCAGCTCCCAGCGGGTAAGGCTGTCGAGCATGCCGAAGGGCTCGTCGAGCAGGAGCAGCTTGGGCGACAGGGCGAAGGCGCGGGCGATGCCGACGCGCTGGCGCATGCCGTTCGACATGTCCGAGGCGGGCTTGTCCATCGAGTCGGCCAGGCCCACGCGCTCCAGGTAGTAGTCGACGACGTCCTGCTTCTCCTTCTGCGAGGCGCGCGGATAGACCCGGTCGACGCCGATGGCGCAGTTCTCGCGCGCGGTCAGCCAGGGGAAGAGGCTGGGCGCCTGGAAGACGACCGCGCGTTCGGGATCGGCGTCGCGCACCGCGGTGCCGTCGAGCTTGATCGCGCCCTTCGAGATCGAGTTCAGCCCGGCCGTCATGGTCAGCACGGTGGACTTGCCGCAGCCCGAATGGCCGATCAGCGAGATGAACTCGCCCTTGTCGAGATTGAGGTTGAAATCCTCGACCACGGTCAGCGGGCCCTTCGGCGTCGGGTAGATCTTGTGCAGCGCCGAATATTCCAGGTAGCGGTCCTCGCGCAGGCCGGTCTGGACGTCGGCCTGGGCCTTGGGCAGGAAATGGATCGGCTGGATGTCGGGCAGGATGGTATGGCCCTCGGCCTTGGCCGCGATGCCCACGTCCATCAGGTAGTTGGTGACGTCGGCACGCAGCCGCTTGAAGGTCTCGTCATGGTTCATCGCGGTGCGGTCGCGCGGCCGCGGCAGGGTCACGCGGAACTCCTGGCCGAGCGTCCCGTCGGGGTTCAGCGCGATGATCCGGTCGGCGAGGATGATCGCCTCGTCGACATCGTTGGTGATCAGCACGCAGGTCTTCTTGTCGTCCTGCCAGATCGCCTCGATCTCGTCGGCCAGGTTGGCGCGGGTCAGCGCGTCGAGCGCCGAGAGCGGCTCGTCGAGGAGCAGCACCTCGGGGTTCATGGCCAGCGCCCGGGCCACGTTCACCCGCTGGCGCATCCCGCCCGACAGCTCGGCCGGACGCCGCGTCGTGGCATGCGACAGCCCCACCATCTTGACGTATTTCGCGACCTTCTCGCGGCGTTCGGCCTTCGGCATCTTCGGGAAGACCGAGGTCAGCGCCAGCTCGACATTGTCGGCCACGGTCAGCCAGGGCATCAGCGAGTAGTTCTGGAAGATCACGCCGCGCTCGGGGCCGGGGCCCTCGATCGGCTTGCCCTTGAAGGTGACGCTGCCCTTCGTGGGCTGCTCGAGCCCGGCCATCAGGTTGATCAGCGTCGTCTTGCCGGTGCCGGAGAAGCCGAGAAGGACGAGGAACTCGCCCTCCGCGACTTGCAGGTCGATGTCCTTCAGCACGTCCGTGCGGTGGGTGCCTTCGCCGAAGCTCTTGGAAGCGTTCTTGAATTCGAGAATTGCCATGGGGATCACCGCTTGTCCGAGAAGGTGAACATCGATTGCAGCGCGAACATCAGCCGGTCGAGGAAGAAGCCGATGATGCCGATGGTGAAGACCGCGACCATGATCTTGGCGAGCGAGGAGGAGGAGCCGTTCTGGAACTCGTCCCAGACGAATTTGCCGAGGCCGGGGTTCTGCGCCAGCATCTCCGCGGCGATCAGCACCATCCAGCCGACGCCCAGCGACAGGCGGAGACCGGTGAAGATCAAGGGCAGCGCGGAGGGCAGGACCAGCTTGGTGACCTTGGTCCAGGTGTTCATCTTCAGCACCTTCGACACGTTCACCAGGTCCTTGTCGATCGAGGCGACACCCAGCGAGGTGTTGATCAGCGTCGGCCAGAGCGAGCAGAGCGTCACGGTGATCGCGGAGGTCAGGAAGGCCTTGGTGAAGAGCCCGTCCTCGGCCGTGTAGGTCGCCGAGACGATCATGGTGACGATCGGCAGCCAGGCGAGCGGCGAGACCGGCTTGAAGATCTGGATCAGCGGATTGACCGCGGCATTCGCCGTCTGGCTGAGGCCCGCGACAATGCCCAGCGGCACGGCGACCAGCGTGGCCAGCACGAAGCCGAAGAACACGGTTTTGATCGAGGTCCAGATCTGCTGGTAGTAGGAGGGCGCGCCGGTATAGGCGATCTCCTTGACCTGGTCCGCCTTGCCCTGGGCAATCAGCCGCTCGTTGCGGGCGGCGACCTGCGCCTCGAATTTCTCGCGCTTCTCGGCCTTGGCGACGGCGTCGTCATGCAGGTTGACGGCTTCGGTCCAGACCGCTGCCGGTCCCGGCACGGCGCCCAGCGAGGTCTGCACCTGCGGCGCGAGATAGCTCCAGAGCATCAGGAAGCAGACGATCGACACGACCGGCACGCCGAGGAGCTTCCAGACTTCTTTCATCTGGGCGCTGGGGTTGTCGCCGGCGGCGGCTTTCAGGATCGGCGTGATCCAGGCCAGCCCGAGCACGCGGAACCAGCTGTCCGCCTTGTTGATCCTGGTGAAGAGCTTGGCGCGACGGGCTTCTCGAGCCGCTTCCGCGCTGGTGAATTCCGGTTCGATGGTAGCCATTGTCTCGTCCTGGGTCTGGATGGGCCTTGGGGGAGCAGTGCGCGAAGCCGGCAGAAGCGGCATCGGGCGTTGGCGGAAACGGTCCGGTGAAGAATGGTACATCTGCGATGACCCTTTCCTGTCCGGTTTCCGCCGGCATCTTCTCCCTGGGGAAGGGCGGGGCGGGATTATTGTGCGGTTTGCGGAACGAACGGGCACCTGCGGGAGCGCGCCGCCGTCCTGCCGTTCCGGGCGCTGCCGACTCGCAGCACTCCGGGGATCCGGTCCGCTGGCGGACGGACCGGATTCTGATCGTTACTCGGGTCACTCGCATTCGGGGGGCTCCGCGCCCGGGCGGGCGGCGGAGCGGCCTGTCAGGGTGTCAGCCCTTGACCTCGGTGCCGACCACGGTCTGGCCGTCCTTCAGGCCGATCGGGAGGCTTTCCAGGTAGGCGTTCGGATGCAGCCCGTCATAGGGGATGCCGTCGATGATGTCGGCGGCCGGGGTCGGATCCTTGTAGCCGTCCTCGTCATCGGCGGGGAACATGTCAGCGGTGGCGTAGCCGTCCTCGACGACCAGCTTGGCCGCTTCCATGTAGATGTCGGGGCGGTAGACCGAGCGGGCGACCTCGTCATACCAGCTGTCGGGCTTCGATTCCGAGATCTGGCCCCAGCGGCGCATCTGGGTCAGGTACCAGACCGCGTCCGAATAGTAGGGATAGGTCGCGTTGTAGCGGAAGAACACGTTGAAATCCGGGACGTCGCGCTTGTCGCCCTTCTCGTATTCGAAGGTGCCGGTCATCGAGTTGGCGATCACCTCGGCATCGGCGCCGACATATTCCGGCTGCGACAGCATCTCGACCGCTTCCATGCGGTTGGCGTTGTCGTTCTCGTCCAGCCAGATCGCGGCGCGGATCAGCGCCTTGACGACCGCCTTGGTGGTGTTCGGGTACTGCTCGGCGAAGTCGGCGGTGATGCCGAAGACCTTCTCGGGGTTGTTCTTCCACAGCTCGTAATCGGTGATGACCGGCACGCCGATCCCCTTGAACACGGCCTGCTGGTTCCAGGGCTCGCCCACGCAGTAGCCGTAGATCGTGCCGGCCTCGAGGGTCGCGGGCATCTGCGGCGGCGGGGTCACGGACAGCAGCACGTCGGCGCCGATCTGGCCGGTGATGTTCTCGGGCGAGTAGAAGCCCGGGTTCAGCCCGCCGGCGGCGAGCCAGTAGCGCAGCTCGTAATTGTGGGTGGAGACCGGGAAGACCATGCCCATGTTGAAGGGCTTGCCCTCGGAGCGGTACTTCTCGACCACGGGCTTCAGCGCGGAGGCGGAAATCGGGTGCTGCGGCTGGCCGTCCCCGTTGGTCGGGATGTTCGGCTTCATCTCTTCCCAGACGGCGTTGGAGACGGTGATGCCGTTGCCGTTGAGGTCCATGGAGAAGGGGGTGATGATATGCGCCTCGGTGCCGAAGCCGATCGTCGCCGCCAGCGGCTGGCCTGCCAGCATGTGCGCGCCGTCGAGCGTGCCGGAGATGACGCCGTCGAGCAGCACCTTCCAGTTGGCCTGCGCCTCCAGCGTGACGAAGAGGCCCTCGTCGAGGAAATAGCCGTTTTCATAGGCCACGGCGAGCGGCGCCATGTCGGTCAGCTTGATGAAGCCGAAGGTCAGCTCGTCCTTTTCCAGCGCAAGCTGGGCCCAGGCGGAAGAGACGCTGGCGCTGGCAAGCAGAGCGCCCATCAGAGTACGTTTGATCATACCAGTCCTCGTTCGGTCGAATGTCGGAATAAGAGAGATGTCGCGATCGGGGAGGGCTTGCCTGGGACGTAGCGGGGACCGGCAAGCACAAAAAAAGCCGCAGGATCCTGTCGGACGGTGCTTCGTCCTCGGGATCGAGCGGCTTTGCTCGGGCTGCCCGCGTCATCGGGGCATCGACAGGGCGCCATTGCCCGTCGTTAACCTCTTCTACCGTGACGGCAAGGGCCGGGGAAAGGAAAAATCTCGCGGCTTACGCCATTTTTCGGCAAATTGCGCCGCGCCTCCCCGGATGGGGTGCAAATTTGGGCGCGGGGCGGGGCCCTGCCTGCGGATCGGGCGGTTTGAGAACGCGATTCCGTGGGAATCGCGCCGCGCTCAGGGCTTCGACGGGTCGAAGATCGTGCCGTCGAAGAACCGGTCGGGGCCGAGGATGATCTGTCCGCGGGCCGAAGCCACGGCCTCGGGACCGGCGAGCGAGCCCTCGACCTTCTCCGAGGCGCCGGGCATGTCGATGCCGATCGGCTCCAGGTAGCGGCGGTAGAGATCGCTGCGGAAGCAGGCCTTGCCGGTCTCGATCGCCTGGGCGCGGTCCAGCCCCAGCCGCCGCGCGATATTCGCGGCGATCCAGGCGGCCTGGCTGCGCCAGGGGAAGGTTGCGGCCTTGGCGTGGAAATGCAGGAAATTCGCCGCCTCGGCCTCGGCGCCGCGCTTGCCGGTGACCATCCGGCCCATCAGCGCGCGGTCGATGATCATCGAGGGAATGCCCAGGTAGTCGCTGCGCGAGAGCAGGTCGCCGGCCATGGCGCGGTTGTCGCGCTCGGCCAGCCAGCGCGAGGCGCGGGCGACGGCGCGCATCAGCCGGCTGACGATCTCGGGATTCTCCTCGACCCAGTCATGCCGCGCGGCCAGCACCTTCTCGGGGGCGAAGGCCCAGATCGCGGCGCCGGGCAGGATCAGCTCGCCCGTGCCCTGCTCGACCGCGTAGGAGCCCCAGGGTTCGCCGACGCAGAAGGCCTCGATCTCGCCCTGGGCCAGCGCCTCGGGCATCAGGGGCGGCGGCACGGTGCGCACGTCGAGCCCGTCCGGGGCCGAGATGCCGAGCGCGCCCAGCCAGTGGTAGAGCAGCTCGGCATGCATCGAGAAGGGGAAGGGCACGCCGACGCGCAGGCTGCCGCCGGTGGCGCGGATCAGGTGCTCTCCGGTGCCGACCGGATCGTCGAAGCGGCCGCTCCAGCCGCCGTCGTGCATCCGGGCCGCGATCTCGGGGCTGACGCCGACGACATTGCCGTTGACCGACAGCACCATCAGCGCGTCGATCCGGCTGGGCAGCCCGCCGAGCCCGAGCGACATCGCCACCGGCAAGGGCGAGAGCATGTGCGCGCAATCGGTCAGTCCCAGCACCAGAGCGTCGCGCAGCGCCGACCAGCTGGGCTGCTTTTCGAGGAGGAGGTCGATGCCCTCCTCGGCGGCGAAGCCCATTTCCCGCGCCACCGCCAGCGGGGCGCAATCGACAAGCGGGACGAAGCCGCATTTGAGGGGGATGAGGCTCATTTCAGCAGATCCGCAGCTGTGACAAGGGCCTGGGCGACATCGACGACCTTGCGGCCCTGGTCCATCGCGGTCTTGCGCAGGAGGGTGTAGGCCTCGTCCTCGGAAATGCCGCGCGCCTGCATCAGCAGGCCCTTGGCGCGGTCGACGATCTTGCGCTCGGCCAGGGCCGATTTCACCGCCTCGAGCTCGCTCTTCATCTGGGAGACCATGTTGAACCGGGCGATGGCGGCATCCATCACCGGCTTGATCCGCGCGGGCGCCAGCCCGTCGACGACATAGGCCGAGAGCCCGGCCTCGATCGCGGCGCGGGTGGTCTCGTCGTCGGAGCGGTCGACGAACATGGCGACGGGGCGTTCCTTGGCGCCCGAGGCCAGCGACAGCATCTCCAGCGAATCGCGGCTCGGATTGGCGATGTCGATCAGGACGACATCGGGGTCGAGCTGGGCCAGGCGGCGGGTGATCGCGGCCTCGTCGCCGAGCACGGTGATCTCGTAGTCGCCGGCGGCCTTCAGCCCGTCGACAATCAGCCGCGCGCGGTCGGCATCCCGCTCGACGATGGCGATCTTCAGGCGCGGGGCCATGGGCTGTCCTCTCTGGATGGCAGGGGCGGACGGCATCCGCCCGGGATAGATAACTGCGGGAGGGCCGCCGAATGCAAATCCCCAGCGACGGAATGCGTCATTCTGCCTGAGCTGCCGCGGCGAAGGGGTCGTCGGGGTAGTGGACATGCGACAGGTAGAGCCCCTGGGGCGGCGAGACCGGCCCGCAGGCGGCGCGGTCGCAGGCCGCCAGCGCCTCGGCGACGCGCGAAGGCGGCCAGCTGCCGGCGCCGACGCGCTCCAGCGTGCCCACGAAGCTGCGCACCTGGTTGTGCAGGAAGGAGCGGGCGCGCACGTCGAAGCGGAACTCGGTGCCGTGCGGCACCTCATGGGCGGTGACATCGAGCCGGTCGAGCGTCTTCACCGGGCTTTCCGCCTGGCAGATCGAGCTGCGGAAGGTGGTGAAGTCGTGGCGCCCGACGAGGTGCTGCGCGGCCTCCTGCATCGGCGCGAGCGCGAGCTTCTGGCGGACATGCCAGACGAGCCCGGCTTCGTGCGTCGGCTGGGCGCGGCGCGAGAGCAGGCGGAAGATGTAGCGCCGCTCGCGCGCCGAGAAGCGGGCATGCCAGTCATCCGGCGCCCGGGCGGCCTCGAGAATGGCGACCGGGGCGGGCTTCAGGTGGTAGTTCAGCGCCTCGGCGAGGCGGAAGGGATCCCAGTCGCGGGCCATGTCGCAATGCGCCACCTGGCCGGTGGCGTGGACGCCGGCATCGGTGCGGCCCGCGGCGGCGATGGTCGTGACGGAGGGGTCGAGGCGGCGCAGCGCCTCCTCGACGGTCTGCTGGACCGAGGGGTGCTCGTTCTGGCGCTGCCAGCCGGCGAAGGGGGCGCCGTGGTATTCGATCTTGAGGGCGTAGCGGGGCATGCGCTGCGGCTACTGCCTTGGCGGGGCCACCGCAAGGGGGTTGCCCGGCCGCCGGCCCCTGCAGGCAGGGCCCGGCGGCCGGGCCGGGCGCGGTCCCTGCGGGACCGAACCCGCCCGTGGCGGCGGTGGGGGAGGCGCGGAGGGGGGAGCGCGTGGCAGCGGGGGCCGGGCTTGGCGGAGGTGCCAATGGTCCGGGCGGACGCGGTGCTGGCCGGTCTGGACGCGGGGTCGTGGAGGCGTGCCCGGAGCGGGCGCCGAAGGGGTCTTGCCGACTTGGCGGCCGTTTCCCAGTGGCGGACGGGGCTCGGCGCATTGGGTGCGCGAGGGGAGGCCGGATAGTCCGGGGCCGGGCTGGAGCGCCATCGCCTGGTGCGGCAGGCGGATCCCGCGGGGCTGGCGCGGACCGCGTTCCGTGGAGACCTCCCGGAGCTGGAGAGAGTCCGGACGGCGCCGCGGCGCCTGGCCCTGATGCAGCGCAGGTGGCTAGCGGCCGGGGTCGAGCACCAGCTTGAAGCCTTCATGGCTCGGCACGAAACCGAAGCTTCCATAGAAGCGGTGGGCCTCGCTGCGGGCCTTGTCGGAGGTGAGCTGCACCAGGCGGCAGCCGCGGGCGCGGGCCTCGGCGATGGCGCGGGCGATCAGCGCGCGGCCATGGCCCTGGCCGCGGAGCGTGCGGGCGATGCGCACCGCCTCGATCTGGGCGCGCCAGGCGCCGTGATGCGAGAGGCCGGGCAGGAAGGAGAGCTGCAGGGTGCCGATCACCGCGCCATCGCGCTCGGCAACGAGGAGCCGGTGGCAGGGATCGCGGTCGATCGCGGCGAAGGCGTCGAGATAGCCCTGCGGCAGGGGCGGGCCCGCCTCCTCGCGGAGGCGGCCGAGATCGTCATCCATCAGGAGCCGCACCAGCGCGGGCAGGTCCGCCGCGCAGGCGTCGCGGATCACCAGATCGCCCGCGCTCACGGCCGGATGCCTCCGGCCGTGATGCGGCGCGTCTCAGGCAAGCGCGGCCAGCCGTTCGAGCGCGGCGCGGAGCTTGCCGGCCTCCTCGGCGATCTGCGCGGCGCGCTCGCGGGTCTCCTCGACCACGTCCTCTGGGGCGGAGGCGACGAAGTTGGGGTTCTTCAGGCGGCCCGAAATCCCCTTCTCCTCCTTCTCGAGCTTGGCGAGCGACTTCGACAGCCGGTCCTGCTCTTCGGCCACGTCGATATAGCCCGCCAGCGGCAGGCCGAAGAGCCCGCCCTCGACCGGCAGCGTCACCGCGCCCTTCGGAAGCTCCGCCACCGTCTCCAGGCTCTCGATCCGGCCGAGGCGCCGGATCAGCACCTCGTTGCGGGCCCAGGCGGCTTCGCCCGCGGCGTCGAGCTCGATCTTCAGGAGCGGCATCTTCAGCCCCACCGGCACGTGCATCTGCGCGCGGACCGAGCGGATCTCCTCGATCAGGCCGATCACCCAGCCCATCTCGCGGTCGGCCTCGGGCGAGGCAAGACCGGCGGCGGCGTAATCCGGCCAGCCGGCATGGACCAGCATGACGTCGCGCGCGGCGGTCTTGTCCCAGAGCTCTTCGGTGATGAAGGGCATGAAGGGATGCAGGAGGATCATGCACTGGTCGAGCACCCAGCCCATGGTCTGGCGGGTCTCGGCGATGACGGCCTCGTCCTCGCTGGCGAAGAGCGGCTTGGCGAATTCGACGTACCAGTCGCAGACCTTGCCCCAGACGAAGGCATAGAGCGCGTTGGCCGCCTCGTTGAACTTGAAGCCCGCCAGCGCGGCATCGACCTCTTCGCGCACCCGCGCGGTCTCGCCGGTGATCCAGGCATTGGCGGTCGCCTGCGGCGCGCCGTGGCCCTTCGCCGGGTCGTAATGGGCGTAGACCTCGTTCATCTCGGCGAAGCGCGTGGCGTTCCACAGCTTCGTGCCGAAGTTCCGGTAGCCGGCAATCCGCTGCGTGGACAGCTTCAGGTCGCGGCCCATCGCGGCCATGGCCGAGAGGGTGAAGCGCACGGCATCGGCGCCGTACTCGTCGATCAGGTCGAGCGGGTCGAGCACGTTGCCGAGGGATTTCGACATCTTCTTGCCCTTCTCGTCGCGCACCAGCGCGTGGACATAGACGGTGTCGAAGGGCCGGTCGCCGACCACGGCATATTGCATCATCATCATCCGGGCGACCCAGAAGAAGATGATGTCGAAGCCGGTGACCAGCACATTCGTCGGGAAGTACTTGGCCAGCTCCGGCGTCTGGTCCGGCCAGCCGAGCGTGCCGATCGGCCAGAGGCCCGAGGAGAACCAGGTGTCGAGCACGTCGGGGTCGCGCACCAGCGGGATGGTGCCGTCGGGATCGAAGGCGCCGCGCTCCATCGCGGTGACGGCGGCGCGCAGCGGGTCGAGATTGCCGTCCTCGGCGCGCTCGGGATCGCGCGAGAAGCTTTTCAGCACCTGCACCTTCTCGAGGCTCTCGCCGTAGAAGGCCGCAGCCTTGGCCCGTGCCTCGTCGGCATCCTTGGCGACGAAGCGGGCGAGGCCGCCCGGCTCGAAGTTCAGCGTCTCGATGCCGTTGACCATCTCGATCTGCGGCCCGTACCAGACCGGGATCTGGTGGCCCCACCAGAGCTGGCGCGAGATGCACCAGGGCTCGATGTTCTCCAGCCAGTGGAAATAGACCTTCTCGTCGCGCTCGGGCAGGATCTTCGTGGTGCCGTTGCGGACCGCCTCCAGCGCCGGGCCGACGATCTTCTCGGCATCGACGAACCACTGGTCGGTCAGCATCGGCTCGATCACCACCTTGGAGCGGTCGCCGAAGGGCTGCATGATCAGCTTCGACTCGACCAGCGGCACCAGCTGCTCTTCCTCGGAGCGGTCCTCGCCGCCTTCCTCGGGGGCGAGAGGCTTCTTCTTCGCCGCCTTGCCGAGCCGGGGGTCGGTCTTGACGGTCATCACCGCCAGGCCCTCGGCGGTGATCTCCTCGACCACGGCCTTGCGCGCCTCGAACCGGTCGAGCCCGCGCAGGTGGTCGGGCACGAGGTTGAGCGCGTCGACCTCGGATTCGGAGGCCTGCTTGCCGCCGGTGATCTCCTGGGCCGCCGCCGCTGCGGCGTCATAGGGGGCGCCGTCGGCGCGCATCCGGCCCTTGGTGTCCATCAGGCGGTAGAGCGGGATGCCGCCCCGCTTGGCGACCTGGTAGTCGTTGAAGTCATGCGCGCCGGTGATCTTCACCGCGCCCGAGCCGAAGGCCGGGTCCGGGTATTCGTCGGTGATGATCGGGATCAGGCGGCGGTGCTCCTTCGGACCGACGGGGATCTCGCAGAGCTTGCCGACGATCGGGGCATAGCGCTCGTCGGAGGGATGCACGGCCACGGCGCCGTCGCCCAGCATGGTCTCGGGGCGGGTGGTGGCGATGGAGATGTAGTCGCGCTCCTCGCGGAAGACGACATTGCCGTCCTCGTCCTTCTCCACGTATTCGTAGGTGACGCCGTCGGCCAGCGGGTACTTGAAGTGCCACATATGGCCCTGCACCTCGAGATTCTCGACCTCGAGGTCGGAGATCGCGGTCTCGAAATGCGGGTCCCAGTTCACCAGCCGCTTGCCGCGGTAGATGCAGCCCTTCTCGTGCAGGTCGACGAAGACCTTGATCACGGCGTCATGGAAGTTCGGCGCGCCCTTGCCCGCCTCGGGGTCGCCCTCGGCGCCGCCCATGGTGAAGGCTTCGCGCGACCAGTCGCAGGAGGCGCCGAGGCGCTTCAGCTGGCCGATGATCGTGCCGCGGGACTTCACCTTCTGCTGCCAGACCCGCTCGATGAACCTGTCTCGGCCCATCTCGGTGCGCGAGGGCTCCTGGTTGGCGGCCATCTCGCGCTCGGTCACCATCTGCGTGGCGATGCCCGCATGGTCGGTGCCGGGCTGCCACAGCGTGTCATGGCCCTGCATGCGGTGCCAGCGGACCAGGATGTCCTGCAGCGTGTTGTTGAAGGCATGGCCCATATGCAGGCTGCCCGTCACGTTCGGCGGCGGGATCATGATGCAGAAGGTCTCGGCCCCGGGCTTGGCATTGGCCCCGGCCTTGAAGCTTTCGGCGTCTTCCCAGGCCTTGTAGATGCGGGCCTCGGCCTCGGCGGCGTCGAATTTCTTGTCCATCGTCATCGGATCGGTCCTCAGCAGTCGAGCGGCGGTTTAGCGGAGCCTGCGCCCGAGGGAAAGAGCGGGCTGCCCGGCAGCGGCCCCAGGCGGCGCCGGGACGGTTAAAATCCCGCCTTTGGCGCCTGGAAGGACGGGCGGCGCATTCACATGTGCTTCACCAGGCTCGAAGAGCGCACGATGATGTAAACTCGGGATAAGGCATGGCTGGGGCATAGTGGCCGCATGGACACACGCTGCGACATAGGATTTCCGGTATGCCACCCCCCGCTCTCGCGGGTCCTGAAGGAGCGGCGCCGCGCCGCCTCGAGCCTGCCGCGGCGCAGCGGGCGGGGGGCGCAGGACCTGATGGTGATCCTCGACGGCACGCTCTCGACGCTGCATCCCGACAAGGTGACGAATGCCGGGCAGATCTACACGCTGCTGTCGGACCTGCCCTGGAAGGAGCGGCCGATGCTCTACTACGAGGCCGGGATCCAGTGGGACCGCTGGCGCGACAGCTGGCAGGTCATCGCCGGGGTCGGGCTGAACCGCCAGATCCAGCGCGCCTATGGCTGGCTGGCCTCGCGCTACCGTCCCGGCGACCGGATCTTCCTGATCGGCTATTCCCGCGGCGCCTTCGCGGTGCGCTCGCTGGCCGGGGTGATCGACCGGCTGGGCCTGCTGAAGGCGCGCGCCGCGACGGAGCGCAATATCCGCGACCTCTACCGCCATTACCGCGACGGCCCGGACAGCGCGGTCGCGCAGCGCTTCGCCCGCCGCTTCTGCCACCTGCAGCCGCCGGTGGAGATGGTCGGCGTCTTCGACACGGTCAAGGCGCTGGGGCTGCGGCTGCCGCTCTTGTGGCGTCTGACCGAGCCGCGCCATGCCTTCCACTCGCCCGAGCTCAGCCACAACGTCGCCCATGGCTATCACGCGCTGGCGCTGAACGAGACCCGGATGGCCTTCGCGCCGGTGCTGTGGTCCGAGCCCGAGGGCTGGCAGGGACGGGTGGAGCAGGTCTGGTTCCGCGGCAGCCATGGCGATATCGGCGGCCAGCTGGCCGGGCGCTATGCGGCGCGGCCGCTGGCGAACATCCCGCTGGTCTGGATGCTGGAGAAGCTGGAGGAGCGCGGCATCCGCCTGCCCGAGGACTGGCGCGCGCGCTTTCCCTGCGATCCGCTGGCGCCGAGCGCCGGCAACTGGACCGGCTGGGGCAAGTTCTTCCTCTACCGCCGCCGCCGCCGCCTGGGCCGCGAGACCAGCGAAAGGCTGCACGAGACTGCGCTGCATGCCGCGCCGGGATGGGCCGGGAAGTTCCGCCGCCCGGGCTGGATGCCGGGCGGGCGGGACGACAAGGCGGGGCTGGCCGTCGCCAAATAGGCCGCCCCCGCAGGCTCAGTGCCCGGGCTTCGACCGCCAGGGCTGGGATTTCAGCCAGCCGGTCAGGTAGGCGACGCCCGCGAGCAGGAAGAGCCCGGTGACATTGACCAGCGTATAGGCGTGGAAGCTGCGGCCGAGCAGGTCGAGGAACAGCCCCTGCACCTGGGCATACCACATCGAGAAGATGAAGATCGCCAGCGACTGCTGCCCGACCTTGACGATCGCGGCCAGCACCCGGTCCCAGGCGCGCGCCAGGACCCCGTCGCCGCGCGGCAGCAGGTTGGCGCCGCGCTCGCCCGCCAGCGCCCAGGCCAGATAGGCCAGGGCGAGGAAGTGGACATAGCGCAAAAGGCCGAAATTCGACTTGAAGATCAGCGGCGCGATCGCCTCGCGCAGCGGGATCGTCGCCTCGTTCAGCGCGTGGCGCACGGCCTCGAACCCGGTCATCTCCTCGACCGGGACGTCGGGCAGGAGCCGCCCCCAGTGATAGGCCGGCACGATGGTCAGCAGCACCACCGCCGCGGCCAGCCAGGCGAGATCGCGGCGCAGGGGCGGCTTCGGCAGCCAGCCCGCCATGAAGGCGAAGCCGGTGAAGAAGATCAGCTGCCAGCCGAAGGGGTTGAAGAACCAGGTCCGCTGCGACCAGGGCTCCGCGCGGAAGGCGAAATAGCCCATCTGCGCCGCCGCCCACATCGCCATCACGGCCGCGGCCGCCAGCGCCGGATGCAGCGACCGCAGCGCCACGACCGCGGGCATCATCGCCAGCGCCACCAGGTACATCGGCAGGATGTCGAAATAGTTCGGCACGTAGCTGAGCGTCAGGAAGGCCGGCAGGTTCATCTGCGGATCGCGGAAGAACGGATGCAGGTTCAGCGTGGCGATGTAGTCCTTGTCGAACCAGCCGGTATTGTCGAGCCAGGCCAGCGTCGCGGCCAGCGCGATGAACAGCCCGACATGCGCCCAGTAGACCTGCCACAGCCGGTAGCCGACCCGCATCGTGCCCATGACCAGCCCGCGCCGCTCGAACACCCGGCCGAAGGCGATGGCCGAGGCCATGCCCGAGCAGAAGACGAAGATCTCGGTGGCGTCCGACCAGCCGAAGCGGGCCGGAATCCACAGGCTCCAGATATTGTTCGGGGTATGCGCGATGAGGATGATGAACATCGCGACGCCACGGAAGAAGTCGAGCCGGAGATCGCGTCCTCCGGCCAGGGCGGCGTGGCGCGCGTGCAGGGATGTCGTATCCGGTTTCCCGGCGGACGCCGCGAGGGGCGACGAGTGGAGCATGTCAGGTACTTCGAAAACCACCGGCAGAAGCGCCGGACGGAGATAATGATGGGCTAGCGGGCCGCGGCGGATCGGACGGATTGCCGCATTCGCATGATACGCGACATCCTGCTGGCCGCAAATGCATCTTCGCATCCGCCCCGGCGGGCGCGTCTTTCGCGCAGAATCGCCTCGGCGCGTTCGGGCCGTCCGGCGCGCAGCGCCGCGTCGATGGTGATCCGCTCGAACACGTCGCGCTGGGCGTGGCTGCCGCCGATCGAGGACAGGCGCGGCCGCGCGGATTCCAGATGCGCCAGTGCCAGCGTGTAGCGCCCGGCGCCGAAGGCCGCGAGCCCCGAGGCCGCCGACAGGCCCGGATCGGAGCAGATCGAGGCCATCGCGTCGCTCTGCCGGGACTGGAGCGCCAGACGGGTCAGGAGCTGTTCCTGCGCCACCGCGCGGTCGCCGCCGATCAGCGCCAGCAGGTAGTGGAGATCGGCGAAGACCAGGCTGCCATCCTCGACCCGTCCCTCGGACAGCGCCGCGAGTTCCTCCCAGCGGTCGCCGACGCGCTGTCCCTCGAGCTCCAGCCGCATCAGCAGCGAGGTGGCATTGGCGATGTCGCGGTAGTCGTCGGTCTTCTCGGCGCGGATCTTCGTGTCGTAGAGCGCCAGCGCCTCGCCGGTCTCGCCGCGGTCGAGATGCAGCAGCGCCTTGTGCCACCAGACATGGTAGCGGAAGTTGTTCGCCCCCTCCCAGGCCGCGCGGTGGCCGTCGATCAGCGCGATGCCGTCGCTGCTGCGCGCCGTCATGTCATGGACATGGGCGACCGCATGCAGCCCCCAGGCGTCCTTCGGCGCATGGCCGAGCCCGGCCATCCCGGCGGCTTCGGCCTCGGCATAGGCGCCGGTTTCCTCCAGCGCGAAGGCATGGCAGCCCATCGCGTAGCCCAGCCCCGGATGGTCGCCGCCATGGGCCGGCAGCACCCGCTCCACCGAGCGGCGCATCCCCGCGGCGTCGCCCACCAGGAAGCGCACCGCATGCGAGAGCTTCATCGCCAGCGTGTCGCCCGGATCGCCGCGCAGGATCCGCTCCAGCGCGGCGACGGCGCGGCGCGGGTCGCGGGCCAGCATCGCCTCCAGCGCGGCGGTCATCTCGCGGTTGCGCCGGTCGACCGTGCCCATTGACAGCGCCGCATGCGCCGCCGAGAGCGCGTCGCGCGCGGTCTCAGCCATCTCGCGGCGGCCGAGCAGCATGCAGAACATGCCGCGCAGCGCATGGCCGAGCGCGAAATTCGGCTCCGCGTCCAGCACCTTTCCCAGATGCACCGGGGTTTCCGTCCCATGGGCGAGGAAGGCCAGGCAGGTGGCGTTCCAGTCCCTCGCCGCTCCGGCGGAAGAAAGGGCGACGGGGCTGCCGAAGAGGTCGTGTCTCATGATGGGCTCCGGTTTCTGGCGTGTGAGGCCGACTATATGCCAGGGAAGGTTACCCGACAGTCTTTGAGTGATCACTCAACGAAAGCGTGAGCCAATGTCAGGGGCCTGAAACCAAACCGGACCGAAGTGGTCCGGAATACAGGGCAAAACGGGAAAACGTGACGCTGGGTCAGTCCGAATCGGCGGCTAGCGCAGCGAGGATTGTTTCACTGTCCTCGCCGCAGGAGGGCGGCGCCTTGGCATAGCGCACCGGGGTCCGCGACAGTTTCAGCGGATTGCCGATCAGCCGCAGCGGGCCGTGGCGGCTCTCCATCTCGACGAGCATGCCGCGCGCCGCCGCCTGGTCCGAGGCGAAGACCTGCGCCATGTCGTGGATCGGTCCGACCGGCACCTTGCGCGCCTCAAGCCTTTCGACGATCCCGGCAGCGGGCACCTCCGCCAGGGCGGGGGAGATCAGCGCCAGCAGCGCCTCGCGATGGGTGATCCGCGCCGGATTGGTGGCAAAGCGCGGATCCCCGGTCAGCGCCTCCAGCCCGAAAGCGTCGCAGAACCGGGCGAACTGGCCGTCATTGCCGACCGCGACGATGACATGGCCGTCCTGCGCCTCGAAAACGCCATAGGGGACGATATTGGGATGCTGGTTGCCGCGCCGCTCGGGCACCTTGCCGGAGAGCAGGTAGTTGGTGCCCTCGTTGATCGTCCAGGCCATCTGGCTGTCGACCAGGCTGAGGTCGATATGCTGGCCCTCGCCGGTGCGGTCGCGGTGGCGCAGCGCGGCGAGGATGCCGATGGCCGCGTACATGCCGCACATCACGTCGGCGATGCCGACCCCGACCTTCATCGGCTGGCCCCCGGGCTCGCCGGTCAGGCTCATGATCCCGCCATAGCCCTGCGCCATCAGGTCGTAGCCCGGCTTGTCGCGGTTCGGCCCGGTCTGGCCGTAGCCCGAGATCGAGCAGTAGACGAGGCCGGGATGCCGCGCGCAGAGCGTGCCGTGGTCGAGCCCGTATTTCGCCAGGCTGCCGGGCTTCCAGTTCTCGATGACGATATCTGCGCGGGCGGCCAGCTTCGCGGCGGTGGCCCGGCCCTCCTCGGTCCCGAGATCGAGCGCGATCGAGGACTTGTTGCGGTTGGCGCAGAGATAGTAGGCGCTCAGATCGGTCCGCGCGCCCTCTGCGTCCTCGACGAAGGGCGGGCCCCAGGCGCGGGTGTCGTCGCCCCCGGTGGCCGGGTTCTCGACCTTCCAGACCGTGGCGCCGAGATCGCCCAGAAGCTGCGTGCAGGTCGGTCCGGCGAGGATCCGGCTGAGATCGAGAATGACGACGCCCTCGAGCGCCCCCCTAGATGCGTCCGTCATAGCTCCCCCCCGGAATGACAGCGGAAATCACCGTGAAGCACTCGGAGGCCAGCGCGGCGCGCAGCGCCTCGGCCAGCTCCAGGCGGTTGGTCACGGTATGGCCCTCGCCGCCGAAGGCGCGCGCGATGGCGGCGAAATCATGGCGGCCGAAGCTGACGCCCGCGCGCGGCAGCTGCCGCTGGCGCTGCTTCAGCTCGATCAGCGCCAGCTCGGCATCGGCGAAGACGACGAAGATGGGCGCCAGGCCGCGCTCGGCCGCGGTGGCCAGCTCGCCCGCGACCATCAGGAAGCCCGCATCGCCCATGAAGCCCGCGACCACGCGGCCGGGCTCGGCCAGCTTGGCGCCGATCGCCAGCGGCAGGGCGCAGCCCATGGTACAGAAGCCGGTCGACTGGGTCAGGCCCTTCGGCTCGGAGCACGCCCACATCTGCGACAGCAGGATGCGGTGCGCGCCGGAATCGGCGGTGGCCAGGGTGTCCCCGGGCAGGATCTCGCGGCAGGTGGCGATCACCGCCTCCGGGCCCCAGAGCGCATCGCGCGGGAAGGCGCGGGCCAGCGCCGCGCGGGCCGCTGCCGGTTCGCCCGCGGGCCAGGTGCGCCGGGGCGTCACGTCGCGCGACAGCGCCGCCAGCGAGGGCGCGACGCCCGCGACGATCTCGATCCCGGCGGCATGCATCCCATGGTCGTTGCGGACATGGGCGATCTCGATCACCCGCTTCTCCGCCGGATCCCAGGGATTGCGCCAGCCGGTGCGCATCTCGATCGGGTCATAGCCGAGGCAGAGCACCAGATCGGCCGCGGCCACCAGCGGCAGAAGCGTCCGGTCGGCCAGGGGCGAGAGCCCGGCGCCGCCGAGGCTGAGCGGATGGTCCTCGGGCAGCACGCCCTTGGCCTTGTAGCTGGTGACGAGCGGCACGCCATGGGCGGTGCAGAACCGCGCCACCGCCTCCGCCGCGCCGGGTTCCGCCAGCACGTCGAGCCCGGCAATCGCCAGCGGGCGCTCGGCATCGGCGAGCCAGGCGCGCGCCGTGTCGAGCCCGGGCGACGGGGCAGGGGCCGCGGGCAGCGGCGCGGGCGGGGCGGGCCAGGGCGCCGGATCGGCGGCCATGTCGGCGACGCGGATCGGCAGGTCGACATGGACCGGCCCCTGCCGCGGGGCCAGCGCCAGCGCCAGCGCCTTGGCGGCGGTCACGTCGGCGGCCCCGGCGGTCATCGAGAAGCTGCCCTTCGTCACCGTGCGGAACACCGCCTGCTGGTCGAGCACCTGATGGGTGTAGCTCTGGGCCTCGTCGGCATCGACCGCGCCGGTCACGACGATCATCGGCACGCGGTCCTGGCGCGCATTCTCGACGACATTGATCGCGTTCAGCGCGCCCGGGCCCAGCGTCGCCACCAGCAGCGCAGGGGCGCCGGTCCGGTGATGCACCGCCTCGGCCATGAAGCCGCCGGAATTCTCGTGCTTGACGAGGACGAATTCGATGCCCGCGCGCTCCAGTGCGGCAACGAAGCTCAGCACCTCTCCGCCCGGCATGCCGAAGGCGTGGCGCACCCCGGCCGCATGGAGGCGGCGGGCGAGGATGTCTGCGGGCGTGCTCGGCGGGAGGGCGGTCTCGTCGGTCATGCCCCAAGGAGTAAGCCGCGGATCCGGGCTTGGCCAGCGCCAAGCGCGCGCGGAAGGTCACGCCGCAGAGAGCCGTGTTTCAGCCGCTCAGAGCAGCGTTCCCGGCGTCTCGGGTTCCAGCATCTCCACCGGCATCCAGGGATTGAGCCCGCTCAGCCGGTCGCCTGCCTCCGTGGCCTCCTCGGCGCGGCCGAGGGCGGAGAGCACCTGCACCCGCCGCGCGAGCGCCGCGACATGGTCCGGGGCCTGCGCCAGCGCGCGGTCGAGATCGGCGAGGGCGGCGTCGAGGTCGCCATCCTCCTGATGCAGCAGGGCGCGCTGGTGGTAGCCCTCGGCGAAGTCGGGGCAGTAGGCGATCAGCGCGTCGAGCGTTTCGCCGGCCGCCGCGGCATGGGCCTGGCGCAGCGAGATGCCCTTGTCGAGCAGCTTCTGCGCCTCGCGGTTGGGGGCGGTGGCGAAGATGCCGACCAGGTGGCGGGTCAGGTAGAGCCCGTCCGCGCGGCTGCGCGTTTCCTGCAGCTCGGCCAGGAGGTCGGCCTTGCGTTCGGCAAATTCCATCGGCGGCGGGCAGCTCGGCCCGGTTTCCGTCTGCGCAGCCCGCGCGCCCGGCGCGGCGGCAAGGAAGAGGAGGAGGGGGATGGTGAAATGTCGCATGGCCATAGTCGGCGACACTCCGCGGATTCTGTCAAGAAACCGTTACACGCAGGCAGATCAACTTTTCTCCCGGACCGGGGACCGGCTGAAAAAATCAGCCCCGTATTGACCGCGGCAGGGGCAGGGCGCAGGTATCGCCCATGTTCCCGATCCGCGACCATAACCCGCCGGGGCGGCTGCCCGTCGTCAACTACGCGCTGATCGCGGCGAATGTGGCGATCTTCCTGGCAACGCTGCCGCTTTTCGGCGATCCGCGGGCGCTGATGAGCTTCTATGCCGGCTATGCGGTGATCCCGGCGCGGATCCTGCAGGGCGACGGGGCCTACACGCTGCTGACCTCGATGTTCCTGCATGGCGGCTGGATGCACATCATCGGCAACATGCTGTTCCTGCATGTCTTCGGCGACAATCTCGAGGACCAGCTCGGCCATCTGGGCTATCTGGGCTTCTATCTCGCCTGCGGCGTGGCCGCCGGGCTGGCGCAGGTGGCGGCGGATCCCGGATCGACCCTGCCGCTGGTCGGCGCCTCGGGGGCGATCGCCGGGGTGATGGGCGGCTACCTGCTGCTGTTTCCCAAGGCGCGGATCGACATTCTCTTCATCATTATCGTCTTCATCCGGATCATCCCGGTCCCGGCCTGGTTCGTGCTGGGCTTCTGGTTCGTGCTGCAGCTCTTCAACGGGCTGGCGGCGACGGCCGGGACGGGCGGGGTGGCCTACTGGGCGCATGCCGGCGGGTTCGTCATCGGCGCGGTGCTGATGCTGCCGGTCTTCCTCGCCCGCGGCGGCCCGCGCTTCTGGGACCGCGCCGGAGGCCGCCCGCCGCATCCGCAGGCCAGCTACCGCATGGCGCGCACGGCGATCCCGGCGGTGCGTGCCCGGACGCGCAGCCTCACCCGCATTCCCGCAACGAAAGGACGTCCCCGGAAATGACCATGAAAGCAACCTGCCATTGCGGCGCCGTGGAGCTGGAGGTGGAGCTCTGCCAGACGCTGGAGAGCGCGCAGCGCTGCGATTGCAGCTTCTGCCGCAGGCGCGGGGCGGCGACCGTCTCGGCGCCGCTCGACGGATTGCGGGTGCTGAAAGGGCAGGAGGTGCTGACGCAATACAGCTGGGGGACCGGCACGGCGCAGCACTGGTTCTGCTCGGTCTGCGGGATATACACCCATCACCGCCGCCGGTCGGATCCGACGAAATACGGGATCAACCTGGGCACGCTGGAGGGGGTGAACCCCTCCGGGCTGGGCCTGCAGCCCTGGTCCGACGGGGTGAATCACCCCTCGGACCGGCTGCCCGACGCAGAGTAGCGGCGCGCGCCTCAGGCGCGCTCGCGGATCACCTTGGCGAAGGTGTCGAAGACCACGCCATTGCCGCAGACCACGCCGCCGCGGCCCATCAGGTCGGCGCCGGGCAGGATCGGCTCGGCGAAGCCGCCGGCTTCCTTGACCAGCAGGAGCCCCGCGGCCATGTCCCAAGGGTGCAGCCCGCGCTCCCAATAGCCGTCATAGCGCCCGGCCGCCACATAGGCGAGATCGAGCGAGGCAGCGCCCCAGCGGCGCACGCCCGCGACCTGCGGCATCAGCCGGGCGAGGTCCTGCAGCGCGGCGGGCAGGTAGGGCTGGGTGCCGAAGGGGATGCCGGTGGCGAAGACCGACTCGATCATCCGCGAGCGGTCCGAGACCCGCAGGCGCTGGCTGTTCATCCAGGCGCCGGCGCCCTTCTCGGCCATGTACATCTCGTCCTTGGCCGCGTCGAAGATCACGCCGGCGACGATCTCGCCCTTGTGCTCCAGCGCGATCGAGACGGCCCAGTGCGGCAGGCCGTGCAGGAAGTTGGTGGTGCCGTCGAGCGGGTCGACGATCCAGCGGCGGGTCGGGTCGGTGCCCTCGGTCTCGCCGGTCTCCTCGCCGAGCCAGCCGTAGTTCGGCCGCGCTTCCATGAGCTCCTCCTTGAGGATCTCCTCGGCGGCGATATCGGCCTTCGACACGAAGTCTCCCGCGCCCTTGGAAGAGACCTGGAGGTTCTCCACTTCGCGGAAGTCCTTGACAAGCGAGCGCCCGGCCCGGCGCGCAGCCTTGATCATGATATTGAGGTTGGCGCTGCCCTGCATCTCTCACGTCTCCTGGGAATCAGGCCAGCGACCTACACGCTCGGGCGCGAAGGGGCAAGGGCGCTCTCCCCGCAAGCGGCGGACGTGGCGCTCAGGCCGCCTTGCCGGGGTGGCGCAGGGCCAGCACCTCGTCGGCCAGGTCGTCGGCCAGCTGGCGCAGTGCCTGCGGGTCGGCCTCGCGCTGCAGGAAGACGGTCAGCCCCATGATCTTCGCCTGCAGGAGCCGCGCCAGCCGCTCGGGATCGGCACTGTCGGGCAGCTCGCCGCGGGCGCGGGCGAGGGCGAAGACCGCGGCGAAGCGCTCGGCCACCTCGCGCAGATAGGCGCGGGCCTCGGCCCCGGCCTCGCCGTCGATATCGGCGAGCTCCAGCGAGGTCTTGGCCAGCATGCAGGCAGGCGGGGCAGGGTCGTCGAGGCGGATCTCGACATGGAAGCGCAGCCAGTCCGCCAGCGCTTCGAGCGGCGATTCCGCGGCAGCGAGGCGGTCGTCGAAGACCTCCATCATCCGCCGGTAGTACCGCGCCAATGCCAGGCGGAAGAGTCCGTCCTTGCTCTTGAAGGCGGCGTAGATCGAGCCCGGGCGCATGTCGAGAGCGGCCTCGATGTCCTTCAGCGAGGTCGCATGGTAGCCTTGGCTCCAGAAGAGCTGCATGGCCCGGTCCAGGGCCAGATCCCGGTCATAGGGGGCGGCGCGCGTCATGTCGGCCTATTTAGTCCCGCGCTGCCGGGGCGGCAAGATTGAGCGATCACTCAATTGTGGTTTGAGCAATTGCTCAAAGGAACCCAGCTTGCGGGGACGCCGGAGTTCACCGGCGGCCATCCCGAAAGGATCCTCCCCCATGGCCGAATTCACCCGCCATACCCTCGAGACTGCACCCGAGGCCTCGAAGCCGCTTGTCGAGAATGCCATCGCCATGTTCGGCATGCTCCCGAACCTGACCGCCACCATGGCCGAGAGCCCGCAGCTGCTCGAGGTCTACCAGCTGGCGCATATCCGCTTCCAGGAGACCAGCTTCACCCCGGCCGAGCTGAACACCGTCTGGCTGGCGATCAATGTCGAGCATGCCTGCCATTACTGCGTGCCCGCCCATACCGGCATCGCCCACCGCATGGGGGTCGATCCGGAAGTCATCGAGGCGCTGCGGACCGAGGCGCCGCTGCCCGACGCGAAGCTGGAGGCACTGCGCGGCTTCACCCTCGCCATGGTCCGCGGCCGCGGCGTCGTCAGCGATGACGAGATGCAGGCCTTCTTCGCGGCGGGCTACACCCGCAAGCACGTGCTGGAGGTGATCCTCGGCATCGCGCAGAAGGTGATGAGCAACTACGTCAACCACGTCGCCCAGACGCCGGTCGACGCGCCCTTCGCCAAGTTCGCCTGGGACCGCCGCGCGCCCGAGCCGGCCTGATCCGCGGCGGGGCCGGCCCTCAGCCGACCGGGTCGGCCTCGCCCCTCAGCCGCGGCGCCACCGTGCGCGCCAGCCGCAGCACGTCGGCGACATAGGGCTTCTCCAGCTCGTCCGTGCGCACCGCCGCATAGAGCCGCCGGGTGATCCCGGCCCGGGTCAGCGGGCGGGTCACGTAGTCGGAATTGTAGCGCACCTCGCGCACCACCCAGTCGGGCAGCACCGCCACGCCGCGATTGGAGGCGACCAGCAGCAGGATCACCGCCGTCAGCTCCACCTGCCGCAGCGCCCGCGGCTCCACCCCGGCCGGGGTCAGGAGCTGCGAGAACACGTCGAGCCGCGAGCGCTCCACCGGATAGGTGATGAGCAGCTCGTCGCGGAAATCCGCCGCTTCCACCCAGGGCTTTGCCGCCAGCGGATGCGACGCGGAGGCGACGAAGACGGGATTGTAGTCGAAGAGCGGCTCGAAGCTGACCCCCGCCAGCGTCTCGGGATCGGAGGAGACGACCAGGTCGACCTCCTCCTTCTGCAGCGCGGGCAGGGCGCCGAAGCTCAGCCCGGGGCGGATGTCGACATCGACATCGGGCCAGGACTTGCGGAATTCCTCCAGCACCGGGAACAGCCATTCGAAGCAGGCGTGGCACTCGATGGCCATGTGCAGCCGCCCCGACTTGCCGGAGCGCAGCGAGCGGAAATCCTCTTCCGCGGCCGCCACCTCGGGCAGGATCTTCTCGGCCAGCCGCAGCAGGCGGTGCCCCGCCGCCGAGAGCTTCAGCGGCCGCGAGCGGCGCACGAACAGCTCCACCCCGGCCTGTTCCTCCAGCCCCTTGATCTGGTGCGACAGCGCCGATTGCGTGATGTTCAGCATGTCCGCCGCCCGGGCCAGGCCGCCCGCGTCATGGATCGCCTTGATGGTTTTCAGGTGCCGGAATTCCAGGTGCATGCGGGCCTACTTCAAATGCGGCTCATCTTGATCTTTAGTATTATGAATTTGCCTCACAGTGATGTCGAGGGCTATAAGCCGCGAAACCCCCAGAGGAGAAATGCCCATGTCCGCGCCCCGCGTGTCGTTCGAATTCTTCCCGCCCCGGTCGCTGGAGGCGTCGTTCCGGCTGTGGGACACGGTGCGGACCCTGGCCCCGCTGGCGCCGAGCTTCGTCTCGGTCACCTACGGGGCGGGCGGCACCACCCGCAAGCTGACCCACGAGGCGGTCACGACGATCGGGAAGAACTACGGCCTGAACGTCGCCGCGCATCTGACCTGCGTCGATGCGAGCCGCGAGGAAACCCTTGAAATCGCTGCCTCCTATGCCGAGGCCGGCGTGACCGAGCTGGTCGCGCTGCGCGGCGATCCCCCCAAGGGCGCCGACCATTTCACGCCGCATCCCGAGGGCTTCCGCGACAGCTGCGAGCTGATCGCCGCGCTGAAGGAGACCGGCAAGTTCACCCTGCGCGTCGGCGCCTATCCGGACCCCCATCCCGAGGCCAAGGGCGACACCATGGCCGATGTCCGCTGGCTGGCGAAGAAGTTCGAGGCCGGGGCCGATTCGGCGATCACCCAGTTCTTCTTCGAGGCCGACACCTTCTTCCGCTTCCGCGACCGCTGCCGCGAGGCGGGAATCACCGGCCGGATCATCCCGGGCATCCTGCCGATCGAGAACTGGGCGGGCGTGAAGAAATTCGCGCAGCGCTGCGGCACGCCGGTTCCGGCCTGGCTCGACGAGGCCTTCACCGCCGCCGGGGCGGAGGGCCGCGAGGAGGAGCTGTCGAAGGAGCTCTGCATCAAGCTCTGCCGCGAGCTGATGGCGGAGGGCGTCGAGGATCTGCATTTCTACACGCTCAACAAGCCGACGCTCAGCCGCGACATCTGCGCCGCGCTCGGCGTGCATCCCAAGGCGACGCTCGAAGACGTCGCCTGAGGGGCTGCGGCGCCTTTGCCGTCGCCAGGCGCCGCTTTCCCTGCTAGGCCGGGACGCATGAGCGAAAGAGCGTTGCGATACGGTACGGTGAGTGCCGAAGAGCGGGCCGGGATGACCGGCCTCGACTTTCTCCTGGCGGTGGTCGACGGCCGCCTGCCCGAAGCGCCGATCCGCGGACTGATCAACGGCCGCGTCTCCGCCGCCGAGAAGGGCCGCGTCGAACTTCTCGCCCGTCCGACCGAGGACCACCTGAACCCGTTCGGCCAGGTGCAGGGCGGCTGGTACGGCGTCGTTCTGGACACTGTGCTGGGCTTCGCCATCGTGTCCTGCCTGGGCGAGGGATTCTCGGCGCCGACGCTGGAATTCAAGGTCAATATCACCCGCGGCATCCCGCTGGGCATGCAGGTCCGCGCGACCGGGATCATCAGCCATGTCGGCCGCCGCACCGGGGTCTCGACCGCCGAGATCCGCGGCGTCGAGGACGGCAAGCTCTATGCCACCGGCTCGACCACCTGCATCAACCTGACCCCCTGATCGGGACCGCTGCGACGGCGGTCTTTACCCGGCATTAACCAAGAACCATTGTCCTAGCCGGCAGGGGCCGCTACAGAACCGGCACTGCGCGGGCGTGGTGGAATGGTAGACACAGGAGACTTAAAATCTCCAGGCGCAAGCCGTGCGGGTTCGAGTCCCGCCGCCCGTACCATGCCTTCCTGCGGCGCGTCCCCGAAAAGCGATCATTAACGGATCGGTGCCACAAGGGTCTGGCGGACAGGACTGGTCCGCCGGAGGAGTGGACAGGGCATGGAAGACCGGGAACAGGCGCCTGGGGCGCTGATCGGCGAAATCGATCTGCTGGCGGCAGGGCTGCGCAAGCTCCTGGTCGAGGAGTCGGTACAGCCGCTGGAACTGCCGCCCGAAGGCTCGGTCCTGCATCCGCTGGCGCTGCTGGTCGAGCAGCTGCGCGCCGCCCATGTCAAGCTCAGCCGCCAGAACGAGGTCCAGACTGTCGGCGAGGGCGAATTCGAGATCAAGCGGCGCAGCCAGATGCGCGAGATCTCGCAGAATTTCTCGGGCACGGTGGGCAAGGTCGTCACCGACCTGATCGCCCGCGGCGAGGAGGGCACGCGCGCCACCGAATCCGCCGTCGCCTCGGTCCGCGACATGGTCGAGAAGACCGAGGGCATCCGCACCGCGATCGAGGCGGTGATTGAACAGGCGGCCTCGTCGAGCGAAAGCGTGAAATTCGCGGCCAGCCGCGCCGATGCGGCGATCAAGATCACCGCCGACGTGCAGGCCGCCGCGCGCGAGATCGTCGAGATCGTCGAGCTGATCGATTCGATCTCCTTCCAGACCAACCTGCTGGCGCTCAATGCCAGCATCGAGGCAGCGCGCGCGGGCGATTTCGGCCGCGGCTTCTCGGTGGTGGCGCAGGAGGTCAAGACGCTGTCGAACCACACCTCCGAGGCGGCGCAGCGGATCAAGCAGACCGCCGAGGGCATGCAGGGCGCGGCCAACAGCATGACCGAGGCGGTGCGCGCCATCAAGGACGCCAATGAGAGCGTCTCCAGCACGACCTCCGACACGATCGAGGCGATCGACCGGCAGGTGGCGGCGACCAAGGACATCACCGAAGGCGCCGAGGCCTCCGGACGGCAGCTCGCCCAGGCGGAATCGCGGATCCGCGCCATCCAGGAAGAGGCCGGGCGGCTCAGCCGCAAGACCGAGGATTTCGCCCGCTACATCTCGGCCGAGCCCGGCATCACCGCCGACGCGGTGACCTTCGGCCAGTCGGCGCCATTCTCCGGCGCGGTGGCCTCGCTCGGCACGGGCACGCGCACCGGGATCGAGGTCGCCTTCGCCGAGGCCGCGGCCGCGGGCGGCATCCATGGCCGCATGCCGGTGCTGCGCGCGATCGACGACGGCTACGATCCCGACAAGGCGCTGGACAACGTCCGGTCCCTGGTGCGCAGCGGCGAGATCTTCGGCCTGGTCGGCGCCGTCGGCACCCCGACCTCGAAGCTCAGCGAGCGGATCGCCCGCGGCGGCCGGGTGCCCTTCGTCGGCCCGGTGACCGGCACCGGCTTCCTGCGCACGCGCGAGCGCAGCCATGTGGTCAATACCCGCGCCTCCTATGGCGACGAGGCGGATGCGCTGGTGCGCCATTTCGAGACTGCCGGCGGGCTCGATGACTGCGCGCTCTTCTTCCAGGCCGATGCCTACGGCCTGGCGGTCAGCGAGGCGCTGAAGAAGCCCCTGGCAGCCCGCGGCTGCGCGATCCGCCATCTCGCCCCCTATGACCGCACCACCGGCGACGTGTCCGAGGCGGTCCGCATCATCACCGCCGCGGCGCCGAAGCTGGTCTTCATGGCCGGCACGGCGGGCCCGACGGCGAAATTCGCCACCGCCCTGCGCGAGGCGGGGATCGAGGCGCATCTGGCGACGATCTCCTTTGTCGGCGCGGCGGAATTCGCCCGCCAGGCAGGGCAGGCCGGAGAGGGCGTGGTGGTCAGCCAGGTCGTGCCGAGCCCCTCGGACCGGGCCAGCCAGCTGGTGAAGCAGTGCAATGCCGCGCTGGAGCGGTTCGGCCGCGGCGCCAAGCCGGATTTCGCGGTGCTCGAAGGCTACCTGACCGGCCGCGTCCTCTGCGAGATGCTTGAGCGCGCGGGCACCGATCCGCGGCGCGAGACCTTCCTGCAGACGGTTTTCGCCCGCCGCACGGAGCTCGATATCGGCGGTTTCCGCCTGCGCTACGGCCCGGGCGAGAATACCGGCACGCAGGCGGTCTTCCTGACCGAACTCGGCCGCGGCGGCCTCTACGCACCGGTGGCGTCCGGACTGCGCCGCGCATCCTGACCGGTGCGGGCCGCAAATTTCCCGTGCACCGCCCGGGCGAGGCTGTCCGGAACGTCCTGTCCGGCGGCACGTCTTGATACGGATCGTGCAGGGGCTTGGCCTCGGCCGAGGCCGCGGTCCGTCAAAAGGCGCGGGCTTGTTCTGGGCGTGATGTCCCAGGTCGGCGCCCCGCGCCATGCAGAACCCGGCGATGTCCGGCGGAAGGCTGCGTTTCGCCGACGCCATCGGGCTTCTCGGTCGGGTAGGGTCGCCGAACTGGGTCATGTTGACAAAAGGCGCAGCCGGATTCGGACGGACGCGATGTCGAAAGAGCCGAGGAAACTCAGCGCGGTCTCGTCGCGACGCTAGGCCACCCAGCGGAACTGGCTTAGCCTGGAAAAGCAACGCTCGGCCATGTTGCGCCAGCGGTAGAAGTCCCTCTCGACGACGCGCATTCCTCGTGATTGCGCCGCATCGGGGTCGCCACAGGGATCCGGCATTCTTCCCGCTTTCCCCGTATCTTGCCGACATCCGAGCTCTTGTCGGCAAGCTAATATGCAGATCACGGCAAAACCTTCGTCATCATCAGGTCGACCCCTTCCACATCGGCTGTCTCCCCGCCGGTGATCTCGCGGCACATCGGCAGCCCGCACCGTTTGCCCGGAGGTGGACCTTGGTCGTGAAGCCGTCACGGGAACGGCCGAAACCTTCCTTTTCGGTCCCCCTTTAGCGCCCGCGGCCTATTGATGGGCGCGAGATGTCATTCGGTGCTGGGCTCGGACCAATGGTGCTTGCGCCTCATCGTCGATCATCTGGACCCGGGCGGGAGCGAGGTCGCTGTCGTTGAGAAGCGCCAGGATGCTCTCCCACAGCGCGGCCTGTGCCCAGTACCGGAACTGGCGGTAGACGGACCCTCACGTGCCGAATTCCTCTGGCAGATCTCGCTAGGGGGCTCCGGTTCCGGAAATCCAGAATATGCACCGAGAACAAGGCGATGACCAAATGGCTTGCCGACGTTCAGGGCACGGATCGCGTATGAAATACTCGAAGAACCGCCATTCCCGTCGAACATCCGCTGACGCGCCAAGATCACCTCCGCTGTGACGGTGATCTTGAATGACGGAAGTGCCCGGCTGTGGATCCCTTTTGCCAACATGGCCTGGCGGTCCGCCATCTGCTCGATCGCAGCGATCCGGGCTTTGTCTTCGGCTTTCTGCCCGGCCGCCGCGCGCGGGCCTTGGTCTCGAACCGATGTGGAGCAAGCCGTTGCTATACCTCGAAAGCGCCGGCATCCGCCGTCCCGATCCGGATGCGGACCGGGTTGCGCGACAGGTCGTGGCGGTTTGCATGCGCGTTGCGCGTTGCGCCGTCCTGGCGCTTGAAACCAGGGCCGTGGACGCGACGGCGTCTGCGCACGGGCATCCGTCCTTCGAACACCCGCGAGGGGGCAATTCGACCGGTCCCACAGGTTTCCCCTAGGAGCGCGTCCCGGTTTCCGGTCCGGTGCCGCGCAGCAGCTCGGCGAAGTCGCGGCGCGCGAAATCGACCAGGGCGCGGACCTTGCGCGGCAGGCTGCGGCCCTCCAGCCAGACGGCGCTGACCGGGATCGTGTCGCAGGAATAATCGCCGAGCAGCGGTTCGAGCTGTCCGGCCGCCAGCGCGTCATGCAGCACGAAATCCGGAAGGAAGGCGATGCCCTGGCCCGACATGGCGAGGTCGCGCACCACCCGCGCGCTATTGGCCATCATCCGTCCCGGGACGTGGATCACATGCTCGCCATCGGCGCCGCGGAACACCCAGCGGTCGGCCGCACGTCGGTTGGTGTCGATGATGCAGCGATGCGCCGGCAGATCGGCGGGACGGGCCGGGCGGCCATGGACCTCGAGATAGGCGGGCGCGGCGACAAGGCGGCTGCCGATCTGGCCCAGCCGGCGTACGGTCAGCGCGGCGACATCGGGCTGGCCGATGCGGAAGGCCAGGTCGATCCCGTCCGAGGCCAGGTCGACATGGGCGTCGTCGAGCCTGAGATCGACCACCAGATCGGGATGCTCGGTGCAGAACCGGCCGAGCAGGTCGCGCACGAAAATCTCGCCGAAAGTCACCGGCGCCGAGACCCGGATCACGCCGGAAAAGCCGCGCGTGTCCTCGGTGACATCGCCGATCATCGCGTCGAGCTCGTCGAGAAGCGCCGGCGCCCGGGCCAGCAGCCGCTCGCCCGCCGGGGTGATGCCGACCTTGCGGGTGGTCCGCTGCAGCAGGCGCACGCCCAGCCGGGTCTCCAGCTCGCCGACATATTTCGAGCTCAGCCGGTTCGACATGCCCAGCCGCTCGGCCGCGGCGGTGAAGGAACCGCTCTGCGCGGTGGCCACGAAGGCGCGCAGCCCGTCGATCAGATCCATGTCCAGCCTCTATTGGGAACAAATCATAGATAGATATACGCCATAATCGCGATTTCATTCAGGCGCCGCAAGGTCCATTTAGCTCTCGACGCAATCACGCATCGCCGCCCCCGGGGCGGCCCCGCAAGGAGACAGACCATGTCCACTGCTTCTGCACCGCTGGAGATCGGCCGGGTGTCCCTGACTGTCCATGACCTGGACCGCACCGGCAATTTCTACGAGACCGTCCTCGGCCTGGCGCCGATGGGCCGCGACGGCGAAAGCGCGCGCTATGGCGCGGGCGGCCGCACGCTGGTCGAGCTGCGCCGCGACAGGGCGGCCCGCAAATCCTCGCGCCGCGAGGCCGGGCTCTTCCACACCGCCTTCCTGCTGCCCGAGCGCGCCGATCTCGGCGCCTGGCTGCGCTTTGCCGCGGAGAACCGCATCGGGCTGCACGGCGTCTCGGACCACCTGGTCAGCGAGGCGCTCTATCTGGCCGACCCCGAGGGCAACGGCATCGAGATCTATGTCGACCGCCCGCGCGCCGCGTGGGAGGTGAAGGGCGGGCTGGTGCGGATGAGCACCGATCCGCTCGACCTGGAGAGCCTTTCCGCCGCCGCCATCGCCCCCTGGGCGGGCGCGCCCGAGGGCACGGTGGTCGGCCATGTCCACCTGCAGGCCGGCGCGCTGCCGCAGGCGCAGGAGTTCATCTCCGGCGAACTCGGCTTCGACGTGACCAGCAAGTATCCCGGCGCGCTGTTCTTCGGCTCGGGCGGGTACCATCATCATCTGGCCGGGAATATCTGGAACAGCCGCAACGCGCCGGTGCGCCAGTTCCCCGCCACCGGCCTGGCCGCGGTCGAGATCCTCGACGGCACCGGCCGCGCCGCAGCCACGCTCCGCGATCCGTGGGGCACGGAATTCGACATCACCCCGAAGGAGGCCTGAACGATGCTCGTCGACGGAAAATGGACCAAGGACTGGCACCCGGTGCAGAAGGCCGACGGCAAGGGCCGCTTCGTGCGGCAGGTGTCGTCCTTCCGCAACTGGATCACCCCGGACGGCTCGGCCGGGCCGTCCGGGACGGGCGGCTTCAAGGCGGAGGCCGGGCGCTACCGGCTCTATGTCGCGCTGATCTGCCCCTGGGCCTCGCGCACGCTGATCGCCCGCAAGCTCAAGGGGCTCGACAGCCTGATCCCGGTGACGGTGGTCAATCCGACGCTCGGGGACGAGGGCTGGGCCTTCGGCGGCTATGACGGCGCGGACGAGGACCCGCTTTTCGGGGCGCATCACCTGCACCAGCTCTATACCCGCGCCGATCCGCACTATACCGGGCGGGCGACGGTGCCGGTGCTGTGGGACACCAGGACGGACACGATGGTCAGCAACGAGAGCGCCGATATCGTCCGGATGTTCGACACGGCCTTCGAGGGGATCGTGCCCTCCTCGGTGCGGCTCTATCCGGAGGATCTGGGGCCGGAGATCGACGCGCTGAACGCGCAGGTCTACGACACGCTGAACAACGGCGTCTACAAGGCCGGCTTCGCCTCCTCGCAGGAGGCCTATGACGAGGCGGTGGCCGGCGTCTTCGAGACGCTCGACACGCTGGAAGAGCGGCTGGGGGAGGGCGACTGGCTATTCGGCGCGCGCTTCACCGAGGCCGATATCCGGCTTTTCGTGACGCTGATCCGCTTCGACGCGGCCTATCACGGGCTCTTCAAGACCAACCGCCGCCGCATCGCCGACTATCCGCGGCTGAAGGCCTATACCGCCCGCGTGCTGGCGCTTCCGGGCGTGCGCGAGACGGTCAACATGGACCACATCACCCGCGGCTACTACTCGATCAAGGCGCTGAACCCCTCGGGCATCCGCCCGGTCGGCCCCGCCGATATCGAGGCGCTGCTGGCCTGATCGGGGCCCGGTCTGCGACATTCTGGCACTTCGGCCCTTGCAAAACCGGGCCGGAGCGGCTAGCGGAGCCTGTCCCGGGCGCGGTCCGGGAACAAGTCTCCGCGACCTTGCCAAAACGGATCACAGATCATGTCACGCCTTCTGCCCGGCATCCTTGCCATGGCGGCCATCGTCGTCGCCTCGAACATCCTGGTGCAGCACCTCTTCGGCCAATGGCTGACCTGGGGCGCCTTCACCTATCCCTTCGCCTTCCTGGTCACCGACCTGACCAACCGCCTCCACGGGCCGCGCGACGCGCGCCGCATCGTCTGGGCGGGTTTCGCGGTCGGGATCCTCTGCTCGCTGGTGGGCAGCCAGATCGTCGGCGAATTCGGCCCGCTCGTCACCTTCCGCGTGGCGCTGGGGTCGGGGCTGGCCTTCCTGGCCGCGCAGCTGATGGATGTCGCCGTCTTCGACCGGATGCGCGCAGGCGCCTGGTGGCGCGCGCCGCTGGCCTCGACGCTGATCGGCTCCTCGCTCGACACCGCGATCTTCTTCTCGGTCGCCTTCTCCTCGGGCCTGTCCTTCCTCGAGCCGGGCAATGACACCGCCTGGGCGAACGAGGTGATTCCCCTGCTCGGCGCCGGTCCGGAGGTCCCGTTGTGGATTTCCCTTGCCGCAGCGGACTGGATGGTGAAACTTTCGCTGGCACTCGTCGCGCTGATTCCGTTCCGCGCTTTGACTGCTCGTTATGCAGATCACGCCTGAGTGACCCCCAGAACGCGCTTTTTAATTTGTGATTAACTCCTTCCATGGCAGCCTGATCTCAGGATGAAACAAATGAAAGGAGGTGATCCAGTGTCGAGAGAGAACCTGGAGAATGAGGTCGGAACAGCTGCGGAGGGCCGCACCTAGGGGCAATCCCCGAAAGGTCGCGGACCGCAGTTGACCGTCAGGTCTTAACCGGCCTGCCTCCAAACTCTCGGAAGGGTCGCCTATTGAGGCGGCCCTTTCTTCGTTTGCGCCCGCCGGATCCGGCCGGCCTGCGGGATGCGCTGCAGCCCGGCCGCGGCGGGGCAGGGCGCGCCCCGCGGCGCGGGATGTTTCAGAATGCCCGCCCGGGCCGACGCAGCCGTGACCGACCGGGAGGATGGTCGGGCTTGCCCCTGCCGCCTCCGCCCGCGACCATGGCCGCGAGCGGGAGGCCGGCAGGGGACCGGACCGGAGGAGGGCAGCATGACCGATCAGGGGACCGCCGCAGCGGCGGCAGGCGAGGCCGGGCGCTGGCGCATGCTGGCGCTGATCTGCACGGGCGTCGTGGGGGTGATGACCACATGGTTCTCGGCCACCGCGATCCTGCCCGAACTCGTCGCCGCCTGGGCGCTCGGCCCGGGCGAGGCGGCCTGGCTGACCAATGCGGTGCAGGGCGGTTTCGTCGCCGGGGCGCTCGCCTCCTCGCTGGTGAACCTGCCGGACATCATGCGGATGCAGCGGCTGATGACCATCGCCGCGCTGCTGGCGGCGGCGGCCAACCTGTCGCTCCTGGTGGCGCCGACGCCGACGCTGGCGATCCTGGCGCGGGCGGCGACCGGCGTGGCGCTGGCCGGGGTCTACCCCCCCGCGGTCAAGCTGATGGCGACCTGGTTCCGCACCGGGCGGGGGCTGGCGCTCGGCATGCTGATCGGCGCGCTGACCTTCGGCTCGTCGATGCCGCACCTGATCCGCAGCCTGACCGACGGCATCGCCTGGCAGGCGGTGGTGATCGCCACCTCGGCCCTGACGCTGGGCAGCGCCGCGATCTTCGCGCTGCTCGTCCACGAGGGCCCCCATGCCTTCGGCCGCGCCAGCTTCGATCCGCACCAGGCGCTGCGCGTGCTGCGCGACCGGCCGGTCTTCCTCGCCAATCTGGGCTATTTCGGCCATATGTGGGAGCTCTACGCGATGTGGGCCTGGATCCTCGCCTTCGGCACCGCGGCGGCAGAGACCGGGCTGAGCCCGTTCCCGGCGGGGACGCCCTCGCTTCTGGCCTTCATCGTCGTCGCCTCGGGCGTGGCCGGCTGCCTGATCGGCGGCTGGCTCTCGGACCGGATCGGCCGCTGCCTGACGACGGCGGGGATGATGATCGTCTCGGGGACCTGCGCGGTGCTGATCGGCTTCGCCTTCGACGGGCCGGGCTGGCTGTTGCTGGCCATCGCGGTGATCTGGGGGATGAGCGTGATCGGCGACAGCGCGCAGTTCTCGGCCGCGGTGACCGAGCTGGCCGATGCGCGGCTGGTGGGCACGGCGCTGACGCTGCAGATGGGGATCGGCTTCGGCCTGACGATCTTCGCGATCTGGATCGTGCCGCTGATGGCCGAAGCGCTCGGCGGCTGGCAATGGGCCTTCCTGATCCTGCTGCCCGGCCCCGTCACCGGGGCCTGGGCGATGCTGCGCCTGCGCCGCCTGCCCGAGGCGGCGCGGCTCGCGCATGGCGCGCGGTGATCACCAGGCGTTGTAGGCGAGGTACTTGCCCGACATCTCCACCTTGACGCGGTCGCCCTTGGGATGCGGCACGCGGGTGACCGACATGTCGAAATCGATCGCCGACATGATGCCGTCGCCGAATTCCTCGTGGATCAGCGCCTTGAGCGTGGGCCCGTAGACGCCGACGATCTCGTAGAAGCGGTAGATGCAGGGATCGGTCGGCACCGTCTGCTGCCAGATCTTGGTCGGGCTCTCGGTCAGCGCCTCCGCCGCGCCCTCGGGCAGCTCCAGGAGCGCGGCGATCGCCTCGGCCTTCTCCGGCGGGAAGGCGTTCATCCCCATGCAGGCGGAATGGGTCCAGACCGGGTTCATGCCGATCTTCTCGGCGATCTCCTCCCATTTCAGCCCGGCCTTCTTCTTGGCCACGAGGATGGCGGCGGTGGCATCTTCCTTGGTGAAGAGGCCGTTGGTTGCCAGGTCTTTCATGGTCTTCCTCCTTCGGGATCAGCCGCCACGGGTGACGGCAAGGACAAGGCAGGCCAGGGCGAGCATCGCCGAGACGGCCTGCCAGAAACGGACCGGGTTGCGCTCGATCAGCGGCTTGGCGTGCTTCGCGCGCCAGCCCGGTGCCGGGCGCGCCAGGTCGGCGGTGAATTCGCCGAGCGCATCGTAGCGGCGCAGCGGGTCGGGATGGCAGGCGCGCGCCAGCGCCGCGTCCATCCAGTCGGGCACGCTGCTTTCGTCGTCGCGCGCCGGGCGGTAGGCCAGCCGCCGCTGGTCGGTGCGCGAGCGCACCCGCGCCACCTGGGCGCCATAGGGCAGCCGGCCGGTCAGCATCTCGTAGAGGATCACCGCCAGCGCGAACTGGTCGGAGCGCCAGCTGACCGCGTCGCCGGAAAGGTATTCGGGCGCGGTGTACTGGAAGGTGCCGGGCATCTCGCCCAGAAGCCCCGGCGCCGCCTCCTCGACGCCCGCGACGGTGACGGAGCCCAGGTCGATGATCTTCGCGGTGCCGTCCGGGTCGATCATGACATTCTCGGGGCGCAGATCCTGGTGGATCATCTGGCGGCGGTGCAGCGCGCGCAGCCCCAGGGCGATCTGCCCGGCGATGCCTCTGGCCTCGGCCAGGCCGGGGCGGGGATTGTCGGTCATCCACTGGCGCAGCGTGGTGCCCTCGACCAGCTCGGTGACGACATAGAGGGCGCTGCGAAGCCCCGGCACGGGGGCGGCGCGGACCACATGCGGCGAGGAGACCCGGCGGGCGATCCATTCCTCCATCACGAAGCGGCCGAGCAGCACCGGGTCGGCGGCCAGCTCGCGCGAGGGGATCTTCAGCGCGACCCGCGTCCCGTCCGGCGCCTCGGCCAGGAAGACATGGCTGCGCGCGCTGGCATGGATCTGGCGGATGATGCGGTAGCCGTCCAGCTTCGTGCCCGGGGCGGGCAGCGCGGGCACCGGCAGGTCGGCCAACTCGGGCACAAGCGCGGCGGGGGCCTCGGGCAGGCGGTCGATGCGCACCACCTGCACGGTGGCATTGTCGGTGCCCCCGGCGGCCAGCGCGGCGCGCAGGATCTGCTCGGCGGCGGGCTGGGGGTCGAGGAAGGCGGCCAGCCGGGCGATCTCGCGCGGCTTCAGCGCCTCGTGCACGCCGTCGGAGGTCAGCACGAAGATGTCGCCCGGGGCGATGGCCAGGCGGCAGTGGTCGATCTCCACCGTCTCCGCGGCGCCGAGCGCGCGGGACAGCTGCCGGGTCTCGGCCTCCGGGGCATGGTGGTCGCGGGTCAGCGGCTCCAGGCTCAGCCCGGCGACCCGGGCGATGCGGCAGTCGCCGACATGCAGCACATGCGCCTCGCGCCCCTTCAGGATCAGCGCCGAGAGCGTGGCGACATGGCCGTGGTCGATATCGGCCAGGCCGCGGTTGCGGCTCCACAGCCAGGAATTGGTCGCCGCGATCACCTTCCGCGCGGAATGCTCGGCGGTCCAGGCATCGGGCGTGGCGAAATAGTCGGTCATCATCGCGCCGACTGCGGTCTCGGCGGCTTCGCGGCCATGGCGGCTGCTGCCGATCCCGTCGGCAATGGCGACGGCGATGCCCTTCAGCGCCAGGACGGTCCCGCCGGGGACGAGGGCGCCGTGGAAATCCTGGTTCTCCGGCTTCGGCCCCGCTGCCGAGCATTGTCCGATGGTAACGGCCAGGGGCGAGCTGTGGCGGATGTCCTGCAGCATTCGGGGTCTCCGGAAACGGATGCGGGCCCCGCCGGAGGCGGGACCCTGCGCTCTGCTCGATTATTCGGCCGCGACCTGGTAGTCGGCATTGGCCTGCGCAGCGGCGTTCCGCTTGGGGCTTTCCTTGAAGTGGGTGGCGTAGATCATGCCGCCGACAAAGGTCAGTCCGCCCACCAGGTTGCCGAGGACAACGGGGATCTCGTTGTACATCAGGTAGTCTCCCCAGGTGAACTGGCCGCCCAGCATGATGCCCGAGGGGAACAGGAACATGTTCACGATGGAGTGCTCGAAGCCCAGGTAGAAGAAGACGAGGATCGGCATCCACATCGCCATGATCTTGCCCGAGACCGAGTTCGACATCATCGCCGCGACGACGCCGGTGGAGACCATCCAGTTGCACATCACGGCGCGGATGAAGACGGTCAGCAGGCCCGCGGAGCCGGCCGCGGCATAGCCCAGGGTGCGCGCTTCGCCGATCTTGCCGATCTTCTGGCCGACGGCATTGGGTTCGGTCGAGAAGCCCATGGTGAAGATGATCGCCATGAAGAGCGCGACGGTCATCGCGCCGCCGAAATTGCCCAGGGCGACGAGGCCCCAGTTGCGCAGGACGCCGCCCCAGGTGCAGCCCGGGCGCTTGGCGATGACCGCGAGCGGCGCCAGGGTGAAGACGCCGGTCAGGAGGTCGAAGCCCAGCAGGTAGAGCATGCAGAAGCCGACCGGGAAGAGCAGCGAGGCAACCAGGAAGTTGCCGGTATTGACCGCGATGGTCACCGCGAAGGCGGCGGCGAGCGCCAGGATGGCGCCGGCCATGTAGGCGCGGATCAGGGTGTCCTTGGTGGACATGAAGATCTTGGATTCGCCGGCATCGACCATCTTGGCCGCGAATTCCTTCGGAGCGATATACGACATATGCGTAGTCCTTCGTTGAAATAGGGGCCTGGGGTCAGGCGCCGTTGGCAAGGGAAAGGTAGATGTCCCGCCCGTCGAGACGGATGGGGAAGGTTTGCGTGGCGCCCTCGTCGGCGCCCTGGGCGGCGCCGGTTTCAAGCGAGATCACCCAGTTGTGGAGCGGGCAGGTGACGCAGCCGTCATGCACGATCCCCTGGGAAAGCGGCCCGTTCTTGTGCGGGCAGCGGTCTTCGATTGCGAAGATGCGGTCATCCCCGGTGCGGAACACGGCGATGGTCATCTCGCCGTTCTTCACGCAGCGCGCGCCCTGGCGCGGGATGTCGTCGATCGTGCCGATCAGGCGCCAGTCGAACGCGGTTCCAAGGTCCTTCATTCGGCTGCCTCCAGCTTGAGATCTGCCATCGGGGTGAATTCATGGGCCTCTGCGCCCGCGACGCGCTCGGCCCAGGGGTCGATCTGCGCGAATTGCTGCGAGAAGGCGAAGCGCTCGGCATAGGCCTTGCGGGCCTCGAGGTCGTCGAAGACCGTCTCGCGGATATGGTCGTAGCCGATGCGGTCGGCCCATTTGTAGATCCGCTCCAGGTAGTAGCCGGTCTCGCGGTAGTACTGGGTCAGCGCGCCCACCACCTCGATCACCTCTTCCTCGGTCTTCACCGATCCCAGTTCGGTCGTGCCCTGGATATGCAGGCCGGCCGCGCCGCCATAGACGATCTGGTAGCCGCTATCGACGCAGATCACGCCGATATCCTTGCAGGTCGCCTCGGCGCAGTTCCTCGGGCAGCCGGTGACGGCAAGCTTCAGCTTCGCGGGCGACCAGGCGCCCCAGAGATACTGCTCCAGCTTGATGCCCAAGCCCGTGGAGTCCTGCGTGCCGAAGCGGCACCACTCCTTGCCGACGCAGGTCTTCACCGTGCGCAGCCCCTTGGCATAGGCGGCGCCCGAGATCATGCCGGCGTCGTTCAGGTCCTTCCAGACCGGGATCAGGTCCTCTTTCTTCACGCCCAAGAGGTCGATGCGCTGGCCGCCGGTGACCTTCACCGAGGGGATCTCGTAACGGTCGACGATATCGGCGATGGCGCGCAGCTCGGACGCGGTGGTCATGCCGCCGAACATCCGCGGCACGACCGAATAGGTGCCGTCCTTCTGGATGTTCGCGTGCACCCGCTCGTTGATGAAGCGGCTCTGCTGGTCGTCGCGGTACTCGCCCGGCCAGTCGGCAACGAGGTAGTAGTTCAGCGCGGGGCGGCACTTGGCGCAGCCCTCGGGCGTCTTCCACTCCAGCTCCTGCATGACGGCGGGGATCGATTTCAGCGCCTTCGCCCTGATCAGGCGGCGGACCTCGCCATGGCCGAGCTCCGTGCAGCCGCACATGCCCTCGGCCTTTTTCTCGAAGCCGTCGCCGAGGGTCAGCGCGATGACCGATTCCACCAGCCCCGTGCAGGTGCCGCAGGAGGCCGAGGCCTTGGTATGGGCGCGCACCTCGCCGAGGCTGGTCAGGCCCTTCTCGGTGATCGCGTTGACGATGGTGCCCTTGCAGATGCCGTTGCAGCCGCAGATCTCGGCGTCGTCGGACAGGTTGGCGACCGCCGCCAGCGGATCTGCCGCCGCGCCGCCGCCCTGATAGGCCTGGCCGAAGATCAGCGTGTCGCGGATCGCCTCGACGCAGTCGCCGGATTTCAGCAGTTCGTTGTACCACATGCCGTCGGCGACATCGCCGTAGAGCACGGCGCCGATGACGCGGTTCTCCTTCAGGATCACGCGCTTGTAGGTGCCGTTGGCGGCGTTGCGCAGGACGACATCCTCGCGGTCCGCGCCCTCGGAGAAATCGCCGACCGAATAGAGGTTGATGCCGGTGACCTTCAGCTTGGTCGGGGTCTCGGCATGGGCGAAGGCGGCGGCGCAGTCATTGGCGGCGGCCAGGTGCTCGGCGGCGACATTGGCCATGGTGTAGAGCGGGGCGACGAGCCCGTAGACCCGGCCCTCCACTTCGACGCATTCGCCGACCGAGAAGATGTCCGGATCGCTGCTGCGCATGTCGGGCGTGCAGACGATGCCGCGGCCGACCTCCAGCCCCGCGTCCTTCGCCAGCTGCACGTTCGGGCGGATGCCGACGGCCATGACAACCAGCGAGGCGTCGATCACGGTGCCGTCTTCCAGCTCCAGCCCCTCGACCTTGTCGGTGCCCAGGATCGCCTTGGTGCTGGCGCCGCAGCGGACTTCGATGCCGCGGGATTCCAGCTCCTTCTGAAGCAGGTAGCCCGCCGCCGGATCCAGCTGGCGCTCCATCAGGGTCGGCATCAGGTGGATGACGGTGACCTCCATTCCGCGCGCCTTCAGGCCCGCGGCGGCTTCGAGGCCGAGGAGGCCGCCGCCGATGACGATGGCGCGGCCGCCCTTGGCGGAGGCGGCCAGCATGCCCTCGACATCGTCGAGATCGCGATAGGCCAGCACGCCCGGGAGCTGGTGGCCGGGGACGGGGATGATGAACGGGGTGGAGCCGGTGGCGACCACCAGCTTGTCATAGCCGACGGTGATGCCGCCTTCCGACGTCACGGTCTTCGCCTCGCGGTCGATCTGCGCGACCTTCTGGCCGCGATGCAGGGTGACGCCGTGCTGCGCGTACCAGTCATCGCCATGGATGATGATGTCTTCGTAGCTCTTCTCGCCCGAGAGCACCGGCGACAGCATGATGCGGTCGTAGTTCACGCGCGGCTCGGCGTTGAAGATGGTGACGTCATAGGCGTCCGGCGCGATCCGGAACAGGGTCTCCAGCATGCGGCCCGGGGCCATGCCGTTCCCGACGATAACGAGGGATTGCTTGGTCATTGTTGCTCGCTTCCGTGTTCAGCTGGCGAGACGCATCGGCGTCCTGCGTTAACTCTGACGGGAAAGCGAGACAGGCAGCGGCCATGCGCGCGCGTTCCCAGAAACTGTCCGGAGAAATCCGGTAGTCGTGAGTCCGCAGCGCCGTTGCTGCAAATTGCCGGTGAAGGCAGTCTGTTCGGAGAAGGCCGCGCCCTTGCGGCCAGTGCGGAGGGCGTCCCTCCGTCACCTTCCTGTTACCAATCCGTGCCAGGTGATTCCAGAGAAAATGGCGAAAACATGCCTTGATTGGCATGATTTTTCCGCGCCGCGGAGAACTGCACTTGGGCTGGGCGCGATTTGCATGATTTGGCGATTTTGTGACCAGTTTTGGAACGCCGGATCCGGCGGCAGGCCTGGGCGCGGGCATGAAAAAGCCCCGGGCGCGGGGCGCTCCGGGGCTGGGCCGGCCGTTTGCGGGCGGACGGCGAATCGTCAGGCGCAGGCGGCGCGCTTCGGGGCGGGCGCGCCCGCATGCGCCGCGGCCGCTTCGGCGAGGCTGACCTCGTCCAGCGTGCGGTAGAAGGCCTGGCGCGCCTCGGTGAAGGTGCGGGCGAGGCCGCAGCCGCTATCGGGCGGGCAGCCGCCGCAATCGACCAGGCTGCCCTCTCCCTCCATGTGCCGCACCACCTGGCCCAGCCGGATCTCCGAGGCGGGCAGGGCCAGGCGGACGCCGCCGGCGCGGCCCCGTTCGGTCCGCAGGAAGCCGCCCTCCGCCAGGCGCTGCGCCACCTTCATCAGGTTGTTTCGCGACAGCCCGTAGGCCTCGGCCATTTCCGGGATCGGCACGGTCCGGTCCTGGTGCATGCCGAGGAACAGGCAGATCCGGACGGCGTAGTCGGTGAACTTGGTCAGGCGCATGGCAGATCTCCGCGGCGGGGCAGGTCAGGCGGCACAGGCGCCGGCGCGGCCGGCGGCGAGGCTCTTGGGGTGGCGCAGGAAGAGGATCGCGGGGCTGGCGATCGCCTCGCGGCGGATGGTCTCCTCCAGCGTGCCGAGCGTGGCGGCGGCATGGCGCTCGCGCAGGGTGCTGGCAGCCGAGACGATGTCGACCGGGCAGTCCGCCGGGGCGCCCGCGGCGATCAGCTCGGCCTGGATGCGCCCGGCCTTCTCGACGCCCATGTAGACCGCCATCGACGTGCCGGGACGGGCGAGCTGCGTGCGTTCCGGCGCGGCATCGCCGGGGCGGCAGACGCCGGTGGTCACGACGAAGCTGTCGGTCTCGCCGCGCTCGGTCAGCGGCTGCAGGAGCGCCGCGGCCGCGGCGGAGGCGGCGGTGATGCCCGGCACGATCTCCACCTCGATCCCGGCGGCGCGGGCGGCCTCGATCTCCTCGCGGGCGCGGCCGAAGATCGAGGGATCGCCGGATTTCAGCCGCACGACGCGGCGGCCCTTGCGCGCCTCGGCGACGATCACGCGGTCGATCATCTCCTGCGGCCAGGCGTGGCGGCCGACCTCCTTGCCGACATAGACGCGTTCGGCGTCGCGGCGGGCCAGCTCCAGCACCTCGGGCTCGACCAGGCGGTCGTAGAAGATGACATCGGCCTCTTCGAGGCGGCGCATCGCGCGCAGCGTCAGCAGGTCGCGCGCGCCCGGACCGGCGCCGACCAGCGAGATATGGCCCTTGGCCTCGGGGCGCTCGCCGGTTTCCAGCGCGGCCTTCAGCATGTCGGCGGCGGCGCTTTCGCGCCCGGCTTCATGCGCCTGGAAGGGCGCGCCCCAGAAGGCCCATTGCCAGAAGCCGCGGCGCTCCTCCTGCGGGATGCGGGCGGCGACGGCGCCGCGCAGCCGCCCGGCCAGCGCGGCAAAGCCCCCGAGCCGCGGCGAGAGCATGCGCTCCACCTCCGAGCGGATCGCCCGGCCCAGCACCGGCGCGGTGCCCTCGGTGCCGATCGCCACCACCACCGGGTCGCGGTCGACGATCGAGGGGGTGAAGGCGTCGCACATGTCGGGGCGGTCGATCACGTTGACCACGGCTCCGGCACGGCGCGCCTCGGCCTTCAGCCGCGCATCCTCGGCCTCGCAGCCGGTGGCGAGAAAGGCCAGGACGGCGCCGTCGAACGTGTCGGCGCGCAGCTCGGGATGGTGCAGCGCCCGGCCTGCGGCGATTGCCGCGGCCAGCTCGGGATCGGGATCGCGGCCGAGGATCACCAGTTCGGCCTCGGTCTTCATCACCAGCCGCGCCTTGCGCGCCGCCTCTGCACCGGTGCCGCAGATCACGACGCGGCGTCCGTCCATGCGCAGGAACATCGGGAAGTTCTTCATGTCGCATCCTTGAAAAACGAAAAAAGCCGCCGACTGCTGCGGTTTCGCAGCATGTCAGGCAGCTTTGCCATGGAGCCCGGTCATTCGGGGGGGGATTCGCGACGCCGTTGCCGCGAAGAGAAATATCCCCGGAGAGCCGCCCTGCATCAAGAAAAACCATCAGGCGCCTGCAGGATTTGCCGTCCGGCCGGGGGCGGAAACATCAACTGCCCGATTTTCGGGCAGGAATCCGGGGCTCGGCGTAGAACTGCGCGAAGGTCCCCATGTCGCGGGCCGGGGCGCCGACATCGCGTTGAACCCCTCAGTCGAACCATGTTTGATGGCCGTCGCGAAGGCTGCTTCGCCTTCATTATCTGATTGCGTGACGAAAGAAGAATGAGTGCATCCCGACTGATCCGCTGGGTCGAGAAAAGATTGTTCGACCGGCGGGCAGAGAGCGTTGTCTCCGCGCTGCCGGGCTCCCTGGGCCGGGACGACAACAACATCTTCTCCCTGCATGAGCTCGAAGGCTACGCCGATATCGACGTCGTCAGCTTCGATTTCTTCGATACGCTGTTCTTCCGCGAGCACCTGTGCATGGAGCAGGTCTTCGCCAAGACGGCGCAGCTCGGCGCTTCGCTGGTCGACGCGCCGCGCGACGAGGTGTTCCGCGCGCTGGTGGCCGCCCGCGGCTACGGCTCCTTCCAGCTCAAGCGGCAGATGCAGGCCCGCGGCGACGGCGACGAGCCGGCGCTTTCGGCGATCTTCGAGCGGGCGCTGGTGCCCTTCCTCGACGATCCGGAAGAGCGGGCGCGCATCGCCGCGCGGCTCGTCGAGCTGGAGACCGGCATCGAGCTGCGCAACCTGGTGCCGAACCGCGAGGCCGCGGCCGTGCTGCGCAACCTCAAGCTGCTCGGCCGCAAGGTGATCGTGGTCTCGGACATGTACCTGCCGGCCGCCTCCCTGGCCCGGGTGCTGGAGGCCAGCGGGCTCGCGGAGCATGTCGACGATCTGGTCGTCTCCTCGGAATACGGCATCACCAAGAATTCCGGCGAGCTCTTCGAAGTGGTGGCCAAGCGCTGCGGCGTGCCGCGCAAGCGGGTGCTGCATGTCGGCGACAACTGGATCAACGACTGCATCCGCCCGCGCGAGCGCGGCTTCCGCTCGGTGCACTACTACAACCACGACCAGGAGAATGTCGTCCGCCTGGCCCAGGGCATGCACGGCCTGCCGCGCCCGGGCACGGTGCGCAAGGACGAGCTGCGCCGCGATTTCGACCTGGCGGCGCGCAAGCCGCTGGCCTCGCTCGACGCGGTGGTGGGGCAGGTCATCGCGCCGGCCGCCGCGCTCTTCGTGCATGACGTGCTGCAGCGCGCGCTCAGGAAGCGCAGCTCGCATGTCTTCTTCCTGACCCGCGACGGCACGATCTTCCGCGAGATCGCCGAGGCGATGGTCGCCGCCGCGCCCGAGCTCTATCCGCTCGAGGCGAAGTTCTGCACGCTGGCCACCAGCCGCGCGACCGGGGCGCTCCTGGGCTTCTCGCCCGAGGATTCCGACTATCTCTACATCACCACCGAGTATCTCTCGGAGGTGACGTTCAGCTTCGCCAGGTTCCGCCGCATCTTCGGCATCACCGACGAGGAGTTCCACGCGCTGCCCGAGGCGACGCGCAGCCATATCGACTGGCTGGGCGACGGGATGGGGATCGACGGGTTCCGCGATCTCTACTGGGACTATGACGACTTCCGCCGCCTGGTGCAGTCGGCCGCGCATCGCAAGACCGCGCTGACGATGGACTATCTCGAGCAGGAGGGGCTGTTCGAGGCGCGCAACCCGCTTCTGGTCGATATCGGCTATTCCGGCACCTGGGGGAAGCAGATCTCGCCCGCGCTGGAGAAGCGCGAGCGGCTGGGAGACCCGGTGCCCGCCGAGATCGGCTTCGAGTTCTTCGCCACCAACCGCTTCTACGTGGGCAATGTCCAGCGGATGCATCCGGCGATCACCATGGGGCCGGGGCGCATCCTCGACCACCGCCGCACCGACCTGGCGCTGACCTGCCTGAACTATGCCTGGCTGGAGCCGTTCTTCCTCGACCCGACGCTGGGCAAGCTCGACGGCTTCGTCCGCGAGGGCGGGCGCATCCGCGCCGAATTCCGCGACCCGGCCTTCTCGATGGCCGAGAAGGCGCGGATCGAGGGGCTGCGCCACGCGCTGGTGGGCCGCTGCGCGCAATTCGCCGCCGACCTGATGCGCAAGGAGGGCACGGTCGAGGAGCTGCGCCGCCTGGTGCAGGACCGGCTGGTCGATCTGGTGGCCTTCCCGAAGCGGTCCGAAGTGGCCGCGGTCAACAGCCTCGCGCATGAGCGCGGCATGGAGACGGTGAAGGCGCAGGAGATCGCGCCGCATTTCTATCCCAACAACTTCCGGGCGAAGATCGACTATCTGATGATGAACGACCACTGGGTCCAGGGAAGCCTGTCGCGCAGCGGCATGGGGCTCGCGAACCGGGCGCTGGCCTGGTACTTCGCGCGCACCCGGGCGGATTTCGAGGACTGGAAACCATGAGCGCACCGCGTCGCATCCTGCATTACAACTGGGCGCAGTTCGACGATCCCGAATT